>NZ_CP083564.1:497500-1105833 GCF_025143985.1 Sulfitobacter sp. W027
AAAGATCGGGATGAGCTGTGCCTAGGGGTGAAAGGCCAATCAAACTCGGAGATAGCTGGTTCTCTGCGAAATCTATTTAGGTAGAGCGTCGACCGAATACCACCGGGGGTAGAGCACTGGATGGGTAATGGGGCCCCACAGGCTTACTGATCCTAACCAAACTCCGAATACCGGTGAGTACTAGTCGGCAGACACACGGCGAATGCTAACGTCCGTCGTGAAGAGGGAAACAACCCTAACCTCCAGCTAAGGCCCCTAATTCATGGCTAAGTGGGAAAGCAGGTGAGACGACCAAAACAACCAGGAGGTTGGCTTAGAAGCAGCCATCCTTTAAAGATAGCGTAACAGCTCACTGGTCTAAATAAGTTGTCTTGCGGCGAAGATGTAACGGGGCTCAAGCCATGAGCCGAAGCTGAGGATGCATTTATTGCATGGTAGCAGAGCGTAGTGTGACATAGTTCCATGTGTCCTTATCGTCCCTCGGGACGGATTGGACACAAGGAGCTTTCTGTGAAGCTGGCGCGTGAGCGATCCGGTGGAGAGATCACTAGTGAGAATGATGACATGAGTAGCGACAAAGAGTGTGAGAGACACTCTCGCCGAAAGTCCAAGGGTTCCTGCTTAAAGCTAATCTGAGCAGGGTAAGCCGACCCCTAAGGCGAGGCCGAAAGGCGTAGTCGATGGGAACCAGGTTAATATTCCTGGGCCAGATGGAAGTGACGGATCTCGAGGGTAGTTCATCCTTATCGGATTGAATGGGCTGCTTAGAGGTCCCTGGAAATAGCTCCATCGCTAGATCGTACCCTAAACCGACACAGGTGGACAGGTAGAGAATACCAAGGCGCTTGAGAGAACTATGTTGAAGGAACTCGGCAAAATACCTCCGTAAGTTCGCGAGAAGGAGGCCCGGTTTCTAGGCAACTAGAGGCTGGGGGCACAAACCAGGGGGTGGCGACTGTTTATTAAAAACACAGGGCTCTGCGAAGTCGTAAGACGACGTATAGGGTCTGACGCCTGCCCGGTGCCTGAAGGTTAAAAGGAGGGGTGAGAGCTCTGAATTGAAGCCCAGGTAAACGGCGGCCGTAACTATAACGGTCCTAAGGTAGCGAAATTCCTTGTCGGGTAAGTTCCGACCTGCACGAATGGCGTAACGACTTCCCCGCTGTCTCCAACATAGACTCAGCGAAATTGAATTACCGGTCAAGATGCCGGTTACCCGCGGTTAGACGGAAAGACCCCGTGCACCTTTACTACAGCTTCACACTGGCATTAGGCCGAACATGTGCAGGATAGGTGGTGGGCTTTGAAACCGAGACGCCAGTCTCGGTGGAGCCTCCCTTGAGATACCACCCTTGTTCTGCTTGATGTCTAACCGCGGACCGTTATCCGGTTCCGGGACCCTGTGTGGCGGGTAGTTTGACTGGGGCGGTCGCCTCCTAAATCGTAACGGAGGCGCGCGAAGGTTGGCTCAGAGCGGTCGGAAATCGCTCGTTGAGTGCAATGGCAGAAGCCAGCCTGACTGCGAGACTGACAAGTCGAGCAGAGTCGAAAGACGGCCATAGTGATCCGGTGGTCCCAAGTGGGAGGGCCATCGCTCAACGGATAAAAGGTACGCCGGGGATAACAGGCTGATACTGCCCAAGAGTCCATATCGACGGCAGTGTTTGGCACCTCGATGTCGGCTCATCTCATCCTGGGGCTGGAGCAGGTCCCAAGGGTACGGCTGTTCGCCGTTTAAAGAGGTACGTGAGCTGGGTTTAGAACGTCGTGAGACAGTTCGGTCCCTATCTTCCGTGGGTGTAGGATACTTGAGAGGAGTTGCCCCTAGTACGAGAGGACCGGGGTGAACGATCCACTGGTGGACCAGTTGTTATGCCAATAGCAGTGCTGGGTAGCTATGATCGGACAGGATAACCGCTGAAGGCATCTAAGCGGGAAGCCCCCCTCAAAACAAGGTATCCCTGAGAGCCGTGGTAGACCACCACGTCGATAGGCCAGAGATGTAAGCGTGGTAACACGTTCAGTTGACTGGTACTAATTGCTCGATAGGCTTGATTTGATCCAGTAGAAGCAAGACTTCAACTTATCAATCAAAAGCATACACATACAATCAGTTGTACATGACTTGGAAAACAAACGCTTTGCGCTCCAATGGAGACGGTGCGGGAACGGGCATCCTACGGATACCCTGCCTCCCGCCGTCGCTCTGCAGAGCAAAGCGCGTCAGGAATTTATTTGGTTTGGTGATCATAGCGCGAGCAAAACACCTGGTCCCATCCCGAACCCAGCCGTTAAGTGCCGTAGCGCCGATGGTACTGCGTCTTAAGACGTGGGAGAGTAGGTCATCGCCAAACCTAATAAGTTCCTGATAATCAGTATCTCTCTACGATGATCATTCAAAACCGCCGCTGCATAACATGCAGCGGCGGTTTTGCGTTGGGAAAAGCGGAAAGGTGCCGCAGATCTGTCCATTTTCCGCCCTGCCCGAGGCGCAATAGATCGGTAACTCTTTCGCAACTGCGTAGAGAGACTGATATGACCAACCATATAGATAAGGCCGATACCTCCACAGCGCCCGAGTTGGACGCCGCACCGCGTTCTGCAATACGCAATCTGATGCAGGACGCGCAGAAGAGCGAACAACCGAGCTCAGCTCAGGCTACAATGGCAATGTCACAAGAGCCGGCGGTCAAACCGCGGCGCATGGGGCGGAGAACTTTCCCAGACTTGTCGGCACCGGAGACGGCCCAGTGCAAATCCCGTAAGCCTTTGGCACTAAACTTACCCAAGAAACGCCCCTCGCTGCGGGCGGTTGTACTCAGCCTTCTTGTGCTAACTGTAATCCTACAGCCTTGGTTGGTGCTGGGCGTGGTTGTCGGTACTATCTTTGTCACGCTGGGGGTCTTTTTTGCCCTTGGCTACGACAGCTTCTGGCAGCGGGCAATGGCGTTTGGGCGCTGGTACGCCGGGCGGAGACCAGCACGGGCCGTCCGACTTCATGCGCGGTTGGATGCCTTTGCGATGAAATGGGATGCGGTGCTCGATCGATTCCCCGAAGGGACAGTGGATGGTCTCTACCTTCCAGACTTTGGCGAGATGGCAGCCGCCGACATGCGCCATGATGAGGCGCTTGCCCGCCGGTTTGACCGGCTTCGCGAGACCGAGGTCTAGCCCCTAGGCGATGTAGTCTTGAAACTAGACGACGGACCCGTTACATCCCCAAAATCCGCCAATAGGGAAACATGTCATGGCCACTACCAATCCGCTTCAGTTCATCCAGCAGGTCCGCACCGAAGTCGCCAAGGTTGTTTGGCCAACCAAACGCGAAGTCATGCTGACCACGGTGATGGTTTTTATTCTTGCCGCGCTGACAGCTGTTTTCTTTGCGATTGTCGACATTCTGATCCGCGGCGGGCTGCAGCAGGTTCTGGGTATGTTCGGCTGAGCATCGCCCGCATGGGTGAATTTATGTTTACACCCTTGAAACCTGCGTCTGCGCGGGCTATTGCGCAGACCTGACCTGAAAAGGGGCGTGCGGCGATTCGAGTTGCGCGCCGATTTTTTGTTCAGACGTTGCGGGGCAGAGGCCCCGTGTGATTGACGAATTTACATGCCGGGACAGCCCGCATGGCAAGACAGGGACCAGAGTTCAGATGGCAAAACGGTGGTATTCGGTCAGTGTCCTGTCGAACTTCGAAAAGAAGATCGCCGAGCAGATCCGCGCATCCGTGGCCGAGCAGGAACTTGAAGACCAGATTGACGAAGTGCTGGTGCCCACCGAAGAGGTGATTGAGGTCCGGCGCGGCAAGAAGGTGACAACCGAGCGTCGCTTCATGCCCGGCTATGTGCTGGTGCATATGGAAATGTCCGACGCGGGCTATCACCTGATCAACTCGATCAACCGCGTCACCGGTTTCCTGGGCCCGCAAGGCCGCCCGATGCCGATGCGCGATGCTGAGGTTCAAGCGATCCTGGGTCGTGTGCAGGAAGGCGAAGAAGCCCCACGCACGCTGATCCACTTCGAGATCGGCGAGAAGGTCAAGGTTGCCGACGGTCCGTTCGAGGACTTCGACGGCATGATCGAGGAAGTCGACGAGGACAACCAGCGCCTCAAGGTGTCGGTCTCGATCTTTGGTCGGGAAACCCCGGTCGAATTGGAATTCACTCAGGTCAACAAGCAGATCTGAGTGTATGGCGGGCCTAGGCTCGCCATCCCGGCGCCCGAGGGTGTCGGTCACTGTGGGAGGCAAGGGCGCCGCGGCGCCCAACCCGGACCACGCAACGAAGATCCCGCGGGGCGCGCCCCAAGGGTGTTGAAAGGAGAATGGTCAGATGGCCAAGAAACTCGTCGGTACGATGAAGTTGCAAGTTAAAGCGGGTCAAGCAAACCCGTCCCCGCCCGTTGGTCCGGCTCTCGGTCAGCGCGGCATCAACATCATGGAATTCTGCAAGGCGTTCAACGCCAAGACCGCAGACATGGAGCCGGGCGCACCGTGCCCCACCGTGATCAGCTACTATCAGGACAAGTCCTTCACCATGGACATCAAGACGCCCCCGGCGTCCTACTACCTGAAAAAAGCTGCCAAGGTGAACTCTGGCGCGAAAACGCCTTCGCGTGAGACCGTCGGCACCGTGACCACCAAGCAGCTGCGCGAGATTGCAGAAGCAAAAGCCGCCGACCTGTCCGCGAATGACGTGGAAGCGGCGATGAAAATCATCCTGGGCTCCGCCCGGTCCATGGGCATCGAGGTGAAGTAAGATGGCAAAACTTGGTAAACGCACCCGCGCCGCCCGTGAAGCCTTTGCTGGCAAAGAGGACCTGTCCGTTGAAGAAGCGGTAAGCCTCATCAAAGCAAACGCAAACGCGAAGTTCGACGAAACCATCGAGATCGCCATGAACCTCGGTGTTGACCCACGCCACGCAGACCAGATGGTCCGCGGTGTTGTCGGCCTGCCCAACGGCACCGGCAAAACCATGCGCGTTGCCGTCTTCGCCCGTGGCGCGAAAGCTGAAGAAGCCGAAAAGGCTGGCGCAGATATCGTTGGCGCAGAAGACCTGATGGAAACCGTGCAGTCCGGCAAGATCGACTTTGATCGTTGCATCGCGACACCCGACATGATGCCGATCGTTGGCCGTCTGGGTAAAGTGCTTGGCCCCCGTAACCTGATGCCGAACCCCAAGGTTGGCACCGTGACCATGGACGTCGCCGACGCCGTGAAAGCGGCCAAGGGCGGTGAAGTTCAGTTCAAGGCCGAAAAGGGCGGTGTCGTCCACGCTGGCGTTGGCAAACTGTCCTTCGACGAAGCCAAACTGGTCGAAAACATCCGCGCCTTCGTCGGCGCCGTGTCCAAAGCGAAGCCTTCCGGCTCCAAGGGCACATATATGAAAAAGATCAACCTGAGCTCCACAATGGGCCCGGGCGTGTCGGTCGCTGTCGAGAACGCAACCGCCGAGTGATCCAGTGGGGTGGGGGGGCAGCCTCCCACCTTACGACCCGAGATTTGGCGGCTTCGGCCGTCAGATACGCAAGGACCAGAAGATCGGTCCGCGCGTCTGTCCGAGACGGAGGGTTTGGGCTGCGGCCTGAATAATTCCTTCCTGAGATGGGAAACCGGAAAAATTCTGCCCTCGGGCGGTTTTGGCCGGGACCCTGACATTGGACCCGAATGGGATGCAGAGTATCGCATCCTGAACTGAGCCGGGGGGCAACCCCCAAATTTGGAGTGAAACTGTGGATAGAGCACAAAAAGAACAGCTGGTCGACGAACTCGGCCAGATCTTTGAAAGCTCTGGCGTCGTTGTGGTTAGCCACTACGTCGGTTTGACAGTTGCCGAAATGCAGGACCTTCGGGCGCGCGCACGCGCTGCCGGTGGGGCCGTGCGTGTTGCCAAAAACAGGCTCGCCAAGATCGCCCTTGAGGGCAAGCCATGCGAAAGCATCGCTGACCTTCTGACGGGTATGACCGTTCTGACCTATTCTGAGGATCCTGTGGCTGCGGCCAAGGTTGCTCAGGAATTCTCCAAGGAAAACCCAAAGCTGGTGATCCTCGGTGGTTCCATGGGTGAGAACGCGTTGGACGCCGCTGGTGTCGAAGCCGTGTCGAAAATGCCTTCGCGGGAGGAGCTTATCTCCACCATCGCGGGCATGCTCGGCGCACCTGCTTCGAACATCGCCGGGGCCATTGGCGCACCTG
This sequence comes from Sulfitobacter sp. W027, assembly GCF_025143985.1. Lineage (NCBI taxonomy): Bacteria > Pseudomonadati > Pseudomonadota > Alphaproteobacteria > Rhodobacterales > Roseobacteraceae > Sulfitobacter > Sulfitobacter sp. W027. Next base: position 503,696 of record NZ_CP083564.1, read on the forward strand.
CAAGCAACATCGCATCCATCTTGTCCACGATCGAGGACAAGGCGGCTGCGTAAGGCATATCGTCAAGCCGGCGCTCGGGTTGAACACGCGCGTTGGAACACACATATCGTAACGGAAAGAGCTAAACATGGCTGATCTGAAGAAACTGGCAGAAGACATCGTTGGTCTGACTCTGCTTGAAGCACAAGAACTGAAAACCATCCTGAAAGACGAGTACGGCATCGAGCCCGCCGCTGGCGGCGCAGTGATGATGGCCGGCCCTGCTGAAGGTGGCGCTGCCGAAGAAGAAAAGACCGAATTCGACGTCGTTCTGAAGAACGCCGGCGCATCCAAGATCAACGTGATCAAGGAAGTCCGCGGCATCACAGGTCTCGGCCTGAAAGAAGCCAAAGACCTGGTCGAAGCCGGTGGCAAGATCAAAGAAGGCGTCGACAAAGCCGAAGCCGAAGAGATCAAAGGCAAGCTGGAAGCAGCTGGCGCCGAAGTCGAGCTGGCCTAAGCCAGAGGTGCGTGTTCTCACGCACCACGCATGAACAAGGGCTGGACGGGAGGTTTTCCTGTCCAGCCTGACCTGTTTTGACGAATGTTCCGCGCAGCGGAGTATTTCTCTGGAGAGGTCCATGGTCGGAAGGGATGCAGTGGGACGCATTCCAAGAATTGACCCGGATTTTCCGCTCTTATGGGCGCGCACCACGGCCCCGGTGGTTGATGCGCTCGGCAAGAGACACGAAAGGTGACACGACACATGGCACAATCCTTCCTTGGCCAGAAACGTCTGCGTAAATATTACGGCAAAATCCGCGAAGTGCTGGAGATGCCGAACCTCATCGAGGTTCAGAAATCCTCTTACGATCTGTTCCTGAATTCCGGCGACGCCGAGACCCCCACCGATGGTGAAGGTATCACAGGCGTTTTCCAGTCGGTTTTCCCGATCAAGGATTTCAACGAGACCTCCGTGCTTGAATACGTCAAGTACGAGCTGGAAAAACCGAAATACGATGTTGAGGAATGTCAGCAGCGTGACATGACCTACAGCGCGCCGCTCAAGGTGACGCTGCGCCTCATCGTGTTCGATGTAGACGAAGATACCGGCGCCAAGTCGGTCAAGGACATCAAAGAGCAAGACGTGTTCATGGGCGACATGCCCCTAATGACGCCGAACGGCACCTTTGTCGTTAACGGCACCGAGCGTGTGATCGTATCCCAGATGCACCGTTCGCCGGGCGTGTTCTTTGACCACGACAAGGGCAAGACCCACTCGTCGGGCAAGCTCCTGTTCGCCTGCCGCATCATCCCCTACCGCGGCTCTTGGCTGGACTTTGAATTCGACGCAAAAGACATCGTCTTTGCCCGGATTGACCGTCGCCGTAAACTGCCTGTGACGACCCTGCTCTATGCCCTTGGGCTGGATCAGGAAGCGATCATGAACGCTTACTACAAAACCGTCACCTACACGCTTGAGAAGAACAAGGGCTGGGTTGCACCCTTCTTCCCCGACCGTGTGCGCGGCACCCGTCCGACCTATGACTTGGTTGATGCGGCCACTGGCGAAATTCTGTTCGAAGCCACCAAAAAGGTCACGCCTCGGGCCGTCAAAAAGCTGCTCGACGAAGGCAAAGTCAAAGAACTGCTGCTGCCCTTCGATCACATCGTTGGCAAATTCGTCGCGCGCGACATCATCAACGAAGAAACCGGCGCGATCTATGTCGAGGCCGGTGACGAGTTGACGCTGGAGTATGACAAGGACGGCACGCTGATCGGTGGCACCGCGAAGGAGCTGATCGACGCGGGCATCACCGAGATTCCGTTGTTGGACATCGACAACGTCAACGTCGGCCCCTACATGCGCAACACCATGGCGATGGACAAGAACATGAACCGCGACACCGCGCTCATGGACATCTACCGCGTCATGCGCCCGGGCGAGCCGCCCACCGTTGAGGCCGCCTCCGCGCTCTTCGACACGCTGTTCTTCGATAGCGAACGCTATGACCTCTCGGCTGTTGGCCGCGTGAAGATGAACATGCGTCTGGCGCTTGAAAAGCCCGACACACAGCGCACGCTGGACCGTGACGACATCGTCGCCTGTATCAAAGCGCTGGTTGACCTGCGCGATGGCCGTGGCGACATCGACGACATCGACCACCTCGGCAACCGTCGTGTGCGTTCGGTCGGCGAATTGATGGAAAACCAGTACCGCGTTGGCCTGCTGCGCATGGAGCGTGCGATCAAAGAGCGGATGTCCTCCGTTGAGATCGACACCGTGATGCCGCAAGACCTGATCAACGCCAAGCCAGCCGCGGCTGCGGTGCGTGAATTCTTCGGCTCCTCGCAGCTGTCGCAGTTCATGGACCAAACCAACCCGCTCTCCGAAGTGACGCACAAACGTCGCCTCTCGGCGCTTGGACCCGGCGGTTTGACACGTGAGCGTGCGGGCTTTGAAGTGCGTGACGTTCACCCGACCCACTATGGTCGGATGTGCCCGATTGAAACGCCGGAAGGGCCGAACATCGGTCTGATCAACTCGCTGGCCACCTTTGCCCGCGTGAACAAATACGGCTTCATCGAAACGCCTTACCGCGTGGTCAAAGACAGCACCGTCACCGACGAAGTGCACTACATGTCCGCGACCGAGGAAATGCGTCACACCGTGGCACAGGCGAACGCCAACCTCGACGAGAACATGAAGTTCGTGAACGAGATGGTCTCGACCCGTCAGTCCGGCGACTACACGCTGGCGCCGACGGAAAACGTGGACCTGATCGACGTTTCACCGAAACAGTTGGTCTCGGTCGCGGCCTCCTTGATTCCGTTCCTTGAAAACGACGACGCCAACCGCGCTCTGATGGGCTCGAACATGCAACGTCAGGCCGTACCGCTTCTTCAAGCCGAAGCGCCGCTCGTCGGCACCGGCATCGAAGAAGTTGTGGCACGCGATTCCGGGGCGGCCTACACGGCACGCCGTGCGGGTATCATCGACCAGGTCGATGCGTCGCGTATCGTGATCCGGGCCACCGAAGACCTTGAGCTGGGCGATGCGGGTGTGGACATCTACCGCATGCGTAAATTCCAGCGCTCGAACCAGAACACCTGCATCAACCAGCGTCCGTTGGTGAAAGTGGGCGAGAAGGTCACCAAGGGTCAGGTCATCGCGGATGGTCCGTCCACCGACATGGGGGAACTGGCGCTCGGCAAGAACGTCGTCGTCGCCTTCATGCCGTGGAATGGCTACAACTACGAAGACTCCATCCTGATCTCCGAGCGGATTTCGCAGGACGACGTCTTCACCTCGATCCACATCGAGGAATTCGAAGTCGCCGCGCGTGACACGAAGCTTGGGCCAGAAGAGATCACCCGCGACATTCCCAACGTCGGCGAGGAAGCCCTGCGCAACCTCGACGAAGCCGGTATCGTGTATATTGGTGCGGACGTAGAGCCGGGCGACATCCTTGTGGGTAAGATCACACCGAAGGGCGAAAGCCCGATGACGCCGGAAGAAAAGCTTCTGCGTGCCATCTTTGGTGAGAAAGCCTCTGACGTGCGCGACACTTCGTTGCGTGTGAAGCCGGGCGATTTCGGCACCGTTGTCGAAGTGCGCGTCTTCAACCGTCACGGCGTTGAGAAAGACGAGCGTGCGCTGCAGATTGAGCGTGAGGAAGTCGAACGTCTGGCCCGTGACCGGGACGACGAGCTGGCCATCCTCGACCGCAACATCTACGCGCGTCTCAAAGACATGATCCTTGGCAAAATCGCTGTCAAAGGCCCGAAAGGTGTGAAGGCGAACAGCCAGATCACCGAGGAACTGCTGGAAACCCTGACCCGTGGTCAGTGGTGGCAGCTGGCCCTTGAGGACGAGGATGACGCGAAGATCGTCGAAGCCCTGAACGAGCAGTACGAGATCCAGAAACGGACCTTGGATGCACGTTTCGAGGATAAGGTCGAGAAAGTACGTCGTGGTGACGATCTGCCCCCGGGTGTGATGAAGATGGTCAAAGTGTTCGTGGCGGTGAAGCGCAAGCTGCAGCCGGGCGACAAGATGGCCGGTCGTCACGGGAACAAGGGTGTGATCTCGAAAGTGGTGCCGATGGAGGACATGCCGTTCCTCGCCGATGGCACCCCGGTCGACTTCTGCCTTAACCCTCTGGGTGTTCCGTCGCGGATGAACGTCGGTCAGATCCTTGAGACACACATGGGCTGGGCCGCACGCGGTCTGGGCATCAACATCGACGAGGCGCTGCAAGAGTATAAGCGTTCCGGCGATCTGACTCCTGTGCGTGAAGCAATGCAGCTGGCTTATGGCGATGATGTCTACGAAGAAGGCATCACCGGCATGGACGAGGACACGCTTCTTGAAGTGGCCGACAACGTGCGTCGCGGCGTGCCAATCGCCACGCCGGTCTTTGACGGCGCCAAGGAAGCGGATGTGAACGACAGCCTCAAGCGGGCCGGGTTCGACACCTCTGGTCAGTCGGTGCTGTTTGATGGTCGGACAGGTGAGCAGTTTGCCCGCCCGGTGACCGTCGGCGTCAAGTACCTGCTGAAGCTGCACCACCTGGTGGACGACAAGATCCACGCACGTTCGACAGGGCCGTACTCCCTCGTCACACAGCAGCCGCTGGGTGGTAAGGCACAGTTCGGTGGCCAGCGCTTTGGTGAGATGGAAGTCTGGGCTCTCGAAGCTTACGGCGCCGCTTACACATTGCAGGAAATGCTGACCGTCAAGTCGGACGACGTCGCGGGCCGGACCAAGGTCTATGAAAGCATCGTCAAGGGCGAGGATAACTTCGAAGCGGGCATTCCAGAGAGCTTTAACGTTCTCGTCAAGGAAGTGCGCGGCCTCGGCCTGAATATGGAACTCCTGGATGCGGAGGAGGATGAGTGACGCGGTAAACGGGATTTTTTAAAAATCCCGGCCCGTTTTCTTCAAAAGAAAACGGGTTCGGTCCCTCCCAACGCACCCCTTTCAAGGATCTGAAAATGAACCAGGAACTGACAAACAACCCGTTCAACCCGCTGACGCCGCAAAAAGCGTTTGACGAAATCAAGGTCTCTTTGGCCTCCCCCGAGCGGATCCTCAGCTGGTCCTTCGGCGAGATCAAAAAACCGGAGACCATCAACTACCGGACGTTCAAGCCCGAGCGTGACGGCCTGTTCTGCGCACGTATCTTTGGCCCGATCAAAGACTACGAATGTCTTTGCGGCAAATATAAGCGGATGAAGTATCGCGGCGTCGTCTGCGAGAAGTGCGGTGTCGAAGTGACGCTGCAAAAGGTCCGTCGTGAGCGTATGGGCCACATCGAGCTGGCCTCGCCCGTCGCGCACATTTGGTTCCTCAAGTCGCTGCCCTCGCGCATCGGCCTGATGCTGGACATGACCCTGCGTGATCTGGAACGTGTTCTCTACTTTGAGAACTACGTCGTGATTGAGCCGGGCCTCACCGATCTTCAATATGGTCAGATGATGACCGAAGAAGAATATATGGACGCCCAAGACGCCTATGGCATGGACGCTTTCACCGCCAATATCGGTGCCGAAGCGATCCGCGAAATGCTAGCGGCGATCGATCTGGAATCCGAAGCTGAAACCCTCCGTGCCGACTTGAAAGAAGCGACAGGCGAGCTGAAGCCCAAGAAGATCATCAAGCGTCTGAAAGTGGTCGAGTCCTTCCTCGAGTCAGGCAACCGTCCCGAGTGGATGGTGATGACCGTGATCCCGGTGATCCCGCCAGAGCTGCGCCCGCTGGTGCCGCTGGATGGGGGCCGTTTTGCGACCTCTGACCTCAACGACCTGTATCGCCGCGTGATCAACCGGAACAACCGTTTGAAGCGCCTGATCGAATTGCGCGCACCTGACATCATCGTCCGCAACGAAAAGCGGATGCTGCAGGAATCCGTCGATGCGCTCTTCGACAACGGCCGTCGTGGCCGCGTAATCACCGGTGCCAACAAGCGCCCGCTGAAGTCGCTGTCCGACATGCTGAAAGGTAAGCAGGGTCGCTTCCGTCAGAACCTTTTGGGTAAGCGCGTCGACTTCTCCGGTCGTTCGGTCATTGTGACCGGCCCCGAGTTGAAGCTGCACCAGTGTGGTCTGCCTAAGAAGATGGCCTTGGAGCTGTTCAAGCCATTCATCTACTCGCGGCTTGAGGCCAAAGGTCTGTCCTCCACCGTGAAGCAGGCGAAAAAGCTGGTCGAAAAAGAGCGTCCGGAGGTTTGGGACATCCTTGATGAGGTGATCCGCGAACACCCCGTCATGCTCAACCGTGCGCCGACGCTGCACCGTCTCGGCATTCAGGCGTTTGAGCCCGTGTTGATTGAAGGTAAAGCGATCCAGCTTCACCCGCTTGTCTGCTCGGCCTTTAACGCTGACTTCGACGGTGACCAGATGGCCGTTCACGTACCGCTCTCGCTGGAAGCCCAGCTGGAAGCACGTGTTCTGATGATGTCCACGAACAACGTTCTGTCGCCTGCAAACGGCGCACCGATCATCGTGCCGTCGCAGGATATGATCTTGGGTCTCTACTACACGACCCTTGAGCGCAAAGGCATGGTTGGCGAAGGCATGGTCTTTGGTTCGGTTGATGAGGTGCAGCACGCCCTCGACGCCAGTGCCGTGCACCTGCACACTAAGATCAAAGCCCGGATCAAACAGATCGACGCCGAAGGCAACGAAGTGATGATGCGCTTCGACACGACCCCCGGTCGCGTACGTCTTGGCGCGCTGCTGCCGCTGAACGCCAAAGCACCGTTTGACCTGGTCAACCGTCTGCTGCGGAAGAAAGAAGTGCAGCAGGTCATCGACACCGTCTACCGTTATTGCGGTCAGAAAGAGTCGGTTATCTTCTGTGACCAGATCATGACGATGGGTTTCCGCGAAGCTTTCAAAGCGGGTATTTCCTTCGGCAAAGACGACATGCTGATCCCAGACTCCAAATGGCCGCTGGTGGAAGAGACCCGCGAGCAGGTGAAGGACTTTGAACAGCAGTACATGGACGGCCTGATCACTCAGGGCGAAAAGTACAACAAAGTCGTCGATGCATGGTCGAAGTGTAACGACAAGGTCACCGACGCGATGATGGGCTCGATCTCGGCCATCACTTATCACGAGGATGGCTCCGAGAAAGAGCCGAACTCGGTCTACATGATGGCGCACTCCGGTGCGCGTGGCTCGGTCACCCAGATGAAACAGCTGGGCGGGATGCGCGGTCTGATGGCGAAGCCGAATGGCGACATCATCGAGACGCCGATCATCTCGAACTTTAAAGAAGGTCTGACCGTTCTCGAGTACTTCAACTCGACCCACGGTGCCCGTAAGGGTCTGTCGGATACCGCTTTGAAGACGGCGAACTCGGGTTACCTGACCCGTCGTCTGGTGGACGTGGCGCAGGACTGCATCGTGCGTCAGCATGACTGTGGCACCGAAACTGCGATCACTGCCGAAGCGGCTGTCAACGATGGTGAAGTCGTATCGTCGCTGGCCGAGCGTTTGTTGGGCCGTGTGGCGGCGGATGACATTCTGGTGCCGGGCACCGAGGATGTTCTCGTTCCCGCAGGGTCGCTGATCGACGAACGTCTGTCCGATGCGATCGACGAAGCAGGTGTGGCTTCTGCGCGCATCCGCAGCCCGCTGACATGTGAGGCCGAAGAGGGCGTCTGCGCCATGTGCTACGGTCGTGACCTTGCACGCGGTACTTTGGTGAACCAAGGCGAAGCGGTCGGCATCATCGCGGCTCAGTCGATTGGTGAGCCCGGTACACAGCTGACGATGCGGACCTTCCACATCGGCGGCGTTGCTCAGGGTGGTCAGCAGTCCTTCTTGGAGGCAAGCCAGTCCGGTAAAATCGTGTTCGACAACGCTTTGACGTTGGAAAACAGCGCGGGCGAGATCCTCGTCATGGGCCGGAACATGAAAATGGCAATCGTTGACGAGAATGGCGACGAGCGCGCCAGCCACAAAGTCGGCTACGGCACCAAGCTCTTCGTCAAGGATGGCGATACAATCGTGCGCGGCGATAAACTGTTCGAATGGGATCCCTACACCCTACCGATCATCGCCGAGAAGCCGGGTATGGCCAAATACGTCGACCTCGTGTCGGGCATCGCGGTGAAAGAAGACACCGATGATGCGACAGGCATGACCCAGAAGATCGTGATCGACTGGCGCGCGGCCCCCAAAGGCAACGAGCTGAAGCCCGAGATCATTCTGGTCGGTGACGATGGCGAGCCGGTCCGCAACGATGCGGGCAACCCGGTGACCTATCCAATGTCCGTGGATGCGGTTCTGTCCATTGAGGATCAGACCGAAGTTCAAGCTGGTGACATCATCGCGCGTATCCCGCGCGAAGGCAGCAAGACGAAGGACATTACCGGTGGTCTGCCACGTGTGGCCGAACTCTTTGAGGCACGTCGCCCCAAGGACCACGCCATCATCGCGGAAATCGACGGCTATGTGCGTTTCGGCAAGGACTACAAGAACAAGCGCCGCATCTCGATTGAAAGCTCGGATGATCCGGACGTGAAGGTTGAATACATGGTGCCCAAGGGGAAACACATCCCCGTTGCCGAAGGTGACTTCGTGCAGAAGGGTGACTACATCATGGACGGCAACCCCGCGCCGCACGACATTCTGGCGATCATGGGCGTCGAAGCCTTGGCTGAATACATGATCGACGAAGTGCAGGACGTGTACCGACTGCAGGGTGTGAAGATTAACGACAAACACATCGAAGTCATCGTGCGTCAGATGCTGCAGAAGTGGGAAATCCAAGAAAGCGGTGACACCACGCTGCTGAAGGGCGAACACGTCGACAAGCAGGAGTTTGATCAGGCCAACGAGAAGGCGATCAAGAAGGGCGGCCGTCCCGCGAAGGGCGAACCGATCCTGTTGGGAATCACCAAGGCGTCGCTGCAGACCCGCAGCTTCATCTCTGCCGCGTCCTTCCAGGAAACAACGCGCGTGCTGACCGAAGCTTCGGTTCAGGGCAAGCGGGACAAACTGGTCGGTCTGAAAGAGAACGTCATCGTGGGACGTCTGATCCCGGCGGGCACTGGTGGGGCAACCCAGCAGATGCGCAAAGTGGCGACAGACCGCGACAACGTCGTGATCGAAGCGCGCCGCGAAGAGGCCGAAGCCGCCGCTGCCCTGGCAGCACCTGCGGCCTCTGCGGATGACGACATTGTCGGTGGCGATGTGTTCAGCACGCCGGTCGGTGACGACGAGAGCCGCGATTAATCGCTAGGCTGACTTAGAAATCAAAAGCCCCCGCAGTGAAAGCTGCGGGGGCTTTTTTATGGGCTGCGCCACAACATCGAAAGCACAGTGCCAGCAAGATGGCCCGGAATTTGCCGCCGGAGCCTTACATCCGCCACATAGTCGCAATAGGTTTGCGAAAGCTTAACCGTCGTAAGGTCTTCAAATGACGTCCCGCATTCTACATATCGACGATGATCCGATCATTCTGGAATTGGTAAAGATGATCTTTTCCGACGACAGATCGCTGACCTTTGTCTCTTGTTTGAACGCCCGCGATGCGTTGGCGGTGGTGAATGACCTGAAGCCCGATTTGATCATCAGCGATATCTCCATGCCTGACATGGGTGGTTTGGAATTGGCGCATCGGTTTGGCGAAAACCCCGACATTGCCGGCACGCCGATCATTTTTCTCAGTGGTCGTACCCGCGATCTGGAGGTCTATGACGCCTTCCGAGATCTCGCCGCCACGGTGATGCAAAAACCCGTTGAGCCGGGACTGCTGCGCAGCACGGTCCGGAACCTGCTGGCCAGTCAGCAACAATCGGTGGCGCAGGCGTCTAGCCAGTAACGCTCTGCGGCAAAGCGGCGCTCTAGGCGCCTGCTGACCGTCATCTGCTGTCGGTCCCGTGGCCGAGCACAAGCCGCCGTTCTTGACAGCCCCCGTGCCCGCTGCCAGTCATTCGGGAGCGGCACCGATATAAGCCGCACCATTTTTCTTGGAGCGCTTTCATGTCCCCCAATACCATCGGCGCATTGCTGATGATCGCCTCGATGGCTTGTTTCACGTTTAACGATACGTTGCTTAAAATGACCGACGGGGCACTGCCGCTGTTCCAGCTCCTCTTCCTGCGGGGGGCAACGACGTCGCTATTGATCCTTGCCCTCAGCCGTCAACTGGGGCGCATCAATTTTCGGCTTGAAGCGCGGGACTGGCGGGTGATCGGCCTCCGCTCTGTGGCCGAGATTTCAGCGGCCTATTTCTTTCTCACGGCGCTGTTCAACATGCCTTTGGCCAATGTCACCGCGATTCTTCAGGTGGTGCCGCTCTCGGTCACGTTGGCCGCGGCACTGGTGTTGCGGCAGGCGGTAGGCTGGCGGCGGCTGGTGGCGATTGGGATCGGTTTCTGCGGTGTCTTGCTGATTGTGAAGCCGGGAGCTGAAGGGTTTAACATCTGGTCAATCTACGTGCTGATCGCGGTGCTCTGCGTGACGGTCCGTGATCTTTCAACCCGCGCCCTGTCACCTGCGGTGCCCTCGATGACGGTCACATTAATCACCGCGCTGTCGGTGATGACGGCGGCGGGGCTCGCATCACTCAGTGCGCCGTGGGCGCCGGTGACACCTTCGCTGGCAGTGCTGATTGGCGGGTCCGGCGTTTTCGTGCTTGGCGGCTATTTTTTCTCGATCCAGGTCATGCGGGTGGGCGACGTCGCCTTTGTGGCGCCGTTCCGCTACACAGGCCTGCTGTGGGCGCTGCTGCTGGGCTGGTTCATCTTTGGCGATTGGCCGGGCACCCTGACCTTGATCGGCGCGGGCATTGTTGTGGCCACGGGGGTCTTCACCCTCTACCGCGAACGCGCCCTGAAAATTCAGGCTGAGAAGGTCCGGCGCACCTGATCTGCGTCGATGGCAAAGCGTGCGCGAAACAGCGCTTCGCCTTCGGCATCAAGCGGCGCGACCTTAACATGCCGGGCAAGCCCTTGGCGCGAATCGTTGGAACCGTTGTGGCTGCGCACGAACATCGTCGCATCGGGAAGGCTCACGCAGGGCATAAACCGCGGCAGTTTCTCATGGGCGAAGTTCATGATCGTGACCGGACTGCCGCCCTTCACATACATCGCCAGTGCAGCCACATTCAGGGGCCGAAAAACTTCTGCCGCGCGGATGCCGTCCGGCCCGAACTCGGCGATATACCCTTTGGGCCAGTCAAAGGCGACCGAGCGTTGACCTATCAAAAGGCCCGCGCTGTCCTCAACCGTGCGGCGCAGGCGGTCGATGAAGTCGACTGAGACCGCGTCGTCATCGTCATAGCGAAATTGCAGGCAGGGTTCTTTTGGATTGATCCGCGCGGCGTTCAGCACTTCTTTCATTACTTCGCGGTGCTGGCGCGGCGGCTCGCGGTGGATCACCGCTTGAGGCAGGTCCGACAAAAGCGATTCGAGCCGTTTGGCATGGGCGGCGGGAAACTGGTCTCCGATCACGAAAATCATTGAGAAATCCGGATTGGTCTGGGCCTTGAGGCAGGGCAGGGCGACTGTCTCAAGCAGGCGGAAGCGTTCTTCAAGCCGGGTTTCGTCATAGAGGTAGGCAATGCGTTCCTCGGTGGTGTCATGACCCACCTGAAATCCACCAAGGGCGGGGTAAGAAAAACGGCACAGGCCGATGGCTTGCATGGTATTGTCCCTCAAGGATAACTTCGACGAATATGGCGACAGGGGAGAGCCGCTGGCAAGGGGGCTCTGCCAGGGAGGGGGCCACATGGCGCATCCAGAGCACGCGATCCTCTGCTCTGGGCGGCGCTGGGCCGGGCCCTGCTGTTGACAGCCCCCGCGCAACGTCCTATACGCCCGCTATCTCGGAGGTGGAGGCCGCTCTGCCAATCCGAACTCATAACTCAAGTGGTCACGATCCGGCCTACTACTGGCCCGATCCTCTGTTAACCCACCGCGTCGTTTTCCTCGGTACGGGAACGTTGCGGTCATTTTGCTTTGTGGACGCGCAAGGTAACCGAAATTAGCCGCATGGGGGATCCCCCGTGTACAAAATCTGAGCGATACGGGGATATATCCGGAATGCCAACGATCCAACAGCTGATCCGCAAGCCGCGGCAGCCGAAAGTCAAACGTTCGAAATCCATGCACCTGCAGGAGTGCCCGCAAAAGCGTGGCGTCTGCACACGGGTTTATACAACAACACCCAAGAAGCCGAACTCGGCCATGCGTAAGGTTGCCAAAGTGCGCCTGACCAATGGTTTCGAAGTCATCTCCTACATCCCGGGCGAGAGCCACAACCTTCAGGAACACTCCGTGGTTCTGATCCGCGGCGGTCGTGTAAAAGACCTTCCGGGTGTGCGTTATCACATCCTGCGCGGTGTGCTTGATACCCAAGGCGTTAAAGACCGTAAGCAGCGTCGTTCCAAGTACGGCGCGAAGCGTCCGAAGTAATCTCGCACGGCTGGGGCACGCCCCCGCCATTCCATTCGATGTTGGGTGGGGCAGGGCCCCACCACCCGCCAAGAGGAAGACACTGACATGTCACGCCGCCACGCCGCTGAAAAACGCGAAGTCCTGCCAGACGCCAAATACGGCGATCTGGTTCTTACAAAGTTCATGAACAACCTGATGATCGACGGCAAGAAATCTGTCGCCGAGCGCATCGTCTACAACGCGATGACCCGCGTCGAAGACAAGATCAAACGCGCCCCGATCGAAGTGTTCCACGAAGCACTTGAAAACATCCAGCCGTCCGTCGAAGTCCGTTCGCGTCGCGTTGGTGGTGCCACCTATCAGGTGCCAGTCGAAGTGCGCCCCGAGCGCCGTCAGGCGCTGGCGATCCGCTGGTTGATCAAAGCCGCGCGCGCCCGCAACGAAAACACCATGGAAGAGCGCCTTGCAGGCGAGCTGATGGACGCCGTCCAGTCCCGTGGTACTGCCGTTAAAAAGCGCGAAGATACGCATAAAATGGCCGACGCCAACAAAGCGTTCAGCCACTACCGCTGGTAATTTCAACGTCGCGCCCGGTTTCGGGCGCGATCCGTTCGTACTGATATTTTCGAGGAAGCAGCCCCATGGCACGCGACTATCCGCTCCAACGCTACCGCAACTTCGGCATCATGGCTCACATCGATGCCGGCAAAACCACCTGTTCCGAACGCATCCTGTTCTACACCGGCAAATCCCACAACATCGGCGAAGTCCACGACGGCGCCGCGACGATGGACTGGATGGAGCAGGAGCAGGAACGCGGTATCACCATCACCTCCGCCGCGACCACCACGTTCTGGCAGCGTCAGGAAGAGCCCACACCCGATGCGACATCCGACACCAAGTACCGGATGAACATCATCGACACCCCCGGCCACGTTGACTTCACCATTGAAGTTGAGCGTTCGCTGGCGGTTCTCGATGGCGCGGTTGCCGTGCTTGACGCCAACGCCGGTGTTGAACCGCAGACCGAAACCGTGTGGCGTCAGGCTGACCGCTACAAGGTTCCGCGTATTGTGTTCGTCAACAAGATGGACAAAATCGGCGCGGACTTCTTCAACTGCGTGAAGATGATTAAAGACCGTACAGGTGCCACACCTGCGCCGATCCAGATCCCAATTGGTGCCGAGACCGAGCTTGAAGGTCTTGTTGACCTTGTCACCATGAAGGAATGGGTCTGGTCCGGTGAAGATCTGGGTGCCGGCTGGGAACAGCGCGAAATCCGTGACAGCCTGAAAGAGACCGCCGACGAATGGCGGGCCAAGCTCATCGAGACTGCGGTCGAGATGGACGATGAGGCGATGGAAAACTACCTGATGGACGGCGCTGAGCCGGACGTTGACACCCTGCGCGCGCTGATCCGCAAGGGCACGCTGGCAATCAAGTTCATCCCCGTTCTTTGTGGCTCTGCCTTCAAGAACAAAGGTGTTCAGCCGCTCTTGAACGCCGTGATCGACTATCTGCCCAGCCCGCTGGACGTTGTCGACTACATGGGCTTCAAGCCGGGCGATGAGACAGAAACACGTAACATCCCGCGCCGTGCGGACGATGATATGGCGTTCTCTGGCCTTGCGTTCAAAATCATGAACGACCCCTTCGTGGGCTCGCTGACCTTCACCCGCATCTACTCGGGCATGCTCAAGAAGGGCGATACCCTCTTGAACTCGACCAAGGGTAAAAAAGAGCGCGTCGGTCGTATGATGATGATGCACTCGATCAACCGCGAAGAGATCGAAGAAGCATTCGCGGGCGACATCATTGCGCTTGCCGGTCTGAAAGACACCACCACGGGTGACACGCTCTGCGCGCAGAACGATCCGGTGGTTCTGGAAACCATGACCTTCCCCGATCCGGTGATCGAGATCGCGGTTGAGCCGAAAACCAAGGCCGACCAGGAAAAGATGTCTGCAGGTCTGGCCCGTCTGGCCGCCGAAGACCCGTCTTTCCGTGTCGAAACCGATCTGGAATCCGGTCAGACCATCATGAAAGGCATGGGCGAACTTCACCTCGACATTCTGGTGGACCGTCTGAAGCGCGAATTCAAAGTTGAAGCGAACATCGGTGCGCCGCAGGTGGCTTACCGCGAGACCATCAGCCGCGAAGCCGAAATCACCTACACCCACAAAAAGCAGTCGGGTGGTTCGGGTCAGTTCGGTGAAGTTAAGATGATCCTGATGCCGACCGAGCCGGGCGAAGGTTACTCCTTTGAGAGCCGTATCGTCGGTGGTGCCATTCCCAAGGAATACATCCCGGGCGTGGAAAAGGGTATCAAGTCGGTTCTGGACTCCGGTCCGCTGGCGGGCTTCCCGGTCATCGACTTCAAGGTGGCTCTGATCGACGGTAAGTTCCACGACGTTGACTCCAGCGTTCTGGCCTTTGAAATCGCCGCCCGTATGGGTATGCGCGAAGGCATGAAGAAAGCGGGCGCCAAGCTGTTGGAACCGATCATGAAGGTCGAAGTTGTGACACCGGAAGAGTACACCGGTGGCATCATTGGTGACCTGACATCCCGTCGTGGTCAGGTGCAGGGTCAAGACACGCGCGGCAACGCCATCGCGATCGACGCCTTCGTGCCGCTGGCGAACATGTTCGGCTACATCAACACGCTGCGGTCGATGTCTTCCGGTCGTGCGAACTTCACCATGCAGTTCGACCATTACGAGCCTGTGCCGCAGAACATCTCTGACGAGATTCAGGCCAAATTCGCATAAGCAAAGGTGCGTGGGAAACCACGCATCCTACCCCAAACCGTAGGGTGTGTGCATCGCACGCACCGTTCTGAAAGACCAAAAGGAGCCAACCCCATGGCAAAGGCAAAGTTTGAACGCACCAAACCGCACGTCAACATCGGCACAATCGGCCACGTTGACCACGGTAAAACCACGCTGACCGCGGCGATCACCAAGTATTTCGGTGACTTCCAAGCGTATGACCAGATCGACGGCGCGCCCGAAGAAAAGGCCCGCGGCATCACCATCTCGACCGCTCACGTTGAGTATGAGACCGAAGCACGTCACTACGCCCACGTCGACTGCCCCGGCCACGCTGACTATGTGAAGAACATGATCACCGGTGCCGCTCAGATGGACGGCGCGATCCTGGTTGTGAACGCCGCCGACGGCCCAATGCCCCAGACGCGCGAGCACATCCTGCTCGGCCGTCAGGTTGGCATCCCGACGATGGTTGTCTACATGAACAAAGTTGATCAGGTTGACGACGAAGAGCTGCTTGAGCTGGTTGAGATGGAAATCCGCGAGCTGCTGTCTTCCTATGAGTACCCCGGCGACGACATCCCCGTCATCCCCGGTTCCGCTCTGGCAGCCATGGAAGGCCGCGACGAAGAGATCGGCGAAAACTCCATCCGCAAGCTGATGGAAGCTGTCGACACATGGATCCCGACACCTGAGCGTGCCGTTGACCAGCCGTTCCTGATGCCCGTCGAAGACGTGTTCTCGATCTCCGGTCGTGGTACCGTTGTGACAGGTCGTGTTGAGCGCGGCGTGATCAACGTTGGCGACGAAATCGAGATCGTCGGCATCCGCGACACCAAAAAGACGACCTGCACAGGCGTTGAAATGTTCCGCAAGCTGCTGGACCGTGGTGAAGCTGGCGACAACATCGGCGCGCTGCTGCGTGGCGTTGAGCGTGACGGCGTTGAGCGCGGTCAGGTTCTCTGCAAGCCCGGTTCCGTGAACCCGCACACCAAGTTCGAAGCCGAAGCCTACATCCTCACCAAAGAGGAAGGTGGCCGTCACACGCCGTTCTTCGCGAACTACCGTCCGCAGTTCTACTTCCGTACAACTGACGTGACCGGCACCGTTCAGCTGGCAGAAGGCACCGAGATGGTTATGCCTGGCGACAACGTGTCCTTCGGTGTCGAGCTGATCGCACCGATCGCCATGGAAAACGGCCTGCGCTTCGCGATCCGCGAAGGTGGCCGTACTGTTGGCGCGGGTGTTGTGTCGAAGATCACTGAGTAATTATGGGCTGGGCCTTTGGGCCTGACTTGTAAGAG
Organism: Sulfitobacter sp. W027; assembly: GCF_025143985.1. NCBI lineage: Bacteria > Pseudomonadati > Pseudomonadota > Alphaproteobacteria > Rhodobacterales > Roseobacteraceae > Sulfitobacter > Sulfitobacter sp. W027. The sequence continues at coordinate 520,163 of NZ_CP083564.1, forward strand.
CTTTAGAAGGCCGCAGCATTTGCTGCGGCCTTTTGCGTTTGTGGGGGGGGAGTTTGTTCGGCCTACCCGTGGTGGGGGTGCAGGCGCTCTTTTGGTCGTGATTGAACGCAGGCGGGGTGCGCTGTCACGCTGCGAGCAGCATGACTTTGCGCACTGGTTCTGAAAACCGAGGCGTTTTCAGAACCTGCTTGCCACTACCATCGATTCCCCCTATAGGACGCCAATCACCGGGGTGCGTCAGACGCGCCCCGTTTGATTTGATACCAAGGCGCGATGAGGGGGCCGGATGAGCCTGCTTCCTCCAATCCGTTGAAATCCCAAAACAAGGGATATGCATATGGCCGCTCCAAGCCAGAACATCCGCATTCGCCTGAAGGCGTTTGACTATCGGGTGCTCGATTCTTCTACACAGGAAATCGTCAGCACCGCGAAGCGCACAGGCGCTTCGGTTCGCGGACCCATTCCGCTGCCGAACAAAATCGAGAAATTCACCGTTCTGCGTGGTCCCCACGTTGACAAGAAATCCCGTGACCAGTTCGAAATCCGCACGCACAAGCGTCTGCTGGATATCATTGATCCGACCCCCCAGACCGTGGACGCGCTGATGAAGCTCGACCTCGCCGCTGGCGTGGACGTCGAGATCAAGCTGCAATCGTAAGCCCGGAGGGTAATCATATGTTGCGCTCAGGCGTTATTGCAAAAAAAGTCGGCATGACCCGGCTGTTCCTCGAAGACGGCAAGCAGATCCCTGTGACCGTTCTTCAGTTGGACAAGCTTCAGGTTGTCGCACAGCGCACCGCAGACCGTGACGGCTACACCGCCGTTCAGCTCGGTGCCGGTTCGGCGAAAGCCAAACGTACAAGCCAGGCCATGCGTGGCCACTTCGCAGCTGCGAAAGTGGAACCCAAGCGCAAGGTTGCCGAATTCCGCGTTGACGCGGAAGCGATGATCAACGTGGGTGAGGAAATCACCGCCGACCATTACTTCGCTGGTCAGTACGTTGACGTTGCAGGCACATCCATCGGTAAAGGTTTTGCCGGTGCGATGAAGCGTCACAACTTTGGCGGTCTGCGGGCGACACACGGTGTTTCCATCAGCCACCGTTCGCACGGCTCCACAGGCCAGTGTCAGGATCCCGGCAAGGTTTTCAAAGGTAAGAAAATGGCCGGTCACATGGGCGCTGCCCGTGTCACCACGCAGAACCTCGAAGTCGTCAAGACTGACAGCGCGCGTGGCCTGATCATGGTTAAAGGCGCCGTTCCTGGCTCCAAAGGTGGCTGGGTCACCGTCAAGGATGCGGTCAAAAAGCCGTTCCCCGAAGACGCGATTCTGCCCGCCGCTCTGAAATCCGCCGCTGAAGAAGCCGCGAAAGCCGCCGAAGAGGCAGCCGCCGCAGCCGCAGCAGAGGCAGAAGCCGAAGCCAAGCGTTTGGCCGAAGAGCAAGCCGCACAGGAAGCCGAAGCGCTGAAAGCCGCAGAAGCTGAAATCGCAGCTGAAGGTTCGGATGCCGACAATTCCGATGCCGACGCTGACAAGAAAGAAGGTGACGCATGAAACTCGATGTCATCAAACTCGACGGTGGCAACGCTGGGTCCGTAGACCTGGACGAAGCACTGTTCGGCCTTGAGCCGCGTGCCGACATTCTGCACCGCGTCGTGCGCTGGCAGCGTAACAACGCGCAGCAGGGTACGCACAAGGTCAAGACCCGGTCCGAGACCAGCTACTCGACCAAGAAGATCTATCGCCAAAAAGGCACCGGCGGCGCTCGTCACGGTGACCGGAACGCGCCGATCTTCCGTAAGGGTGGTATCTACAAGGGTCCAACCCCGCGTAGCCACGGCCACGAGCTGACCAAAAAGTTCCGCAAGCTGGGTCTGCGCCACGCGCTGTCCGCCAAAGCGAAAGCGGGCGCATTGGTCATCATCGACGAAGCAACCTCCGAAGGCAAAACAGCCGCTCTGGCCAAGCAGGTTTCGAACCTGGGTTGGAAGCGTACGCTGGTCATCGATGGCGCTTCGGTCAACGAGAACTTCGCACAGGCCGCACGCAACATCGAAGGTTTGGATATCCTGCCGTCGATGGGCGCAAACGTCTATGACATCCTCAAGCGTGACACTCTGGTGATCACCAAAGCGGGGATCGAAGCATTGGAGGCACGCCTGAAATGAGCGCCAAGCATGAACACTACGACGTGATCCGCAAGCCGATCATCACCGAGAAAGCAACCATGGCGTCCGAACAGAACGCTGTCGTTTTCGAAGTGGCGATTGAAAGCAACAAGCCAATGATCAAAGAGGCCGTTGAGGCGCTCTTTAACGTCAAGGTGAAGGCCGTGAACACGTCCATCACCAAAGGCAAGGTCAAGCGTTTCCGGGGCCAGATGGGCCGCCGTAAAGACGTGAAAAAGGCTTATGTGACGCTCGAAGAGGGCAACACAATCGACGTCTCCACCGGGCTGTAAGCTTTCGGTAAAAGATTTTAGGAAGGCCTCCGCATAGCGGGGGCCTTTTTCGTTGCGGCGGTGGTAGGTCACGCTTGAGCGATCAGAAGCGGCAGGGGCGTTTTGGTAATTTGGGCATGCACGTCGAAGAGCACCGCGCGGTTGCCCTCATAGGTGAAGGCATCGTCAAAGACCGTCCGGGCGTCTGCGATCAGTGGCCACTGGCAGTGTACGAACAGTGCATAGCCGCCAATCTTTGGCACCCCCAGCCGCAGGGGGGGTGTGCAATTTTCTTTCCGAGGTCAGATAAGCGGGTTGGCCACATTTCAGGCTCTCTTCGAAGGCGCCCACGTTTTCGGCTTCTGCCACCGCGAAATTAAGATGACGGATTTCTAGCAGGCCGTCACGCGCGATGGTCGGGAAGGCCGCGAATGCGCATTTTGCGACATCGTTCTGGAAGGGCGGGTTGGGCAAGGGCATAGCAAGGCTATGTCCGCCGGTCGGTCAAATCAATCATCCTGACCTGCCCGCAGGTCATATACCGGCTATTTATGGCCGCATGGGCGGAAACCCCTCGTTAATACCCAACGGATAAGTTGCTTGCTGCGCGCTTTCCTCTACAAGGCATGGAGCAACGATAAAAAGCAGTTCTATGTTTCAAGAAAATCTCACCTCTGGCGCGTCCGCGGACGTGTCGAACGCGCGCGACTGGGTGCGCGTGCTGGCTCGCTACCGCGAGCCGAGCACTTGGCGCAGCAGTCTTGAGCTGGCGATCACGCTTGGGCCCTTCATTCTGCTTTGGGCGCTGGCATGGTGGGCGCTGTCGATCAGCGGTTGGCTGACGCTGGGAATCTCTTTGGTCAACGCGGGCTTTCTGCTGCGGCTCTTTGCGATCCAGCATGATTGCGGCCATGCGGCCTTTTTCAGCAGTCGCCGGACCAGTGATTGGGTCGGGCGCGTGCTGGGCGTGCTGACGCTGACGCCCTACGACGTTTGGCGCCGGACACATTCGATCCACCATTCCTCGGCGGGGAACCTTGGACGTCGTGGGATCGGCGATATTCACACGCTCACGGTTGCGGAATACCGGGCCCTTGGTCTGTTTGGGCGGCTGCATTACCGCCTCTATCGAAACCCGATCGTGTTGTTTGGCTTAGGGCCGGGCTATCTCTTCTTCTTGCAGAACCGCCTGCCATTGGGGCTGATGGCCAAGGCGCGCTATTGGCTGAGCGCGATGGGCACCAATCTGTCGATCCTTGCGGCTTTGGCGGTGATCTTCTACTTCGGGGGGATCATGCCGATCCTGTTGATCTTTGTGCCAAGCACCCTTCTGGCTGCGACGGCGGGCATGTGGTTGTTCTATGTGCAGCACCAGTTCGAGACCACGCATTGGGAAGAGAATGAGGCGTGGGACCTGCATGATGCGGCCTTCCACGGCTCTTCGCATTACATCCTGCCGCGGCCGCTGCAGTGGCTGAGTGCAAACATCGGCATCCACCATGTGCACCACCTCTACAGCCGTATCCCCTTCTATCGTTTGCCCGAAGTGCTGCGCGATCATGCGGCACTGGCTGAGGGCAATCGGATGACCATCCGCGAAAGCCTTGCCAATGCGCGGCTGCACCTTTGGGACGAAAAGACCAAGCGGCTGCTGTCCTTCGCGCAGGCCCGCCGCGCGGTATAAATCGAGCTGCATTGTCGGACAGTTTTGAAAGCCCTCACCTCGGTGGGGGCTTTTCTCTTCCAGCTCTTCGTTAATACCGGCACGGGAACCCCCGGCCACCCTAGGCAATCCTAGCGATATCGGTAGATTTGTTCCGACAATATGTAATATTTTTTAATGGAACAGAGCGGAAAGCTGCCTGTTGTCTCCCCACGGAAGACGAGGTGCCCGGCACCTCAGAATGACCTAATGGGAGAGACCTTATGATCTATACAAAGACACTCATGGCCGGCGTATCTGCCGTCGCTCTTTTCGCTGCTGCTCCGGTCTTGGCGCAGGATGCAACGAAGGACGTTGAGGAAACAATCGAACGCAATGCCGAAGCTGAAGCCCAGTCTGAGGCTGAATCCGGTGCTGCGGCGACCGCGAATGTTGCAGGCGGCCAAGTTGTCGTCGAACAGAAAGATGCCGAAGTTGACGTGACCGTGCCAGAGCCTGACGTGAACGTATCTCAGGAAGCGCCTGTCGTGACTGTTGAGCAGGGCCAGCCCGAAGTGACAGTTCAGGTGCCAGAGCCGAACGTACGCGTTCAGCAGCAAGCGCCGATCATCACCATCGAGCAAGCACAGCCACAGGTAACCGTGCGCATTCCCGAGCCGGTCGTGACCGTGCAGCTGCCGAAGCCGAAGGTCGACGTGACCACGGGTGAACCGGTGGTTGATCTGCAGCAGCCCGAGCCGGTTGTGAAATTTGTGCGCCCCGAGCCGAAGATCACCATCGAAGAAGCCGAGCCGAAGGTGACTATTGAAAACGCCGAAGCTGACGTGAACGTGGATGAGGCCGGTAAGGCGAAGGTCGACGTTGAGCAGAAAGAAGCTCAGGTCAACGTACAGCAGAGCGATGATGCCAATGTCGTCGTTGAAGAAGCCGAAGAGCCCAAGGTGAACATCGAAGCCTCCGAAGCTGCCGACGTTGACGTCGAGCAGGAGCAGGCGCGTGTGTTGATGGAAGACTTCAATGCAGATGAGCAGGGCAATATGGAAGAGGAAGACCGCGCGCGGTACCAAGAAAACGTACAGCGTCTGCCGATCTTTAACCTGACAGCCGAAGAATTGACCGGTCGCAGTGTCGCAACTGAGACTGGCGAAGATGTCGGCGAGATCGACTTTATCGGCGTCCGCGGTGACACCATTGTTGCAATCATCGGTGTTGGTGGTTTCCTTGGGATGGGCGAAAACGAGGTCGCCATTCCAGTTGAGAAACTGATCCTGCGTGAGGACGAAGTGATCGTTCCCGGCGTCACCGAAGAGCGTTTGGAAAGCATGCCGGAGTTCAACGAATCCGAAGTTCGGCTTCTTGATCCGGGCATGCGCCTGGCAGAAAGCATCGGCCTTGATTAATCCTTGCTTTGCATAAGCTGGAAATTCGGGAAAGAGGGCGCTTTGGCGCCCTCTTTTCGTTTCTGCGCATGGGTGCGAGGAATCTTGCCGTGTCCTCTGGACGGGCTGGAACGAACCTGCTAGGTCGCCACATCGGCTCAGACCCCGGATTCGTCCGGGGTTTGGCTATTTGAACGATCCCGGTGGTTGGGCTGCCTGCCTCGTAAGAGGTATAACGCCCATTCACCACTCCTACAGGGGACCTTCGGGGCCCTACAACCAACGCGCTTTCATCTCGATGCAAGCGTGCCAAGCAAACGGAAGACAGAGAACATGGCACTCAAGTCGTACAAACCGACGACGCCAGGCCAGCGTGGACTGGTACTGATCGACCGTTCGGAGCTGTGGAAAGGCCGCCCGGTCAAAGCCCTTACTGAGGGTTTGACCAAATCTGGCGGTCGGAACAACACCGGACGAATCACAATGCGTCGTACAGGTGGTGGTGCAAAGCGCCTCTACCGTATCGTTGATTTCAAGCGTAACAAGTTGGACATGTCCGCTGTTGTCGCGCGGATCGAATATGACCCCAACCGGACCGCTTTCATCGCACTGATCCAGTACGAAGATGGCGAGCAGGCCTACATCCTGGCCCCCCAGCGTCTGGCCATCGGCGACAAGATCATCGCCGGCGCCAAAGTGGACATCAAGCCCGGTAACGCGATGCCTTTCTCGGGCATGCCAATCGGTACGATCGTCCACAACATCGAGATGAAGCCCGGTAAGGGCGGTCAGATCGCACGTGCCGCCGGCACCTACGCCCAGTTCGTGGGTCGTGACGGTGGCTACGCTCAGATCCGTCTGAGCAGCGGCGAGCTGCGTCTCGTGCGTCAGGAATGCATGGCCACCGTTGGTGCCGTCAGCAACCCCGACAACTCCAACCAGAACTACGGTAAAGCGGGCCGCATGCGTCACAAGGGCATCCGTCCTTCTGTACGTGGTGTGGTGATGAACCCGATCGACCACCCGCACGGCGGTGGTGAAGGCCGGACCTCTGGTGGTCGTCACCCGGTTACTCCTTGGGGTAAGCCGACGAAGGGTGCCAAGACCCGCAACAAGAACAAAGCGTCCAGCAAGCTTATCATCCGCTCGCGTCACGCCAAGAAGAAGGGGCGTTAATTCATGGCTCGTTCAGTATGGAAAGGTCCTTTTGTTGACTCTTATGTCCTCAAAAAGGCAGAGGCTTCCCGCGAGGGCGGCCGTAACGAAGTGATCAAGATCTGGTCGCGCCGCAGCACGATCCTGCCCCAGTTCGTGGGTCTGACGTTTGGCGTGTACAACGGTCATAAGCACATCCCTGTCAACGTCAGCGAAGACATGATCGGTCAGAAGTTCGGTGAGTACTCCCCGACTCGGACCTACTACGGTCATGCCGCCGACAAAAAAGCGAAGCGGAAATAAGCCATGAGCAAGGATAAGAATCCCCGCCGCGTGGCAGACAACGAAGCAATGGCAAAACTGCGCATGCTTCGCACCAGCCCGCAGAAACTGAACCTGGTTGCAGCTTTGATCCGTGGTAAATCCGTGGACAAGGCGTTGACCGACCTCACCTTCTCCAAGAAGCGGGTCGCGCAGGACGTGAAGAAATGCCTTCAGTCCGCGATTGCCAACGCCGAGAACAACCACAACCTGGACGTCGATGAGCTCATCGTGGCCGAGGCCTATGTCGGTAAGAACCTGACCATGAAGCGCGGTCGCCCGCGTGCCCGTGGCCGGTTCGGCAAGATCATCAAGCCGTTTGCCGAGATCACGATCAAAGTGCGTCAAGTTGAGGAGCAAGCCTGATGGGTAACAAAGTCAATCCGATCGGTATGCGTCTTCAGGTGAACCGCACCTGGGACAGCCGCTGGTACGCCGACACCAAGGATTACGGTGATCTTCTGCTTGAAGACCTCGCAATCCGCGACTTCATCAAGAAAGAGTGCCACCAGGCCGGTATCGCCCGTGTGATCATCGAACGTCCGCACAAAAAGTGCCGCGTTACGATCCACACAGCACGCCCTGGTGTCATCATTGGCAAGAAAGGCGCGGACATCGAGACGCTGCGCCAGAAGATTGCCAAGATGACCAACTCGGAACTGCACCTCAACATCGTTGAAGTTCGCAAGCCCGAGCTGGACGCACATCTGGTTGGTGAGAGCATTGCACAGCAGCTGGAGCGCCGGGTGTCTTTCCGCCGCGCCATGAAACGTGCCGTGCAGAACGCCATGCGCATGGGCGCACTGGGCATCCGCGTGAACCTCGCGGGTCGTCTTGGTGGGGCCGAAATCGCGCGTACCGAATGGTACCGTGAGGGTCGCGTGCCTCTGCACACATTGCGTGCCGACATCGATTACGCACATGTCGAAGCGGCCACCGCTTACGGCATCATCGGGATCAAGACATGGATCTTCAAAGGCGAGATCATGGAACATGACCCCGCCGCGCGTGACCGTAAGGCACAGGAACTCCAAGACGGCCCAGCACCTCGCGGTGCCGGCGGTCGTCGTTAAGGGGGAATGACAAATGCTTCAACCAAAGCGTACTAAATTCCGCAAGCAGTTTAAGGGCTCGATCAAAGGTTTGGCAAAGGGCGGGTCTGACCTGAACTTTGGCACCTACGGCCTGAAGGCACTGCAGCCGGAGCGGGTTACCGCCCGTCAAATCGAAGCGGCACGCCGCGCCATGACACGTCACATGAAGCGTCAGGGCCGTGTCTGGATCCGCATCTTCCCGGACGTACCGGTCACCTCCAAGCCCGTCGAAGTTCGTATGGGTAAGGGTAAAGGTTCCGTCGACTTCTGGGCAGCCAAGGTCAAGCCGGGCCGCATCATGTTCGAAATCGACGGTGTCGGTGAAGACGTGGCGCGCGAAGCCCTGCGTCTGGCAGCCATGAAGCTGCCGATCAAGACCCGGGTTGTCGTCCGCGAGGACTGGTAAGCCCGCAGCCCCGCATGGGGTGGTTAAAGAAATAAAGCCCCCGTCGAGCGATCGGCGGGGGTTTTGCTTTGTCAGGTGAGTGCTTCGTTTTCAAGATCAAGCCAAAGCTTCCCACTTCGGTAACCGCCTTTGATGAGGTGTCCCGGCTCAGCGATTTCCGGGTGGGCATCTGCCCAGTCGCGGAACTGATCCCGGCTCACGACCTGCCCTCCGTAGTCTCGCGCGGACTGGAGGATGTAGGGGTCAGCAGGGGTGCCCTTGGGCACGACCATCACCCGATCCACTGGTAGATCGAGCTGGCGGCTGAACGCTTTGTCATGTTGATAGCGACCCGCGAGGAGATACCCCGCGTTGGCATCAAATACGACACCCGGGGTGTAACCGCGCGCGCGCAACACATCGACAACCTCGCGCACGACCTTGATGTTCGGCGCGCCTGACTGCCAATGCATCACGTTGGAGCCGTCGACGATGACCCACTTCTTGCGCTTATGCGTCGTGTTGCGCAGAGACCGTAGCAGCAGGATAGCGCTGGCAATGACGCAAAGCGCGCCCAGCAGACCGAAGTCTTCATACCCTCGCGTAGACGCGGCGGCGGTGGTCAGGGCGAGGGACATGAAGAGCAGGAGGAACGGAACAAACATCGGCAGGGAAATACTCAAATAAAGCTTAAGGTTGAGTGTTCACTAAACGCGCAGGCGGGGCAAGCGGCACTCTCAACTCTAGCTATTGGGCTTTAATCTAGGTAGCCTTGGCCCAACCTCCTGCGGCAGGAAAGGCCCAACCCAATGAAGCACGTGCCGAAACCAAACACCGACGAAGATCTCATCCGCGCCTTTCTCGACAAGGGCGGGGAGGTAAAGAAGGGCAAGACCAAGCCGATGCCCAGTGATTTAGGGCTGAGCAATAATCAGTGGGGCAATAAGCTAACCAAGGAAGAGAAAGCGGCGGTGAAGGCGCAGGAAGAAGCGGCGAAGAAGCTGAAATAGCGACCGCCATGGCGGCCCCTCAGATGTCCACCTGATAGACGCCCAATGCTTCGGCTAGGGCGGTCTCTTCGAATTTGAAATGCGACCGGACCACAGAGACCAGTTGGTCAAAGATCGCGCGGGTTTCGGCGAACTGCGCGGGCGTTGGTGCCTCGGTTAATCCGCCTGCCGCAACGCCAAGCCGTTCTAGGAGCGCGTGAACCACCTTATGCTCGGCACGCAACCGGTCCACGATTGCGCGCACCGGTTCAGACCCGCGGGCGTGCAACTGCGGAAATATGCTTTGTTCTTCGATGTTGTGGTGCATTGTCAGCGCCCAGCACTGTTGTCCGCAGAGCGTGCCTGCAGCGGCGAAGTTCTGCGACATCTGGCTGTGCAGAACGATATGCGCAAGATCGGCCGGGGGCGCATCGCCGGCCTCGATACGGGTCATCACCTTTGCGATTTGGGATAGGTCACTGAGGTAATGGTGGTGGATCGCCGCAAGATGCCGCCCGGCCTGCCGTTGGGCTTCGGATACCTCGCCCATGTCGGGCAAGGGTGGCCGGGTCGCGGGGTCGATCGTCAGATCCGACAGGGGGAGGGCGCTTGCGTCCTCGGCCATGGGTCAGGCCCAGTTGTAGTTGAACGAGACCGAGACACGATCTTCCTCAATCATATTCATCGGCACCTCATGGCGCAGCCAGCTTTCCCACAGCAGCACGTCACCCGCCTCGGGCGCGACATATATAAAGGGCCGCAACTCTTCGCGGGCGTCCTTCACCCGGCCGGGGGCGGCCATCATCATCGGCAGGCGCGGGTCCTCAAAGCGGATCGCGCTGGCGCCTTCGGGCATGGTCACATAGGTCGTGCCCGAAATCACCGAATGGGGATGGATATGTGAGGTGTGGATGCCGCCCTCGGGCAGGATGTTGAGCCACAGGGAGTCCAGCACCAGCTTGCGGTCACCCAGATCGAACTCGAGGTCTTTGGCGAAGGCTGCGACATGTTTATCCAGCACGGCGACCAGATCCTTGAAGATCGGAAAGCGGTAGGGCAGGTCGTCAAGCGACGCGTAAGACGTGTAGCCTGCATAGCCGTTCTCTTCGCACCAGTCCTGACCGGCCTCGTCATCCTCGGCAATGGAGAAACAGGAGGCGGCCAACTCATCGGTATCGATGGGTTTTCCATGGGCCGACAGGGCGGCGTGATAGAGGCGGGTGGCGAAAAGCGATTTGATGTTTGACATGGGCTTTATTTATCGACGCTTCGAGCGCTTGGCGAGCCTATTATCTCTTGGCGCGTGCCGCATGCACGGGCCGCGCCTGACCTTCCCCCCGGGAAGGCGCTTTGCAACGTTGCAACTGACAACAGGGTTGCGTCCCTTGAGGTGACCCGCCAAACTCAAAAGACGTGACGCCTTCCCAAGGTCAGGCGCGGCCCTTAGCGCATTCACTGCGCAATCCCGCATAAGGGGTTGCGTTATGGCGGCACCCCGCGTATTGGCACCTTTCATCATGAACTCCACCAGAATCATGGTCACCCCACAGGGGCCTACTGGTGATGTTGAAAGGAAGAGGCCGTGAAAGCCAGCGAACTGCACGACAAGACGCCGGACCAGCTCCGCGACGAGCTTGTGAACCTGAAAAAAGAATCCTTCAACTTGCGTTTCCAGCAGGCCACCGGCCAGCTGGAGAACCCCGCGCGTTTGAAGACCGTTAAGCGTGACGTGGCCCGTGTCCACACCGTGCTGAACCAAAAAGCCGCTGCTGCGGCAGCCGAATAAGAGGAGCCTGAAAAATGCCCAAGCGTATCCTTACAGGCACCGTGACATCGGACGCCAACGCACAGACAGTAACCGTTTCCGTAGAGCGCCGCTTTACACACCCGGTTCTGAAAAAGACCATCCGTAAGTCCAAGAAGTACCGGGCTCACGACGAGAACAACACATTCAAAGTGGGCGATTCTGTTCGCATCATCGAATGTGCACCCAAGTCGAAAACCAAACGTTGGGAAGTTCTGACTTCGGAAACAGCCGAAGCCTGAACCCCTTAAACGAAACCCTGGGATGAGGGCCGCATCGCCCCCCAGAAGGTCGGGAGAAACCAAATGATCCAGATGCAGACCAACCTGGATGTTGCTGACAACAGCGGCGCGCGCCGTGTTCAGTGCATCAAGGTCCTGGGTGGTTCCAAGCGTAAGTACGCATCCGTCGGCGACATCATTGTCGTGTCGGTCAAGGAAGCCATCCCTCGCGGTCGTGTGAAAAAGGGCGACGTCCGTAAGGCCGTCGTCGTTCGCACCGCCAAAGAAGTTCGTCGTGACGATGGCACCGCCATCCGTTTCGACCGCAACGCTGCTGTTATCCTGAATAACAACAACGAGCCTGTCGGCACCCGTATCTTCGGGCCGGTTGTTCGTGAACTGCGTGCGAAGAACTTCATGAAAATCATCTCGCTCGCTCCGGAGGTGCTGTAATCATGGCTGCTAAACTTCGCAAAGGTGACAAGGTCATCGTGCTGTCCGGTAAGGACAAAGGCAAGACGGGCACCATCTCGTCCGTTGACCCGAAGTCCGGCAAGGCAATCGTCGATGGTGTGAAAATCGCCATCCGCGCCACGCGCCAGACTCAGACATCTCAGGGCGGCCGCATCCCCAAGGCGATGCCGATCGACCTGAGCAACCTCGCACTGGTGGATGCCAACGGCAAAGCCACCCGCGTAGGTTTCAAAATCGAAGGCGACAAGAAAGTACGCTTTGCCAAGACCACGGGGGACGTGATCGATGCTTGATACCGCAACCTACACACCCCGTCTTCGGGCTGAATACCGCGAGAAGATCCGCGCCGCCCTGAAAGAGGAATTCGGCTACAAGAACGACATGCAGATCCCGCGTCTGGATAAAATCGTTCTGAACATCGGCTGTGGTGCCGAAGCCGTACGCGACAGCAAAAAAGCCAAGTCGGCTCAGGAAGACCTGACCGCGATTGCAGGCCAAAAGGCTCTGACAACCGTGGCCAAGAAATCCATCGCTGGTTTCCGCGTTCGTGAGGAAATGCCGCTGGGTGCGAAAGTGACCCTGCGCGGTGACCGCATGTACGAATTCCTTGACCGTCTGATCACGATTGCAATGCCCCGTATCCGCGACTTCCGCGGCATCCCGGGCAAAAGCTTTGACGGCCGTGGCAACTACGCCATGGGCATGAAAGAGCATATCGTGTTCCCCGAGATCGACTTCGACAAAGTTGACGAGACCTGGGGTATGGACATCGTGATCGCCACCACGGCGAAAACCGACGCTGAAGCCAAGGCGCTGTTGAAAGCTTTCAACATGCCCTTCAATTCATAAGCGCGGGAAGGATTAGAAATGGCTAAGAAATCCATGATTGAGCGCGAGAAGAAGCGCGAAGCACTGGTCAAGAAGTACGCTGAGAAGCGCGCGGCTCTGAAAGAGATCGTGAGCGACGAAAGCAAACCGATGGAAGAGCGTTTCCGCGCTTCCCTGAAACTGGCGAAACTGCCGCGCAACAGCTCTGCTGTGCGTCTGCACAACCGCTGCCAGCTGACGGGCCGCCCGCACGCCTACTATCGTAAACTGAAAATTTCGCGGATCGCGCTGCGGGACCTTGGCTCTTCGGGCCAGATCCCCGGCATGGTCAAGTCGAGCTGGTAAGGAGCGCATCAGATGAACGATCCTATCGCAGATATGCTGACACGCATCCGTAACTCTTCGCTGCGCGGCAAATCCACCGTCATCACACCAGCTTCCAAGCTGCGTGCATGGGTGCTGGACGTGCTTGCCGACGAAGGCTACATCCGCGGCTACGAAAAGGTGACGGGCGCCGATGGCCACCCCGCCATCGAGATCAGCCTTAAGTACTATGAAGGCGAGCCTGTCATTCGCGAACTGAAGCGGGTTTCCAAGCCCGGTCGTCGCGTCTACATGGCCGTCAATGACATTCCCGTTGTCCGTCAGGGCCTCGGTGTGTCGATTGTCTCCACCTCCAAAGGTGTGATGTCGGACGCATCTGCACGCTCTGCCAATGTTGGCGGCGAAGTGCTCTGCACCGTATTCTAAGGAGAAGACAATGTCTCGTATTGGTAAGAAACCTGTCGCCATGCCTTCGGGCGTCTCGGCATCGGTGAGCGGTCAGACGATCGAAGTGAAGGGCCCCAAGGGCACCCGCAGCTTCCGTGCAACTGACGACGTGACCCTGACGGTCGAAGACGATGCAATCTCTGTGACACCGCGCGGCAAGTCCAAGCGCGCACGTCAGCAGTGGGGCATGTCCCGCACCATGATTGAAAACCTCGTGACCGGTGTCACGCAGGGCTTCAAGAAGGAGCTGGAAATCCAGGGTGTTGGTTATCGTGCGGCCGTCAATGGCAACACGCTGAAACTGAACCTCGGCCTGAGCCACGATGTTGACTACGTTGCGCCCGAAGGCGTCACCGTGACAGCACCGAAGCAGACCGAAATCATTGTGGAAGGCATTGACGAACAGCTTGTTGGTCAGGTCGCTGCGAACATCCGCGCTTGGCGTAAGCCCGAGCCCTATAAGGGCAAAGGCATCCGCTACAAGGGTGAGTTCGTGTTCCGCAAAGAAGGCAAGAAGAAGTAAGGAACGGAAAGATGGCAAACACCAAAAGACAGCTGTTCCTGAAACGCCGCATGCGCGTTCGGAACAAACTCCGCAAAGTGAACGCCGGGCGCATGCGCCTGTCGGTACACCGTTCGTCCAAGAACATCTCGGCTCAGCTGATCGACGATGTGAACGGCGTAACATTGGCCTCCGCCTCCACGCTGGAGAAGGATCTGGGCGTTGTTGGCAAGAACAACATCGAAGCGGCGACCAAAGTCGGCGCCTTGATCGCCGAGCGTGCCAAAAAGGCCGGCGTGGAAGAAGCTTACTTCGACCGTGGCGGCTTCCTCTTCCACGGCAAGGTGAAGGCTCTGGCCGACGCCGCGCGTGAAGGCGGTTTGAAGATCTGATTGTGCGGTGCGTGGGGAACCGCGCACCCGCTTTCATATGGAGGCTGTGCCCCGCGCATAGCTTTCCTGCGAAGAGGGCCAGATTGGCCCTCTCGATGATCCGGGGGCCAAGGGCTCACCAGGATTGATCCTAAGGGCCTCAGGGCCACAGAAAAAGGAAGATGCCAGATGGCAAGAGATGACAACCGTGGGGGCAACCGCCGCAACCAACGCGACGAAACCCCGGAATTCGCTGACCGTCTGGTCGCGATCAACCGCGTGTCCAAGACTGTTAAGGGTGGTAAGCGTTTCGGCTTCGCCGCACTCGTGGTCGTGGGCGATCAGAAAGGCCGCGTCGGCTTTGGTAAGGGTAAAGCGAAAGAAGTACCCGAGGCCATCCGCAAGGCGACTGAGCAAGCCAAGCGTCAGATGATCCGCGTGCAACTGCGCGAAGGCCGCACGCTGCACCACGACATGCACGGCCGCCACGGCGCCGGCAAAGTTGTGATGCGGACAGCCCCTGAAGGTACTGGTATCATCGCCGGTGGTCCAATGCGTGCCGTTTTCGAAATGCTCGGCGTGAAAGACGTTGTGTCCAAGTCGATCGGTTCGCAGAACCCCTACAACATGATCCGCGCCACTCTGGACGGTCTGAAAAAAGAGCAATCGCCCCGTTCTGTCGCGCAGCGTCGCGGCAAGAAAGTGGCTGACATTCTGCCCAAGCGTGAAGACAACGTAGAGTCCTCCGCACAAGTGGCTGAGGAGGCATAAGCATGGCCAAAACACTCGTAATCAAGCAGATCGGCTCGCCGATCCGCCGCCCCGCCAAGCAAAAGGCAACTTTGGTTGGCCTGGGTCTGAACAAAATGGGTCGTACCCGTGAGCTGGAAGATACGCCTTCCGTCCGCGGTATGATCAACAAGGTCTCGCACATGGTTGAGATCGTCGAAGAAAAAGGCTGAACCGCCTTTTCTTCCGGATATTCGAATGGCCAGCGTCACCAGCGCTGGCCATTTTTAGTAGATAGATGGAACTTTTTTTCAAATCTAACTGAATCTGCGGCATCATACGGTTTTGAACCAAGGTGATCGTTTGCGCATTCGTTGGATCGAGCAGGCCAAGGGACTGGGGATCATCCTTGTTGTCTTTGGCCACGCATGGCGCGGTGTCGATGCGAGCGGGCTGGCGATTCCTCAGCCTGTCTTTGACGCTGTGGACGCTGCAATCTACGCCTTCCACATGCCGCTGTTCTTCTTTTTATCAGGCCTCGTATTTCTACAGTCTCGACCCTTCGGCACGCTGGGCGGCTTTGCAGCCGGCCGTCTTGTCCGCCTGCTGTGGCCGCTGGCGCTGTGGACGTGGATATTCTTTGGCATCAAAATGCTGGCCGGGGACGCCCAGAACGAGACGGCCTCCCTCACTAGTTTTCCGCTTATCCCGTTTCCGCCACTGGCGCATTTCTGGTTTCTCTGGGCGCTATTTTTGCTCCACATCGTGATGGGGGTTGTGATCTGGGCGGTGCCGCGGAACTGGCTGCCGCATCGGGTCAGGCTTGGCGCGGCTGCGGCGACGCTGGTGGCGCTCGGCACTGCGGGCGCATGGGGCTACCTCGGGCCGTGGCTTCAGCCTGCCCTGATACATCTGCCGTATTTCCTTGCCGGTCTCGCGCTTTCGGGGTTTGCCGACAGGGTGGCCCCGCCGCCGCTCGCTGGGGCCGCAGCCGCATTGGCGGTGCTGCTGATCGTTTTAGCCGCGACCACGGTCTATGGCGCGGGCCATGCGTTGGCAATTCTTCTGTGCCTGTCGGTGGCGCTGAGCGGGGCCTCGGACTGGCGCCCGTTAATCTGGGGGCAGTGGCTGCAGCGCATTGGCAGCGCATCGCTGGCGATCTACGTCATGCATACAATCTTCTCCGCTGCGGTGCGGGAGGTGTTGCTGATGACCGGGGTGACGGATGTGGCTGTGCATTTGGTGGTCGGCACCGCTGTCGGACTTGGTTTGCCGTATCTGGCCTATCGGGGGGTGCGGGGGCAGCCCGTGCAGGTAATGCTGGGCTTGTGAGGGCGCAGGCCGGGGCTGGCCCTTGAACCGGCGACGTCGTTGGCCTATACGCGCCCGGTGATGTCTCTTGAGATGTCTCGAATCATCAAACGCCGCGTTTGGCCACTCCCGTCGCTGGGGGCCATTTCCGGCAAAAGGAGAAGCGACATGAAACTGCACGAACTTTCCGACAACGAAGGCGCAACCAAGAAGCGTATGCGCGTTGGCCGTGGCCCCGGCTCTGGCAAGGGTAAAATGGGTGGCCGTGGTATCAAAGGTCAAAAGTCCCGTTCCGGCGTGGCGATCAAGGGCTTTGAAGGCGGCCAGATGCCGATCTACCAGCGTCTGCCCAAGCGTGGCTTCAACAAGCCGAACCGCAAGTCCTACGCCGTTGTGAACCTGGGCCTGATCCAGAAATTCATCGACGCCAAGAAGCTCGACGCTGGCAACACCATCGACGGTGCCGCGCTGATCGCTTCCGGTCTGGTCCGCCGTGAGCTGGACGGTATCCGCGTTTTGGCCAAGGGTGACATCACCTCCAAGATCGACCTGAACGTCGCTGGCGCCTCCAAGTCCGCCATCGAAGCGGTCGAAAAGGCAGGCGGCAAGGTGACCGTGGCGGCTCCGAAGGCTGCTGAGGCATCTGAGTAAAGCGGCCTTAAGGCTTGTGAGCGGCGCGTCAGCCGCTTACATAACCTCAAGTTTTCCCGAACGCCGCCCGCCGGAGAACGGCTCTGGGCGGCGTTTTCGCAACAAGAGAAGAGACCCCTCATGGTATCTGCCGTCGAAAACATGGCCGCGAACACGAGCTGGTCCGCATTGGGCAAGGCAACAGACCTGCGCAACCGGATCCTGTTCACGCTCGGGCTGCTTATCGTCTACCGCCTTGGCACCTTTATCCCGGTGCCTGGCATCGACGGTGGGGCGCTGCGTGACTTCATGGAGAGCGCGGGCCAAGGCATCGGCGGTATGGTGTCGATGTTCACCGGCGGCGCACTTGGCCGGATGGGTATCTTCGCACTGGGCATCATGCCCTATATCTCTGCCTCAATCATCGTTCAGCTGCTGACCTCCATGGTTCCGGCGCTGGAGCAGCTGAAGAAAGAGGGCGAGCAGGGGCGCAAGAAGATCAACCAGTACACGCGCTACGGCACCGTGGCGCTGGCGACCTTGCAGTCCTACGGCCTTGCCGTCAGCCTTCAGGCCGGTGACATCGTGGCTGATGGGCAGATGGGCTTTTCCTTCATTGCAGCCTGTATGATCACGCTCGTCGGCGGCACTATGTTCCTGATGTGGCTCGGTGAGCAGATCACCGCGCGCGGCATCGGCAACGGTATCTCGCTGATCATCTTCGTCGGCATTATCGCCGAAGTTCCGGCCGCCATCGCGCAGTTCTTTGCTTCGGGCCGCTCAGGCGCCATCAGCCCTGCGGTGATTGTGGGCGTGTTGGTCATGGTGATCGTAACGATCATGTTCGTGGTCTTCATGGAACGCGCGCTGCGCAAGATTCATATTCAGTACCCCCGTCGCCAAGTCGGCATGAAGATGTATGACGGCGGCACGTCGCACCTTCCGATCAAAGTGAACCCCGCAGGCGTGATCCCGGCAATCTTTGCCTCTTCGCTGCTGCTTCTGCCGGTGACGGTCAGCACTTTCTCGGGCAACTCCACCAGCCCAGTGATGTCTTGGCTTTTGGCGAACTTCGGCCCCGGCCAACCGCTCTACCTGCTGTTCTTCGTGGCGATGATCGTCTTCTTCGCTTATTTCTATACGTTCAACGTCAGCTTCAAACCCGATGACGTGGCCGACAACCTCAAGAACCAGAACGGTTTCGTGCCGGGCATCCGTCCGGGGAAGCGCACCGCCGAGTATCTTGAGTATGTCGTGAACCGCATTCTGGTCTTGGGCTCGTTCTACCTCGCTGCGGTCTGTGTTCTTCCGGAAATTCTGCGTGGTCAGTTCGCCATTCCCTTCTACTTCGGCGGCACATCGGTGCTGATCGTCGTGTCGGTGACGATGGACACCATTCAACAGGTGCAGAGCCATCTGCTCGCGCATCAATACGAAGGTTTGCTTGAACGCTCGCAATTGCGCGGTAAAGGTGCAGGCAAAGGCAAAGGTACACGCAAGAAACGGAGCCCCGTACGTCGATGAACATTATTCTACTCGGGCCTCCGGGCGCAGGCAAAGGCACCCAAGCACGTCATCTGGTCGAGACCCGCAATATGGTCCAACTCTCCACCGGCGACATGCTGCGTGAAGCGAAAGACAGCGGCACAGAGATGGGCAAGATCGTCGCGGACGTTATGGACCGTGGCGCGCTGGTTACCGATGAGATTGTTATCGGCCTGATCCGCGAGAAGCTGACCGACAAGGCCAAGCATGGCGGCTTTATCTTTGACGGCTTCCCCCGCACGCTGGCACAGGCCGACGCGCTGGCCGAGTTGATGGCGCAAGAAGGTCAGACCCTCGACGCCGTGATCGAGATGAAGGTCGACGATGAAGCGCTGGTCGCCCGCATCACCGCCCGCTCCACCTGCGCAAGCTGCGGTGAGGTTTACAACGACCTGACCAAGCCGATCCCCGAAGATGGGAAATGCAGCAATTGCGGCGGGACCGAGTTCAAACGCCGCGCCGACGACAATGAAGAAAGCCTCAAGACCCGTCTGATGGCCTACTATAAACAGACTTCGCCGCTGATTGGTTACTACTATGCCAAAGACATGCTGAGCGGTGTGAATGGTCTGGGCAAGATCGACGAAGTGCGCGGCGAAATTGCAGGCATTCTTGATGCCTGATTGATCCGTTGAGAGGGCGGGGGGCCAAGGTCTCCCTCCCGGAACGGCCCGATGACAGCACAGTTTTGCGCAAGCCTTGACGCCCTGCGCAAAACCTCATAGTCACCCCTATCTCGCAAGAGAATCAAATTGCGGCAAGGGAATTTCTCGACCCCGCAAGATCACCTGATCAGCCTCAGCCCGATGGCCCTATCGCCTCGGGCTTGTGTTGTGAAAAAAGGGTCTGGAACGACGGACCCGCAACGAAAAGGAATAGCTAACGTGGCACGTATTGCCGGCGTAAACATCCCGACTGCAAAGCGGGTTCCGATCGCCCTCACTTACATCACCGGTATTGGCAACGCTTCCGCCAAAGCCATCTGCGAAGCCGTTGGCATCGACGCGACCCGTCGGGTTAACGAACTGTCCGACGCTGAAGTTCTGGCCGTGCGTGAGCACATCGACGCCAACTACACCGTCGAAGGCGACCTGCGTCGTGACACGCAGATGAACATCAAGCGCCTGATGGACCTTGGTTGCTACCGTGGCCTGCGCCACCGTCGTAACCTGCCAGTCCGTGGTCAGCGTACCCACACCAATGCTCGCACCCGCAAAGGCCCCGCTAAGGCCATTGCTGGCAAGAAGAAATAAGGGAGGGTCTGATCAATGGCACGCGATAAGACAAAGACCAAGCGTAAGGTCAGCAAGAACATCGCCGCAGGTGTGGCGCATGTGAACAGCTCCTTCAACAACACCAAGATCCTGATCTCGGATGTGCAGGGCAATGCAATCGCATGGTCTTCTGCTGGCACCATGGGCTTCAAAGGGTCGCGTAAATCGACACCTTACGCAGCTCAGATGGCCGCCGAAGATGCAGGCCGTAAGGCTCAAGATCACGGCGTCAAGACGCTGGAAGTTGAAGTGCAAGGCCCCGGTTCCGGCCGTGAATCCGCACTGCGCGCACTGGCGGCTGCCGGTTTCAACATCACCTCGATCCGTGATGTGACCCCGATGGCCCACAACGGTTGCCGCCCGCCGAAGCGCCGCCGCGTTTAAGACAGTAATTTGCTATGTGGGGCCGCGTGATTTGCACGGCCCCATACCGCTTTTCAGAAACCTCGAGCGTTTGTGTCATTTGGACATGAGGCACAAACAAGGATGGAGGGACGCATGATCCACAAAAATTGGGCTGAATTGATCAAGCCGCAACAGCTTGACGTCAAGCCGGGCAATGACCCAGCCCGTCAGGCAACTGTTATGGCAGAACCGCTGGAGCGGGGCTTTGGCCTGACGCTCGGCAACGCGCTCCGCCGCGTGCTGATGTCGTCGCTGCAGGGTGCGGCGATCACATCCGTGCAGATCGACAACGTGCTGCACGAGTTTTCCTCCGTGGCCGGTGTGCGCGAAGACGTGACCGACATCATCCTGAACCTCAAAGGCGTCAGCCTGCGCATGGAAGTCGAAGGGCCCAAACGCCTGTCGATCTCTGCGAAGGGTCCGGGCGTTGTCACTGCCGGTGACATCTCCGAATCCGCCGGTATCGAGATTCTGAACCGCGAGCATGTGATCTGCCACCTCGACGATGGTGCAGATGTCTACATGGAGCTGACCGTCAACACCGGTAAGGGCTATGTCTCGGCTGACAAGAACAAGCCCGAAGATGCGCCCATTGGCCTGATCCCGATCGACGCGATCTATTCGCCGGTCAAGAAGGTCTCTTATGACGTGCAGCCCACCCGTGAGGGCCAGGTGCTGGACTATGACAAGCTGACCATGAAAGTGGAAACAGACGGGTCCATCACGCCGGATGACGCCGTGGCCTTCGCCGCGCGCATCTTGCAGGACCAACTGGGCATCTTCGTCAACTTCGACGAGCCGGAATCGGCGTCCCGTCAGGACGACGACGATGGTCTTGAGTTCAACCCGCTGCTGCTCAAGAAAGTCGACGAGCTGGAGCTCTCGGTCCGTTCGGCGAACTGCCTGAAGAACGACAACATCGTCTATATCGGCGACCTGATCCAGAAGACCGAAGCCGAAATGCTGCGCACGCCGAACTTTGGCCGCAAGTCCTTGAACGAGATCAAGGAAGTGCTGTCGGGCATGGGTCTGCACCTTGGCATGGACGTCGAGGACTGGCCGCCAGAAAACATCGAAGACCTCGCCAAGAAGTTCGAGGATTCGTTCTAAGAGACACGGACCCGGAAACTTTCAAAGTTTCCGGGCCGATTTCTTCAAAAGAAATCGGGCACCGTTACGACCGGGCGCAAGCCCCAAGGAGAGCCCGTGACACGCATCGCGGGCCAGACAAAGCAAAACCGCCCGTAGAGGGCATCACGATTGGAGTAAGACAATGCGTCACGCACGTGGATACCGCCGCCTGAACCGTACACATGAACACCGCAAGGCGCTGTTCTCGAACATGGCAGGCTCGCTCATCGAGCATGAGCAAATCAAAACAACCTTGCCGAAAGCCAAGGAACTGAAGCCGATCATCGAAAAGATGATCACGCTGGCCAAACGTGGCGATCTGCACGCCCGTCGTCAGGCCGCGTCGAAACTGAAAGAAGACCAGTATGTCACAAAACTGTTCGACATCCTCGGCCCGCGCTACAAAGACCGCCAAGGTGGTTACGTTCGCGTTCTGAAAGCTGGCTTCCGCTATGGTGACATGGCACCGATGGCGATCATCGAATTCGTCGACCGCGACCGCGACGCCAAAGGCGCCGCAGACAAAGCACGTCTGGCTGAAGAAGAAGCCGCAGAATAAAATTTCGCAGATTGCGGATTGGAAAGCCCTGCCATTTGGCGGGGCTTTTTCGTTGGGGCAGGGATATTTCAGGCTTCTTCCAAATGGGAGTTGCAGCAGCCAAACCGACTGCGCATATCTGAGGGCATGAGATATTTCGCGATGATCCTAATGCTGCTTGCCGCCCCTCTGGCCGCGCAGCAGGTGCCCAGTTCCGCCGCCCAGATGCAGCTAAGTTTCGTGCCGCTGGTCAAACAAGCCACGCCCGCAGTTGTCAACATCTACGCCCGCATTATGACCGAGCCGCAGCGCACACCGCTTCAACGCGATCCGTTTTTTGAGCGGTTTTTCCGTGATCCTTTTTCAGAACGGCCCCGGGTGCAGAACTCACTTGGTTCAGGGGTGATTCTTTCGGCGGATGGCATTGTCGTGTCCAACTACCATGTCGTCGGCACCGCGACCGATATTCGCGTGGTGCTGAACGACCGCCGCGAATTCAACGCCCATGTGCTTTTGGGGGATGCTGACAGCGATCTGGCGATTCTCAAACTGGAGGGTGCAGAAGACCTGCCGTTCCTTGAATTGCGCGACAGTGATGCGGTCGAGGTGGGCGAACTTACCTTGGCTATCGGCAACCCTTTCGGTGTGGGCCAGACTGTTTCGAGCGGCATCGTCTCGGGCCTTGCCCGGTCCGGCGCGGCGAATAATGGCGGGCAAGGTTATTTCATTCAGACCGATGCGCCGATTAACCCCGGCAACTCCGGAGGCGCGCTGATCGACATGCAGGGGCGGCTGATTGGAGTGAACACCTCGATCCTGACCCGCTCAGGCGCCAGCAACGGCATCGGCTTTGCCATCCCCGCCGATCTGGTCGCGGCCTTTGTCGAACAGGCGCGCGCAGGGGAGGCGATGTTCAACCGGCCTTGGGCGGGATTGGCGGGTCAGCCGGTGGATGCAGATATGGCGGGGCCTTTGGGGTTGGATCGGCCCGGGGGGATCATTGTGTCAGGGCTGCATGCCGCCAGTCCTTTTAACGCGGCGGGGCTGCGGGTCGGGGATGTTATCGTCAGCGTGGATGGCCAAGCGGTGAATACCTCGTCCGAGATGATCTACCGCATGTCAGTCGCCGGTCTGGGCCATTCTGCGCGGATCGGCGTGATGCGCGATGGGGTGCCGCAAGAGATGACCGTGGCGCTGATCGCCGCGCCGGATGAACCCGACCGCGCCGAGGTTACGCTGGGTGCGCGGAGCCTTTTGCCGGGGTTGCGGGCCGCGCGGATCAATCCGGCGGTAATTTCCGAGCTTAACCTGCCGCTGGAGAGCAGTGGCGTCGTGGTGATGGATGGCGGCCGCTTTGGCCCGCTCGTCGGGCTCCGGGACGGTGATGTGATCTTGTCTGTGAATGGGGTAGAGGTGGCTGAGACCCGCACCTTGGTTGCCCTGTTATCGGGCGAGGTGCGGCGCATTCAGATGGTCATTCAACGCGGCGACCGGCGTGTCGCTCTGCGGTTTAGGGGGTAGCGTGGCGGATCTATTCGGCGACGGCGAGGCGGTGGCAGAAAGCGGGCACCGCCCCTTGGCAGATCGCTTGCGCCCGCGCGCATTGTCCGAAGTGATCGGGCAGGACCAAGTGCTTGGCCCGGATGCGCCATTGACGGTCATGCTGGATTCCGGTGCGCTGTCGTCGCTGATCTTTTGGGGGCCGCCGGGGGTGGGTAAAACCACCATCGCACGGCTTCTGGCGGATGAGACCGACCTGCACTTTGTCCAGATTAGCGCGATATTCTCCGGCGTGCCTGAACTTCGCAAGGTTTTCGACGCGGCGAAACTGCGGCGGCGACAGGGGCGGGGGACGCTGCTTTTCGTGGACGAGATCCACCGCTTCAACAAGGCGCAGCAGGACGGCTTCCTGCCGCATATGGAAGATGGCACAATTCTCCTGGTGGGGGCCACGACAGAAAACCCCAGTTTTGAGCTAAATGCCGCTGTGCTGAGCCGCGCCCAGGTGCTGGTGCTGGAACGTCTGCCGCATGACGATCTGGAGCGGCTCGCGCAGCGGGCCGAGCAGGAGTTGGGCAAACCCTTGCCGCTGCAACCAGATGCCCGCGAGGCGCTGTTGGAAATGGCCGATGGCGACGGGCGTGCGCTGCTCAATCTGATCGAACAGGTGACAGCGTGGAAGGGCGATGCGCCGCTCGACAAGGCGGGGCTATCGAAACGCCTGATGCGCCGCGCGGCGCAATACGACAAATCGGGCGATTCGCACTACAACCTCATTTCCGCCCTGCATAAGTCCATGCGCGGGTCTGACCCCGATGCGGCGCTCTATTGGCTGGGGCGGATGCTGGAGGGGGGCGAGGACCCGCGTTATCTGATGCGGCGGATCACCCGCATGGCGGTCGAAGACGTGGGCCTTGCCGATCCGCAGGCTCAGGCCTTTTGCCTTCAGGCTTGGGAGACCTATGAACGCCTTGGCAGCCCCGAAGGGGAGCTCGCGATCGCGCAGGCGCTGACCTACATCTGCCTCGCGCCGAAATCTAACGCCGTATACAAAGCTTACAAGGATGCGCGCAGGCTCGCGCGCAGCACCGGGTCCGAGCCGCCGCCAAAACACATCCTGAACGCGCCGACGAAGCTGATGAAGGAGCAAGGCTACGGCAGCGGCTATGCCTATGACCATGATGCCGAGGACGGGTTTTCAGGACAGAATTACTTTCCCGATACGATGGCGCGGCCCAGCCTGTACGAGCCGGTCGAACGCGGTTTCGAGCGCGAGTTGAAAAAGCGACAGGATTACTTTGCAGGGCTTAGGGCCAAGCGGAAAACTTGACTCCGGCGCGCGCCCGCGCGATGGGGTGTCGATGATGAAAACACTGATCATGGTGGCCCTCGGCGGCGCTTTGGGCGCAAGCCTGCGGTACCTTGTCGGTCTCGCGGTGGGCTTTCCGTTCGGCACTTTGGCAGTCAATGTCACCGGCTCGCTGGCGATTGGCGTGGTCTGGGTGCTGGCGGATAAGACATCGCTGCTGCTGCCCTTCCTGATGACCGGGCTGCTGGGCGGTTTCACGACCTTTTCGGCGTTTTCACTCGATACCCTGCGGCTGCTTGAAGCGGGCCGTGCAGGGGTCGCATTTTCATATGTGGGGGCCTCGGTGATCTTGTCGCTGGCCGCCTGTTTGCTGGGCCTCTGGGTGGCCCGAGAGGTGTTGGCATGAGCCGCGTACAAACCATTACCGTCGCCGTAGGCGATGGCGACCAGCGGCTTGACCGTTGGTTCAAGCGGATGTTTCCGCAGATCAACCAAGGGCTCATTGAGAAGATGTGCCGCAAGGGCGAAATCCGTGTCGATGGGGGCCGCGTCAAGGCCAACACGCGGCTGGAAGCGGGCCAAGAGGTGCGCGTGCCGCCGCTGCCTGACAGTGCGCCACCGCCGCCGCCCAAACGGACGCGGATCACCGATGCCGACGCCAAGATGATCCGCAACTGCGTGATCTACCGCGACGAGCATGTGATTGCGCTGAACAAGCCGCCGGGCTTGGCGGTGCAGGGTGGGTCTGGCCAAGCGGATCGTCATGTTGACGCGCTGTCTGAGGCGCTGATTTTTGACGCCGAGGAAAAGCCGCGTCTGGTGCATCGGCTCGACCGGGACACCTCGGGCGTCTTGCTGCTGGCGCGGACCCGTTTGGCGGCCAAGGCGCTGACGGCGGCGATGCGGCACCGTGAGACGCGCAAGATTTACTGGGCCATCGTGGCTGGTGTGCCGACGCCTTATCTGGGCGAGATCAAATATGGCCTCGTCAAAGCGGGCGGTCATGGCCGCAGCGGCGAGGGCGAGAAGATGATCGCTGTACATCCGCGCGACATGGACGTGACGCCGGGTGCAAAACGCGCGCATACGCTTTACGCGACGCTGTTCCGCGTGGGATCGCGGGCATCTTGGGTGGCGATGGAGCCGGTGACGGGCCGCACCCACCAGCTGCGCGCGCATATGGCCGAGATCGGGCATCCGATCGTCGGTGATGGTAAATACGGCGGCTCAGGCCAAGAGAACCTTGGCGACGGCTGGGGCGCACAACTGGGCGGGATCATCTCGAAGAAGCTGCATCTGCATGCGCGGATGATGCGGTTTGAGCATCCTCATACCCGCAAATCGGTCACCATCACGGCTGAACTGCCCGATCACATGGCGCATAGCTGGGACACCTTTGGTTGGACCGAAGATCTGGCCGACGAAGACCCCTTTGAGTCGCTGCAATGACCAAGCCGCTGCGTTTGGTGATCTTTGATGTCGATGGCACGCTGGTCGACAGTCAGGGCGATATCGTCGCGGCGATGACGGCGGCCTTTGCCGCTGTCGAAGCGCCTGCGCCTACGCGGGCCGAAGTCCTGTCGATTGTTGGTCTGTCGCTTGATGTGGCGATGACGGTATTGGCCCCGACGCGTTCTACCGGGGATCACCTCGTGATGGTGGAGGCCTACAAGGGCGCCTATATGTCCCTGCGGGCCGAGGCGGGCGTGGCGCAATCCTCACCGCTTTATCCCGGCGCGCTGGAGACGTTGCGGCATCTTCATGACGAACCGGAAGTGCTTTTGGGCGTTGCCACCGGCAAATCGAAACGCGGGCTGGATAAGCTGATCGCCGGGCATGGGCTGGAGGGGCTGTTCATCACCCAACAGGTCGCGGATTTTCACCCCTCCAAGCCGCACCCCTCAATGATCCATCAGGCGATGGCCGATGCCGGTGTGGGGCCGGACGCAACGGTGATGATCGGCGACACTTCTTTCGATATGGATATGGCCGCCGCTGCCGGGGTGACCGGGATCGGCGTGAAATGGGGCTATCACGGCCCGGAACGGCTGGCTGCTGCCACGCATCTTGTTGAGAATTTCTCGGCATTGCCTGCTTTGCTGGAACAGATCTGGAGCATTCCCGCATGACTGACTGGAAAGCGAAGCGTTTTTGGAAAGATGCTGCCGTGGTCGAGGTTGATGGCGGTTTTACCGTCGAACTGGATGGCCGCCGCGTGAAAACGCCAGCCAAGCGCCCGTTGACCCTGCCGACACGCACCATGGCCGAGGCTGTGGCCGCCGAATGGCAGGCGCAGGACAAGCAGATTGATCCGCGCACCATGCCAGTGACCAAGACTGCAAATGCGGCGATTGATAAGGTCGCGGTGCAAAAGGATGAGGTCGTTGATATGCTGGCCGCCTATGGCGACAGTGATCTGCTGTGTTATCGCGCCGACAGCCCCGAAGAATTGGTGGCGCGACAGGCCGCTGAGTGGGATCCGATGTTGGCTTGGGCCGCCACAACCCTCGGCGTCAGCTTGAGGACCCGGCAAGGCATCATGCACCAGCCCCAATCCCCCGAAGCCTTGGCAGAACTGCACCGCAGGACGGCTGCACTAGATGCCTTTCAACTGGCCGCTTTCCACGACCTTGTGAGCCTGACCGGATCGCTTATCTTGGGCTTTGCCGCGCTTGAGCAGGCCTTTGATCCCGACGAAATATGGGCGCTTTCGCGGCTTGATGAGAACTGGCAGGCCGAGCAATGGGGCCGTGATGAAGTGGCCGAGGAAGAGGCCGAAATCAAGCGCCAGGCATTTTTAGATGCATGTGCAATGATTGTACTTTCCAAAGCTGCTTAACTTGGTAAAAGCTTTCCGGCCTGATGCGGAAAACGCGTCCTAAATTTGCCCATCGCGCCCTTGACCTTCAAACCTGAATCCGCCCACACTGCCTTCATTGAGCAGGGGAGACCCTGCACATGATCGCTTTCGGCGTCACCTGACGTCGGATTAACCGCCAGTGAACGTGGCGGACTATCAGGAAGAGGTAAAAATGAAAAAAACCGTAATTTTTGGCGCGCTGACCGTTGCTGGCCTTGCGGCCGGTGCAGCTGGCGCTGCCACGCTCGACGACGTCAAAGCCCGTGGCAAGCTGAACTGTGGTGTGACCACCGGCCTTGCAGGCTTTGCCGCGCCTAACGCCAACGGCGAATGGGAAGGTTTCGACGTGGCCGTATGCCGCGCCGTTGCCGCAGCCGTTTTGGGCGACAAGAACGCCGTGGAATTCGTTCCGACAACCGGCAAGACCCGTTTCACCGCGCTGGCCTCGGGCGAGATCGATTTCCTCGCACGTAACACCACATGGACCTTCAGCCGTGACACCGACCTGAAATTCGATTTCATCGGCGTGAACTACTACGACGGTCAGGGCTTCATGGTCCCCAAAGCGCTCGGCGTTTCCTCGGCCAAAGATCTCGACGGCGCGACTGTCTGCATCCAAACCGGTACAACAACCGAGCTGAACCTCGCGGACTTCTTCCGCAAGAACAACATCAGCTACGAGCCCGTTCCGGTTGAAACCAACGCCGAAGGCCAGCAGCAGTACCTTGCCGGTGCCTGCGACACCTATACAACAGACGCCTCCGGTCTGGCCGCGACACGCGCGACCTTTGAAACTCCCGGCGACCACATCCTGCTGCCCGAGATCATCTCGAAAGAGCCGCTCGGCCCGCTGGTCCGTCACGGCGACAACGACTGGGGCGACATCACCCGCTGGGTGTTGAACGCGCTGATCGCGGCTGAAGAGCTGGGTGTCACCTCCGCCAACATCGAAGAGATGACCGGCAACAGCAACAACCCCGAGATCGCTCGCCTTCTGGGCAACGAGGGTACGCTGGGTGAGATGATCGGCCTCGACGCTGAATGGGCCAAGCGCGCCATCATGGCCGAAGGCAACTACGGCGAAATCTTTGCCAAGAACATCGGCGAAGAAACACCGATTGGTCTGGCACGCGGGTTGAACGCCCAGTGGACAGACGGTGGCCTGCTCTACGCACCGCCCTTCCGCTAAATAGCAAAGCAAGGGGCGCGGGAATTCCTGCGCCCCTTGTGCCTCTGGCCCTGCGATAGGCTTTGGGGCCGGATGAAACGAACTGAGACGACAGTAGAAACGCGAAGAACAACCAAAAAATCCACGATCGACTAAACGATCAACGACCAAAAATGATTCGGCCAAGGTGCGCCAAATGCACCAATAAAAATCAAGCCGGAACACAGGGATACATACATGACGACATTCTCCGACCCTCCCAAGGCGTCGTTCCGGCCATCTATGCTGTTGAGCGACACCCGCTATCGGTCGATCACCTTTCAGGTTATCGCACTTGTGCTGCTGGTCACGGCGATCTGGTATCTCGGCTCAAACCTTGCCGCGAACCTGCGTGCTGCGGGGCTGAACATCTCGTTCCAGTTCCTCGGCAATCCAGCGGGCTATGACATTAACCAAACGCTGATCCCCTATACCAGCCAATCGTCGAACCTTCAGGCGGCTTGGGTGGGTATCATCAACACGCTGCTGGTGTCTTTCCTTGCCTGTGTGACCGCCACGATCTTCGGCGTTATCGCCGGGGTGCTGCGCCTGTCAAACAACTGGCTTGTCCGCAAGTTGATGGCTGGCTACGTCGAGATTTTCCGCAACATCCCGGTCCTGATCTGGATTCTGATCATCTATACGATCATGACCGCGGCAATGCCTGCGCCTTCGGCGTTCCGGGGCGATGACCCGGCGTCTACGATGATGCTTGGCTCTTTCGCCTTCACCAACCGCGGTGTCTATATTCCGGGGCCGGTTTGGGGGCCGGGGTCGACGATCGTGGTCGCGACATTCATTGCCTCCATCATTGGTGTTTTCGCCTATCGTCGCTATGCGACGAAGCTGCTTTATGACACCGGGCGTTTGCTGCCGATGCTTTGGCCATCAATTGCGATCCTTTTGCTGCCGACGATCATCGTGTTCTTTGTTTTGGGCATGCCGATTGGGTTGGACTACCCCGCCCTTGCCGGTTTCAACTTCAAAGGCGGTATCCAGATCGGTGCGCCATTGATCGCGCTGTGGTTCGCCCTGTCGATCTACACCGGTGCTTTCATCGCCGAAAACGTCCGTGCGGGCATTCAGGCCGTCAGCCGAGGGCAATCCGAAGCCGCCGCGGCGCTTGGTCTGCGTCCGGGCCGGATCATGAATCTTGTCGTGCTGCCACAGGCGCTGCGCGTGATCATTCCGCCGCTGATCTCCAACTATCTCAACATCACCAAGAACTCGTCGCTGGCGATCCTCGTGGGCTATGCTGACATCACCGCAACGCTGGGCGGGATCACCCTGAACCAGACCGGGCGGGCGATTGAATGTGTCGTGCTCCTGATGCTGTTCTATCTCGTGATCTCACTGGGCATCTCCATGGTCATGAACGTCTACAACAACGCAACGAAGCTGAAGGAGCGTTAAGCCATGTCAGATACACATGCTGAATCCATCGCCTTCGTGCGCGAATCCTCACTGCCGCCTTCGGCCCCGCCGGACAAGGTTGGCGGCCCGCTGAAATGGGTCAAAGACAACCTTTTCCCGACATGGGCAAACGCCCTGCTGACGGTGGTGGCGCTCTATTTCCTCTATCTGTTGCTGTCGGGGTCTCTGCCTTGGTTGCTCAACGGGGTCTGGTCTGCCAGCAGCCTGTCGGAGTGTCGTGAGATCCTCGATGGGGCCTCTGGTGCCTGTTTCTCGGTCATCAGTGAGCGTTGGCACCAGCTGCTCTTCGGCTTCAAATACCCAAGCGATCAATACTGGCGTCCGACCCTCGCGCTGGTACTGCTGTTCCTAGCCATTGCGCCCGTGCTCTTTATTGACCTGCCGCGCAAGCTGCTGTTCTTTACCGGCGTCTACCCGTTCCTTGCCTTCTGGCTGATCTGGGGCGGGCCGGTTTGGGGGCCGATCTTTGCGTTGCTGGGTGTCGTGGTGGGTTATCTGGCCTACAGCCGTCTAGTGCATAAAAGCTTTGCCATGGCCTTGGCCGGTGGCGTCGTTGCTGCGGTGGTCGTCTGGTATATTGGTGGCTTCATTGGGGAGGCACTGCGCCCTGCGTCGCCGCTGCTTGAAGCGATCCCAAGCCGTGATCTGGGTGGCTTCATGCTTAACATGATGCTGGGTATCACCTGTGTGTCCCTTTCG
This sequence comes from Sulfitobacter sp. W027, assembly GCF_025143985.1. Lineage (NCBI taxonomy): Bacteria > Pseudomonadati > Pseudomonadota > Alphaproteobacteria > Rhodobacterales > Roseobacteraceae > Sulfitobacter > Sulfitobacter sp. W027. Next base: position 551,132 of record NZ_CP083564.1, read on the forward strand.
TTGCCCATTGGCATCGCGCTGGCTTTGGGGCGTCAGTCTCACTTGCCGATTGTCAAAGGCATCTGCGTGGTCTTCATCGAATTCGTGCGGGGCGTTCCGCTGATTACGCTGCTCTTCGTGGCAAATGTGATGCTGGCCTATTTCTTCCCGCCGGGTTCAGGGGTCGATCTCTTCATCCGCGTGGTCATTATGATCACTATGTTCTCTTCGGCCTATATCGCCGAAGTGATCCGGGGTGGCCTCGCCGCACTGCCAAAGGGCCAGTATGAGGCCGCTGACAGCCTTGGCCTCGACTATGCCCAGGCGATGCGTCTGATCATCCTGCCGCAGGCGATGAAAATCTCGATCCCAGGTATCGTCAACATTGCTGTGGGCCTGTTCAAGGACACCACGCTGGTTTCGGTGATCTCGCTGTTCGATATCATCGGCATGATCCGTGGCCCGATCCTCGCCTCGACTGATTGGAACGGCGTCTACTGGGAACTCTTCATGTTCGCCTCGCTGCTGTTCTTCATCGTTTGCTACGGCATTTCACAATATTCGCAGTGGCTGGAACGCCGTCTTGCGACTGACCATCGTTAAGGGAGGGTTCTCGCATGGCTGAGACCGCACAAATGAAAGTATCCGACGAAGTCGCGATCCGAATTGAAAACATGAACAAGTGGTACGGCGCGTTCCACGTGCTGCGCGACATTGACCTCACAGTACACCGGGGCGAGCGGATCGTGATCTGCGGGCCTTCGGGCTCGGGGAAATCGACGTTGATCCGCTGTATCAACGCATTGGAAGAGCACCAGAAGGGCAAGATCGAAGTCGATGGCACGCTGCTTAGCTCGGATCTCAAGAACATCGACAAGATCCGCTCAGAGGTCGGCATGTGCTTCCAGCACTTCAACCTCTTCCCGCATCTGACGATCCTTGAAAACTGCACGCTGGCCCCAATCTGGGTTCGTAAAACACCCAAGAAGGAAGCCGAGGAAGTCGCGATGCATTTCCTTGAGAAGGTGAAGATCCCTGATCAGGCCAACAAGTACCCCGGCCAGCTTTCGGGTGGTCAGCAGCAGCGGGTGGCGATTGCCCGTTCGCTTTGCATGCGCCCGCGCATCATGCTGTTCGATGAGCCGACATCGGCCCTTGATCCTGAGATGATCAAAGAGGTGCTCGACACGATGATCGAGCTCGCGGAAGAGGGCATGACCATGCTCTGCGTGACTCACGAGATGGGCTTTGCCCGTCAGGTGGCGAACCGGGTGATCTTCATGGATGAAGGCCAGATCGTCGAGCAGAACGAGCCGGAAGCCTTCTTCAACAACCCACAGAGCCCGCGCACACAGCTGTTCCTGAGCCAGATTCTGGGTCACTGATCCGCGCTACGCCAGTACCGTGAACTAAACGCCCCGGCCAATCGGTCGGGGCGTTTGCGTTTCAGACCAGTTGTTTCGGCACGGTAAAGGCGTGCAGCGTCCCGGTTCCGGGGGCAAGGTCGGCCCAACTGTCGATGTCGAAATCCATCACTGTGGTCGCGCCGGAAGGATAGCGATCAAAGGCACCCTGATTGGGCGTCTGCTGCAGCAGCAGCGCTGCGGCAGCGGCAATGCCGGGGTTATGCGCCACAAGCAGCACCGTGTCGCCGGTCGCCCGCTGGCGCAGGTTTGCTATGATCTCGTCGGGTTCGGCGAGGTAAAGCTGGCGGAGGTGTTCCACCGCGCAGCTTTCAGGCAGGTTCAAAAGCGCGCAGGTTTCGCGCGTGCGCGCCGCCGTGGAACAGAGCACCGCATCAGGCAGCAGCCCTTCGGTCCGCAGCCAGTTGCCAAGCGCTTCTGCAGCGCCACGCCCACGGGGGTTCAGAGGGCGATCGTGATCGCTGGTCCCGTGGGACCAGTCCGATTTCGCATGTCGCATTAGGATCAGGCGGCGCATGTCATTCCTTTCACTGCTCAGCCCATCATAGGCGCGAAGCAGGGGCAGGGGGCAAGCGCTTTGCCTTAGCCTTTGCGAATGATGCTGCCCGCGCCGTGTTCGGTGAACAGTTCCAACAGGCAGGCATTTGGCGCACGACCATCAAGGATCACCGCCGCACGCACGCCGCCTTCGAGCGCATCCAGCGCGGTCTGAACCTTGGGGATCATCCCGCCTGCAATGGTACCGTCCGCGATCATCTCGTTGATCTGGCTCGCCGTCAGGTCGGTAACAACCTCGCCAGAGCCATCTTTGACGCCGGCCACATCCGTCAGCAGCAGCAGACGGTCGGCCTTCAGCGCGCCCGCAATGGCCCCGGCAGCGGTGTCGCCGTTGATGTTATAGGTGTCGCCGCCCCGGCCCATGCCAAGCGGTGCGATGACGGGGATGATGCCCTTGTCCGCAAAGTCGCGCAGGATGCGTGGGTTCACTTGGGTCGGGTTGCCCACAAGCCCAAGGGCAGGATCTTCCGGCTCGCAGACAATCAGCCCGCTGTCCTTGCCCGAAACACCCACGGCACGACCGCCCTGTTCGGAAATCGCCTGAACGATCCGCGCGTTGACGAGGCCCGACAACACCATCTCGACCACTTCCATGGTCGCGGCATCGGTGACGCGTTTGCCGTTCACGAACTCGGATTTGATGTTCAGCCGCGCCAGCATGTCGTTGATCATCGGCCCGCCGCCATGGACGATCACCGGGTTCACACCCACTTGACGCATCAGGGCCACATCGCGGGCGAATTCATCCATCGCCTCATCGCTGCCCATCGCATGACCGCCCAGCTTGATGACCACGGTGGCATCGGCATAGCGTTGCAGGAAGGGCAGAGCTTGGCTGAGGGTTTGGGCGGTGGCGATCCAGTCGCGGTTCATGTCTTGCGTTCTCATCTGTTGACCCATGGGAAGCCGATAGCGGCGGGAGGAGTTATTCCAGCGTGGCGATGATGGCACGCAGGGTAGGGATGCCCCAGCCCTTTTCCGAAGACGTCACGACAATCTCGGGATAGGCGGCGGGGTGTTTGCTCAGCGCGTCTTTTACTTGCATCAGGATTTTCTCGCGCTCGGCTTCTTTCACCTTGTCTGCCTTGGTCAGCACCACTTGGAAGGTCACGGCAGAGCTGTCGAGCAGGGACATGATCTCATTGTCGACCTTCTTTACCCCATGACGCGCATCGATCAGCACGAAGGCGCGGCGCAGGGTCTGGCGTCCCGAGAGGTATTGCTTGAGCAGACGCTGCCACTTTTCGACCACCGGCAAAGGCGCATTGGCGTAGCCATAGCCCGGAAGGTCGACAAGGTAGTGTTCTTCACCTGCCGTGAAGAAGTTAATCTCTTGCGTACGGCCCGGAGTGTTCGAGGCTCGCGCTAGGGCTTTCATGCCCGTGAGCGCGTTGATCAACGTTGATTTCCCGACGTTGGAGCGGCCCGCAAAGCAGACCTCCATCCGGTCAGGGGGCGGCAGCCCGTCCATCGCCACCACGCCTTTGACGAATGTCGTCTCGCCCGCAAAAAGCATCCGGCCCTTTTCCGCGCTCGGCGCGTCCGGCTCCTCGGCGATGGTGTAGTTCACTTGCATCAAATTAGCTCCAGTTCGTCGCCTAGGGCGATCTCTCCGCCCAAGATGACGGTTAGGGTAACACCGAAATCCCGGTGACCCAATTGGTCGAGTGCAGCGAGCGTATCTACGTCGCCCGCGCCGGTGTCGGTGTTTACGGTGGTGGCAAGGCAGCGGGTGATGCGTTTGGACACATGGAGCCGTGCGCCACCGATTTTCATATCGCGCCCGACCCATTCGAATTCATCCCAAGGGGCAGCACCGTCAAACCAGATGTTGCCGCGCCAACGGGCGGTTTGCAGCGGGGTCTCGGCCAGTTCTTCGACCGCGCGATGGGAGGCGAGGCTGTTGAGCGACAGCGTGGGCTCCGCACTGTCTGTGTATCCGCGCCCGTCCAGCCGCAGGATATCCACCGGCGCGGCACGGCCTTCGGCCACCAGCGGGCGCACCCAGTCAAGGAACTGCGCCTTGTCACGGTCAGGGTGAAAGGTGATTTCGCCACGTTCTGGATGCCGCAGCGTGAGCACCTCGGTCGCCTCATCCAGCCTAGCCGTGATCGCCTGCAACTGTGGCGACGACGCGCCCCGCGTAAAATTCAAACACCGCGCCCAGTCTCCGGGCACGGCTTTGGAAGAGTCATGCGCCACAGCCCAGAGCCGATCATAGGGCATGGATTGCCCGGCGCGCAGGGTCACGCGCTCAACCGTCTCGCGGCCATGGGCCTTGAGCGGATGCCGGTTGAGCGCGGTGACCTGCATCACTTTTTCGACTTGCCCGATTTGGGCTTCGCGTCTGCATTCGCCGAAGCGCTCTTGGGTGTGCGTTTGAAACCGCCCGCGATATTGCCCCAGAGGTCCGGCTTATAGCCTTGGCTGCGCATGATCAGATACTGCTGCGTGAAGGTGATCGTGTTGTTCGCGATCCAGTAGACCACGAGGCCGGAGGCAAAGCCGCCGAGCATGAACATGAAGACCCAAGGCATCCAAGCAAAGATCATCTGCTGGGTCGGATCGGTGGGCGCCGGGTTCAGCTTTTGTTGCAGGTACATGGAGATACCGAGCAGCAGCGGCAGAATACCGATGAAGATCAGCGCCAGCATCGAGCCGGGCTCGGGCGCGGCGTAGGGCAGCAAGCCCCAAAGGTTCATGATCGAAGTCGGGTCCGGCGCGCTGAGGTCTTGGAAAGGGCCAAAGAAGGGCGCGTGGCGCAGCTCGATCGTGACAAAGATCACCTTGTAGAGCGAGAAGAAGATCGGAATCTGCAGAAGGATCGGCAGACAGCCTGCGGCGGGGTTCACCTTGTTCTTCTTATAGAGCTCCATCATGCCCTGCTGCATCTTCTGACGGTCGTCGCCTGCGTCTTTCTTCAGCTTTTCCATTTCGGGCTGAAGTTCCTTCATCCGCGCCATGGAAACGTAGGATTTATAGGCCAGCGGGAAGAGCAGCGCCTTGATCAGCAGGGTCAGGCCGATGATGGCAACGCCCATATTGCCGATAAGCTGGTTAAGGTTGTGCAGGAGCCAGAAGATCGGCTTGGTCAGGAAAAAGAACCAACCCCAGTCGATGCTGTCGATGAATTTGGCGACACCGGCGGATTGGTAATCCTGCAGTGTTTCCCATTCCTTCGCGCCTGCGAAGAACTTGCTGGATGTGCTTACGCTTTCGCCCGCCGCAACCGAGCGGGTCGGTTGGCGGGTGAAGGCGCGGTAGGTGTCGGCGCGCGGGTCATAGGTAAGCGCCTGTTCAAAGGTCTCGCCCGCGTCGGGGATCAGCACCGCCTGCCAGTAGTGATCGGTAAAGCCGACCCAGCCCTCGGTGACACCTTCGGTAACCACGGCGGGACGGCCCCAAGTGCTGTTCACGTCGGCTTCGGCGATATCGTCCCAATCGACCTCCGAAAGCTCGCCATTGGCCATGGCCACGGCACCTTCATGCAGGATGAAAAAGCTTTTCAGGTCTTCGGGCAGCCCGTGCTGAGCGATCATGCCGAAGGGGGCAAGGTTCACGGCACCTTCGCCATTGTTGGTGACGCTCTGGGTAATGTCGAACATATATTCGTCATCGATAGAAATGGTCCGCGTAAAGACCTGACTGGCACCGTTGTCCCAGGACAGGGTCACGGGGCTGTCGACGCCCAGCGTCTCACCTTCGCTCAGGGTCCAGAGCGTATCGACGCCGGGCACGGCATCGGGTGCCAGGCCCGAGCCTGCGGCCCAGCCGTGCAGCGCGTAGTAGGCGTCGCTCGACCCTTCGGGGGATAGCAGCGTGACAACTTCGGCATCCTCATCAAGCGTGGTCTGATAGTCATTCAGTTTCAGATCGTCGATCCGACCACCCATGAGCGAGATGGAGCCGCTGACCTTGTCCGTTGCGATGGTCACGCGAGGTGCGTCTGCCAAAGCCGCGCGGCGGCCTTCGGGGGCGGCTCCTTCGCCTTCGTCGGTGCCGGGCGCCGCAGCGGTATCAGCAGGGGAGGCAGGGACGGAAGTGCCGTCTGCGGTTTGGCTCATTTCGACGTTGGGCTCTAGGGCCGGATCAGCTTCGGGGGGCGGGAACAAGAGGAACCACACGAGGATGACGGCAAAGCTGAGCGCCGTGGCAAGGATGAGATTCTTGTTCTGTTCGTCCATGGGGACCGCCACCTGATGTCTTTGAATATCACGGGGGTTCAACAGAGTGCGGGGCCAAAGGTCAAGCGGAATCGGGCAGATCGACAGGGGATGGGGCGGGGTTTTGATCCATCCGGCATGGGTTTTGCGGAGTTTTGCTGGGGTCAATCGTGGGGAGCTGATTGCAGGATCGTTGCGAGCCGCCACGGAGGGCAGGACGGTTTAGGGGATGTTGGGCGCAATGTTCGTGTCATCTACTCAGGTAAGACGTGGGGCGGCTTGTGATTGCTGTACGCCAGCTTGCGAAGCTGCGGGATGGATCGGGCGGGTTAAGTCGCGCGCCCGTCCATTATGCGTGGAACATCTTGTAGTTTTGCATTGTGGCGGGCTATCCAATCGAGCGTCTGCTCGAATGGCATAGGGCGTGCGATGCCGAACCCCTGCACATGGTCACAGCCAAGTTGTGCCAGCAGGACATGTTCCCCCACCGTTTCCACCCCCTCTGCGAGGGTTTCGACGCCCAGTCGCTCAGCCATGGTCAGAATTGCGCTGATCATCCGCTGTTGGTCGGGGTCACGGTCTGACTTCATGACAAAGGAGCGATCAATTTTGATCCGACTGACCGAAAAACGGCGAATTGACGCGATAGAGGCATGGCCAGTGCCGAAATCATCGAGGTCAATTCGGCAACCCAACTTGCCCAAAGCATTGATGTTGCGGGTGATCATGTCATCGGGTGCGGAGGCGACGACAGTTTCAAGCACTTCCACCGCAAGCCTGTCAGGCGTCAGTTCAAAGCGATCCAGCTCCCAAGTGATTTTATCGATGAGCCGCGGGTTGGCAAGCTCGCCCCCCGCGAAGTTCACGCCAATCTGTGGCACCTCGGTCCCAGAACCGTCCCAAGCTTTGAGTGCGGCGAAGGAGTGATACATCATCACCTCGGCCAAACGCTCCAGCAGGCCAGTCTCTTCGATTGCGGGCAGGAAGTCTGATGGGGGGATCATGCCACGTACCGGGTGGTTCCAGCGTGCCAGTGCTTCAAAGCCGGTGATTTGCCCGGTGTCAGTTGAAATTTGCGGTTGAAACCATGGCTGAATTTGCCCGCTATCTAATGCCTGCACGACCTCTTCGCGCAATTCTGCGCGGCTTTCGGTGTCGCGGCGCATTTGGTCAGAGAAGGCACGAATGGAGGAGGGGCCGCGCCGTTGGGCAGTGCGCAGGGCTGTGGCGGCGGCGGCGAGCCATGCGGCCCCATCCTCCCCCGGGGCGCGGGTGTTAAGGCAAAAGCCCACGGAGGCGGTAAGATAGATTGTGACTCCGTCGACAGAGATCGGCTCTTCCAAGGCGGCCTGAAGCCGTCCGGCGAGCTGGATGCAAAGTTCAAGGTCAAGCTGCCGAACCGGGGCCATGCAGATGGCGAAACGCGCCTCTCCCATTTTGCCGATAGTGTCGTCATCCCGCAGCACGCTAAGCAACCTTTCCCCGCTTTGTCGGACAACCGTATCGGCGGCGGCCTGACCGTAGCGTTGGATAAATTGGTCAAAGTCTTCAAGTGCGATGAAGAATGTTGCCGACACCCGTCCCTGTGCTCGGGCGCGCTGAAACACCTGTTCTGTCAGTTCCTCAAAGGTGCTGCGCTGGAGTATGCCGGTGAGCGCATCCCGGGGCAGCACCAGCCCTCCGCCAAACTTCTGTCCCGCAAGGAAAAGAAGGGGCAGCGCAGCGGATGCGGTAATCAGAGCCATTTCACCCCCGATCCAAAACGCCAGCAGTGTCATTGCAGGAAGAAAGGCCAGAGCCGCCTGACCGCTAAGCAACGCGGCCAACGACTGGCGCAGCTCCGTAAGCCCAGTAAGCTGGTAGAATGCCATCGCGATATCCCTTCCCTGTTCGCGCAATCTCTGCGCTGTCGGGGGAGGGATATCGTCTTTAGGGTGTGTCGTGGGTTAACAAAGCCCGCTTTTCCGGTAGTTTCTTATCTAAAATTGTTCTTGTTCTGTACTCTCAACGTTCCGCATTAACCCTGCGAAGTCGAAAAGCTTAGGGTCAAGCAGATGTGAGGGACGGGCGTTCATCAAAGCGCGGAACATGACCTGCCGACGACCGGGGCTATTGGCCTCCCAGCCATCAAGAATCGCCTTGACCTGCTGGCGTTGGAGCCCGTCTTGCGACCCACAAAGATCGCATGGGATGATGGGATAATTCATGGCCGTGGCAAAGCGTTCGCAATCGCTTTCAGCCACATGGGCGAGGGGGCGGTAGAGGTACAGATCGCCTTCTTCGTTAACCAGTTTGGGCGGCATCGTCGCCAGTCGCCCGCCGTGGAAAAGGTTCATGAAAAAGGTCTCTAGAATGTCATCCCGGTGATGGCCCAGCACCACGGCAGAACAGCCTTCTTCGCGCGCGATCCGGTAGAGGTTACCCCGGCGCAGGCGGCTGCACAGGGCGCAGAAGGTGCGTCCGGCAGGGATCTTGTCCATCACGATCGAATAGGTGTCTTGATATTCGATGCGATGCGGAACGCCCATCTTTTCGAGGAATTCCGGCAGCACGGTTGCCGGGAAATTCGGCTGGCCCTGATCGAGGTTGCAGGCCAAAAGCTCCACAGGCAGCAGGCCGCGCCATTGCAGTTCATGCAAGACCGCGAGCAGGGTGTAGCTGTCCTTGCCGCCTGACAAACAAACCAGCCATTTGGGTTTCGGCGCGCCTTCCGCGGTTGGCTCGACCATACCGTATTGGTCGATCGCCTCGCGGGTCATGCGGACGATACGCTTGCGCAGCTTCTTGAATTCGGTGCTTTGCGGTGCGCCGGCAAAGAGGGGGTGAATCTCGTTGGTTTCGTCCAGCATCGTCTGTCTCTCACTATCAGCTTGGCTTCACCTAGGGCATTTTACCCCTTTGCCGCAAGCGGGACGCTAATCGGGGACGTTGTCGATTCCACTGCGGCCCCATGGGTGGCAGCGGGCAATCCGCCGCGCGGCCAGCCATCCGCCCCGCAGACCGCCGTGCTTTTGCAAGGCTTCCAGCGCATAGGCGCTGCAGGTGGGCTGGTAGCGGCAATTGTATCCGACCCACGGGCTGAAGAGCAGCCGGTAGCCGCGCACCGGTAGGGCGAGCAGCGTCGCAAAGGGGGTCATTTGCGTGCTCCATGCAGGATATCGAGCGCGCGGGTGAGATCGGCAAGCAACTGGCCGAAAGGCAAGACGGCTGTCGCCTCGCGCCGCCCGACAAAGACATAGTCCATGCCCGCTTGCCCCGCCTGCGGCAGGGTCAGCCGTGCGATTTCACGCAGGCGTCGCTTGGCGCGGTTGCGGGCCACGGCATTGCCGACCTTTTTCGAGCAGGTAAATCCCACGCGAATGGGCGCCGCGCTGGGCTCTTCGTCCCGGCGGGGTCGCATTTGCAGAATAAATCCCGGGGTCGCCACACGTTTGGCGCGGCTGGCACGCTGGAAATCCGCCCGTTTGGTCAGGGTTTCCAAACGCAGAGAAACCGCCGGGGCAGGGTTCCCCTTCGTGGCGCAAGTGCCATTCAAGGGTGCCTCCGGCGGTGTCATATTCTGGTTCCGAAGATCGAGGGCGCTTATGCGCTCAGCGATTTCCGGCCCTGTGCGCGGCGTGCGTTGATGATCTTACGGCCGGCTTTGGTGGCCATGCGCGCGCGAAAACCATGGCGCCGCTTGCGCACGAGGTTCGAGGGTTGAAAGGTGCGTTTCATCGCTCCGTCTCCATTTAAAGCTGGCTGGGCACGGAATCACTTTAAGGGTTCCACCGCGGCCAGCGTCAATTCAAGCCCGTCCTCTAATGCGGGAGGGCGTGCAAGTCAAACCCCCTGACAGGGAAAATCTGCGGTTTGCAACAAAATGCCGGTCCCTGTGGGCCGGATTGTTTCAGTTCGCCCCTCAACCCTGCAGATTTGGCCCTTTGTGCACAAGTCCTATCAAGCGCGCGTGAGGAGCCTGTTCCTACCTGCCGCTTAACGCCATCATTAAGGAAACCACAACTGGTCTGATGTAGGCCCAATGAAAGTGTTGAAATGAGCCGTCAAGACCAGAGTAAGCCCGCGCTGATGCGCTACCTGCCCCTCGCGGTGATCGTGGCTGTCGCTGCCGTCGGCGCGTTTACCCTGCGTGATTACCTGAGTTTCGACGCCCTGCGTGAGAATCGCGAGGCATTGATCGCCTTTCGTGACAGCAACTATCTGCTCACCGCTTTGGCCTTTGTCGTCGCCTATGTGGTGATCGTCGCCTTCTCCCTGCCGGGGGCGACAGTGGCTACGTTGACCGGCGGTTTTCTATTCGGGCTGTTTCCGGGTGTGCTCTATAACGTGGGTGGCGCGACGCTTGGCGCGATCGTGATCTTTCTGGCCGCGCAATGGGGCTTGGGCGACCGGCTGAAAGAACGGATGGATGCCTCTGAGGGGGTGGTGCGCAAGATCAAGGCGGGGATCGACGACAACCAATGGTCGATGCTCTTCTTTATCCGTCTTGTGCCAGTGGTGCCTTTCTTTGTTGCGAATCTGGTGCCTGCTTTCCTCGGCGTGCCGTTGTTTCGTTTCGCCATCTCAACGTTTTTCGGCATCATGCCGGGGGCGCTGGTCTTTACCTCTGTCGGGGCTGGGCTAGGTGCAGTCTTTGCCCGAGGTGAGACGCCGGACCTCGGTATCATCTTTGAACCCCATATTTTGCTGCCCATTCTGGGTCTCTGCGTTCTGTCGCTGCTGCCTGTGGCGATCAAGACATTTACCGGCAAGAAGGATCTGCTGAAATGACCAACCGTATCAAGACCGACGTTCTGATCATCGGCGCAGGCTCTGGCGGGTTGTCGGTGGCGGCAGGTGCCGTGCAGATGGGCGCAGATGTGACCCTGCTGGAGGGGCATAAAATGGGTGGCGATTGCCTGAACTATGGCTGCGTGCCCTCAAAGGCGCTGATCAAAACCGGCAAGACCGCCCATGCCCAGCAACACGGCGCGCAGTACGGGGTTGAGAATGCCGCCGGAGTGGTGGATTACGCCGCCGCCAAGGATCACGTGGCCGATGTCATCTCGCAAATCGCGCCGGTCGATTCGGTTGAGCGGTTTGAGGGATTGGGCGTGCGGGTGATCCGCGAATACGGGCGTTTCATTTCCGATAAAGAGGTGCAGGCGGGCGATACGATCATCGCCGCGCGGCGCATTGTTGTCGCCACAGGATCATCCCCTCTGGTGCCGCCGATTCCGGGGCTAAAGGATGTGCCCTATGAAACCAACGAAACCCTCTTTGATCTGCGTGAGAAGCCGGAGCATCTGATCATTATTGGGGGTGGCCCCATTGGTATTGAGATGGCGCAGGCCCATGTGCGGATGGGCTGTAAGGTTACAGTAATTGAAGGCGAACGGGCGCTCGGTAAAGATGACCCGGAGCTGGCTGAGGTGGTTCTTCAGACCATGCGCGACGAAGGCGTCGTCTTCGAAGAAGGCAGCAATGCCGCCAACATCAGCGGTGAAGCGGGCGCGATCACGGTTGAGACTAAGGATGGTTGGGTGATCAATGGCTCGCATCTGCTGATGGCCGTGGGGCGCAAGAGCAACATCGACCGGCTCGACCTCGATAAAGCGGGGGTGGAGACCACCAAAGCGGGCATCAAGGTCGACGAAAGCCTGCGCAGCAGCAACCGCCGCGTCTATGCCATTGGCGACGTGGCGGGCGGTCTGCAGTTCACCCATGTGGCGGGCTATCACGCCGGGGTGGTGATCCGCTCGATCCTGTTTGGTCTGCCGAGCAAAACGAAGTTGCACCATATCCCATGGGTCACCTATGCCGCGCCGGAGCTGGCGCAGGTGGGGCTGACCGAAGCGCAGGCGCGTGAGGAGCATGGGGATAAGCTGGAGGTGGTGCGCTTTCACTATAACCACAACGACCGCGCGATTGCCGAGCGTCAGACCAAAGGGTTCATCAAGGTCATGGTGGTCAAAGGCCGCCCGGTGGGGGCCAGCATTGTCGGCCATCAGGCGGGTGAATTGATCACCCTATGGTCGCTTGCGCTGGTCAATAACATGAAGATGAGCCAGATTGCGGCTATGGTTGCCCCTTACCCCACAATCTCGGAAATTAACAAACGCGCGGCGGGGGCCTATTTCAGCCCGCGCCTCTTCGAAAGCGCTTTGGTGAAAACGGTCGTGCGTGCCGTGCAGCGCCTATTGCCCTGAGATAGACCATGATCCACTCGCTCTCTGGCCGTCTGCTTATCCTGACCACCATCTTTGTGATGCTGGCCGAAGTGCTGATTTTCGTCCCCTCCATCGCGCGGTTCCGCGAGGAATATATGCTAACCCGGCTGGAGCGGGCGCAAATCGCGTCGCTGGCGCTTTTGGCTGACGATATGCTGGACCCAGAGCTGGAGGAGGAACTGCTTCGCAACGCTGAGGTTTTCAACGTGGTGCTGCGCCGGGATGAGGCGCGGCAATTGGTACTGGCCTCCCCCATGCCGCGCTCTGTTTCGCAGACCTATGACCTGCGCGATGCCTCAGCGATGGTGCTGATCCGTGACGCGATGCTGCGGCTGTTCCGGCCCGGGAACGAGGTGGTGCGGGTAATCGGCGCCCCGGTGCGCGAGGCGGGGCTGTTGATCGAGGTGACGATGGAGACCGCGCCGATGCGTGTCGCCATGCTCGACTACGGGATTCGCATCTTGATGCTTTCGGCGGTGATCTCGGTCATCACGGCGGTGCTTTTGTTCTTTGCCATGCGGGCCTTGCTGTTAAAGCCGATCAAGCGGGTCGCGGGCCATATGCAGCGCTACGCTGCGGCCCCTGAGGATGCCCGGCGGATTATTGAGCCTTCGGCGAGCGTGACCGAGTTGCGTGAGGCTGAAGAAGCGCTGAAAAAGCTGCAGACGGACCTGACACAGGCGCTCAAGCAGAAAGAGCGGCTGGCGCAACTCGGCAGTGCCGTGAGCAAAATCAGCCATGATCTGCGCAACATCCTGACGTCGGCGCAGCTTTTCACCGATCGCATAGAGATGTCCGAAGACCCGACGGTCAAGCGTATGGCACCCAAGCTTGTGAGCTCCATCACCCGTGCGGTGCACCTATGCGAATCGACGTTGGCCTTCGGCAAAGCCGAAGAGCCCGGGCCGACGCTGACGCTGATGCGGTTGGAAGATCTGGTGGAAGAGGTGATCGACGGCGAGCGCCTTGCCGACCCGGAAAGCGACATCAGCTTTGCCGCCGACATCCCCGCGAATCTGACCGTGCGCGCAGACCCTGAACAAATGTACCGCGTGCTCGCCAATCTCATGCGCAACGCGCGGCAGGCGATCACCGCCACTGGCAAGGCAGGTGAGGTACATCTGCGCGCCGAAGACGGGGCAGAGGCGTGGTGCATCACCGTGAGCGATACCGGCCCCGGCCTGCCCCCCAAAGCGCGTGAACACCTGTTCACTGCCTTTCAGGGTGGAGCGCGTAAAGGCGGATCGGGGCTGGGTCTGGTCATCGCCTCGGAACTGGTGCGCGGCCACGGCGGCACTTTGGCCCTGCGCAGCAGCGGGCCGGAAGGCACAGTTTTCGACATCACCCTGCCTAAGGGCGATGGCACTTTATAAACTTTCGCAGAAAATTGCATTTCCTCAAAACGAGGGCTTGCAACTCTGCGGGGGTAAGACTAAACCCCCGCTCAGTGGACCGATAGCTCAGCTGGATAGAGTACCTGACTACGAATCAGGGGGTCGGGGGTTCGAATCCTCCTCGGTCCGCCACTACCCAAAATTATAGAACGCATCGCTTTCTGGGCACTTATCTGTGTCTCGGCGGGTTGTAGAAACCCGTGTCGCGGTAGGGCCGCTCGAATGCGTGATCCATCAATTCCAGATGGTCTTGGCCGTAATACATATCACCGTTTAGGAAATAGGTGGGCGAGCCAAAGATGCCGCGGGCGATGGCTTCTTCGGTGTTTTCGGCGTGAATGGTCTGTATCTCTGTGTCCATCGCCTGCCTGAGCAGGGCATCGCATTCGGGGTCAATCGGTGTGATGGCATTTCGTAGATGCTCAGGGTCAGCGAGATCAATATCATCGCGCCAATGGGCTTGAAGAATCGCAAAAGATAGCGCGTCAACGTCGTGCCCGGCCCGCGCGGCGGCGATCAGGAAGCCGTTCGATAGGCTCAATGCGTTGTCATGGTGGGTGGGGCGGTGATTGAGGATATCAAGCCTGCGATACTGCGCCCAACGCTCGATCTCTCGACCAAAGAAGTAGTCGATGTAATGGGGGGTGAAACCGCGGAAATGGGCCACGCGGCCCGATGCGATCACCGGGGTGAGGTCGAAGGGCCGATGCACCAACCGAGCACCGCGGCAAGCGCAGATCTCTATAAGTTTGCGGTGGCCGAGATAGGCATAGGCGGAATGGGCGGAATAGAAATATTCGATCGTGTCCAAGGTCGGCTCCCTCCGGTTCTGCGGGCATCATGGCGGAAACCAATTTGCGCGCAAGGCTGGGAGGGCGAGGGGCCATAGAGGCGACGTTTAAGTGGCGTTCAATACCGGCGCTTTGAGATGTCATTGGAATGAGGTCGCGGTGCAATTGCTCGGACCCGTCGCGGTTCGGGACGCCGCTTTAACAAAAGTGCCAAGGCCGTCGCGGCCACGATCAGGATCAGAAGTTCACTAGTCCACATGAGCCATTCCTCCTACGGCATGTTCAGTAAGTAAACGGTACATGGGGCGGATGGGTTCCGCAAAGGCGCATAAGGCGGCGCTCTTTCGCCAAAAGTATAGGTTAAGCAAAAAGGCCGCGGCATGTCTGCGACGGCCTAGCATTCTCTCCTGCGGCTTGGCCTCAGCCCATCTGACGCACGACGGCCATGGTGGCGATCGCGGGCAGGGTCAGTAGTGCTTTGACGTCGGCGACACGTTCGGGGGTATAGTAACCCTCTTCGTGCAGAATGTTCACCGTCGCTACCATCTTTCTGCCAAGTATGATCGGCAGGTTCACGACAGAAGCACAGCCCAAGCGGCCAATCAACTCAGCGTCGGGAAAGACAGCGGCGATGTCGGCCAAGGTGTTGGCGACAAAGCACTCTTGCCGCCCGTGAACCTGCTCAAACCACTGGTCGATGGTGATTTCTTTGGTGCCGGAGGTTGGGTAATTCTCGGCATCATCCGTATAGACACGGCGCGCGAGCATGGCGTCCATATCCGCGGTCATCACTGTAAAAAGCTTCGCGCCCACGGTCGCTTTGGTCAGGGTGCACAGCGCGTCGAAAGCCTGCGTCTCTGTCTGCGCCTGCTCAAGCGCGGTTTGAAAACTTTGCAGCGCGGCGGTGGTATCGGTCATCGGACTTCCTTGCGGTCTGGATTGCCGCCCGAGGCGGCGTAAAGGGCTTGGGTATAGGGATCGGTAAAGCTGCCGTCATGCAGGGCGGTCGCGGGGGCAATCTCAACAACGCGGCCTTTGTTCATCACTGCCATGCGGTCGCACATGAAGCTGACCACCGGCAGATTGTGGGTGACCATCAGATAGGTCAGCCCCTGTTCGCGGCGCAGGCGTTTCAACAGATTGAGGATTTCCGCCTGAACCGAGACATCCAGCGCCGATGTCGGCTCATCCAGCAGCATCACTTTGGGTTCCAGCATCAACGCACGGGCGATGGCGACGCGTTGCCGTTGCCCGCCAGAGAGTTGATGGGGGAAGCGGAAGCGGAAGCGTTTGTCGAGACCTACCGCCTGCAGCATCTCAACCACGCGGGCACTCCGGTTGCCCAGGCCGTGGATCATCAACGGCTCGGACAAGACACCGTCCACGGTCTTGCGCGGGTGCAGCGAGGCATAGGGGTCTTGAAACACCATCTGGCATTGCCCGGCGAAGGCACGGTCCACCTTGTGACCGCGCGGCTGGCCGAGCACGGAAATCTCACCGGTCCAATCTGGAGCCAGTCCAGCAATGGCCTTAAGCACCGTCGATTTGCCGGAGCCACTCTCGCCCACCAGCGCAAAGCTCTCGCCCGTCGCCACCTCGATATTTACCCCGGTGACCACCTTGGTTTGCCCATAGGAGATATCGAGGTTCTTAAGAGTAATCGCGCTCATGTGCCGCTCCAAGCGCTGCGGTCGAGGACGGGAAGTTCATCGCGTGTCTCTTCCATTTTCGGAACTGCGGCCAGAAGGCCTTGGGTGTAGGGATGGCTGGCCTTGTGTAGATCGGCGGCATCGCAGCTTTCCACCACCTGACCTGCATGCATCACAAGAATGCGGTCGCAATAGCGCGCCACGAGGTTGAGGTCGTGGGAGATCAGGATCAGCCCCATACCGTGGTCGCGCACCAGCTCGTCGATGAGGTCAAGCACCTGTGCCTGCACGCTCACATCCAGCGCCGAGGTCGGTTCATCCGCGATCAGCAGGTCAGGACGGGGGATCAGCATCATGGCAATCATAATGCGCTGGCCCATGCCACCGGAGACTTCATGCGGGTAGAGGTCGATCACTCGTTCGGGCTCATTGATCCGCACCGATTCCAGCATCTCAAGAACCCGCGCTTTCACGTCGCGCCGGGCGAGGCGCTCGTGGGTCAACAAGGCTTCGGCGATTTGCGCCCCCACGGTCATCACCGGGTTCAGCGAAAATTTCGGATCCTGCATGATCATCGAAATCCGCGCCCCGCGCAGGTTCCGCATCTGCCGCTCCGATTGGCTTTGCAGGTCAATCCCGTCAAAGCGCATCACATCGGCCTGTTGCCTTCCCGGATGGCGCACCAACCGCAGAATCGCGCGCCCGGTCATGGATTTGCCCGACCCACTTTCGCCCACGATGCCAAGCCGCTCCCGCCCGAGGGTGAAGGACAGCCCCTTGACCACGTCGACCCGGCCCTTGGGGGTGGGGAAGCTGACGGTGAGGTTCTCAAGTTCCAGCAAGGGGGTGGTCATGACTTGCCTCCTTGTTTGGGGTCAAGCACGTCGCGCAGACCATCGCCGAGAAAGCAAAAGCCGAGCGAGACAAGGATGATGGCAAAGCCGGGCATTGTCGCCACCCACCACTGATCCAGAATGAATGTCCGCCCGCGTGAGATCATCGCGCCCCATTCCGGCAGCGGCGGCTGTGCGCCAAGCCCGAGAAAGCCAAGACCCGCAGCGGTTAGGATGATCCCCGCCATATCGAGCGTCACGCGCACGATCATCGATGAGGTACACAGTGGCAGCACATGGCGCGTGATGATCCGCCAGTGGGACGCGCCCAGCAGGCGCATGGCGGAGATAAACTCGGAATTGCGAAAGGTCAGCGTCTCAGCCCGCGCGATCCGCGCATAGGCGGGCCAAGAGGTAATGGCGATGGCGATGATGGCATTCTCGATCCCCGGCCCGAGTGCGGCGACAAAGGCCAGCGCGAGGATCAGCTTGGGCATCGAGAGGAACACATCCGTCACCCCCATCAAGACCTTGTCGATCCAGCCTCCGAAACAGCCCGAAATCGCGCCGATCAACAGACCCAGAGGGGCGGCGATTATGGCGACCAAAGCCACGATCATCAGGGTGATCCGCGCGCCATAGATCACGCGGCTGAAGATGTCGCGCCCCAGTTCATCCGTGCCCATCCAATGTGCCGCTGAAGGGGGCAGCAGGCGGGCATCAAGGTTCTGACCCAGCGGGTTTTGCGGCGCAATCCAAGGCGCGAAAAGCGCGGCGAGGATCAGCATGAGCAGGATCAGCGCCCCGACTACCGCCAGCGGATTGCGTAGCAGTTGCAATAGCATGCGATAGGCATTGCCCATGTTCGCCTGCAGCTTCGAGGCGGGAGACTCGTCCAATAGCCAATTTCTTGCCGTGGTCATGGAGGCCTCCTAGCGGCTGCGCGGGTCAAGGATGCGGTAGAGCACATCCGAGAGCTTGTTAATCATGATGAAGACCGCGCCGATCACCAGCGTCGCCCCCAGTACGGCGTTCATATCGGCGTTGAGCAGCGCCACGGTCAGGTAGTTGCCGATACCCGGCCAGCTAAAGACCGTCTCGATCATCACCGACCCTTCGAGCAGGGCAGCGTATGACAGGCCGATCACGGTAATCAGCGGCACGCGGATCGGGCGGAACCCATGCACCCACAGCACACGCCATTCGGCCACGCCTTTGACGCGAGCGGTGGTGATGAACTCTTGGCCCAGTTGATCCAGCATGAAGCTCCGGGTCATCCGCGCGATATAGGCCAGCGAGAAGAAGCCAAGGATTGCGGCGGGCAGGATCAGGTGATCCAGCGCATTCCAGAAAACGTCCCACTCCCCCGCAAGGGCCGAATCCACCAGCATTAGCCCACTGCGCGGCTCAATCAGACCTTCGTAGAAGATATCGACACGGCCCGGTCCCGCAACCCAGCCCAGATTGGCGTAGAAGACGACAAGCCCCACAAGACCCAACCAAAAAGCGGGCACGGAATAGCCCAGCAGTGCGAAAACGCGAATAATTTGATCCACCCAAGTGCCCTGCCGCGCAGCGGCCCAAACACCACAAGGGACGCCAAGGCCGATGCCGATCAGAATGCCCAGTGTCGCCATCTCCAACGTGGCGGGGAAGACCTTGGCGAGGTCCTGCGCCACAGGCCGGTTGGTCGAGACGGAACGGCCAAGATCGCCTTGGAACACATCGCCGACATAGGAAAAGAACTGCATGATCAGAGGCCGGTCCAGCCCCATCGCCACACGTGCGGCATCATATTGCTCTTGGGTCGCGCGGTCACCAACCACGGCAAGCACCGGATCAATCGGAATGACCCGCCCGATGAAGAATGTGATCGCCATCAGCCCGACGAAGGTGAGCAGGGTCACCACAGCAAAGCCGCCGAGAGAGGAGACCCCCTGCGCCAACCTGCGGGCTTTTGTCATATTTGTGTTCACGGTCGATGCCCTCCCTTCCTTCGTCGATGCCTTTGATAACCAAGCCATTTGTTGGACCGACATGTGGTCTCAAGCAGCGGAGCACCGTTCTGGATGGGTCGTGCATAAAACAAATTTCGCCATTTGCAAAAATTTTTTTGTCAGACAAAATAAATTTTTGTAACGTCGTCCGAGAATTCGGGAGTGAGAGAGATGCCGCGCGACAATGCCAAGGCCGAGCCAACCCTCGGCGCTGCGATCCGCAAAAGGCGCAAGCAAATGCAGATGACACTGCAAATGCTCTGCGACAAATCCGGCGTTTCGATGGGCTATCTCAGTCAGGTGGAACGGGGCAATGCCACGCCATCGCTTGGCACATTGGCGCAGATCGCGGATGGTCTCGACGTGGCCCTGGAGTATTTCATCGCCACGCCAAAACCCTCCGACGGTCTGACCCGTGGCAATGAGCGTGCGCAGTTCGCGTTGGCCAATTCATCGCTCACCTACGAAAGCCTTGCCGCCACTTTCCCCGGGGCGGAACTGTCGAGCTATCTGCTGCATGTCCCGCCCGGTTACGAATCCGAAACGGTGAGCCACGAGGGCGAAGAGATGGTTTTTGTCCTTGAGGGCGAGATCGAGCAAATCCTCGACGGTCAAAAATTCCGCATGAACACCGGCGATTGCCTGCATTACAGCGGCCAGCTTCCCCATGCTTGGGCCAACCGAACCGACAGGACCGCGCGCATCCTCTGGACAGGCACTTTGACCGTGCTGAACCGGGCAGGGGCCATTGAGCTGCCTGAACTGATCAAGAAGGCCTAACCGCGCTGGGCAAATGCCATTTCAACTTCAACGATCCAACAAGGAGACAACCATGAAGACCCTGAGATCAACCCTATTGGCAAGCGCGCTGGCGCTGCCCTTGGCCGCGCCGCTGGCCTTGGCCGACACGCCCGAAGGTGTGCTGGTCGTGGCGCAGAACATCGACGATATCGTGGCGCTCGACCCTGCGCAGGCCTATGAGTTCACCTCGGGCGAGCTGGTCACCAACCTCTACGACCGACTGGTGCAATATGACGCCGAGGACACCACGGTTCTGGCACCGGGGCTGGCCGCGGAATGGGAGGCCGATGCCGAAGCCAAGTCGATCACCTTCACCCTGCGCGACGGCGCAACATTCGCCTCTGGCAATCCGGTCACGGTGGATGACGTGCTTTTCTCTTTCGAGCGTGTGATCAAATTGAACCTCACCCCGGCGTTTATCCTGTCCCAGCTGGGCTGGACCGCTGAGAACATCGACCAGATGGTCACGGCTGAAGGCAATACCGTCACCGTCAAATACGACGGCGACTTCTCCCCGGCCTTCGTGCTGAACGTGCTCGCCGCACGTCCCGCGTCCATCGTCGACAGCGTGCTGGTGAAAGAACATGAAGTCGATGGCGATATGGGCAACGCTTGGCTCAACGAAAACTCCGCCGGTTCCGGCCCTTTCAAGCTCGACCGCTATGCGCCCGCGCAGATGGTACGGATGAGCGCGAATGAGGGCTATTTCAACGGCGCACCTGAGATCGAAAGCGTAGTCATTCGCCACGTGGCCGAAGCGGCCACGCAACAATTGCTGTTGGAAAAAGGCGATATCGATCTTGCACGCAACCTGACGCCGGATCAGATCGCCTCTATCGACAATGAAGAAATCAAGGTGGAGACCTACCCGCAGGCGGCGGTGCATTTCCTGTCCTTCAACCAGAAAACCGAAAGCCTGACCCCGCCCGCCGTATGGGAAGCAGCGCGCTATTTGGTTGATTATAAAGGCATGGCCAATTCGATCATCAAAGGTCAGATGGAGGTGCATCAGGCTTTCTGGCCCAAGGGGTTCCCCGGCTCTTTTGATGAGACCCCTTTCACCTATGATCCTGCAAACGCTGAACAAATTCTCGCTGATGCCGGAATCGAGACACCGATCACCGTCTCGCTTGACGTGATCAACGCGGCCCCCTTTACCGATATGGCACAGTCGCTTCAGGCCAGCTTTGCCGATGCGGGGATCAACTTTGAAATCCTGCCCGGCACTGGCAGCCAAGTCATCACCAAGTACCGGGAGCGGAGCCACGAGGCGATGCTGCTCTATTGGGGCCCAGACTTCATGGACCCGCATTCCAATGCCAAAGCCTTTGCCTATAACTCGGACAATTCCGACGACTCATATGCCGCGACCACCACATGGCGCAATGCTTGGGCCGTGCCGGACGAGTTGAACAAGCAGACCATGGCGGCCCTGTCCGAAGCGGATCCGGAAAAGCGGTTAGAGATGTACCGCGACCTTCAGCAGAAGGTGCAAAAGGACTCGCCGATCGTGATCATGTTCCAAGCGGCCTATCAGGTGGCGATGGATGAGGCCGTGAGCGGCTATGTAAACGGTGCGACGTCGGATTTCGTCTTCTACCGATTGGTGGAAAAGAACTGATCTTGCTGCTTTGAGTGACGCGCTGGCCGGTGGGTATCGGCCAGCGCAACCAATCTCCCCCTTTTTTGAATGCCACAGGTGCTTACTCATGACCGCCCCTTCTCCCTTTGACACCCGCCTTGCCAAACTGCGCGCACGCATGGCCGAGACGGGCACCGATCTGGTCGCGCTCGGCCCCTCAAGCCATATGGCTTGGCTCTCCGGCGTGCATCCCCATGGCGACGAGCGCCCGGTGATGCTGCTGGTCAGCGCCACATACGCGGGGTTTTTGATGCCCGCGTTGAACGCCGCCGCCGCGCGCAAAGACACGGATTTGCCATTCCACCCGTGGAGCGACGATCAGGGGCCAGAAACCGCATTGGCCGAACTGCTTCAGGCCAGCGGGGCCACAGCACCGGGCTTGTCGGTGGTGCTGGATGAAACCATGCGCACGGATTTTGCCCTACGGCTGCTGGATGCGCTCGACACTCCGCGGCGCCGTTTCACCGAAGACACTGTCGGTCTGCTGCGCGCCAGCAAGGACGGCGAAGAATATGCCGCGATCAAAGCCGCACATCGGCTGAACGACGAAGCCGTAAAAGCCGCTTTCGCCGCGTTAAAAGAGGGCATCACCGAGCGCGAAGTGGTGGCGCTGATCCAAGAACATTACAAAGCTAATGGCGCGACGCTCGAATTCTGCTCGGTCTGTTTTGGCGAATCCGGCGCTTTCCCGCATCACTACCCCGGCGAGACCGCATTGGCGCAGGACATGGCCGTGCTCATCGATACCGGCTGCCGGTTGAACGGCTACCCGTCCGACATGACCCGCTGCGGCTTTTTCGGCACGCCGGGAGAGGACTATCTTGAGGTTTTCGCAACTGTCGAGCGTGCGGTGCAGGCTGCACTAGAAGCAGCGCGTCCCGGCGTCCCGGCAAGCGCGGTCGACAAAGCCGCGCGCGATGTCATTTCCGAGGCGGGCTACGGCGCGAACTTCCTGCACCGCACGGGCCATGGCCTTGGCATCGACATTCATGAACCGCCCTATATCGCGGCGAACTCCGATGCGATTCTGGCCGAGGGCAATGTCTTTTCGATCGAGCCGGGCATCTATTTAGAAGGTAGGTTCGGTGTGCGTTTGGAAGAGATCGTGATCCTGCGTGCCGATGGGCCGGAAATCTTCTCGGAGATGCCGCGTGAGATGCAGCGCGGCACCTAAAAAGGGGACCAAAGCGGCGGAAATACGCACGCTTTGGTCTGGAGGGAGACGGAGAGAGGGAGGCGCGCGGTCAGGACGTACCGCGCGCGGAGCTTTCGAAAATGCTTTTCATATGGCTGTCGAATTCATTCCAGGTGATGACAGCCCGGTTGCCCGCATGGCCGTGGTAATAGGAGCGACCCGTTGATGTCGGCAGGCCCGCCCAGATGCGGGCAAGATTTTCCATGAAGCGGTGGCGGCTGATCTTGCCCTTCATGAAGGGGGTAAAGCCCGCGTCTTCGAGAAGGATATCGGCAAGCAGGTCTTGGACCTGTGGGGTAAAGACGTCGCTTTTGCTCAGCCCCGCTTCGGCGACGAGAGTCTTCAATGTATTGGGGATGAACTGATAGCGCCCGATGGCATGGGGTTGGCCGGGTGTGGCCGCGATCCAGCGATAGATTTCGCCAATGGTCATGCCCGTCGGACGCTTTGGGGGTTTGACTCGCGCGCCGTACTGGACTGCGTCATAGCCTTTACCACCAGCCTCAGCCGAGGCGATGACATGGCGCACAGCGGCGGAAGGCCCTCCCCGCGTTGGAATGGCAAGCTTGCGCGGGGCACCTTTCGCGGTCGTCTTGATCATACTGCGGTTCAGGTAAATGCGGTCTTTTGATGCAGTGGGCGCCAGCGCGAAGTCCAAGCCGGTCAGGGCGATCTTTTTACTATCAAAACGAACTAAATCATTTGCATTTGCCGCACCGGAAAGGGTGGCGGCGATCAGACAAAAGGCGGTGCTGGCAGCGAGCTTTTTCATCGGGTTTCCCATCTGGGTTGGATGTTGCGTTGACCCTGATCATGCGCCCTTAAAATCGATATTTCATTAATGCGGACAGATAGTTAGCCTCTCAAAAGGATAGGCGGCATGGCACTTGGCATAGCCACGCGCACTTTGGTGCGGGGCCGCGGCTTACAATAGCAATCGAGCCACGCTCCAGATGCGCATGGAACGTGGCTCTCCCTCTCGGCTGAGTCTCCCGGTCAGCTTCCGAGGAACTGGTCGAACTGGGTCCAGAGTGAGTTGTCCAACAATAGGTTGAACCGGAAATAGAACCCTTCGTCATAGAGGCCGCTTTGCCCGGCCACCCGGCCACGCGCCTTGTTGTAGCCGAGTGCCAGCAGGACACCTTCGCGCGGGGTGAAGCCAAACTCGGCCCCGATCCCGTTGGTGGAGTTGCCCTCACTGTCCCACAAATGCGTGGCGTTAAGGCCAAGTTGGAAACGATCGTCGCCGAATTCGTAGTTCAAACCGCCTTGGACCAGCTGCGTGGTGGTATTGGCTCCGGCGCCGGTCGCGGTGCCGATCTTTTGGTACTGGCCGGCATATTTGCCGTTGATCCGCAGGTCGGCGTCCACTTCATAATTCGCATCGACAGACCACAGGTGCGTTTCCTTGCTGGTATGTTTCTCTTCCAGTCGATGCTCATACCACGCCAGCACATCAAGGCGGGCATTGTCTTTGGGGCGATAGGCGGCCCCAATCCGGGTGCGCAAGCGACGGGCATTGGCGCCACTGCGGCGATCAAGCGCCGCGCGGCTGCGCGCCAGAACCGTCAGGTCAGGGGTGACATTGCCAGCGATACCGAGGCTGGCGTAGTGCGTCTTGCCGGTCTCTTCCCAAGTGGTTTCCAGCTCGGCATCGCCAACCCAATTGTCATCACCAGACTGCCAGCTCATGCCAAGTGCCAGCGACGTCAACTCACCTTCTGCAGTGTCGAGGTTGCGGGAATGCTCAAAGTCCGCGCGGAAGCTGGTGCTCTGGTTAATGTCCCAATCGACGGACAGGCCCTGCACCATATTGGTGTCGCTCGCACCGCTGGCTTTGGTCATCTCGGTCCGGCCGGTGACCCATTCGTTTAGCGTATAGCTGAAACCATAGGCGGCGCGGGTAACCAGCTCATCGCTGCCGAATTGAAGCTCGATCTCGTTATAGACGCGCCAGCCGTTCTTGGGCTCGTCATAAAGCCCTAGGGTCAGCTTGGTAGGGGCGTCGCCGCTGAGCGGGGCGCGCAGCTTGGCTTCGATCACGGTCCCGGGTCGGGCCGCCGGGGTCCAATGCGCGCCGAGGATCAACGCCGTTTCGTTTTCATCGCTCCTGTCTGTACGGTCGTGGCTGTATTCAAACCCGATCTCACCGCGCAGGGTCTTGCTTAGATGGCGCGAATAGATCGCATCCACGATCAGCTGTTCGCTGCTATTGATCCGATCACGCGTGTATTCCTCGCTAACGGCGATATCGCTGCGCTGATCGATTTCCGCGCCATAGCGCAGACGAACTTGGCTTGTGCCTGCGCGGGCCAGCCCCCCTTGCGCGTAAAAGTCGCGCCCGGTGTGGATCGCCTCAAAAGCGAAGTGGCGGGTTTCGGTTTTCACTTCGTAAGACAGACGCGCAGCGGTGTCTTTCTCACCCATAGCATCTTCCGAGCGGGCCACTTCAGCCTCCCAAACGCCGCCCTGGCCGTCTTCGTATTGCAGGTAGGCTGAGTGCATCCGCTGGCGGGCCGTGTTGCCGAGAGGAGCATCGGAATGAACGGCACGAGCACCAATGGAGGTTTGCTCGGACAGGGCATAGTTCACCTCGCCGCCGTAGAGCCAGTAGGTTTCGGCACCTTCGGCTTCGACCTCATAGGTCACGCGGATCGACACCGGGTTGCCATCAAGGTCGAACTGCCGCACCGGCGTGTCGAAGGTGATCGTGTTGCGGAAGAAGTCGAGCAGATAGTCGGTGCCACGCAGCAGCGGCGTCGCCGAGAGGATATCGCCACCTTCTTCGTCACGCACCAGGATTTCCACCCGCTCAGACCCCTGTACATAACCACCAAGATTAAGGTCATAGGGGCCAGATACGCCGCGTCCACGGATTTCCTGCACCTGCTGTTCTTGGGCAGTCCGCGCCGCGAATACGGTGACCGAGACACGGTCGTCTTCCCAGTGCCCTTTCGCGCCGGTGGCGACACGTTGCAGTCCGCCGAGTTTCAGGGCGCTGGCTTCCGGCTCAATGGCGATGTCGCCGTAAAGCACATAGGAACGGCCCTTTTCCACTTTTACAAACAGGCTGGAGGAGGATTGCGCGTCGGCTCCGCGTTCGGAATTGTCGCCGTAGACGGGGTAGTATTCCTCGCCCCGGATGTCGCGGAACAGGCGGTCTTCGGTGTCACGGTCCGAGCTGTAACGCAGGGTCAGCAGAGCATCGCCACGGATCACACCTTTGAGGTAAAGCTCACCCCGCACACCTGTCGTGGTCTCTTCAAAGGAGCTGATGCGGTCTTGTTCAAGCACATTGCCTGCGTCACCACTCAGCGATACCGCGCCTTCGATCACGCCAATCAGCACCCGCTCATTCAGGTCAGGGGTGAAAGTAAGGGTGGCCTCAGCCTCTCCAAAGGACGAGCGCACGGTGATCAAATCGGGGCCGGACACCTGCGGCGGGATTAAATTGTAGGTGGCCTCGCCATTGTCGAGGTAGGCCTGAACGCCGGGGGTGCTGCTGCGGATATCGGTCACATCCCAGAGCGAACGGCGTGCCGACAGAGTCACTGTGCCAGAGGCAGGCACGGGACGGCCACCGGCATCAAGCACCCGCACCACAATCGGCACTACAGAGGCGGGATTGGCCGCAGCGGTCTCGGGCAAAAGGATCTCGATCCGGGCAGGTTTGCCGGGGGCGGTAAGGCGCAGTTGCTTGCGCACACGCTCGATGCCAAACCCGTCACGGCCCACCAACGTCAGGACGTTTTCACCCGATGCCAGTTTTACCGCGACATATTCCAGCGCCTGCACGTTGTTCTTTTCCAAGCTGGTGCGCTCTCCCACACGGTCGCCGCCGAGTTCGCGGCCATTCACCAGCAGCGCCAGTGTCAGGTCTGCCTTGCCTTTGACCCTGATGTTCTGGGTCGCGCGGGAGACGGTGGTGTCCTCTGCAAAGTCGACAAAGCCGGGCGCGCTATCAAGGTTCTGGATCA
The DNA here is from genome assembly GCF_025143985.1 of Sulfitobacter sp. W027. Classification (NCBI taxonomy): domain Bacteria; kingdom Pseudomonadati; phylum Pseudomonadota; class Alphaproteobacteria; order Rhodobacterales; family Roseobacteraceae; genus Sulfitobacter; species Sulfitobacter sp. W027. The sequence continues at coordinate 577,744 of NZ_CP083564.1, forward strand.
TGCTGTCGAGGGACTGACGCTGTGCCGAAGCACGGGCGGCCTGCGCCACCGAGGCCGCATTGGTACCGGCATCCTCGCTTTGTGCGGCGATCATGCCGGGGGTCAGCTGCGTGGTTGTGGCGATGCCCGCCTCGCTGCGCACCGAACGGGTGCTGCTGCGTTGGCCGTCGATCGGCAGGTCGGTCGCATTTACACCGGGGGTCTGGCGTTTGCCGTTGAAATGATCGCGACGTTTGCTGATTTCCTCAAGCGCTTCGGGGGTACATTGGGCCACCGCAAAATTCTCGGTCCGCAACTCGCCTTTCTTTAGCGGCACCAGACGCGAACCTCCGCGCCGCAGATCGTTGGTGCGGGTCACCTGCACCTCGGTCCCGGCGGGGAGGGTTTCTGGTTGGACGAGAAAAGCGTGAGTTACCGGGCGCATTCCGTTCAGCGAATAGGCGCCATCGACGTCGGTCACCACGAAGAGACCTTCTTGGGTCACGATGCGCACGCCGGGAATACCGGGCTCATCCGAGACACGGTCGCGCAGGCCGTTGCCGTTACAATCCATGAACACAGCGCCCAGAACAGTGCCCTGCCGGGCAAAAACGCCGCCCGAATTATCAAGCCGTACCATGGCGCGGGCGGTCTGAGACTGATGCGGCATGCCGGTACCCGCCTGGCGGCCTGACAGGATCGCGGTGTTTTCGTTTCGGCCTTCACGGGCGGCAGCAGAGAATTGCATCACATAGGTCAGCTCATGGCTGGTCAAAGGCTCAAGCATGCCCAGGTCAAAGCGCAGGTCGCCGTTGCCGATCTGCTGCGGATCGTCCAGCGGCGCGCCGTTGAGGGTGACCGTGCCGGGAACGAAGTTCACCCCATAGGCAGGGCGATCGAGGATCTCGCCGCCGATCAACGCCTGATGCATGTTGTTGGTAAAACTGAGAGTGTAGGTGACGAACTCGCCATGACCCACGCTGTCGAGATCTGCGGTTTTATCCAGTGCCAGGGGTGTGCCGTAATGCGGATCCACGGGGATGTCAGAGACAAAGAGCGCGCCGCCTGCGTGGCTGAAGCTTTCTCCAAAGCCCGCAACCATCACGTTGCGGCCCATGCCGACATAGTCTTCGCGCATGGAAGGAAAGATCCAACCGGGTGCATCCATCACGGCATAGCGGTAGTCGCCTGCAGGCATTTCAGAAAAGGCAAAGAAGCCACGCTGGTCGGTCCACGTGCGGGCCATCTCCGCGCCAGAGTGCATGTCGACGAGCGCGATGGCCACGCCGTCGACCGGTGCATTGGTAACGGAGTTAAACAGAAAGTTGCCGGGGTTGATCATCAGATCATCCTCAAGCACCTCATTGTCGCAGATCGCGGTGGCAATGAAGCTATCGCCAAAATCTGTCGCCATCACGTGATCACTAGCAACGGCGGGCGACATTTGCGCCATCGGCAGCGCGGGCGTGAGGAAGACGCCGGTGTTGGCTCCAGTCTCGGTCGCGATGATCGTCTCGACATCTCCGGTTAGCATGCTACGGATTGTGATTGGCGTCGTATCGATCTCAACGGTGCCGTTGCAGACCCCGGCGGTGACGCGCAGACGCGTATCGCTGCCGGGCATGCCATAGGGTTGATCTGCGCCGGTTTCGGGATGCTCGAAATTCAACGTGCCGGCTGTTTCCATCTCACGTGCATAAAAAACTGTGTTGGAGTCCAGCAGCAGCGTGTTTTCTTGATTGTTGTAGAAGGCCGAGGCGGTGTTATGCACCTCTACCGCGCCCAAAGCCGTGGGCACACTTACTGAAAAACTAGGGGCAGAGGCATGGCCAACCGCGTAGTCGCCCTCATGAAAAAAGGCCACCGCATCAACCTCATCGGAAAGGTCGGTCGGGATAACGCTGATGTACTCGTGAGCAGGCATGCCGCGCATGTGGACCAGCGCCGTCATGGTGCCGGAGTTTTGGATCGCGTGGAACGCAGTGTTCAACGGGATTGCATCGCGGAGCAAAACCCCGGTCTGCGGCGTGCCATCGATCAGGATGGGCTGGCCGTCGATCTCAGGATAACCGAAGGCGTCGCGCTCAGAGTCGTTGCGCAGATGTAAGGTGTAGGTGATGATCGCCCCTTCGTCGGTTTCCGAAATGACTTGCTCTTTAGCGATCTCGAGCCCGCCTTCTTCGACACGCGATACACCTATCGCCTGACTGCTAAGGCTCTGGCCATCTTCTGACATAGCTGAGGCCGTCAATACGCTCGCGAACTGGGTGCTTATGGGTGTTTCCGCAGAGATGCGGAATTCGTAGATCAGTTGAAGCCGCTCACCTGCAGCCAACATGAAGGGGGCCGACATATCAGCCGCCGCGTCTTCCGCATCAATCTGACCGTTGCCATTCAAATCAGGAAAAAGCGTCTGGTGCGACATCATCGTGGAGCGGCGCTGTCCGCCAATGCTGAGCGATGTAGAAAGCGGGACGTTGCCGCTGTTGATTACGTCGAAGTAGTAGCGACCAAAGGCACCGCGGGTCAGTAGTAGGTCGGAATAGCCGGTCACTTCCAAGCCGGGAACCGAGGCGACCTCGGCCCGAACGGGGTTTGAAAAGACACGCTCCATGATGCCGAGGGAGGTGTTGAAATAGCTGACTTCTGCCACGTTGCGGATGAAAGACCCGCCGGGTGCCGGGGAGGCTGCTGTAGGTTGGGGCAGGAGGCTCAGGCCCATTGCGGAGGCGCTGATCAGGGCCAGAGCCGGACGGGCTTTAGACATAAGGAAACTGCGCATCAGCTTGCTCCTGTTGCGATCCCAGTGAAGGGCATGAAGTAATTAGGGAGACGGAAACGGGGGTCGAGGGGGCGCCCCCGGAGAGCATGGCTCAACCGGGGGCGCCCGAGAGGTCGCTTAGTCGTTAACCCGTACGGTGAACTCTACCCGGGCAAAGCCACCGGGAAGGATCGTGCCATGCGCGCTCGACACGTTGGTCGAGGTGATGGTCGCCGTGCTAGTTCCCGGGAACAGGCTTTCAGAACAGGCACCGCCACAGTTTGTCACCGCGGTATAGGCCGGTGCAGCGTCCGAGATGGTCACGTTATCCGCGGCAGAAGCGCCTGTGTTTTCAGCTTCGACCATGTAGCGTATGCACTGGCCCGGTTCGACATCAAGACGTGTCTTGGTAAAGGTGCCCACGGTGCCATCGCAGCCCGCGTCGATGTACTGATACTTGCTCAGCGTGACATCGCCCGAGATGATGACCACGCGGTCTTCGACGGCGTTGTTGGTCTGATCAATGTCGGTTCCGGTTCCGTTCAACGTATTGTTGATGGTGATCGTACCGATCTCGGACACACCCTGCGTGGCTGTTGACGGAGTCTGCACGCGGTAGATCAGCGAGATGCTGTCGCCCGGGGCAAGACCATTCACACCTAGCGAGACACCGTCGGTCAGGTCGTTAAAGTTGTCGATCACCGGCTCGGACGGATCAATCACGCCGTTGCCGTTCTGGTCCCAGAAGATCGCGCCGGAGAAGTTGGTCAGACCACCTTCGGTAATCGACGCCTCGGTGATGGCCACGTTCCCCTCGTTCGAGATGGTGTGGAGGATGTCAACAATACCACCGGGCGACGCCTGCGCGCTTTGATTGTCGATGATCTTCACGTCATAGATTTCGTTGACCGTGACTTGGTTGACGATACGGTCACCCTGTCCTGAAACGGAAGAAACCACCGCGATATCGACCAAAGTATCGCCGGGCAGGGCGTCATCAGCTGGCGTGATCACTGCACGGATGGCCTGCGACCCACCTGCCGGGATGGTGCCCGTGTTCGACACGATCGACCCGTCGGGCAGTTGGAATTCAACCGTCCAGCCTGCGGGCAGGGCTTGATCCAGTGACAGGTTGAAGCTGTCCGAGGTCGGGCCATTGTTTTCGACCAGCATCTCGAAGACGACCGGTGCGCCGGGGTCTGTCGACTGGGTGACCCACGGGTTGCCGCCGTTTGTCGGAGCCGCGCCATCGCCTTCGGAACCGACGACAGCGTTTTCGAGGTCGACCGAAGCTGCAAGCACCGCACCGGAGAATTCGGCGGTCGATACGTCAGTGACGCCCGAGTTGTCCGACGTGGTTGTGATCGTCGCGGTGTAGTTGGTGGTGACTGTTGGTGCGACGTTTGTCGGCAAGGTGGCAATCAATGTCACCTTGGCGCTATCGCCGATGGCCAGGGGACCAACGGAGCTTACCACCGGTGTGACACCATCTGCCCCGACAAAGCGGAAGGTGGTGCCAACGGGGAAGTCCACATTGGCCACGTCAAGTTGCAGGCTGTCCGGGCTGTTGGAAAGGTTGGTCAGCACGAATTCCTGACGGATCACGCCACCTTGGTAGACATCGCCGGTTTCCGTGACGACATCGTTGTTTGCCGCGTCATCATCGGTGGCCGAGGCAATCGCCGCATTGGCAGTGCCGTTGGAGTTGATCGCGGTATCGGCAATCGCCACCGCATATTGGTTGTCAACGGTGACGGATGCGGTGTTCGACGGCGGGAAGGCTACGCCATCAACGTCTTGTGTCGCCACGTTAGTGATGATGCCTGCATTGGCGGTATCAGCAATTACGGCACGGAAGGTCACCTCACCCGAGCGGCCGGAGCCAACAGAGGAGATCAGGAAGTTGACGTTTTGCCCATCATCATAGTCCCAAGCGATCGTCTCGCCGGAGCCGTTTGTGGTGTCGACCACGGTGGAACCGTTGTCATCGTCCAGGGGAGTAGCAGAGTCAGACCAGCGGGCCGAGCCGGGAACGTAGGTCAGACGGCCATCAAGCACGTCCTGCACAGAGTAGTTGTTGGCCGCGGCCAAGCCGGTGCTGGAGTAGGTCAGTGTGATCGTTACCGTATCGCCTGCATCAATGATATTTGGGTTGCCGCCAGAAGCCGGGTCCGCCGTCATCGATTTGACCAATTCGACAATCGCGTCGTTGGAAATTGTCAGCGTATCAGTATTGGTGCTCAGCACCGTGCCGTCGAGGGTGGAGGCCGCAGTCACGGTGATCGTATCAGAGCCGGTCGCCGTGGAGGGGACAGAGGCTTCGATCACGATGCCGAACTGCTCACCCGGCGCGAGGGTTGGTGTCTCGGTCAGCGGTGTGGCGCTATCGGCCACACCGTCCATATTGGCATCGGGGTAGAAGACCAGCTGCGAAGTGTCGAGTGTGCCGGAATTGGTTTCAACCGCTGTGAGAGAGAAGGCATCCGCGCCGTTACCATCGTTGGTGATGATGTGAGGCAAGAAGGCTTTACCGCCGGGGGCGATGGTTTCGGTGTTGTCAGAGGTCAGGGTCACGCCAGCAACTTGCTGAACGATCGTCTCAACGGTGTTGGAGGTCACCGTGATCGTGTCGCCCGCCGCGTTGGTATAGGTCGCAACTGCTTGGTTTCCGATGACAGAGCCCGCTTCGGGGGCCGCGAAAACGACGGTGCCGATAACGGAAGTCAAAGCGATCGCGCTGACAGAGCGCAGGAAGGTTGTTTGGTATTTCACGTTAATATTCCCTAGTTCTATGGTAGTTGGAGAGAGAGAGAGAGTGAAGAGAGAGGCGCTGGGCTTAGTTCAGACGCACGCGGTAGCTGTTGAAGGCGGAGGCGCCTGCTTCGAGCGGTTCCGAGAGGGTCCAGCGCACTGCGGCGACGGCATCTTCGGGGAGAGGCTCTTCGGTCATGTTGCCATCGGCATCGACGATCTTGCGGGTGGCGGGAACGGTCGACCATTCCAGCCCTTCCTGCTCGGGGTCCATCTCGGCCTGGACTTCAAAGACCGCTGCGATGGAGGTCACTTCGGACCCGAGGGCGAGAGAGACGCCATCCGGGACCGGGGCGGCGATAACCAGACCTTCCATCGCGCCATCGGTCGTATTCTGGTGACGCAACTCATAGGAGATCACTTCGCCCGGGCGGACCGTTTCACGCTCTACGAGGACTTCTTCGCCCTCGGCATTGGTTTCCACCACGCGAAAGGAGAATTTGCTGGTTAGCGCGTCGGCGGCGGCGGCGAAGCCTGCGATAGACAAAGCCGTACTGGCAATGAATGTCTTGGATAACTGGGAGATATGGATACGCATCTAGTAGTTCCCTCGTTGGCCGGTGAAGAGCCGGCAGTTGCAATGAACGGACACGCCCATTGCGCTGTCCTGTTCTCATCTTCGGGGAACCGGATACCGATATCATCTGAGCGAAGGGTTAACTCGCTGAGCCTGTGGTCAGGCCCTTAACCGAAAGGATAGGAGCCTCTATCGAGTCGCACCGCGCGCTATCATTTGGCGCTGAAGGCGCACTAAGCTGCGGCGGATAGATGGTTAATTTCACGGGGAAAAACGCTGTCCGCGACTCTTGGATTCGGCGGGCGGCGCCTTATGCCAAAGGCAAAAACGCCCGCAGGAAGCGGGCGATCATGGTTACCAAAAAGAGGGGAGGATTGTGAGCGCTACGGCACGCGTGCGCAGCTATCGCAGGGGCAGATTAAGCGCGAAAAAGCCGCCTTAAACGAAGCCAGCATCGCGCGCAATAATTGCGGCATCCGTACGATTCTTTGCTTCCAGTTTTCGGCAAAGTGTTTTGACATGCAGTTTTATCGTCACTTCCTGTAAATCGAGGTCGCGCGCGATCTCTTTATTCGACTGCGCACTCATCAATCCGCGCAGCACTTGACGCTCGCGTTCGGACAGGGCTTTCTCAAAATCGGTCTCTTCGGGGTTGTCTTTCCCGGACATGAAGGTGACCGGGGCATAGGTCTCGCCTGCGGCCATAAACCGAATTGCGTTGACCAGTGACTTGGCGGGCAGGGTTTTCGGAAGGAAGCCAATCGCCCCCATCTCCAGCGCCTGTTCAGCGATAAGCCGAGTGGCGGTGCCAGAGATCAACCCGACAGGGCGACCTTCGTTGGTATCAAGCACGGTCTGCAACCCTTGCAGCCCTTTCATGCCCGGCATCGTATAGTCCAGCAGCACAAGGTCGTAGGGCGGCTCGGACTTGATCTTGTCCAGTGCTCCTGCCAGGTCGCTTGCTGCTTCGGTGAGAGTTGCACCATCCGCGTCGAGAAACATAGCGATGGTCTCTCGGACCATGTCGTGATCATCAGCAATTAAAATACGCAAAGACATAATGGACCTCCTGAAGCCAAATGTGGCTGGGTTCTCTTATTGGTAGAATGTGCTTGATGAGAAAGAAAGATAGAACCCCGGGTCAAAACGGGGGCAAAGGCATGCGCGGCTATCCTTTGGTATGGGGCAGCAGAGCAGGCTGAGACAGGGGTGCATATCCTTTAGTATAGGACCGATGCGCTTCTGCGCCTTCGCCCCTTTCTTAGGGTCAGGGTATGGTCAGGTCATAACGCCAGACAAGGAAACAGACATGATCTTTCAAAATCTCAGCAAGACCATCACCGCTGCCGCTCTCACCTTGGGCCTTGCCGCGGCAGGTGCCGCCCAAGACGAAGAAGCCGTACTTGAGGTGACGCTGGCCGATGAGACCCATAGCTTCACCCTGTCGGACCTTAAATCGATGCCGGTTTCGAGCTTTGAGACGACAACCATCTGGACCGATGGCGCGCAGGAGTTTGAAGGTGTCTCGCTCAAGCATTTGTTTGAGACACTGAACGTCGAAGAGGGCACGGTTACCGCGACCGCGATCAATGACTATGCCGTAGAAATCCCGATGTCCGACGCGGTCGAGGATGGGCCGATCATCGCCTACCACACCAACGGCGAAGAAATGTCTCGGCGGGACAAGGGGCCGCTTTGGGTGGTCTACCCCTATGACAGCGACATCGCCTATCAGACCGAACTGGTCTACAGCCGATCAATCTGGCAGCTTGACCGGATTAGTGTCGAGTAATTGAGAATGGCGCAGAGGGCGTGGATGAACGACGCAGGAAGATTTGGGCCCGCGCGCGCCAGAAGCCGACAGGTGCTGATGCTCATCCTTGTTGTGGGGATGAGCATCGCGGCCTATCTAGCCTACAACGTTTGGGACCGAATTCAGGCACTCGACAGTGCGCAGCAAGACCATGCTGAATGGGTCTTTACCCAGATCGAGATTGAGTTCCTTAAAACCGACCGGGCCTTGGCGCAGGCGAAATCCGCCACGCCCGAGGCGCTGGAGGAGTTCCGCAAGCGGTTCGACATCTTCTACAGCCGGGTTCTGCTGGCCGAACGGGTGCGCAACAATGCCAAGGCCAAGCCACAGATCCGCGAGCTGCGTCTGATGCTAGATGGATTTCTGCCTGCGATTGACGGGACGGATGCAGAGTTGGCCGCCGCGCTGGACGATATCGAAGCCATGCTGCGCACCGTAGAGGACGTACCGCGTGAGATCGCTCTGGCCTCCATCGCCATCGCCAGCGAGATGTCCCAAAATGAACGCCGTGAAATTGTGCGGCTGATCGAAGTGATGGCGGGGATCGTGTTGTTCGTCACGCTCGCATTGGTCGGCGCGGTCTATCGCCTGTCGCGGCAGGCCAGCCGGTTGAACCAGACCACGCAAATGGTCGAGGAAAACCATTTGCGCCTTGCCACAACTCTCCAAGCATCGCTCGACGCCATCGTCGTCATTAATGAACATGGCGAGATCGAAGATTTCAACGGCTCAGCCGAAGAGATATTCGGGATCACCCACGAGGCAGCGAAGGGCAGGGACTATATCAGCCTGTTGATCCCGCCCGCCGACCGCACGGCGCATCGGGAACGGCTCATGAGATTCCGCCAGACCGGTGTGACGGAGGTTGCCGACAGAGGCCGCCGAGAGTTTGAGATGATCGACCAAGATGGTCGCATCTTCCCAGTGGAGATGTCGGTCTCGCAGTCGCCTTCGGGGCAGGGGGCGCTCTTCATCGCCTATATTCGCGACATCACCGAAAAACGACTGCGCGAGGCTGAGATCATCGCCGCGCGTGACGAAGCCCTAGACGCCTATCATGAAAAGTCGCGGTTCTTTGCTATGATGAGCCATGAGATGCGCACCCCGCTCAATGGTGTGATCTCGGCGCTGCAACTGTTGCAGGATGACCGGCTCGACGATGAGCAAAAGCGCTATCTTGAAGCGGGCATGACCTCAGGGGAAATTTTGCTGGGGCACATCAATGACGTGTTGGCGATTGAACGCAGCGAGGCAGGAACTTACGAGCAGGTGCAGCATACCTGTGACATGACCGTGCTGATGGCAGGTATCATCAACACGATGGAGCCCTTGGCCGAGGCCGGAGGCACCCGGCTGCATCTTGACCTGACACAGCTCAACGACAAAGCCATCGTAACTGATCCACGGGCGATCCAGCAAATTCTTGTCAACCTGCTGAGCAATGCGATCAAGTTCAGCCCCGGCGGCGATGTGACCCTGAAAGGCTGGTACGCAAAGACGGAGGCGGAGGGGGAAGAGTTCTACCTTCAGGTCGAGGATGACGGCTCTGGCATCCCGGCGGGGGATATAGACCGTATCTTCGAAGACTTCGTTTCGCTCGACAGCCGGTATGAGCGCCGCACTGGAGGCACGGGGCTGGGCCTTGGGATCGTACGGCGCTTGGTCAAGCGCTTGGGCGGCGAAATCACCTGCGAATCCACGGTGGGGCAGGGGACATGTTTCACGCTGCGTCTTCCGGTGGAACGCGCTGATCTGTCAGAGATCGATTGTGATGAGGCACCTCACGAGCAGAAGAAACGCGTTGAGCCGTCCCCGGCAAAGCGGCTTAACCTGCTGCTGGTGGATGACAATGAGATCAACCGCGACCTGATCAAGGCGATGCTCGAAAAAATTGGCCATGACGTCACCCTCGCCACCGGAGGGCGCGAAGCGATCGAACTCGCCGATAGCGCGCCTTTTGACGCGATCTTGATGGATATTTCCATGCCAGAGGTGAATGGCGTTCAGGCAACCAAGGCAATTCTGTCCGGGTTTGGGCCTAACAAGGAAACGCCGATCATCGCTGTCACCGCTCACGCTCTGCCGAAAGAGCGGGAGGAGTTTAGCGCGGTGGGCATGTCAGGCTTTTTGCAAAAGCCATTGGATATGAAAGTGCTACGCGCGCGTCTGCGAGAGATTTCGGCGCGCGAGGTTATGCCGGAACAGGCGCTGCCTGAACGCTTGGCCAGCGCGCCCGTGCCGGCGCCAGTGGGAGGCAAGTTTGCAAAGCGGCCCCTCCTAAACGAACAACAGATGACGGATTTAATCGACCTGCTGGGCGAGGAGAAGCTGCGCGAACGCGTGCAAAAGCTCTTCGACCAAGTTGCGGATGATCTGCCCGCGCTGATAGCCACCGATGCTTTGCCCAATCTGCAGGCGCGCGCCCATGCCATGGCCGGGATGTGCGGCATGCTCGGGGCGGACCGGTTGCATGGCCTGCTAAAAGAGATCGAAACCGCCTGCAAGACCGAAAAAGACAAAGACGCGCGCGCATTATGCGAGGCTTTGCCTGGCACGTGGTGCGCCACGCAGGCGGCGATGAAAGCGCAGGTTGGCCTTTGACGTGGAGGGCCTATGCGGCAAGGTCGTAACCTATCCTTAAGGCTAGTCCATTTATACCCCCGCCCAGATGCACAGGCGCAAACCACGACCTATAGTTAGATATACCCGCCGATAGACGGGTCTGCACGAAGGCGTCATTGGCCAGATCAATGACCGCGTTCCCAAGCTGGCAGCCGGTTTAATTTTGACCGCTTTGCCTTCGGTACGCGGGCCTTCTCGGGAGCTGCTACCCGTTCCCCTACCCCAGGGAGCGGCTCCCTGATTGTTTTGCAGCGATGCGCCCCTCGGCCTTTCCCCGTCCCTCCCCTCGGGGGGAAGACCGGGGGCGCAATTTGCGGTCCAAGCCGGGCTGGATCACTGATCTGTAAATGGATCGCGCCCTTCGTAGTGGCACATGCGCTGACCAGACTGGCCTTCGCTTCAGCGTCGACAATTCGCACTGAATGTCCCGCAGGTTCTTATCCGGGCGGTCGCCGAGTGCCTCACTGAGCGGGTTCTCTGGCTGGGACCGAAGGACCGCAGCGTTGGCAGCTATTGCCCCTATACGTTTCGACATTGAGGCCGAGACCGCTGTCCATGCTCTGCAACCGGTCACCGTGTTTCGCAGCCTATCAGAACCGCATTCAATCACCCCGGTCGGGCACCGCTTCGCAGGCTATCCCGGCGCCGCTTGAACCCAAAATCTGATGAACTGCCCTGTTGCATCCCTCCGCGCTGCAGCTTAACAGGCAATAGTTTACTAAAAGAATCAGATTAAGGGGGCCGCGGTGCTCAGAACGTTGTCTTTCATTTGCATGTCCTTTGGCGCGACTGTCACCTCGGCGCAGGAATTTCCCATCACCGTGGAACACGCCTTTGGCGAGACCACCATCGAAGAGCGCCCCGAGCGGGTGGCCTCGGTCGGCTGGGCCAATCACGAAGTGCCCTTGGCGTTGGGCATCGTGCCCGTGGGTTTCGCCCGCGCCTCATGGGGAGACGACGATGGCGATGGGCTTTTGCCTTGGGTTATCGAAAAGCTGGACGAACTGAACGCAGAGGTGCCCACGCTCTTTGACGAAGGCGACGGCATTGATTTCGAGGCGGTGGCCAGCACGCAACCCGATGTGATCCTCGCCGCCTATTCCGGCCTGTCGCAGTCGGATTATGACACGTTGAGCCGCATCGCCCCGGTCATCGCCTATCCCGAAGCCGCATGGACGACCACATGGCGCCAGATGATCCGCCAGAACGCAGCGGGCCTTGGCATGGCCGAGGAAGGCGAGGCGATGGTGGCCGAGATCGAAGCGCGTATCGCCACAGCCCGTAGGGAACACCCCGAGCTTGCTGGAAAGACTGGCATGTTCGTCACCCATCTTGACCCGCGCGACCTCAGCACCATCGGTTTCTATGCTGCCGCAGACCAGCGCGTGCAATTCCTGACCGACATCGGCATGGACACGCCTCAAGCGGTGCGCGAGGCGAGCGAAGCCGGGAAGTATTCGGGCCGGGTCAGCGCCGAGCGGATCGACCTCTTTGAAGACGTGGACGTTGTCGTGACCTATGGCGATCAGGCGCGGTTGGATGAGCTGGCCAAGAACCCGCTGATAGCGCGCTTTCCTGCCATTGCCCGTGGGTCGGTCGTGCTTTTGGCGAATGATCCGATGGGTACTGCAGCCAACCCGACGCCCCTGTCGATCGACTATGTCCTCGACGATTACCTCGCGCGGCTAAGCGCGGCTGCCACGCGCGGCGAATGATGCAGGTGCTGCGCCCCCAACGGTTGGCAGGCTTTGCGCTTTTTCTGGGATTGCTGCTGCTGATCACCGGCCTGTCGCTGACTGTGGGCGCGCGGTCGGTGCCGTGGGCGGAGATCTGGGCGGGTATGACGGGCCGGATCGAGACCATCGGCGCGGCGGCGGTCGCGGTGCGGATGCCACGCACGGCGCTGGCCGTTTTGGCGGGCGGAGCGCTTGGCCTTGCAGGGGCGGTGATGCAGGGCATCAGCCGCAACCCGCTGGCCGATCCGGGTATTCTGGGCGTCAACGCGGGCGCGGCGCTTTTCGTTGTTGTGGGCATCGCTTGGTTCGACATTAGCGGCGCACATAGTTTTCTGTGGCTCGGAATCGCCGGGGCTGGGGTGACGGCGATTTTCGTCTACCTGATCGGCTCCGCCGGGCAAGGCGGGGCGACGCCGCTCAAGCTGACCCTTGCCGGCACGGCGACCTCGGTGGCCGTCTCGGCCTTCATCATCGCGGTGGTCCTGCCCCGCAATGACATCGCGGGCTCTGTGCAATCTTGGCAGGTGGGCGGCGTAGGCGGCGCGAGCTTTGAAACCCTCTTGCCTGCCTTACCCTTCGCGCTGGTGGGGCTAGCACTGAGCCTCGCTTCGGCTCGGGTTCTTAATGCTTTGGCCTTGGGCGAAGAACTGGCAACTGGCCTTGGCCAGAGCGTCGCCTTGGGGCGGGTCATGGCGGCGGCGGGGGCGGTGATCCTCTGCGGCACGGCGACGGCGCTTTGCGGGCCGATTGGCTTCGTCGGGCTGGTGGTGCCGCACCTGTGTCGGATGATTGCGGGCATTGATTACAAGCTGGTGCTGCCGCTTTCGGCCTTGGCGGGGGCTTCGATGCTGGGGTTGTCGGATGTGCTCGGCCGCGTCATCGCCCGCCCGAATGAGTTGGACGTGGGCATCGTCACGGCCTTTGTCGGCGCGCCCTTCTTTATCTGGACGGTGCGCAATCACAGGATGCGTGGGCTATGAATGATGTGACCCTCGCCGCCCCGCGCGTGTCCCGCTCCGCTGCCGCGCGACGCATTCAGATGCTAGGCTTTCTCGCGGCGCTCGTCTTTGGTCTGGTTGCACTGACCCTAAGTTGCGGACGAGGCTGCTTGCCGCCGGGCGATGTCTGGGCCGCGCTGACTGGAGCGCCGGGGGCGAATGCGTCTTTCGTGGTGTCCGAATTACGCCTGCCCCGCGCGGTCATGGGGCTGCTGGCCGGGGCGAGTTTTGGCTTGGGAGGGGTGGCGTTTCAGATCATGCTGCGCAACCCCTTGGCCAGCCCCGATATCATCGGCATCAGCGCCAGCGCAGGCGCGGCGGCGGTCTTTGCCATCGTCATTCTGGCCTTCGACGGTTGGTTGGTGTCGCTTGTCGCGGTGGCGGCGGGGCTTGGGGTCGCGGCGCTGATCTGGGCGCTGTCCTCGCGCCGCGGTGCTGCCGGTGCGCGGCTGATCCTGATCGGCATCGGCGTCTCGGCCATGCTCGACAGTGTGACGGCCTATGTCTTGCTCGAAGCGCCCGCATGGGAGCGGGCCGAGGCGATGCGCTGGCTGACCGGCAGCCTCAACGGAATGCAGCTTGTCCAAGCCCTGCCCGTGGCGGGGGCGCTGTTAATCTTCGGTGGGTTATTGGCCTTTACCGCCCGCGATTTGGAAGTGCTGCGCCTTGGCGATGACACCGCCGAGGCCTTGGGTGTGCGGGCCGACGCCACGCGGCTGCGGGTGACGCTGGCCGCCGTCGGCCTTGTGGCCATCGCGACAGCTGCGACCGGGCCGATTGCCTTTGTCGCCTTCCTTGCGGGGCCCATCGCGGCGCGGCTTTTGCCGGGTTCGCGCGGCTTGCTTCTGGGAGCCGGACTGGTGGGTGCCGTTCTGGTCATCGCAGGGGATTTCGTAGGGCAATTCCTTTTGCCCGCGCGTCTGCCAGTGGGGGTCGTCACCGGCGCGGTCGGCGCGCCCTTCCTTTTGTATCTTATCGTTCGCGCCAATAGAAATGGGGGCACGCTATGACCCAAGATCACCATCTTGAAACGCGAAATCTCGGCGCGGGCTATGAAAAGCGCATGATTTTAAAGGATGTATCTCTCACCGTGCCTGCGGGCAAGATCACAGCCATCGTGGGCGGCAATGCTTCGGGCAAGTCGACGCTTTTGCGAACGCTGGCGCGGATTTTACAGCCTAAATCCGGCGCGGTTCTGCTAGATGGCGAAGCGGTGCACCAGATGAAATCGCGCAAGCTGGCGCAGGTTATGGGGCTACTGCCGCAATCGCCCATCGCGCCTGAGGGAATCGCCGTGGACGACCTTGTTGGGCGCGGACGGCATCCGCATCAGGGGCTGTTCTCGCGCTGGTCGGCAGAGGATGACCGCGCCGTTGCCCGCGCGCTTGCCGCGACCGGGACCGAAGAGCTGGCCGAGCGGGATCTCGATACGCTATCGGGCGGGCAGCGTCAGCGGGTGTGGATTGCCATGGCCTTGGCGCAAGAGACCGACCTATTGCTGTTGGATGAGCCGACCACCTTTCTGGACGTGGCGCATCAGGTCGAGGTGCTGGACCTGCTCGTCGATCTTAACACCGCGCAAGGCACAACGATTGTCATGGTGCTGCATGATCTGAACCTTGCCGCACGCTATGCCGATCACCTGATCGCCGTGGGCGATGGCGGCATCCGTGCCGAGGGGCCGGCCACTGACGTCCTAACAGAAGAGATGGTGAAAACCGTCTTCGGCCTCTCGTGCCGTATTGTCAGCGATCCCGTCTCGCAAACGCCCTGTATGGTGCCAATTGGACGTCACAAAACCATACCATCGCACAAAGATGCCGCAGCCTGATAATAACTTACTAAATTAGTAAGATTCCCTCTGGCGCTCCCTGTATCGCGGGGGTAATGGAATCCTGACTGATTCACTAGGTTATTTTGGAGACTGCGATGCCCTCTTTCAAATTCAATCCTCGCCACCTCGGGCGCGGCTCTATTAAGACGGCACTTTTATGCTGTACGGCGCTGGTGCCAGGGTCGCTTTACGCGCAAGAGACCTACCAGTTGGATGATGTGATCCTTGAGGCCAGCGCGCAGTCCTCCGGCGCGGCGGATGCTGAAACGGTAGTCGCCAGCGAACTCAGCAGCGGCGGTAAGCTGTCGGGCGAGATCATCGACATCCCGGCCAGCGTCTCGGTCATCACCAGCCGCGAGATCGAAGCGCGTGGCGCGGATAGCGTGGAGCAGGTGCTGAACTACACCGCCGGTGCCAGCACCGACAGCTATGGCGCGGATGACCGGTTCGATTATTTTATCCTGCGCGGGTTCGAGGCCTATACCTACCGCGACGGCCTAACGCTTGGCGCGAACTTTGGCGCCACCCGCGAAGAGCCTTTTGCCTTTGAGCGGGTCGAGGTGATCCGGGGCGCGTCATCTTCGACCTTTGGCCTCTCCGACCCTGGCGGCTCGGTCAACTATGTCACCAAACGTCCCCGCGACGAGCGCTTTGGCAGTGTCTATACTTCGGTGGACTCCTACGGCAGCTTGGAAACCGGTGTGGATTTCGGCGACAAGCTGGATGAGGAAGGCACGCTTAGCTACCGTTTCACCGGCCTGCTGCGCAATGGCGAGCTTGAATATCCCTACTCCGAGAATGACGAGATCTTTGCGATGGGCGGCCTGACATGGCGCCCCTCCGATGCCTCCGAGCTGACCGTGATTGTCGATCACCTTAACCGCGATTCCGTGCCCGGCAGCGGCGGTTTCCCTGCGGGCGGCGATTTTGATCGGAGCGACGTGTTCTATGGCGAGCCTGACTATAACTACCGTGGCACCGAGCGGACGACCGTCTCTGTTCTGGGCGCGCATAACTTTGGCAACGGGCTGAGTTTTGGCGGCACCCTGCGTTACAGCGATGGCGCGGATGACTTCGGCTATGCCTATGTCAGCGACGGCACGCCCACCGATGGCACGGTGGACCGCGCCTTTTTTGCCAGCGATGGCACGAGCGAGAACATGATCTCTGACCTGCATCTGACCTATGAGGGTTTCCTCGGCGGAGCGGCGAGCACAACCACGGCGGGGGTCGAATTCTCTTGGTCTGATGACAGTGACAAGCGCTACTACGGCGCGGCACCTTCGGTTGATCGCGACAATCCGACCTACACCGGTCGTCCAGCCAGCGTGCCGATCTTTGCCGACCTCGATACCGAGACGGAAGGCAAGGCGCTTTACCTTCAGCAACAATTGAACTGGAACGAACGTTTTATCGCCTCATTCGGTCTGCGGCACGACTGGATCGATGTGACCGAGACCAACAATCTTGCCGGCACGGTGCAGACCAACGACATCAGCGAAACGACAGGCCGGGTGGGGCTGACCTATAAGATCAGACCCAACCTGTCGGTCTTCGGGAACTACGCGCAGTCGGTCGTGCCTGCAGGTTTCGGTGTCCAGCCGGAAGAGGGCGAACAATTCGAACTGGGCACTAAGTGGCAACCGGCGGGCACCAATGCGCTGCTGACGGCCTCGGTCTATGACCTGTCGAAAACCAACATCACCCGCACCAACCCGGCGAATAATTTGCCGGAAACCATCGGTGAGATCGGCGTGCGCGGCATTGATCTGGAAGCCAAGGCTGAGATGGGCGCCTATACGCTGACCGCCGCCTACAGCTATCTGGATGCCGAGATCAAAGAGAACGGCACCTCTGGCAATGTGGGCAATCGTCCCGGTCTTGTGGCTGAAAATGTCGCCTCGATCTGGGCCAGCCGGACGTGGGAAAACCTTGGGCGCGGTGATCTGACAGTTGGTCTGGGTGCACGGTTCAATAGTGGCTATTACTACAGCGACAGTAACACCGCAGGCGAGACAGGCAGCTTTGTCGTGGTGGATGCCGCGGTAAGCTACGACCTCTCCGAGCAGACCACACTGTCGGCCAATGTGACCAACCTGTTCGACGAAAAGCATACCTCCTACGGCGGTTTCTACGCTGACTTCTACAGCCCCGGCCGTGAAGTCACCGTGAAGCTGGCCCATAGCTGGTGAGCCTCAAGCGCGGCACCACCCTCGTGTGCCGCGCTTTTCTTTGCCTCAGGAGGAGCCCCAGATGACCATCGCCAAAGCCAAGACTACCATCCCGATGGACGCGCCGCAGGAGATGCTCTCGCGGATCCTGTCGCATCTGGTTGACGATCACGGCATGATTTTCCGCGCCAAAGGGACGACTGGTCATGTGTTTGAGCAGGACGGCTACCGGGTGGAGTTCGATCTGCGCCCGCGTGGGTTGGAGGTGAACCTTCAAGCGCCCGGTGAAAACGCCATGCAAATCTCGAAAGAGGGCATGGTACATCATGTTGCAGAATTTGATCCGCTGCTGGCCGAGCGTATCCGCTGGCAAGGTATAACGCAGGAGGCGGGTGTCGCGCCGCAGAACTTCCGGCTGCTGACCGTCCTCAACAGCGAAGTTCTTTTTGAGGGGATGCAGCGCGTTACCCTGCATTACCCGGATATTGCCGAACTCGCCGCGCAGGGACTGCATCTGCGGTTGATCCTGCCGCGCGATCCCAGCCGCACGCCGGTTTGGCCCGTGATGGGCGCAAATGGCGCGCCGGTCTGGCCCAAAGGCGCGGATGAGCTGCACGCGCGCTATGTCACGTTGAAGAACATCCGCCCAGAGACCGAAGAGGTCGACATCGACGTGGTGCGCCATGGCTCTGGTCTGATTTCGCAATGGGCGCAGAACGCGATTGCGGGCCAAAAGATTGGTGCCATGGGCCCGGTGGGGATCAGCGCCTTGCCGTCAGCGTCTTCGTATTTTTTAGCCGCAGATGGCACGGGCCTGCCCGCCGTTGCGCAGCTTTTGGCGCGTTTGCCAGAGGGTGCCGTGGGCGATGTGGTGGCCGCCCTGCCGCGCGGTGTGTCCTATCAGGACTACCTGCCAAAGACCAAGTTGCGCGTTCACGCCCTGCCACCGGCACAGTTCGAAACTGCCGTCCTTGGTCACGCGCAGGCGCTGACCGATGACGGGTTGGGCTATGCCTTCTTTGCCGGAGAGTTCCGGAACGCCCAGCAGCTGCGCGGCCATTTCAAAACCGCGCTCGGCATGGATAAGACCCGGCAGATTTGCACAGCCTACTGGCGTCGGGACTGAGCGCGGCTTAGCTCCACGGTCCTGCGTCGCCGCGTCTTCCGCTCTTAGGAATGCGGCTGCTGCTGGTGGGTCGAGGGCTTGGCTCCCGCACCGGGGATGCGGTGGGCGTCATCGCCCGCAGGGCAGCGATGCGGTTCTCGGTCGCGGGGTGGGTGGCGAAGAGGCTGTCATGCTTATGCGCGTGCAATGGGTTAATGATGAACATATGCGCCGTGGCCGGGTTCCGCTCTGCGGCGTGATTGTCGATCCGCGCGGCGCCCATCGCGATCTTCTCAAGCGCGGAGGCCAGCCAAAGCGGGTGACCGCAGATCTCTGCCCCGGCCTTGTCTGCCGCATATTCCCGCGTCCGGCTGATCGCCATCTGCACCAGTGCGGCGGCCATGGGGGCGAGGAACATCATCATCAGCGTGCCGATCATGCCCATTCGCTCCCGCGCGCCGCCGAAGAACATCGCAAAGTTCGCCAGCATCGAAATCGCACCGGCGAAAGTGGCGGTCACGGTCATGATCGCCGTGTCGTGGTTACGGATATGGGCCAGCTCATGCGCGATGACACCGGCGAGTTCCTCCCGGCTGAGGCTTTGCATCAGCCCTTTCGTCACCGCCACGGCGGCATTGGCCGGGTTGCGCCCCGTGGCGAATGCGTTGGGCTGGGGCGTGTCGATCAGATAGACTTTCGGCTCTGGCAGGCCCGCACTCCGCGCAAGCTCTGCCGTCAGGGCATATAGCCCCGCGCGGTCCCCCGGTGAGACCGGCTGCGCATCGTGCATCTTGAGCACCATGCGGTCGGAATTCCACCACGTAAAGGCGTTCATCCCTGCCGCAACCAAGAGCGCGATCAGTGCGCCACCTGACCCGCCAATCAGATAGCCAACACCCATGAAAAGCGCGGTCATCGCCGCCATCAGCATCGCTGTCTTTACATAGCCCATCTTGGTCTCTCGCGGTTGTCCGTTGTAAAGGAAATATGGGTCGATTTGCGCAGGGGGCAAGGCAGGCGGCGGCAGAGTGGCTAGTCGTCGAGATCACCGTCATCGGGTGTCGTGTGCAGGTAGATATGGCCGATCTTGCGGATCAGCGGAATGTTCACAAAGGCAACGATGGCGGCGGCAATCCCAAGACGGCCGAGGACGCTCAGCGGCATCTGATCGTCTCCTTTGGCGTAGATCAACACCACGAAGGTCACCACCAAAAACCAGATGGCGAGGCTTATCAGCAGGCGGCGCATAGGATGTTTTGGTATTTCAGTCATGGCCGCCTCAGATTGCACGCTCCTCCGCACTATTCCGAGGGTGTGAGTAATCCGCAAGGGCGATCCATAAGGCGGCAGCCCCGGATCAAAGCCCGTGAGCCGCCTGAACGTTACTGGCTTGCCATCCCCGCCAGCATCGCTCCCATGGCGATGAGATGCACCAGCGTAATCGCCCGATCGTTCCAAAGCACCCCGACGATCAACCAACCCAGAACCCCCACCACAAAGAGGTAGAGGTTCCATGGCGTCCAGCCAAAACCGGTGGCGGCATAACCGAGGGTCTGGATCACCGAGGCGACCCATTTAACCCAGAACGCCAGTTGCGCCGGGGCTGCGCGCGCGATTACCTCAGACGCCACGGGTCAGCCCACCATCAATACGCCAGTTCTGCCCGGTCACATAGGCTCCGCCTTCGGAAGCGAGCCAGCCTATCAGCGAAGATACTTCGGCCTCGGTTCCGTAGCGCCCCTTGGGAATGCGCGCCCGGCGGTCTTCGGTCTCGGGCAGACTGTCGATAAACCCCGGCAGGACGTTGTTCATGCGAATGTTCTGGCCCGCGTATTGATCTGCGTAGAGCTTGGTGAAACCCGCGAGCCCGGCCCGGAAGACGCCTGAGGTGGGGAAAAGCGGGTCCGGCTCAAAGGTGGCAAATGTTGAGATATTGATAATCGCGCCGCCGCCCTGCGCCGCCATGATCGGCGTCACCAGACGCGTGGGGCGGATCACGTTCATCAGGTAGACATCCAGACCGCCGTGCCAATCTTCGTCGGTCATCTCAAGAATGTCGCCCTTCGGCCCGTGCCCAGCAGAGTTCACCAGCACATCAACGCGGCCCCAGCGGTCCATCGCGCCATCTACCAACTGGGCCAGCGCCTCTTGCGATTGGTTCGAACCGGTGATGCCAAAGCCACCTAATTCTGTGCCGAGCGCCTCTCCCTTGCCGGAGGAGGAAAGCACGCCGACCTTGAAGCCATCAGCGGCCAGTTTGCGGGCCGCACCCGCGCCCATGCCGCTGCCGCCAGCTGTCACAAGTGCTACTTTTTCTGCTGTCATCGGATATGCTCCTTATGCTGTGCAGCGATTGCGCTGCGGGGGTATGTCTTGTTAATTAGGCGTTGAAGGCTGTCGCAACCAGCCAGATGCATTGTCGTATGACTGTAGGAATTCTATCGTGCCACGTGACGTACCACTGCCGCCCCTGAACGGGCTCCGTGCCTTTGCCGCAGCGGGGCGGCATATGAACCTTCGCGCGGCTGCGGATGAGTTGGGCGTTACTCAAGGGGCGGTCGCCCAGCAGGTACGCGGGTTGGAGGGTCATTTGGGGCTGCGCCTGTTCCTGCGCGAGCCGCGCGGCCTAGCCTTTACCGAAGAGGGGCGCGCCTATCATACCTCCGTGTCGCGCGCTTTCGAGCAGTTGGTCGAGGCAACGGATGCCCTACGCAGTGCGCCCGCGCGGGTGACAATCAGCGTGACCCCGACCTTCGCGTCGAAATGGTTGATCCCCCGCCTGTCAGATTTCACCGAAGCCCACCCGGGCATCGATCTGCGCATCACAGCGACGGAGCGGGTGGCGAGCTTTCATGCGGATGGGATCGACCTCGCCGTTCGGCAGGCACGTCCGCCCTTCGGTGCGAGCCTGCGGGCTGATCTGCTGTTCGCGCAGGAGGTTGTGGCGGTCTGCTCGCCCAGTTTGATTGTTGAGGACGCGCCGTTGAATGCGGCAGGTTTGGCGCGTTTGACCCTGCTGCACGACACGCATGACCTTTGGCCGCGCTATGCGGAAGAAGCATTTGGCAACGCCGCAAAACCGGCGCGGCGGTTGCGGTTCAATCAGACGACACTGAGCCTTGATGCGGCCTTAGCAGGGCAGGGGGTAGCCTTGGCAAGCCGCTTTTTGGTCCAGCGCGATCTTAAGGCGGGGCGATTGGTGCGTCCGGTGTCTCATGTGATGGCGGGCGGCTTGGACTTCTACCTGCTCTCCCCGCGCCAAGGGGTTTCAAGCGCCGGGATTATCGTGCGCGATTGGCTTTGCGCGGTGGCGAAGTGCGAGGCAGGTTAATCCTGCTCGCGGGCTTTGAGGCGCAGGAAGCTATCCTCCCCGGCCAAAACATAGCGCAGGAGCAAAAGCTCAACCTTGGCCGCGTCGCGTTCGACAAAGGCGCGCAGCATGTCGCGTTGAAGATCGACGAGGGTTTCGTGGGCGGTGGCGTCGCGCAGGGTTGCCATGCGAACGGCTTGGATTTGCGCCATGTAGCGCAGGATCGTGTCGCGCAGCTCGATATTGGGCACGGCCATGATCCATGTGCGGCGGATGTCTTCCGAGGCGGCGTAGAGGCTCTCAATTTCGCCAGTCTCTAAGGTGCGTTCGGATTGCTCGACCGCGCGGGTGAGAGTGGCGATGTCGTCTTCGGTCAGCTGATTGGTCGCCAGCGCGGCGGCGCGGGGTTCCAGCAGACGGCGCAGTTCGAAAATCTCGCATATCTGGCGCATCGACAGGTTGGGCAGGGTGAAGCCCCGCGTCGTGCTGTCGAGATAGCCCTCATGTGACAGGCGCATCAGCGCATCGCGCACGGGCATCCGCGAGACATTGAACTCTTCGGCGACGGCAGTGTCGACAAAGCGGTCGCCATGGCTGATCTCCCCCCGCTGTATCCGCCCAAGGAAGATGTCATAGATCTGATCTTTCATGTGGCGCTTGGCAGTGCGGGGCATTCGGACCTCTGTAAAAGTATTCGATTGTGATCCGAACATGCGCAAGGAATGCGCATATGGCTAGGTATAAGTTTGCATACTTGAAAAATTCAATTGAATTAGTATACGGAAACTGGCAGCCATACTGTGAAACTTGCCGCGTTGCGCGGGGATGTTCACAGGGAGAAAAACATGAATCTGAAGAAAAATCTGATCGTTGGCCTCACCGTTGCGGCCTTCACGGCACTGTCTGGCGTATCGGCCATGGCGCAGGATGTGCTGAAAATTGGCTCCTACCCGGCGAACCCGCCGTGGGAGTTCAAGAACGAAGCCGGGGAGTTCGAAGGCTTTGAGGTCGACATCATCAACGAAGTCGCGGCAAGGATCGGCAGGACGACCGAGATCAGCGGCTACGACTTTCGCGCGCTCTTTGTCGCCACGGCATCGGGGCGAGTGGACGCGGTCATTTCTTCGTTGACCATCACCGATGAGCGGCTTGAGGCCCAGTCTTTCACGCAGCCCTATTTCTCAGGCGCGCTTGGTGTGGGCACAAAGACCGACGCAGGTATCGCTGATTTGGACGGGCTGAAAGGCAAGCGCATCGGCTCCATCGCCACGTCGTTCCCGGAGAACTGGTTGAAGGAGCGTGAGGCAGAGCTCGGGTATAAATCCTATTCCAGCTATGACACCACGGCGAATATGCTGACCGATCTGCGCAGTGGCCGGATTGATGCTGCCGTGAACGATATCGTCAGCCTGCGCTATGCCTTTGCCCAACCGACGATGCAGGGGCTACAGGTCTCGGTCGAGATCCCGACGGGCGATAAATTCGCGATCATGATGCCCAAAGGCTCCGAGCATCTGGAGGCGGTCAATGACGCGATCTCTTCGATGAAAGAGGATGGCACCATGGCGGCGCTCTATGAAAAATGGCTGGGCGTGGCACCTGCTGAGGGCAGCCTTGCCGTCACACCGTTGCCCGTGCCGACTTCTGCTGACTGACGAAGTTGAGGCCGCGGGCGAGGCGTTACCCGCTTGCGGCCTCAAGACTGGCCTCATGCGACCAAACTGACGGAATGCGCTATGGAAATCCTCGATATCTTCTTCAATCTCGACGTGATGCGCCGCGCTTTCCCCATTCTGATGCGCGGGTTGGTCAACACGATCCTGCTGGGTTTCGCGGCGATCTTCTTTGGCGGCATCCTTGGCGTGCTGGTCTGTCTGGTGCGGCTTTACGCGGCCAAGCCGTTCCGGCTGCTGGCGGTTCTGTATACGGATATCTTTCGCGCCATTCCGGTTTTGGTGGTGTTGATCCTCGTCTACTACGCGCTGCCGTTTGCCGGAATTGTCTTTTCCTCCTTCGTCGCGGCGACCATTGCGCTGGCGCTGGTGCTGGCGGCCTATACGGCCGAGGTCGTGCGCGCCGGGATCGAAGCCGTGCCGCGCGGCCAGTTCGAGGCCTGCGATGCGCTTGGCCTGTCCTTTGTCACCACCATGCGCAAGGTGATCCTGCCGCAGGCGTTTCGTATGATGATCCCGCCGCTGGCCTCCTATGCCGTGGCGATCATGAAAGACACCTCGCTGGCCTCGGTCGTGGCGATGGATGACCTGTTAAAGCAAGCCACCGATGCGCAGGCGCTTTTCGCCAATCCGACGCCGCTGTTGCTGGCCGCGCTGATTTATATCGCGATCCTTTGGCCCATGGTCCGTTTTACTGGCTGGCTAGAGCAGCATTACAAGCGCGGCTATCGCTGAACCCTTCCGCCGTATTTCACAACATTCTACCGTCCCGCGCCCCTGCGCGGCCCACACCCTACGGAGATTACAATGTCCACAGAAACAGGAACGGGCGACGCCTATCTCCTTTATCACTCCATCGGCCAATACCCCGGCAAACATGCGGATATGCTGGCCGGGCTCACCGATTTCACCGATGCTTGGGCCGCGCCCAACGGCGATCAATGGGCCGATGTCCTGCCCAAACGCCAGCAGTTCATCGACCTCTGGGCCGAGTTGATCGGCGCGCCCAAGGGCACTGTCACCACGACCGAAAGTGTCACCACCGGGCTGATGGCCGTCATTGGTGCGCTGCCCGAAGGCACCCTGCGCGGCAAGAAAGTCTTGGTGGCCGAGGATGGCTTTCCCTCGTTGCATTTCCTGCTCACAGGGCTGTCGAAGCGCTTTGGTTTCACGTTGAACACAGTGCCGATCCGCCAAGGTGGGCATTGGGTCGAGGCCGCAGATATCATTGCGGATTGGGACGAGGACGTAGCGCTGGTCTTGCTCACATGGGTCAGCTCGACCACCTCGCACCGGTTGGACATACCGCAACTGGTGGCGCATGGCCGCAAGATGGGCTCGCTCATCGGGGTGGATATGACGCAGGCGGTGGGGCTGTTGCCCTATGATGTGACCGCGCCGCGGGTGGATTTCGCGCTGTCGACCAGCCTGAAATGGATGTGCGGTACGCCGGGCGCGGGGATCGTCTATATGGACGCTAACCTGATCCCCCGGTGCGAACCGGAAATGCGCGGCTGGTTCTCGCAAGGCAACCCGTTCTCATGGGATTTGGACGCCTTCGAATTCGCGCCCGACATTCGGCGGCTCGACAGCGGCACACCGTCGACGGTGCCGGCGGTGGCAAGCCTTCCGGCAATGAAATGGCGTATGGGCCAAAGTACCGAGACATTGGCAGCGCATAACCGCAAGCTGACCGTGCAGTTGCAGGCAGGGCTGAAGGAGATGGGTCTGACCCTCGCCAGCCCAAGTGATCCCGAGCAGCGCGGCGGCAGCCTGATGGTGGTCTTGCCTGAACACATCGACGCTGCCGATGTGGTGGCGCAACTGGCGGCGCTGGAAATCTACGTCGACAACCGCAGCCAGATCCTGCGGATGTCGCCGGGTGTGCTGACGACCACCGCGGGGATTGAGCGCACGTTACAAGCGCTGCGCGCATTCTTGCTTTAGCGTTTGGTAAGGCCTTCGATGTGTTGTCAGGAGGCGGCCATCGCATCTGCCAGCGTTTTAAGGGCGGGGAAATCGACGAAAAAGGTCGTGCCTTCGCCCTCAGCCGTTTCAAACCGGATGTTGCCAAGGTGCTGGTCAACGATAGCCTTGACGATGCTCATGCCCAGCCCGTGCCCCTCTTCCACACGGTAGCTGTCCCCGCGCGAGAACCGCTCGAACAAGATCGGCTGTAGCTCAAGCGGTAGCCCGCTGCCGTGGTCCTGCACCCAGAACCCGGTGCCATCTTTCGAGATACCGAGCGTCACCGTACCCCCATCGTCCGAGGCTTTGATCGCGTTGGACAGCAGGTTTGACAACAGCCGCATAAGCCGCCCTTCGTGAAGGCGCAGCAGGGGGGCAGGGGACGCCGACGGGATCATCTTCAGTTCGACCCCGCGATCTTTGGCATATGAGACCAACGTCTCAAAGGCTTGCGCCAGCAGAGGTGCTAAGGGGCGTTCGGCGAACCCCGATTGATCCGGCCTGCGCAGGGTTTCCACATCAAGAATATCCGCCACCATCTGATCGATTGCCTGCGCGTTGCGCAGCGCAAGCCGCAGGAGTTTTTGCTTTTGCGGGGGCAAGTCCTCTTGGCCTGCCTCAAGCAGGCGCAGCGCGCCGGTGAGCGAGGTGAGCGGTGTTTTCATCTCATGGCTGACTGTCGCGATAAGCTGGTCTTGGGCGCGTTCAAACTCGCGCTGCTTGCTCACGTCTCGCACGACACCAAGAAAGCCCAGATGCTCGCCGCGATCGGTCTCGACCTTGGCGGTTGAGACTTGGCCCTCGAAGGTGGTCCCATCGGCGCGGCGGCAGGCAATCGAGAGCTCTCCGCGTGTATTGGCTGCCTGTGGGTTGAACCGCTCCTCGCCCGCGCGTTCATAGCTGCCGAGGGTCTCATAAAGGACCGCCGTCTGCCGCCCCAAAAGCTCGTTCGGCTCATAGCCGAAAAGCGTTTTGACCGCTGGGTTGACCAGCGCCACGCGGCGGTTGGGATCGGCCATGATGATCGCTTCGGGCACGGCATCAACCATCGCTTTGAGCAGCCCACGCTGTTCGCGCAAATCACGGCGTTCGGATTGAAGGGTCAACTCACTGCCCAGCCAACGCGCGAGGAACTGAACAAACTGCACCTCCGCCTTGCTGAACGGCGCAGTGCGCGGCGCGGTCCCGGAAAAGTTCAGCGTACCGAAAAGGTCGCCGCCGGATTTCAGCGGCAAACCAATATAGCTTTCCAGACCAAAGTTTTCATAGCACGGGTGGGTCGAAATCTCTTGCTGTCCGGCGTGGTGGAACGAGGTCACATCAACATTGCCAAGCGTGTGCAAACAATAGGTGCCATTGATATCAAAAGTGCTGCCGGGCGCGGGCGCCCAGTCTGGGCCAAAGACATAGAGGCATTCGTAAACCGGGTGATCCACGCGGGAGACGATGCCCAGCTCAAGGCCGAGTGCCTCTGTGCCCAGTTGCAAGAGCTTGGCGATCTTGTCTTCGACGGAGAGGTCAGGTTCGACAGCAAGCATGTAAAGTTGCCGCAGCGGATCATCGAAATCCGCCAAGGCGTTGTAAAAGTCGTTCATCTAGGCCTCTGTCGTCCACGTCTTATCTGGCTTGGTTAAAAGGCAGATGTTCCGCCCAAGGTATCCCCCTCAGGCACCGCTGCCAATGCCGCTGCAGCTGAATTAGGGCGAGTTTGTGGCATTTCACCCTGGAAAATCACGCGGACCGCGGCCGTTAGTCGCGCCAAGTCCGCTCAAGCACGGCAAGCCAATTTTCGTGACACAGTTTCGCCAGCAGAGCCTCGTCATAGCTATGAGCGCGCAGAGCATCACAGAGCGCGGGCAAACCGGTGGCATCTTTCAGTTTGGCCGGCACCTCCGCCCCGTCGAAATCCGAGCCAAAGCCGACGCGGTCTTCGCCAAGCTGGGCAATGAGGTGGTCAAGATGGCGCAGCATGGCGTCAAACCCGTCACCGCTGGTTCTGCGCCCATCGGGGTTGAGGAACCCGCTGGCGAAATTCACTCCAACCATCCCGTCACTGTCGCGGATCATGCCGAGTTGCCGGTCCGTCAGATTACGCGTGGACGGCGTGATTGCATGGGCGTTGGAATGGGTCGCCACCAGCGGCGCGTCCGAAAGGGCGGCGACATCGTTGAAACCGGCTTCGTTCAAATGCGACAGATCGAACAGAATGCCCAATTCATTGCACAGACGCAGCAAGTCCTTTCCCGCAGGCGTCAACCCCGGCCCGGTATCGGGGGAGGCGGGAAAGGCGAAGGGAACGCCATGCCCAAAGACCGTCGGACGGCTCCAGACCGGGCCAAGCGAGCGCAGCCCCATGTCGTGAAAGAGATAAAGCGCATCAAGGTCCGGGCCAATCGCCTCGGCCCCCTCAATATGCATGATCGCGGCAATGATATCGTGATCGAGGCAATGGCGCAGTTCGGCCACCGTGCGGCAGATTTTGAATTGCCCGTCCGAGGCGCGTTCCATCCACTTAAGATGCCCGGCCATCGCCAGCGCAACGGGCTGCGCCTCGGCCATTGGAATCTCATCAGGCAAGGCAAAGGCATAGGGCGGGCTTTTCATCTGCTCCATTAGATCGACGTCAGGCATGGGCGACGAGATGTAGATGGCAAAGAAGCCCCCGGCAAAGCCCCCTTGGCGCATTCGCGGCAGGTCAAGATGGCCTTCGTCGGTATGGGTCAGAAACGTCGTCTCGCGGTTTTCAGGATCGCGCAGCAGGCGCAGCAGAAAATCGTTATGGCCGTCAAAAATTTTTGGGCTGGTCATCTTTTGCTTCTTCTCGCTGCTATTGCGACAGGGGGCTAGCATGGCGGCGACGGGGCTGACCAGTCAGAAGCGTGGCCCCTCCTGTGGGTTAACCGAAACTCTGCCACCCCGGGTCAGGCGCAAACCGCGGGCCGTGCGCCTTTTCCAATATGCGCAACCGTTCGGCCACATCGCGCGTGCCGCGCGTGCGGGCATAGTTCAGCGGCCCGCCCCGGAAAGGCGCCCATCCGGTAGCAAAGATCATCGCGGCATCGATCTGATCGGCGTCTTTAGCCACATTCTCGCGCAGTACTTCGACGGCAGCGTTTAACATCGGCAGGATTAGACGGTCGGTCAGATCAGCGGGGCCGGACGCCTCGGTATCCGGGTGCGGCGTGCCGTCGGTCCAGTCGTAAAATCCGCTGCCGGTCCTGCGCCCCAGTTCTCCCTGTTCGACCCGCGCGTGCAGCATATCGGTGATCTCAGCCATCGGCTTGTCGAGGCGGTCGCGCAGGCTTTCGGCCACATGCAGGCCGATGTCGAGCCCCACCTGATCGGCCAGGGCTACCGGCCCCATCGGCATGCCAAAGCGCAGGGCAGCACTGTCGATCACCTCCTTAGGAACGCCTTCGTCCATCAGTACCATCGCCTCCATCAAATAGGGGGTGAGGATGCGGTTCACGACGAAACCGGGGTAGTCGCCAACCTGGGCGGGCAGCTTGCCAATGGCACCGCAGAGGGCGGCCAAACGGGCCGCAGTCTGGGCATCTGTACCGGCCCCCAGCACCACTTCAACCAGCGGGATTTTGGCAACCGGATTGAAGAAATGCAGTCCTGCAAATCGCGCCTTGGCAGGAGCATGGGCGCTGAGATCATCGACACCAAGGCTAGAGGTGTTGGTCGCAAGGATCGCACCTTCCTTCATGCGCGCCGTGAGCCCGGCGTAGATCTTCTCTTTCACGTTCACCCGCTCCGGGGCGGCTTCAATCACCAGATCAGCTTGAGCGATGCCGTAGCCTTTGGGGTCGGGCATCAAACGATCCAGCGCGTCGCGCGTCTCAGTACTGCTCAGGTGTTTGTCATCGCAGAGCTTTGCCGCCTGTTTCACCGCGCGGCCAAGGGCTGCGCTATCCACGTCGCTCAAACTCACGCGCTTGCCCCGGATCGCGGCCACGGCGGCAATCTCGGCCCCCATAGCCCCGGCGCCGATGACATGCACATGGGCAATCTCGTCGTCACCCTTGGCCGTTTCCTTGAGTTTCTGGCGAAGGAAGAACACCCGTCGCAGGTTCTTGGAGCTGTTCGTTTTTAGCAGGTTGGCGAAGGATCGTATTTCGCCGCGCTGCATGGTCGCACGGTCGGTGCCGTGTTCCTCCCACAGCTCGATCAGCGCATGGGGGGCCGGGTAGTGATCGGCGGGCGCACGTTCTTCTGTCCGGTTGCGCATCTGGCGGGCGAGCAGCGTCCGGGCCTGTTCCAGGCCAAGTGCGCGCGTTTTAAGGCCGGGTTCCGCCCGCTCCACCCCCGTTTCGGCCAGCGTTCGGACGGCAGCAGCGATGTGGCGCTCTTCGACCACCTCATCCACGATGCCCAACGTCTTGGCGCGTTTGGTATGGGCGGTTTTTCCGCTCAGCATCATTGTCATCGCCTCGGTCGGGTCGATCGGTGCAGGCAGACGAAAGGTGCCGCCAAGTCCGGGATGCAGGCCAAGTTGCACTTCGGGGAAGGCGAAAGATGCCCCCGGCACCGCGATGCGCATGTCGCAGGCGAGCGCCAGTTCAAACCCCGCGCCGAGTGCTGCACCGTGGATTACGCAGATCGTTGGGCAGGAAAGGTTCTCCAGTCGGTCCAGTACCGCATGGCCTTGGGTCAGCAGGTCCGCCGCGCCTGCATCGCTCATCTTAGCAAACCCGGTGATATCGGCCCCGGCGGCGAACCCCCCCAGTTTGGCCGAGCGGATCACCACGGCGCGGGGGGGGTCATTTTCGGCGTCAGAGACATGCCGCTCCAACTCGCGCAGCACATCGCCTGAGATCGTATTAGTGCCACTGTCAGCCTTATCCAGCGCAAGCCAAAGGATACCCTCCGCATCGCGGCCCGCGCGCCAGTTGCCCTCGCGGGTGGTGGCCGCGCCGAGTTCGAGTTTGCTCTCACCCAAGAGTTTTAGGACATATCCCGTCATCACACCGCCTCCAGCATCATTGCGCCGCCAAGGCCGCCGCCGATACATTCCGTTGCAATGCCGCGTCTGGCACCACGCGCTTTCATCGCATTGGCCAAATGCAACACGATGCGGTTGCCACTGGTGCCGACCGGGTGGCCGAGCGAGATCGCCCCACCATCGATATTCAGCCGGTCACGGTCAATCCGGCCAAAGGCTGCGTCATACCCCAGAACCTCGCGGCAAAACTCTGTGTCATTCCAAGCGGCCAGACATGAGAGAACCTGTGACGCGAAGGCTTCGTTCAGCTCCCAAAGATCGATGTCATCCACCCCCAGCCCATGCCGCTGTGCAATAGGGGTGGCGGCCAGCACAGGCCCCAGACCCATGATCGACGGGTCGAGCGCGGCCCATTCGCTGTCGGTGATCTCGGCCAGTGGGGTTAGCCCATGCGCCTCTACCGCGCGTTCGGACGCAACGATAACCCAGCTTGCGCCATCGGTGATCTGGCTGGAATTGCCCGCTGTCACCTTGCCATGTGGCTTTTCGAACACCGGGTTCAGCTTGGCAAGGCTCTCCATATCGCTGTCGGGGCGCACGCCGTCGTCGTGGTCATAAACGGTACCGTCCCGGTCGAAGGCGGGCATGACCTCATCGTCCAGAACCCCATCGTCCTGTGCGGCGGCAAGGCGGTGATGACTTTGCACCGCATAGGCGTCTGCGGTGGCTCGGTCGATTCCAAAGCGATGGGCGAGCACTTCAGCCGTCTGTCCCATATTCAACGCCGTGATCGGATCGGTCAGCCCGCGCTCCAGCCCGATGACGGGTTTGAAGAACTCGGGACGCAGACCCGTCATGGCGCGGGCCATATCCAATGGTCCCTTGGCAGCATTCATCCGGCCAAACCACTCTACTGCCGATTGGCGCAGCACAAGAGGCGCGTGGCTAAGCGCCTCGGCCCCGCCAGCGAGGATCATTTGATGGCTGCCATCGCGGATGTAGCGGTAGGCGGTGTCGATGCTCTGCATTCCCGAGCCGCAGTTGATCTGCACGGTAAAGGCGACTGTCTGCTCCCCGAGCCCCAGCCGCAGGGCGGCAACGCGGGCGGGGTTCATTTCATCGGCGATAACGTTGACGCAGCCGAGGATCACCAGATCAAAGGCTGCGCGGTCAAAGCTTTGACGGGCCAGCAGGGGCCGGCCAGCCTGCACGGCCAGATCGACCGGGGTGAAGGGACCGGGCCCCTGACGGGCCTTCAGAAACGGGGTCCGCGCTCCGTCGACAAGGAAGACGCGCTGCGCTTTGGGATGGGTCATTCGGCGGCCTCTCTCGGGTTGGTTTTATCGTCGTCATCCTGCGGCGGGTCTAGGTCGGGAAAGTAGTGGGCAAGCGCCTCAGGCGTGTAGTCATCCACAGCAATTACCTTGGTAACGAGGTCATTCATCACGGTAAGTTCGGCCATTTCGGCATCGCTGAGGATACCGGCCTGTCGCGCCTCGGCAGGGGTCTTCTTAGCGTCGCGCAAGCGCTTTTTCACCGGCTCCATTTCCACCACCTTGGCATAGCAGCGGTTCAGCAGGTCGATCCCATCTCCGTCGTGGCCCGGAAACAACTGCCCGGTGATCCGATCGCGGGTGGCAGAGGGCGCATAGATCAGCGCGCTGCACTGCACGGTCAGCGCATCATCCGGGCCGTGACGGCCCCGACCCGGTAGAGTAAGCACACGCAGCAGCCACGCGGCCCAACGTGCGGGGAGGTTGGCGATAACGCCATCCAGCGCCGTTTGAATGCGCGAGAAAGCATCGGCGGCGGCGTATTGCAGCAGCGGTAAATCCGTCTCTTGTCGGCCTTCGTCCTCCCATCGTTTGAGCGCGGCAGATAGGATATACATTTCAGACAGGATATCGCCCATCCGGCCTGAGATCATCTCTTCGCGTTTGAGCGCCCCGCCAAGGGTGAGAAAGAGAAAATCCGCCGTCAGCGCATAGGCTGACGACCAACGCCCAAGCTCGCGGTAGATCGGTGTCGCGGCTCCCGCATCGGGGGCAGGGGCGAAGCGTCCACCTGTCAGCGCGCGACCCCAAGCGCGGAACAGTGTTTTCGTGGTATGACCCACATGCGCCCAGAGGGATTTGTCGAACGCCTCCAGCGCCTCGGCCTTATCTTCTTTTTGCAGCGCAAGCATATTGTCGAGCATGTGAGGATGGGCGCGGATGGAACCTTGGCCGAAGATGATCAGGCTGCGGGTGACGATATTCGCCCCCTCCACCGTGATGCCGATAGGTACGGCGCGGTAAAGTGGCAGCAGGTAGTTCAGCGGCCCGTCGATCACGGCTTTACCTGAATGCACGTCCATCGCGTCATTCAGGGCTTCGCGCATCTTGAAGGTCGCATGGGCTTTCATAATCGCGGAAATGACGGAAAGCGCGCGGCCTTCGTCCAAGCCCGCGCATGTCAGATGCCGCGCAGCATCCATGGCGTAGGCATCCGCCGCAAGCCTCCCCATCCGCGCTTGTACCCCGCCAAACTTGCCGATGGGCAGGTTGAACTGCTGGCGGATGCGCGCATAGGCCCCGGTGGTATGAGCGGAAAAGGCAATGGCGGCGCAGCCCATTGAAGGCAGGGAAATACCGCGCCCGGCGGCCAGCGCGGACATCAGCATCATCCAACCTTTGCCAGCATATTCCGCCCCGCCGATGATGTGATCAAGGGGGATGAAGACATCCTTACCCGTCGTCGGCCCGTTCATGAACATGGTGGAGGAGGGCAGATGTCGCCGCCCGGTCTCGACCCCCGGCAGGTCAGTCGGCACCAAAGCACAGGTGATGCCAAGGTCGGGCGTATCGCCCAGCAGCCCATTCGGATCGCGCAATTGAAAGGCGAGCCCGAGGACCGTGCAGACCGGGGCGAGGGTGATATAGCGCTTGGCCCAGTTGAGGCGGATGCCAAGGACCTCTTCGCCCTGCCAGATGCCTTTCTCGATCACCCCCTCATCGACCATGGCTGAGGCGTCTGATCCGGCTTCTGCGCTGGTAAGGCCAAAGGCGGGCAACTCGCGCCCATCGGCAAGGCGGGGAAGCCAATGGTCCTTTTGCGCATCTGTGCCAAATTGATGCAGCAGCTCACCGGGACCGAGGGAGTTGGGCACCATCACCGTGACAGCCGCAGCGACCGAACGCGACGAGATGTAGCGCACGACTTCGGAGTGGGCAAAAGCCGAGAAACCCAAGCCGCTGTGGGCCTTGGGAATGATCATGCCAAAGAATTTCTTGTCCCGCAGGAAGGTCCAGGCCGCGGGCGGCAGGTCAGCGGCCTCGTGGTTAATTTTCCAATCGTCGATCATGGCGCAAAACTCTTGCACCGGACCGTCGAAAAAGGCCTGCTCCTCTGCGTTCAACCGGGGTGCCTTGACCGCGCGCAGTTTTGACCAGTCTGGATTGCCTGAAAAAAGCTCCGCCTCCCACCAGACTTCGCCCGCCGTCAGTGCCTCGCTTTCGGTTTGCGATAATGCAGGCAGGGTCTTTTGGGCCCAACGGAAAATCGGTTTGGTGAGCAGGTCGGTACGCAGGTTTTTCATGGGAACCCCCTTCATCAAGCCAACGCCACTCAGGTCTTGTCGGTTCCTCTCTCCTTGCGTCAGGGAGCAGTCCCACCTCGGCCTCTGCAAAGGAGTGGCCAGCGCCGTTTCTTTGACTATGGTATCGGCAGCGATGGTTAGGAAAGGGAGAGCCAGGTCATGCGATTGATGCGATACGGGGCGCGCGACGGAGTGAAGACGCCAGTGGTGCTGGATGCGGCGGGCAAAGCGCGGGATGTCTCGAGCCTTGTGGCAGATTTCACGCCTGAGACGATCCCGGCGCTGCGCAAGACGCTCGATGGTGTCGATCTGGAAGGGCTGCCGCTGTTCGAGACCCAAGGCCAGCGCATCGCGGCACCGGTGGGCCAGCCGCGCAACATCTGGGGCATCGGGCTGAACTATTCCGATCACGCCGCTGAGGCGGGGATGGAGGTGCCGACCGAACCGATCCTTTTCAACAAGGCCAGCGGCAGCTATTGCGGGCCAAACGACCCGCTCCTCTATGCCAAGGGGATGAGCAAGCTGGATTGGGAGGTGGAGTTGGGCGTGGTGATCGGGCGCAGCGCGCTGAATGTAAGCCGGGAGCAGGCGTTGGATCACGTGCTGGGCTACTGTGTCGTCAACGATGTGTCAGAGCGCGCTTGGCAGGCCGAGCGGGGTGGCCAATGGGTCAAGGGCAAAAGCTTCCCCAATTTCTGCCCTACAGGTCCGGTGTTGGTGACAGGCGATGAGTTGGGCGATCCCGGCAAGCTCTCCCTATGGACCGAGATCAATGGTGAACGGCTTCAAGATGGCACGACCGAGAAAATGGTCTTCGATGTGGCGGCTATCATCTCCTACATGTCCGAATTCATCCAGCTAGAGCCGGGCGATCTGATCTGCACTGGCACCCCGCCGGGGGTGGGTATGGGCTTTAAACCGCCACGTTATCTAAGCCCCGGCGACCGGGTTCGACTGGGCGTCGAAGGGCTGGGCGAACAGGAACAGGTCGTCGAGCGGTTGGCCGAAAGCTGAGGAGGTTACGCCACCTCAGCCTCTCGCGCTTCGGCGGCGGCGACGGCAATGGCGGGGCGCAAGGGGAGGGTTAGCAGGAAGGTGCTTCCCTTGCCCATGATGCTGGTCGCCACAAGGCTGCCACCATGGGCCGTGGCAATATCGCGTGAAATCGCAAGGCCCAGCCCGGTTCCACCAAAGCGCCGTGTGGCGGTGGAATCGACTTGATGGAAGGGCTCAAAAACACGCTCCAACTCGTTCTCCGGGATGCCGATGCCTGAATCCGTGACGCGGAACTCAACGACCTCCCCGCGAATGCGACAGGTCAGCGAGATCGTGCCCTGGTCCGAGAATTTCGTTGCATTGCTCAGCAGATTGATCAAGACCTGCTGGATCCGCTTACCATCGGCCAGCATCACGCCAGTGGCCGACTTTACGTTAAATTCCAAACCTTTGTCTTCGATCATCGGACGCAATTGATCTGCGGTTGGGGTGACGATATCGTCGATCTGCACCGGCTCCATCGTGATCGAGAGACTGCCGGCGTCGATCTTAGCGAAATCAAGCACCTCGTTGATCAGGGTCAGCAGATGATTGCCCGACCGTTCCACCGTTTGCATAATGTCGCCCAGCTTGCTCATCGTGGCAGACAGCTTGGGCGCCAGAGTTTCACGGGTCTGAGGATCAGCATCAATGGCGGTGCAAAGGTCGCGCGCCGCCGGGGTGCGGTCGAAATGCCGCGCAAGGCGAACATGGCCCAGAATAACGGTCAGAGGTGTGCGTAACTCATGGCTCAGCACGCCCATAAAGTCGGTCTTGGCCTTATTCGCGTCCTCCGCCGTCAACAGCGCTTTCTTTAAATCAGTCACGTCGATCCGCAGACCAACAACACTGCCGTCTTCCATGCGGCGGTCAGAGGTGCGGATGATGCGGCCATCGGGCATGCGCTGCTCGGTTTCAAAGGCGCCGTTCTCACGCTTTTCCAGCCAGACGCGGATCCATTCCTCTTCCTTGCCGACGGCATCAGGCACGATCCCACGGCGAATGCTATCACGCACGATCTTTTCGTAGGTTGATCCGGGCTTCACTACGTCGCTGTAGTCATGGATTTCGCGGTATTTTTCGTTGCAAAGGACCAATGTGCCCTTGGGATTGTACATGACAAAACCATGGTCCAAGGCTTCGACACCTGTGCGCAAGCGTTCTTCGGCCAACTTGCGGTTCTCGGCCAAGCGCATGATATACCACGCGAAAACAGTAACCCCAAGTGCACCTTGGACGCGCAAAAGCCAATGCAGCCAGAAATCAGGTCGATGCTCTGGCCAGCCGCCTTTGATGGTGGCAGCCAATTGCCAAACACCAAAAGTAAAGTTGAAGTCGAGCTCGATCGGGTTGACCATGGAAAGGGTCGGATCGCCAATGATCGTCTGTTCAATCTGCCCCTCTGGGGTCAGTTCGCGGATGGCCAGATCGTATTTCTCGGCCAATTCAGGAATCTGCAGCCGCGTGACAAAGGCATCGTAATCCAGCACCATGGACAGGATGCCCCAGGGCAGGTTCGTTTCTACATCTGAACCGCCGTTTGCGTAAAAGATTGGGTGACGCAAGATCAGTCCGCGCCCGCCTTGAACAAGGTCGACCGGCCCGGTGACCAAACCCTCGCCGCTTTTCATGGCCTGTTCGACCTTCGGCAGTTGCGCTTCGTTCTGCCGGTAGTCCAGACCCAACACGCTTTGGTTGGCCTCATAAGGGTGGACGATGGTGACAACGAGGTCGGGTGCCACCGCAAGGTTAATCACATCGGGATTGTCGGTCATGAACTCCGCCGCGCGGGCGCTGAACTCAGACTGAGTAATGTTCGGGTTCTCGCTGACGACCGTGGCCAATTCGCGCAGTTTTAGGATTTGGTCAAAGATATCCGCGCGGATCCGCTCACGCACTTCGATCAGTTCTAATGTGGTATCGAGTTCGAGGTCCTGCATGTAGGTTTGATAGGAAAGGGTCTCGATCCGATGGCCGAAGCCAAGGACAACGCCGCCCAATGCCACCAGAATGAAAATCTGTTTCGCACGTTGAGACAGTGCATTTCTAATCTTTTTCATGCCGGTTTTTGCCCAAGTCGGTCTCTGTCCTCTGCGCCCCGGCCTTCTTAGTGCCGGGTTCGCCCTTAAGGCATTAGACTGCAGAGTTCTTTGCTGACGCAAGAAAAATACCTGCCCGCTGGAAAATGCCCGGGCAACAGCGTCAAATTTGCAAGTGGGGCTTTTTTCTAAGAAGCAGCATGACCCAGCAATTCGTTCAAAACACCGCGCAACAGGGTGATATCCGCAGGGTTGGACATGTTGGGTGCATGGCCGCAGTCGGGAAACTGGGTCATACTGGGGCGCGGTCCGCTTTCAGTCATCCGTTTGGCCGCTTCGGGCAGCAGCAAATCCGACTGCGCGCCGCGCAAAAGATGCGTGGGTGTGGAGGTGCGGCCCCAACGGTCCCAGGTGGAAAGCTCATGCGCTGAGGCGGTGAATTGGACGGTAATACGTGGATCATAATGCAGCGTCAGCCGCCCGTCGCCGCGACGGCGCAGCGAAGACCGTGCCATGCGCTGCCAAAAAGCGTCGGCGGCGGGACCGAAGGGCGCGTAGGTCGCGCGCAGCCACGCCTCGCCCTCTGTAAAGCTGCCAAAGTCGGGGAGGCTGCCGACATAAGACAGGATCCGCTCGACCGCAGCCTCGGGCAGTTCGGGGCTGATGTCATTCACCACGAGCGCGCTGATCCTGTTTGCGTCACGGCCCGAGGCGATATGCATGCCTATCATGCCGCCCAAGGAGGTGCCGAGCCACGCCGCACAGTCGATCCGATAGTGATCCAGCACATCCGTCGCGACGCCTGCGTAGTATTCGACCGAATATTCCGCCTCCGGATTGCGCGACCAGCTCGACAGCCCCCGCCCGATCATATCGGGACAGAGCACATGAAAGTCACGAGACAGGGCGGCGGCCACCTCATCAAAGTCGCGCCCGGTGCGCGCCAGTCCGTGTAGCATCATCAGCGCAGGCTTGGCCGGGTCGCCCCATTCGGTGACATGGATCTCGTGATCCATGACGGGGATAAAGCGGAAACGGGGGGAGGTCATCAGCGCGCACCCTTTTGCATGACAGTGCCGGTGATCCCCCGCGGGAAGAAATAGACCAGCAAGATAAAGATGATGCCCAACCAAAAAAGCCAGCGGTCAGGGTCGAGCAATTCCGGCAGCAGCGGAATGCTGGCAGTCGCCTCGGCGGCTGCCCCCATCAGGTCGCGCAGATAGTATTGCGCCATCACCATCAGCACGGCCCCGACAACCGCGCCCCACATCGTGCCCATGCCACCGATCACCACCATCAGCAGCATGTCGATCATGATGGCGAAGCTCAGCGTCGTGTCCGGCCCGGTGTATTTCAGCCAGACTGCATAGACCGTGCCAGCAAGCGAGGCGACGGCGGCCGAGAGGCAGAAGACGAAGGTACGGAAAGCCACAACACGGTAGCCGATGGCCTCGGCCCGGGCCTCGTTCTCGCGGATTGCCTTCAGGACCGAACCGAGCGGTGCCGCCACCACCCGCAGCATCAACAGGAACAGCGCCAGCGAGGTGAAGAACACGAAGTAATAGGCTGCGAGTTTGCCATTGAGCTTCACGCCGAAGAGCCGCGCTACTTTGCCGTCTGCGTCAACCATCAGTTTCGTCGCCGGTTTGAACAGGTCCGGCGCGCGGTAGGTGATCCCGTCTTCGCCGCCGGTGAACTGCGACAGCTGCGAGGCCAACACCAGTGCGACCGAAGCCGTCGCCAGCGTGATCATCGCAAAGAAGATCGCCTTCACCCGTAGGCTGAGCAGCCCGACGCCAGTGGCCACCACCAGCGAGACCAGCACACCCGCGACAGCGCCCAGGGCAACCGCGTCCCAGCCTGGCCCCATCTGGCGCAGGGCGATGGCGGCACCGTAGGCGCCGAAACCGAAGAACATCGTATGGGCGAAGCTGACGATTCCGGTGTATCCGATCAGCAGGTCATAGCTCGCCACCAGCACGATAAAGATACAGATGCGTGCGGCGACCTCGAGCGCGCGCACGTCCTGAAACAGGAAGGGCGCGAAGAGCAGCAGGGCGGCGATCACGAGAACGGCGGTTTTCACGGCGATGGTGCCGTAGGTCTGTTTGCTCTGCATACTCACCTCACTTCACCGCCGGGCGCAGCCCGTTGGGGCGCCACAGAAGGATTGCCGTCATCAGGATCATGTTGCTTGCCAGCGCCAGTTTCGGGGCGAGGAAGCCGACGTAATTCGCCGTCAGCCCCACCAGCAGCGCGCCCAAGAGCGTGCCCTCGATGGAGCCCAAGCCGCCGATGATCACGACGATGAAGACAACGATCATCATCTCGCCGCCAAGCGCGGGGGTGATCAGCGTCTCATAGCCCGCCCACATAGCACCACCCACGGCGGCCAGCGCAGAGCCGACCATAAAGACGCCGATGAATAGCCGGTCGATGCGAAAGCCAAGCGCCTCCACCATCTCGCGGTTCTCGACGCCGGCGCGCACGAGAAGGCCCAGCCGGGTGCGGTTCAGTACGAGGTAAAGGCCGATGAAGACCGCGAGACCAAGGCCGAAGGCGAAGATGCGGTAGATTTCGATGCTGACGTCCCCGATGATCCAAGCGCCTTCGAGGAATTGCGGTCGCAGCACGGTGATCGGCGTGCCGCCCCAAATGGCGAGGATGATCTGTTCCGACACGATCAGCGCACCCATGGTGATGAGGATCTGGCGCAGATGGTCGTGATAAACCGGGCGGATGATCACCGTCTCGAAAAACCACCCGGCGGCGAGGCCAAATGACATCGCCGCGATGATCGCGAGGCTCAGGGCCGCGATATTCAGCAGCACATTATCGGCCCCCAGCCAGCCGCTCAGCGCGGCCAGAACGGAGGCCGCGACAAAGGCGCCGAAGCTGACAAAGGCCGAGTGCCCAAAGTTCAGCACGTCCATCAGGCCGAAGATAAGGCTCAGGCCAGAGGCCATGAGAAACACCATCATCCCCATTGCCAGCCCCGCGACGGTCAGCGTGGCCCATGACGAAGGCGCGCCGATCAGCACGAAGGCCAGCGCCGCGAGGGCCAGCGGCAGCAGGTAGACCCCGCCGAAGCGTCCCAATGTGTCGGATATGCGATCCATGTTCTTCCTCATCACGACAGGCCCAACAGCCGGTCTTGCAGCGGTTTGTCGACGGCGAAATCGGCCATGGAGCCGCTGTGAACGACGCGACCGTCGTCGATCACCGCCATTTCGCGGCCCAATTGCCGGGCAAAGGCGAAGTTCTGTTCCACCAGCAGGATCGTTGCTTCACGTGAAATCTCGGCGAAGGCCTCGGCCATAGCGCTCACGATGGCCGGCGCGAGGCCTTTGGTCGGCTCGTCGATCAGGATCAGGCGCCGCGGCTCCACGATGGCGCGGGCGACGGCGAGCATCTGTTTTTGGCCACCTGAAAGCGACCATGCCTGTTTCGTCCAGAACCGCTCCAGCGCCGGGAAGAGCGTGGTGATGCGTTTCAGGCGCGTGGCGTCAAAACGGCCCTTGTCGGTCGCGAGGATCAGGTTTTCCTCCACCGTCAGGGTGCCGAAAATCCCCATGTTCTCGGGCACATAAGCAATCCCGCGTCGTGCGATGTCGGCGGTGTGCAAGCCAGTGAGGTCGGTGCCGTCAAAGCGCACCGTGCCGGGCGCGGGTTTCCACAGCCCCATAATCGAACGCAGCGTCGTCGTCTTGCCCGCTCCGTTGCGGCCCAGCAGGACAAAGACGCCGCCTTCGGGCACCGCAAGGCTCACGTCATGCAGCACGGCGTATTGGCCGATGTCGGTCTTCATGTGGTCGAGGGTCAGCAGGCTCATGCCGTCTCCTCCGTCGCGGTGCCTAGGTAGACGTCGCGTACGATCTGGCTGTCCATGACTTCGGCAGGTGCGCCATCGGCGAGCAATTCCCCGTTGTGCAGCACGATGATGCGGTCGGCCAGCGCGCGGACCACGTCCATCTTGTGTTCCACCAGCAGGACGGTCTTTGCCGGGTCGGCCTTGATCTGCGCAATAAGCTCCAGCACCTCGGGCGCATGGTCCAGCGACATGCCAGCGGTGGGCTCGTCGAACATGTAGATATCGGGCTCCATCGCCATCAGCAGCGCCACCTCCAGCTTGCGCTGGTCGCCATGGGGCAGGGCGGCGGCGGGCAGATGGGCGGCGCGGGTCAGGCGGGTGGCCTCGAGGTAATGTTCGGCGTCCTTGGTAAGCTCGGTGAAACGCTGCACCGGGCGCAGGAGCCGCCAGCCCGCGCCCTCTCGGGCCTGCACGGCAAGGCGGATGTTCTCCAGCACCGAGAGCTGCGGGAAGAGATTGGTCAGCTGAAAGGCGCGGCCCACACCTTGGCGCGCGCGCGCCGAGGGGGCCATGCGGGTGAGGTCGGTCTCGCCTTTCAGCACCTGTCCCGAGGTGGCGGCAAGCTGGCCCGAGATAAGGTTGAAATAGGTGGTTTTTCCGGCCCCGTTCGGGCCGACGATGGCGGTCAGCTCACCGGGGTGGAAGGCGCAGGAAACCTGATTGACCGCGACGTGACCGCCGAAACGAATGGTCAGGTCGCGTGTGACGAGCGAGGGCGAGGGCATGGGGAAACCTTTGGCGCGGATGCGGGCGCGGGGGGCGGCCCGCCCCAGTAGAGGGGGCGGGCCTATGGGTGATCAGTCGTTGGTGCGGCCGATGGGGATGTCCATCTCGTCCGCTTCTATGATGCGCACCAGATCGGGGATCGCCCAATCGACGTTCTCATCAACGCGGATTTTGAAATGCACCATGGACTGCAGCGCCTGATGGTCCTCGGGGCGGAAGGTCATGGTGCCCTTGGGCGTCTCCCATGACATGCCTTCCATCGCGGCGATCAGGTCTTCGGTCTCAAGGCTGTCGGCGGTCTCAATGGCTTTCACCGCGGCCAGGGCGGCGGCCATGCCACCGGCGGTGAAGAAGTCCGGCGGGCTGTCGAACCGCTCCTGATGGGTCTTTACCAGCCAGTCGTTCACCGGGTTGTCGTAGGCCTCATAGTAGTAATAAACCGCGCCTTCCATGCCCGGGAAGCGCTTGTAGGTCGGCAGCACCGGCAGGATATGCCCGCCCATCGAGATCTCGATGCCGAAGCGGGAGGGGTCAAGCGCCTGGATCTTGCCGGGCGCGTCGCCACCGCCAGCAATATAGACGAGGATCACCTTGCGGCCTTCCTTGTCCTTCAGCGCGTTGAACATCCGCTCCGCCGCGGCGGTGAAATCGGCAGTGCCCTGGGGCACGTATTCCTCGGTCACAACGGTCGCGCCGCTGCCATCCAGCGCGGCCTTGAAGGCGGCAATGCCGTCCTTGCCGAAGGCGTAATCCTCGGCGATGGTCGCGACATAGAGGTTCTCGTCCGGCTTCAGCGCCAGCGCCTGCGCCTGCATGTCCATCGAGGAGTTGCGCGATGTCTTGAAGACGTAGCGGTTGCTCTCGGGCCCGGTCAGGCTGTCGGCCACAGCGGGCTCCACGATCAGGATCTTCTCGTATTCCTCGGCGATCGGCAGCATCCCGAGCGCCACGCCCGAGGAGGTCGAGCCCACAGCCATCAGCACGTCATCGTCGCCGTAAGCCTCGGCCAGCACGGCACGGGCGACATCGGGCTTGAACTGCGTGTCTTTGATGATGAGTTCGATCTTGTGGCCCTTGACCGTGTTCGTGCCGTCGGTGGCATATTCGATGCCGAGCTCGAAACCGGTCTGCGCCTGTTTGGAGAAGGCTTCGAAACTGCTGCCCGACAGCCCGTGCACGAGGGCGATCTTGATCGGGTCTTCGGCCCATGCCGCTCCGGCAAAGGCCGCAATACTCGCCGTCACGGCGGCGATCCGCGTGAGTGTCTTCATGGTATCCTCCCTGGACGGGCCAGCGCGTTGTTGCACCGTCTCCCCCCGTCGACTAGCTTGAGTTTCGAGCATCCGAGAAAGAGATGATTGGGGCAAGATGGTGGAAATACGTACCGATGACTGCTTCCGCGATGGGCAATTCGCTGAACTGGCCTTCGTGCATGCACCCATCGGTCTGGTGGTGACGGAGAACAGGGTGATCCGCGAATGCAACATCGCCTTTGCACAGATGTTTGGCTATGAACGTGCGGCCCTGCGCGACCAATGGTTTTCGGTGCTATATCCGTCGGATGAAGAGTTCGTAAACATCCGCGACCGGGGCGTGGTGCAACTGCGCGAGACCAACACCTATTGGGATGAGCGCATCATGGCGCGCCGCGATGGTAGTCTCTTCTGGTGCCGGGTGCGGGGACATTCCTTCACCCCTGAAAGCCCGCTTGATCGCGCGGTCTGGAGCTTTGCCGATTTGTCGGGCGAGCGGCCCTATCTGCCACTGACCCGCCGCGAGCGCGAGATTCTAAGTCATCTGGCGGAGGGGCTGACCAGCAAGGAAATCGCCATCAATCTCGACATTTCGCACCGCACGGTAGAGGTGTATCGCGCCAAATTGTTGAAGAAATTTGGCGTCAACAACACGTCGGGCCTGTTTCATTCGCTGGGCGGCATCGACAGTGATCATGTGGTGTCTAACAGTCAAAAGTGAGCGGTTTGGCTCTCAGCCGGCGTCACCTCGTTCGTCGCCCTGATGCGAGGGCACTGTGGGCGGGGGAGTGTCAGAAGATTGGCCATCGCCGCCGGATGTCTCGGCCTTCTCTGCGGCCTCGGCCATCGCGTCGGCTTGGGCGTAGAGGCTGCGAATCTCCATCAACTCTGCCTCTGTCGGCACTTTGTTTGGCTTGTGCGTTTCATCAAACGTATCTGACCCTGAGTTTTGGTTATCTTTCATTACGCTAATCCAAATTTGTAACCTTAAAAATTGCCCGGCTGCTCCCGAGGCTGCGGATCAAATTACAGACCTAGGACTTTACGCCAATTGGGCAAAGCCCCCGTCAGATGAGGGTTATCCCTAACAATCAAAGGCAATGCGCTGAAATTGCGGAAGATCTTTTCACGTATTTGTTTCGCATCGCGGTACAGCGGGGGCAAGGGGGCAAACGAACTTCGGCCTGTCAGGGTTTCCCCCAATAGACAGGGAGGCGAATAGAGGCGAACGTCTTGAGGAAAGTAGAGGTGCTGCATGAGCTTAGTCGCGGCGTTCACATTGATTGCGCTGTGCGGAGTTGTCTTGTCCTGCGTGATGATCGCCAAGCAAACTGG
This sequence comes from Sulfitobacter sp. W027, assembly GCF_025143985.1. Classification (NCBI taxonomy): domain Bacteria; kingdom Pseudomonadati; phylum Pseudomonadota; class Alphaproteobacteria; order Rhodobacterales; family Roseobacteraceae; genus Sulfitobacter; species Sulfitobacter sp. W027. Next base: position 621,826 of record NZ_CP083564.1, read on the forward strand.
CGACCCGGTTAATCGCTTTAGCGTGCTGGGCGCGGTTGCGATCTTGCTTTTGTACATTACCGTGGCGCTGTTCTCGGGGCAGGAGCCGCATGGCATCCTCTACCGTGATCCGGTTGAGCTTGTCTTGGCGGCAGCTTCGCTTGCTGTGGTGGTGGCCCAAAGCTGGCGGGTTCTGCGCAACCACCGGAAGCTGCAAGGTGCAAGCGACAGCGATGAGACGCGTCGTAAGCTGCCCGATCTGCTGAATGATCTGCCCGTGCAGGCGGCCTTTCTCGCGCCTGATATGACCTATGCTTTTGTCAACGATGCCTATAGCGCGTCCTTCGGCAAACCTTCGAATGAGATTGAGGGGCGGCATCTGTCTGAGGTCGTCCCGCCTGATATGTTGGATGAGGTAACGGCCAATCTTGAAAAGGCCTTGGCAGGGCGGCAGGTCACTTGGCATTTCGATTTCTCGCGCCCCATCTTGGCCCGCAATCAAGGGTCGGCGGTCTATCAACCGCTCTCTGACCGGGGGCAGGTCGTGGGTGTCCTGGTCATGGTCATGGACCGCTCCGCCCTGCAGGACGCGGTCTATGAAGCGGAGATCAGCGCGACAAAACACGCCCTTGCAGCCGAAGTGGCAGGTGTAGGCTATTTGGAATGGGACCAAGAGGGCGCGTTGGTGGATGTCTCCCCTGAGGTGGAGGCGCTGCTGGGGCGCGATGCGCAACGCCTGCGGGAGATGTGGCAACAGGGACAGCAGTTCGTGGAGCCGCGCAGCCGTGCCACGATCCGCAACAATCTGCATATGGCGGGCAGCCGCCCGCGCGATGTGATTGAGAATGTGAAGTTTCTGGCCGCCAATGGCCGCCAGATCGAGGCGCGCGCCTGTATTCGTCGTTTGGACCGTGGACGGGACGTGCACCTGCTGGCCGCGATCCAAGATGTAACGGACCAGCAGAACGTGCTGAATGATCTGGTAAAAAGCGAAACCCGTTTTCGCGATTTCACGGAAAGTGCGACCGATTGGGTGTGGGAAATGGACGTCGACCGGCGGTTTACGTTCCTTTCGGGTGGAGGACGTCAAACCGAAGCTGAAACGCCGATATTTGAGCAGGGCAAAACCCTTGCCGAAGCCAATATCGAACGGAGCAAGGGCGACTTCGATATGCTTCAGCAGCGGCTGGCCCGGCAGGCACCGTTTCGCGATCTGCGCTTGGTCATCCCCCTCGCCGGGGGGCGGGAACGGCTGATCGACATGTCGGGCAAGCCCTTCTTTGACAGCAATGCGCAACTTGCAGGCTATCGCGGCACCTGTTTTGACATGACCGAGATCGCCACCGCTGAAACCGAACGCAAGTCCGCGCTGGAAGCCTTGGCGCTGGCCTTTGAAAACATCTCCACGATGGTCGCGCTTTTCGACCGGACCGACCGGCTGGTCTATTGCAACGAGGAATACCGCACGACCTATGCCGGGATCGGCGGTGACATCATCGGGCGGCACTTCGATGAGCTGTTGGCCCATTTCACGCGCACCGGCAAATTGGCCATGACCCCCGAAGGGAAGCTCCGCTGGAGCGAGCAGCGGCGTGACCGCCGTAACACACCGGCGAAATTCTTTCGCGCGCGGTCGTCGGACGGGCGTTGGCTGGAAGTGACGGACTACCCGGTGGCCGCAGGGGGGCTTTTGACGATTGCCTCAGACATCACCGAAAAAGTAGAGCGCGAAGAGCGGCTGCACCGGCATGAAACGGCACTGCAACTGCTTAACCGGCGCGAGACGTTGGGCCAGATGACCGCCGCCATCGCCCATGAATTGAACCAGCCTTTAGCCGCTATTCACAATTTTGCCGCAGGCTGTGTGTTGCGTGCCCAGAACGACCAGCTTGAGAGAGAGGATATGATCGCCGTGCTCAACAACATGCAAAGCCAATCAGAACGTGCCAGTGCCATCCTGCGGTCCATGTCGAACTACCTGCATAACGACGACGCAGACCGTGTCGCGGTGCGGTTCGACGACATTCTGCGTTCGGTGCAATTGCTGATCCAGCCGGAGAGCTCTGCCACCGGCATCGCCGTGGTCGTCTCTGATCAATGTGGGGATGTCGAACTGCACTGCGCCCGGATCGAGATCGAACAGCTTTTAATCAATCTGATCAAGAACGGCATTGACGCCTGCCGGGAGGCGGACCGCCCTGATGCCGAAGTCTCTGTCTCGGCGCGCTGCGAGGCGGGGGAGATCGTGATTGACGTGGCCGACGCAGGGCGCGGTTTTGCGCCGGACATGCCCGCCCAGACGGCCTTCAGCGCCTTCCGCTCGACCAAGGACAAGGGTCTGGGCGTGGGGCTGGCGATTTGCGAAACGATTGTGCTGTCCCATGGGGGGACCATCGCAGTAACCAAATCTGACGCAGATGGTGCTCGCCTGACTGTGCGTATGCCGTTGGAGGTGCAAAAGTAGAATGCCTGAAGACAGGATCGTTTACGTTGTCGATGATGATGCCGCGGTGCGGGAATCCTTGGTGTGGTTGCTGGGCTCCGTCGGGCTGCGAGCAACTTCCTTTGCATCGGCGGCGGAGTTCCTTGAGGGATATGAGGATACCGGCATCTGCTGCCTTGTCAGCGATGTTCGAATGCCGGAGATGAGCGGTCTGGAGCTGCAAAAGGCGCTGAACGCGCGGGGCATCGCGATACCGCTGGTCCTGATGACGGCCTTTGGCGATGTCTCTACTGCGGTAAAGGCGATGAAGGCGGGGGCAGTGGATTTCATCGAAAAGCCGTTTAACAATCAAAACATGCTCGATCTGATCAACACCGCCCTTCAGACCGATGCGGCGCGTCGCAAAAGCCAAGAGGCAGACGTTGAAAATGCACAGCTGCTGGCCCGGCTTACCCCGCAAGAGCATCGGGTGTTCGAGCGGGTGGTGGCTGGGTTGTCAAACCGTGAAATTGGCAGTGAAATGGATATTTCGGTCAAAACGGTCGAGGTGCATCGCGCCCGGGTAATGCGCAAGCTTGAGGCCAGTTCGGTGGCGGAATTGGTCCGCTTTCATCTACACAGCGCGCCGCTCTCTTCGGGCGAGGGCGCATAGCCGCATGAAAAGGCCCCGGCGGTATGAGACCACCGGGGCAGGGTACCCAGCCCGGCAAGGGCTAAGGGCTGGGGGGCTTCCCGACGGCATGAGGGGCGTCGGGAAGACATGGGTCACGCTGGCTTGGGTTCCAACGCGCCCACGGTTACGTCGAGGGTTGTTTCCGCACCTTTGCGCAGCACGACAACCTCTGTCGCGGTCTCGGGCGATGTGGTGGCGACGGCGCGAGTCAGGTCGCGCAGATCGTCAATCTCAGTGTCACCGAAGGACAGGATAATATCGCCTTTCTTGAGACCCGCCTTCGCGGCAGGGCTGTCCTCGCTGATGGCTTCGATCACCGCGCCGCGCGGCTCGTCATAGCCCAGCACATTGGCGACCTCGGGGGTCATCTGCCGGATTTGCACACCCAGCCAGCCGCGCTCAACCAAGCCGTCATCGGCGAGATCGGCCACGATGGTTTGCACAAGGTCCGAAGGCACCGAGAAGCCGATCCCGACAGAGCCGCCGCCCGGCGACAGGATTGCGGTGTTCACGCCCACGACTTCGCCATCGTTGTTAAACAGCGGCCCGCCTGAGTTGCCACGGTTGATCGCCGCATCGGTTTGGATGAAATCATCGAACGGCCCGGCCTGGATGTCACGCGACAGAGCCGAAACAATGCCTGAGGTCACGGTGCCGCCAAGGCCAAAGGGGTTGCCCACGGCGACGACTTCATCGCCGACGCGCAGGGTTTTGGACGTGCCAAAGTCCACCTTAGGGAGGTCCACATCCGCTTTGACTTTGAGCAGCGCGATGTCGGTCATCGCATCACTGCCGACCACTTCGGCGTCAAAGCTACGACCATCGGCAAGTTTCACAGTTACCGTTTCAGCGCCTGCCACGACATGATGGTTGGTCACGATCTGACCGTCTTCGGAGATGATGAAGCCGGACCCCAAACCTTGGCGCGGAGTCGCCTCGGCACCGGGCTGGTCGGGCAACATCTGCTCGAACCGGCGGCGCAGTTCTTCGGGCATGCCGGGGGGAAGCTGCTGCTGGATCTGCGCGTTTTGTTGTTTGGCGGTCACTTCGATAAAGACCACGGCGGGAGAAACGGCCTCGACAAGGTCAGCATAGCCACCCGGCGGAACGGCCAGCGCCGCAGTGGGCGCAAGTGCCAGCATTGGGGTCGCGGCGACGGCGGCGCTCAGCGCAAGGGCGGCGGCGCGGGGGGCCTTGGAAAGGGTCTGGTTCATGAGATGCTCCTTGCTGTGCATTCAGTGTTTCTGGACCCCTATCTGGGGCGCGCGTTTTACAGCGTCGTCGCAGGCGCTATACAAATCTGTGAGAATGCAGGCGGCGGGATGCGCGGGCAGCGGAATTGCCTTACCTCTTGGCTGAACCTAGATGAGACCCCGATGAAACTGCTTGTTGTCGAAGACGATGCCACCACCAGCACCTATATCGCGCGGGGCCTGCGCGAAGAGGGGCATGCCGTGGATGTGGTGGCCGATGGCCGCGACGGGTTGGTGCAGGCCACCACCGGGCAATATGACGTGCTGATCCTTGATCGGATGCTGCCTGAGTTGGACGGGCTGACGCTATTGAAAACCCTGCGCGGGGCGGGCAATGCCACGCCGGTGTTGCTGCTCACGGCGATGGGCGCGGTGGAGGATCGGATCGACGGGCTGAACGCCGGGGCGGATGATTATCTGGTCAAGCCCTTTGCCTTTGGCGAACTGTCGGCGCGGGTGAATGCGCTGGCGCGTCGCCCGCAGGCGCTGGAGCAGGAAACGACCCTCCGCGCTGGCGACCTGACGATGGACCTGATCAGCCGCCGGGTCACGCGCGCGGGCCAAGAGATTGACCTGCTACCGCGTGAATTTGCTTTGCTAGAGCATCTGCTCCGCCGGAAAGGCCGGGTCCAAACGCGAACCATGCTGCTTGAGGCGGTCTGGGACATCTCCTTTGACCCGATGACTAACGTGGTGGAGACCCACATCAGCCGCCTGCGGGCCAAGGTCGACCGACCCTTTGACGGCGAGTTGATCCAGACCGTGCGCGGCGCGGGCTATAGGATCGACACATGAAGGCGCGGCTGGCAGGGTTGTGGCGTTCCATGCCGCTGCGGTTGGCGCTTTTGCTGGTGCTGCTTTTTACCATCGTCAGCCTGCTTAGCCTTGCGGCCAGCTATGCCGTCACCCAGCGATCGTTTGAACAGGCGATCCGGGCAGATCTCGCGCAAGACATGGCGGGCTTTCGCGCCGCCCCCGGTGCCGCCGCCCTTGCGCGGCTGGTCGAGGCGGAATCGCGCGAGACAGACCCCAACAGGCTGATCCTAAGCTACATCGGCCCTAATGGTCGTATCTATGGCAACGGGGCCATCGCGCGGGATAACGAAGGTTATCACATCGTCTCAATCGGCGCGGCGCGGGCGCAGTATGACGGGGTTTATCTCACGCTCACCGATACGCTTTATGGCGGGCTTTTGACCATCGCGCGCAGCCGGGCCGAGATCACCGCCCTGCGCGAGGTTTTCGTGAATATCTTGCTGGTGAGCCTGTTGCCCACGGTGTTGATCGCGCTTTCGGGCGGGTTGATCCTTGCCCGACGTTCCAAACGGCATGTCGAGGTGATCCGCGCCACGCTGGACCGGCTGACCGCAGGCGATCTGGCGGCAAGGGTATCGCCCGGGCCGCGCTGGTCGGATGACCTGCTGCGCATTGGTGAGGCGGTCAACCAAATGGCCCGGGCGCAGGAAACGTCGGTGGCAGCGCTGCGGCAGGTGTCGCTGGATATCGCCCATGACCTGAAAACCCCGATCCAACGTGTCTCGGTGCATCTGGACGATCTCGACAGGGCCGAGGCCACGGGCGAAAACAGAACCGAACCGCTGGCCCGCGCACGTGCCGAATTGGACGGCATCGCCGCGATCTTTCAATCTCTGCTACAACTCGCGCAGGTGGAGCAGGGCGATGCCCGCGCCCATTTCACCCCCGTCGATCTGACCGCGCTGTGCCGAACCATGGTCGAGCTTTATGAGCCCGCGGCGGGCGAACAGGGCAAGCGCCTGATCTGCACCCTGCCAAAGACGCCTGCCCATGTCACAGGCGACCGTGCATTGCTGGGTCAGATGATCGCCAATCTGATCGAGAATGCCCTGCGCCATTCTGGCGACGCCGAGGCGGTGGACATTTCGCTGGAACAGGCGGCGGGTCAGGTCACACTCAGTGTCGCAGATGGCGGCCCCGGCATTCCGGCGCAGGACCGCGACAAAGTGTTGCAGCGGCTCTACCGGCTTGATCGCAGCCGGGGCACGCCGGGCCATGGGCTGGGGCTGGCGCTGGTCGATGGGGTCGTGAAACTGCACCGGGCAAGGCTGGAACTCATCGACAACGCGCCGGGGCTGCGTGTGGTGGTGACATTCGACAGTTAGGACAAATGCAAACGGCTGCGGCAATTTAGCCTGTGCCTCTCGCTCCCCCCGGTCCTATATAGGTCAGGAAACAACACGCGAGGGCTTCACATGCTCGACGGTTACACCGCCGAAATCCTAGCGCGGGTGCAGTTTGCATTCACGGTTTCGTTCCATATCATCTTCCCGGCTTTCTCAATCGGGTTGGCAAGTTTTCTGGCCGTGCTCAACGCGCTCTGGCTTTGGAAACGAGAAGAGACCTATCTGAAGCTCTTTAACTACTGGAAGAAGATCTTTGCCGTGGCCTTTGGCATGGGTGTCGTCTCGGGCATCGTCATGTCCTACCAGATCGGCACCAACTGGTCGGTTTTTTCTGATAAGGCCGGGCCGGTCGTCGGGCCGCTCATGGCCTATGAGGTGCTTTCGGCCTTCTTTCTTGAAGCCGGTTTCCTTGGCATCATGCTCTTTGGCCGTAAGCGGGTCGGCGATGGGCTGCATATGTTCGCCACAGCACTCGTGGCACTGGGCACGCTGGCCTCGGCCACATGGATCCTGTCGGTCAACAGCTGGATGCAGACCCCTGCGGGCTTTGGCATCAATGATGTCGGTCAATTCGTGCCCGAAGACTGGTGGGCGATCGTCTTTAACCCCTCCTTCCCCTACCGTTTGGTGCATATGGTGCTGGCGGCCTATCTGACCACGGCGCTGGTCGTGGGCGCGGTCGGCGGGTTGCACTTGCTGCGCGACCGCGCGGATGCAGCGGCGCGGACCATGTTCTCGATGGCGATGTGGATGCTTCTGCTGGTGACACCGCTGCAGATTTTTGCGGGCGACATGCATGGTTTGAATACGCTTGAGCATCAGCCTGCAAAGGTCATGGCAATGGAGGGGCATTACGATAGCCACCCGCACGGTGCGCCGCTGATCCTGTTCGGCATCCCGAACCCCGAGGAAAAGCGCATCGACTATGCCATTGAGATCCCCAAGCTGTCGTCGCTGATCCTCAAACACGATCTGAATGCGCCCTTGGACGGGTTGGATACGATCCCGGACGCGGATGAGCCACCGGTGGCGATTGTCTTCTGGTCCTTCCGCATCATGATCGCACTTGGCTTTGCGATGCTGGGGCTGGGCCTTTGGGCCGCGCTGGCGCGGCTGCGGGGGCGGCTCTACGATGCGCCGCTGTTGCACCGTCTGGCGCTGCTGATGGGGCCCACGGGCTTTGTCGCGGTGCTGGCAGGCTGGATCACGACCGAGGTCGGGCGTCAGCCCTTCACCGTTTACGGGCTGCTGCGGACCTCTGACAGTCTTGCGCCCGTCGAAGCGCCGGCGGTGGCAACCTCGCTCATTGCTTTTATCGTGGTGTACTTCTTCGTCTTTGGCGCGGGCACTTGGTATATTGTGGCGATGATGCGAAAACCCGTCGTGGGCCACGTACTGGAAGACGAGCGCGATGAGGCGCAGGGCGACGGGCCGATCCTTGCCGTGGGCGAAGAGGCGGCGGTCAGAGATAAGGGCGAGGAGAGCTAAGATGCTGGGACTGGAACTTTCGTTCATCTGGGCCGGGATCATCGCGGGTGCCGTGCTGATCTATGTCATCCTCGACGGTTTCGATTTGGGCGTTGGGCTGCTCTTTCCGATGACCAAGGATGAGAGCGAACGCAATGTGATGATGAACTCCGTTGCCCCCATCTGGGACGGCAATGAGACATGGCTGGTGCTGGGGGGCGGCGGGCTTTTCGCGGTCTTCCCGCTGGCCTATGCGGTGGTGATGCCTGCGCTCTATATGCCGATCATCCTGATGCTGCTCGGGCTAATCTTTCGCGGGGTGGCATTTGAATACCGCTGGCGCACGAAAAGGTGGAAGCCCCTTTGGGACATGGCGTTTTTTGGCGGCTCTCTGGTGGCGTCCTTCTGTCAGGGCATCGCCCTCGGTGCGCTGGTGCAGGGGATTGAGATCGAGGGCCGCGCCTATGCGGGCGGGTGGTGGGATTGGCTCACGCCCTTCTCGATCCTGACCGGGGTGGCGGTCACCACGGGCTATGCTTTGCTGGGCGCGACATGGCTTAACATGAAGCTTGAAGGCCGCATTCAGGCGCATATGCGCCGCCTTGCATGGCCGCTGGCGGTGGCGACACTGGTCTTCATGGGGCTGGTCAGCCTTTGGACGCCCTTCACCGATGCGGTCTATTTCGAGCGGTGGTTCGCTTGGCCCACCGCGCTCTTCAGCGGCATCGTGCCTCTGCTGGTGGCGCTGGCGGCCTTCGGGATGCTGCGCGGGTTGCAACGCCGCGGCGACAAACAGCCGTTCTTCTGCGCGCTGGCTCTCTTTGTGCTGGGCTTCATCGGCATCGGGATCAGTTTTTACCCGCATATGGTCCCGCCGAGTCTCACCATCGCCGATGCCGCCGCACCCGATGAAAGCCTGATGTTCGCGCTGGTCGGCACGCTGGTTCTGCTGCCCTTGATCCTTAGCTATACGGCCTATGCCTATTGGGTGTTCCGCGGCAAAATCGACCCTGAGGAAGGGTATCACTGATGGGCCACTGGCTGAAACGCGCGGGCTGGTTCGTGGCGCTTTGGCTGGCCAGTGTCGCCCTGCTGGCGGTCATCGCCTATGGCATTCGGCTGGTGATCATGCCCGGCTGACGCAGCGGCGCGTGCCTCGGGCCTTGCCAAGTCCGGCGGCTTCTGGCCTCTTCGGGCCAAAGCAGCACGAAAGGACAGCCCGATGCGCGCCATGCAAGTCACCGCCTATGACGAACCGCTCACCCTGCAAGAGCTTGAGATGCCGATGCCGGGGCAAGGTGAGGTGCTGATCCAAGTCGATACTTGCGGGCTGAACTTTGGCGATTTGCTGATCATCAAAGGCACCTATCAGGAAAAGCCGCCGCTGCCCTTTACCTTGGGGATGGAAATGGCGGGCACGATCACCGCTCTGGGCGCGGGGGTCGAGAATTTGAAAGTCGGGCAGCGCGTGGCGGCCTATACCGGGTTCGACGGGCTGGCCGAATACGCCGCCATTCCCGCCGCAGTCTGCGTGCCGATCCCTGAAGAAATGAGTTCGGTCGACGCCGCCGCCTTCCTGATCGCCTATGGCACCAGCCATGTGGCGCTGGACTATAAGGCGCGGCTGCAGCCGGGCGAGCGGTTGCTGGTCTTGGGTGCATCGGGCGGCATTGGCCTGACGGCGGTGGAGATGGGCAAACTGATGGGGGCCGAGGTGATCGCCGTGGCGCGGGGTGCGGACAAGCTCGCTGTCTGCAAAGAGGCGGGGGCCGATCATCTGATCAACTCCGAGACCGACGACATCCGCGCGATCGTCAAGGAATTGGGCGGGGCCGATGTGGTCTATGACCCGGTGGGCGGCGACCAGTTCAAAGCCGCCATGCGTGCCTGCAATCCCGAAGCGCGGCTGATCCCGCTGGGCTTTGCTAGCGGTGAGGTGCCGCAGATTCCGGCCAATATCCTGCTGGTCAAGAACCTCACCGCGCTGGGCTTTTACTGGGGTGGCTATGCCAAGATCAAACCTTCGGTGCTGACCGACAGTTTCGCCGAGCTGATCAAATGGTATGTCGCGGGCAAGCTGAAGCCCCATGTCAGCAACGTCATGCCGCTGGAGCAGGCGAATGAGGCGCTGGCCCTGCTGCGCGACCGCAAGGCGACGGGCAAGGTGGTGGTGGAAGTGGCGCGCTAAGCGCGCCGTCCGCCCTGCAAACGGGTCACGCGCAGCGCCTTTTGGCGCTCGCGCAGATAGACGAACAGGCCCGAGGCAAGGATCAGCGCGATCCCGACCCAGACCTCCCAGACCGGGAGATCGCCGAAGATTACGAAACCCCAGAACACCGCCAGCGGCAGGCCGATGTATTCGAATGGGGCCACCGTGGCCGCATCGCCCAGCCGGTAGGCTTGGCTCAGGCAATAGCCGATCAGCGCGATGTTGAGGCCGATGCCGAGGAAGGTGAGGTAATCCTCCTGCGCCGGCCAAATCCACGCCCGCAGCAGGAACTGGAGCGAAGCACTGCTGCCCTCATCCACGAACCGCCCGTCACCAGCGATCAGGAAGAACCCAAGGGACACGGCAACGAAGGCGGCCTGAATATAGACCATCAAGGCCGATGCTTTAGAGTTCACGCCCAGCTTACGGGTCATCAATTGGTTCAGCGCATAGGTCAGCGCCGCCAGTACCGGCAGCAGCAAGACCCAGCGGGAGACGTCGAGCGTCGCCGTCGAAGCCCATGGCCGCATCATGATGACCACGCCAACAAACCCCACGATTACGGCGCCAAGACGCAGCGGGCCGACCTTTTCGCCCAGAAGCGGGATCGACAGCAGGGTGATGAACAGGGGTGCGGCAAAGAACAGCGCCGTCGCTTCGGCCAAGGGCAGGACCGACAGCGCTAGAAAGAAGGACATGTTCGAGATCACGATCAGCAGCCCGCGCAGCAGATGCAGCCCCGGCTGGCGCGTCTTGAGCAGATGAAACCCGCCCTCAAGTTTGACCAGTACCAGCCCCAGAATGATCCCGATGGCCGAGCGCGTAAAAACGATCTGATGCAGCGGATAGCCGCCCGACAGACGTTTGATGAGCATGTCATTGACCGAAATCGCGGCCACGCCGAGAAGGATCAGACCGATCGCCAGACCGGCGCGGTTATGGGGAGTAGTTGTCATGGCAAAGACCTACCAGCCCGGCGCGGGAGGTCCAGCGCTTTGACGTTGGTTTGCGCAGAATTACCCGCTAGACTGGTGGGATACGCCAAAGGGAGAGCCAGCCATGCAGATGTCCGACACCCGTCAGATCGCCGCCACCCCAGCTGAGGTCTATGCCGCGCTGCTGGACCCTGAGATGCTGCAAACCTGTGTGCCCGGCGCGCAGGATGTAACCGGCTCGGTTGAAGAGGGTTATGACGCCACCGTCGTGCAAAAGGTCGGCCCGGTGAAGGCGACCTTTAAGGGCCATGTGAAACTCTCTGATCTCGTGCCGAACGAAGCGCTGACCATCACGGGCGAGGGCAAGGGCGGTGCAGCCGGTTTCGCCAAAGGCGGTGCGGAAGTGCGGCTTGCCGAAAAGGACGGCGGCACCGAGCTGAGCTATGATGTCGAGGCCAAAGTCGGCGGCAAGCTGGCGCAGCTTGGCAGTCGGATCATCGACGGTTTCGCAAAAAAGATGGCAGATCAGTTCTTTGATAGCCTGCAATCCTCGCTCGAAGGTCCGGCAGAAGAGACGGGCGAAAGCGCGGAAGCTGATGAAGACGCCCCCGCCAAAAAGGGCTGGTTCGGCCGCGCCAAGACTTGAAGGCATCTGTTCACCCGGCCCAAAGCCAGTTAGGTTGCCCGCCTTACCAAAGCGGAGACGACCATGCCGACAATCGTGGATATTCAGAACCTGCGTAAATCCTACGCGGGCGGTTTCGAGGCGCTTAAAGGGGTCAATCTGGAGATTGAGCAGGGCGAAATCCTTGCTCTTCTCGGCTCCAACGGGGCGGGCAAGACGACGCTGATCTCGACCATCTGTGGCATCACCACCGCGACCAGCGGCAAGGTAACCGTGGGCGGCCATGACATTAAGGACGATTTTCGCGCGGCACGTTCGATGATCGGACTGGTCCCGCAGGAGATCAATCTCGAACCTTTCGAGCGGGTGCTCAACACCGTGCGCTTCTCGCGCGGGCTGTTTGGCCGGCCGGCGGATGAGGCGGTGCTGGAGAAAATCCTGCGTCAACTTTCGCTCTGGGATAAGAAAGACAGCCAGATCCGTGAGCTTTCGGGCGGAATGAAGCGCCGGGTGCTGATCGCCAAGGCGTTGTCGCATGACCCAAAGGTGCTGTTTCTGGACGAGCCCACCGCGGGCGTTGATGTGGAGCTGCGCAAGGACATGTGGGAGATCGTCGCGGGGCTGAAAGCCTCTGGCGTGACGATCATCCTGACCACCCATTATATCGAAGAGGCAGAGGCCATCGCGGACCGGATCGGCGTCATCGCCAAGGGTGAACTGCTGCTGGTCGAAGAGAAAGACGCTCTAATGGCGCGGATGGGCAAAAAGCAACTTGAAGTGCAGCTCACCGAGCCGATCACCGAAGTCCCACTGGCGCTGCGATCGCCGGATGTGGAGTTGTCCACCGACGGGCAGTCCCTGATCTACACCTATGACACCAACGCCGAGCGGACCGGCATCACTAAGCTACTCTCGAAAGTCGCCGAAAGCGGTCTGGTGTTGCAGGACGTGGCGACACGGCAAAGCAGTCTGGAAGATATCTTCGTCGATCTGCTCAAGGAGGATGCGGCATGAACTGGACCGCGATCAAAGCCATCTACGCCTTTGAAATGGCGCGTTTCTTTCGCACCATCACGCAGAGCATCATCTCCCCGGTGCTATCAACCTCGCTCTACTTCGTTGTTTTCGGCGCAGCCATCGGCAGCCGGATCGAAGAGGTCGAGGGCGTGAGCTATGGCGCCTTTATCGTGCCGGGGCTGATCATGCTGAGCGTCATCACGCAGTCGATCTCAAACGCCTCTTTCGGCATCTATTTCCCGAAATTTATCGGCACGGTTTATGAGCTCCTTTCGGCCCCAATCAACTTTTTCGAGATCGTCATCGGCTATGTCGGGGCGGCTGCGACCAAAGCGCTGTTTATCGGCACGATCATCCTGATCACGGCGTTTTTCTTTGTCGACATCACAATCCAGCATCCCATCGCCATGTTCGCTTTCCTGATCCTGACCTGCATCAGTTTCGCGCTGATGGGCTTCATCATCGGAATCTGGGCGGGGAATTTTGAGCAGTTGCAACTGGTGCCGCTCTTGATCGTCACGCCGTTGGTCTTCCTCGGCGGGTCCTTCTACTCGATCTCGATGCTGCCGCCGGTCTGGCAGGTGATCTCGCATTTCAATCCGGTGGTCTATCTGATCTCAGGCTTTCGTTGGGCATTTTTCGGTTCTGCCGATGTGCCAATCCTCACCAGCCTTGCCGCAATCGCGCTGTTTACGGCGCTTTGCCTTGTTGTGATCTGGTGGATTTTCCGCACCGGCTGGCGTCTGCGGGCCTGAGGGCCGCGAAACTTCTGCGCCCGCCTTGTTTGCGCGGGGTGGGCGTTCTACATGAGAAGAATGAGAATTCGGCTGCCCTTCCTTAAATCCCCGCCCAGCGTTTCCGTGATCCGGCTTTCCGGCATGATCGGATCGCAGGGCCGCGCGGTGTTGAACGATGCCACCATGGGTCCGGTCATCGAAAAGGCTTTTGCCAAGGGCAAGCCTGCCGCTGTCGCGTTGGAGATTAACTCTCCCGGTGGCAGTCCGGTGCAATCATCGCTGATCGGCGCACGCATTCGGCGGTTGGCGGAGGAAAAGAACATCCCCGTCATCGCTTTTGTCGAAGATGTCGCCGCCTCGGGCGGTTACTGGCTGGCGGCTGCGGCGGATGAGATTTACGCGGACCCAAGCTCGATCTTGGGCTCAATCGGGGTGATCTCGGCCTCTTTCGGGGTGCATGAGTTCATCCGGGAACATGGAGTTGAGCGGCGCGTCTATACGGCAGGGCAGAGCAAATCCATGCTCGACCCGTTCCGCCCTGAAAACCCCGAGGATGTTGCCCGGCTGAAGGTGCTGTTGGAAGACATCCACGAGAATTTTATCGACCATGTAAAGACACGCCGTGCGGGCAAACTGCCCGAGGGGCAAGACCTCTTCACCGGGGAAATTTGGCTGGCGAAACGCGCCGCCGAACTGGGGTTGATCGACGGCATCGGCCATCTGAAACCCCTGCTGAAAGAGCGCTTTGGCGAGAAGGTCAAACTGCGCCGCTACGGAGCGAAACGCGGGCTTCTGTCACGCTTTGGCGTACAGATGGTACAAGACGCGGTGCAGGGCATAGAGGAACGCGCAGCCTATGCGCGGTTTGGTCTCTAGCGCATGGTTTTTAAGATCGTTCTGCTCTTTCTGGTGGCCATGGGCCTTTTGGCTTGGTTTGGAAAAATGCATTGGCTAGGAGGCAAACGCCTGTCCCGGACCAAATGCCGTGACTGCGGACGTTACCGCATTGGCAAAGGCGATTGTGCCTGTAAGGGAGGGCGTTAATGCTGATGCCGTGGCTACTGTCGGGGCTTGGCCTCGTAATCCTGCTGTTCGCGGGGGATGCTCTGGTCAAAGGGGCGGTGAACCTGTCGCTGCGCCTTGGGGTGCCCGCGCTGATTGTCAGTCTGACGATCGTGGCCTTTGGCACCTCTGCGCCTGAACTGCTGATTTCGGTCAAGGCGATCTTGGACAACGCGCCGGGTTTGGCGCTTGGGAATGTCGTCGGGTCGAACACGGCGAACATCCTGATGGTATTGGGTATTCCGGCGTTGCTGGCGACGATGCACACCTCGGAATGCAGCACGCGTAAGACCTATAACCAGATGATCGCCGCCTCGGTCTTGTTCATCGCGCTGGCTTTCCGCGGGGTCTTTGACTGGATCGCGGGGCTGATCCTGCTCGCTGGGCTGGCCTATATGCTCTATGACGCTTTTGGCGATGCCAAGGATCACCGTCACGCTTGTCGCAGCGGTGCCGCTGAGGATGAGGAAGAGCTTGAAGGCGCTGACCCCAATATGGCCGGTTGGCAGATTGCGCTGTTCCTGATCCTTGGTCTGATTGGCCTGCCCTTGGGCGCAAGCCTTCTGGTGGATAACGCCACGATCATCGCCCAGACCTATGGGGTGAGTGACACAGTGATTGGCCTGACGCTTGTGGCCGTGGGCACATCGCTGCCGGAATTGGCGACCACCGTGATGGCCGCGCTGCGCCGTCAGGCGGATGTGGCGCTTGGCAACGTTATCGGCTCGAACATGTTTAACCTGCTGGCAATCATCGGCATCGCGAGCCTTGTTGGCCCAATTAAGGTCGACGAAGCCTTCTTGCGGATCGACCTTTGGGTGATGCTGGGCGCGTCGCTGTTGCTGATCCCCTTCGTTTATCTGGGGCGGGATATCACGCGGCTTTGGGGTGTGGCGCTCAGCGCGCTTTATGGACTTTATTTGTTTATCATCCTGATCTGAGGAGGGCGACAGATGCGGCGGGCATTGGTGACCGGAGCCGGGCAACGTCTGGGCCGCGCCATGGCGCTGTATCTTGGGCAGCGGGGCTTTGATGTGGCGGTGCATTACGCCACCTCACGCGACGGGGCCGAGGCGACCGCCGCCGAGATCGCCGCCATGGGCTGTGGTGCTGTAGCGCTACAGGCAGACCTCTTGGATGATGCCGCGACCGAAGCGCTATTGCCCCGCGCGGCAGAGGCGCTCGGCGGGCCGATCACCTGCCTTGTGAACAACGCGTCAATTTTCGAACAGGACGATATCATCAGCGCCAGTCGCGAAAGCTGGGACCGCCATATGGGCAGCAACCTGCGGGCGCCTTTCGTGCTGACGCAGGCGATGGCGGGGCAGGGGGTGTCGCCCGAAACCGACGACAGAGGAGTGCCGCGGTCGAGCGGTTTGATCGTTAATATGCTCGACCAACGGGTCCGTAACCTTACGCCGGAATTCACCACCTATACGATCGCCAAGATGGGCCTCTGGGCGATGACGCGCACGACCGCACAGGCGCTGGCGCCCGCGATCCGGGTCAATGGGATCGGCCCCGGCCCCACCTTGCAGGGCTCTCATCAAGACGCCGAAGACTTTGCCGCACAGCGGCGCGCCACGGTTCTAGGCCGGGGAGCTAATCCTGAGGATATTACGGCAGCACTTGGGTATTTCATCGATTCGCCGGGGGTCACAGGGCAGTTGATCTGCACTGACGGAGGCGAACATTTGCAGTGGGATAAAAGCCCCAGAAGCCCCGCAAACTGATAGCCATGCGAGAAGTTTTGCACGTCCTTAACCTATGTAACCAAAGTGTTACCGAAACCCCTTTGTTTTCAGGGGCTTGTTTCACAGTAAACAAAAGGATGAGCAAAATCAGGACATTATGGGCGTGCCTAAAAATTAGGCAAATCAGCGAACCATGTTAAAAACAAAGAGAAATCCGAGATGCCCAGAAGTTATCGTCAGACTTATCCACATCTTCAGTGGACATGTTAAAGCTTGCCCCCATTGCCGTCCTATTGCAGCAAAGCATGAGAATCAGCGCCTAAGATGACCACGCCCAACGACAGCCCACCGCCTCAAGGCCGCAAGGTGATTCAGGCCTATCTGAAGTCGCTCGATTCGTCGCCGGGCGTCTATCGGATGCTCGATGCGGAAAGCCGTGTGCTCTATGTCGGCAAAGCGCGGAACCTGCGGGCGCGAGTGTCGTCTTATGCGCGGCCCACAGGACATTCGGGGCGCATCTCACGGATGATCGCCAATACCGCTTCGATGATGTTCCTGACCACGAAGACGGAAACCGAGGCGCTGCTGCTTGAACAAAACCTGATTAAACAGCTCAAGCCCAAGTTCAACGTGCTGCTGCGCGACGACAAGAGCTTTCCCAATATCCTTGTCACAGCCGATCACGACTACCCACAGATCAAGAAACACCGTGGCGCGAAAAAGGAAAAGGGCAGCTACTACGGCCCCTTCGCCAGCGCGGGTGCGGTGAACCGCACGCTGAACCAGTTGCAGCGGGTGTTCCTGTTGCGTGATTGCTCTAACTCAATGTTCGACAGCCGCACGCGGCCCTGCTTGCAGCACCAAATCAAACGCTGCTCTGCTCCTTGCGTCGGCAAGATCTCGGCCGAGGAATACCGCCAGACCGTCCGCGATGCGGAGCGGTTTCTGAGTGGCAAATCGACTGAAATTCAGGGGCGTCTGGCGCGGGACATGGCCGAAGCATCAGAGGCGATGGAGTTTGAACGCGCCGCGGCCCTGCGCGATCGGATCAAGGCGCTGACGCAGGTTCAGACGGCGCAAGGCATCAACCCGCAAGGGGTGAATGAGGCCGACATCATCGCGCTGCATATGGAAGGCGGACAGGCCTGCGTGCAGGTCTTCTTCATCCGCGCCAATCAGAACTGGGGCAACCGCGATTACTATCCGCGCGTCGGGGCCGATGTGGATGCCGCTGAAGTCTTGGAGGCTTTCATCGGCCAGTTCTACGACACCCGCGAGCCGCCGCGCCAGTTGATCCTGAGCAACGAGATCGAAAACCCCGATCTGATGGCCGAGGCGCTGAGTGGCAAGATCGGTCGCAAGGTCGAACTGCTGGTGCCGCAACGAGGCGAGAAGGCAGAGTTGGTCGATGGTGCGCTGCGCAACGCGCGTGAAAGTCTCGCCCGAAAGATGGCCGAGACAGCGACCCAGACAAAGTTGCTGCAAGGGCTGGCCGATGCCTTTGATTTACCGGTGCCGCCTGAGCGGATCGAGGTTTACGACAACTCGCACATCCAAGGCACCAATGCCGTTGGCGCGATGATTGTCGCGGGCCCCGAGGGTATGATGAAAAACCAGTACCGCAAGTTCAACATCCGTGGTGATGACCTGACCCCGGGCGATGACTTTGGCATGATGAAAGAGGTGCTCCACCGCCGCTTCAAACGGCTCATCAAAGAAGACCCGGACCGGAGCCGGGGCCTTTGGCCTGACCTGCTGCTGATCGACGGCGGCGCGGGGCAGGTGAGCGCCGTGGCCTCCATCATGGCGCAGCATGGGGTTGAGGATATTCCGATGGTCGGCGTGGCCAAAGGTATCGACCGTGACGCGGGTAAAGAGGAGTTCCACCGCGTCGGCAAGCGGGTCATGGCACTGCGGCACAATGATCCGGTACTTTATTTCGTGCAGCGTCTGCGCGATGAAGCGCACCGTTTCGCCATCGGCACTCACCGCGCGAAACGCGCCAAGGGGGTCAGCGCCACGCCGCTCGATGATGTGCCGGGCGTCGGGGCCGCGCGCAAACGCGCCCTTTTGGCGCATTTCGGCTCGGCCAAGGCCGTGGGCCGCGCGAACCTCAGCGATCTTAAGGCCGTCGATGGCGTGTCGGATGCGCTGGCAGAGACAATTTACGGTTATTTCCATGAGAAGGGCTAGCGACGCGCCAACCGAAGGGCAGACCGCTGGCGCGGTTTCGTCCTTTCAGCCGGGAAAGGCGCAGGATAGGATGATGTCATGAAATGGAATTTGCCCAATATCCTGACCCTGCTTCGGCTGGTCGCGGCCCCCGGTGTGGCGGTCATGTTTCTCTATTTTACACGTCCCTATGCCGATTGGTTCGCATTGGTGCTGTTTGTAGGGGCGGCGGTGACGGATTGGTTTGACGGCTACCTCGCCCGCGCTTGGGGGCAAGAGACCAAGCTGGGCGCCATGCTTGACCCGATTGCCGACAAGGCGATGGTCGTGATCGCGCTGATGGTAATCGTGGCCTTCTCCAGTTGGTCGCCGTGGCTTGTCCTGCCTGCAACGCTGATCCTGTTTCGCGAAGTCTTCGTTTCGGGCTTGCGGGAATATCTAGGCGATGTTGCGGGGACGCTGAAGGTCACCCAACTGGCCAAATGGAAAACGACGCTACAGATGATTGCCATCGCGGTGCTGTTCTCACAAGGCGTGTTTGAACATTACCTCGGGATGAGCGTCTTTGGCATGGACCAGCAAATGATCGAAGCGATCCTGGATGGTGAGGTTGAAGATACTCTGGGGCTGGGCTGGAAACTTGCCGGAATGGAATGGGCCGGGCTGTTGGGGCTGGTCCTGCTGTGGATCGCAGCGGTGCTGACCGCCATTACCGGCTTTGACTACCTGCGCAAGGCGCTGCCACATTTGAAGGAGCCACGCTGATGGATGTTCTGTATTTCGCTTGGGTCCGCGAGCGGATCGGCCTGCCCCGCGAACGGGTGGAAAGCACCGCCGCGACCGTGGCCGAATTGGTCGAAGAATTGCGCGGCCGAGAAGAGCGCTACGCTTTGGCGTTCTCTGACCTCTCTGCATTGCGCGTGGCCGTAGATCAGGAATTGACCGATTTCGACGCCCCGCTCCAAGGCGCGCGCGAAGTGGCCTTTTTCCCACCGATGACCGGGGGCTGACCGATGCGGGTTCTGGTGCAGGAAGCGCCCTTTGATCTGGCCGAGGAGGCCGCGCGTTTTGCCAAGGGCGAGGGGGCCAGCGGGGCGATTGTGACCTTCACCGGCGTCGTGCGCGACAATGATGCAGGTACGCTGAGCGCGATGGAGATCGAACATTACCCCGGCATGACCGAAAAGGCCCTGCGCGAGATTGCTGAGCAGGCGGTCGCGCGGTTCGATTTGCAAGATGCGCTGGTGATCCACCGCTATGGGCGGCTGGCCCCGGGTGAGCAGATTATGATGGTCGCCAGCGCCGCGCGGCATCGCCGCCATGCTTTCGAGGCGGCGGAATTCCTGATGGACTACCTCAAATCCCGCGCGCCGTTCTGGAAGCGTGAGATCACGGCAGAGGGTGAGGCTTGGGTCGCCGCAAAAGACGAGGATGAGGCCGCGCTAGAGCGCTGGTAAGCGATCGCTTTAGGCGAAGCGCCCGCCTTTTTCTATGACTTCGATCTGATAGCCATCGGGGTCCGCCACAAAGAAGAACTTTGCCACAGTCTCCCCCGCAGGGCGAAAATCAACGATGTCACGCGGGGCGGCACCGGCTTTGATCGCGGTGTCGCGGGCGGCCTCAAGGTCTTCGACCACAAAGGCCAGATGGCCATAGCCATCGCCCAAGTCATAGGGCGTGTCGCGGTCCTTGTTGACCGTCAGCTCCAGCTCGAAATCGCCCGCAGCATCGCGCAAGTAGATCAGGGTGAAGCTGTCGAAATCCAGCCTGTCGGCGATTCTAAGGCCAAACACGTCTTCGTAGAATTTCACTGATGCCGCCTCATCAAGGACGCGGATCATGGAATGGGCAAGTTTGGCCATGGGACCCTCCGGCAGGGCGTGTGGTTAGGCTTTCTGACGCTCGATATAGGCGCGCATCTCTTCGGCCTCGTGGCGGGCGTCGCGCAGGCCGTCCATCGCGGCACGCAGCTCTGCCTCAGTCTGGGCAAGCTGGTTGGTCAGTTCGGCTTCGCGCTGTTGCAGATAGGTGATCGCCTGATCGCGGGTCTCCTCGGCCTCGTGCAGCTCTTGGCTCATCCGGTCAAGCTGGGCCACATCATCGGCGGCCACACGGGTGAAGCGGTTCAGCAGCCAGTTGGCGAACCATCCCATGCAGAAGGCCACGAAAAGAATGATGGCTGTTGCCAGGACAAACTCAGTTCTGCTCATCACCGCTGCCTTCTTCGGTTTCGTCGGATTCCCCGATCTCTTCTGCCGTGGTATCGCCCGTTTCTTCAGCAGATTCCAGCGCTGTTTCGTCTTCGGGGGTCTCAGCCTCGGGCCGGATCAGGCGGAATTCGATGCGGCGGTTGGCTTCGCGGCCCTCTTCGGTCTGGTTATCGGCGATGGGATTTTCCTCACCATAGCCTTTGGCTACGAAGGAAGAAGTCAGAACCCGGCGGGCGCGCAGTTCGTTTAGAACCGATTCCGCGCGGCTTTGCGAGAGTGACTGGTTCATCGATCCGCGGCCTTGACTGTCGGTGTAGCCTTGGATCTCCAGCGGAATGTCCCCGCAATGTTTCAGAACTTCGGCGATGTCATCCATCGTACCAAGTGCCGAGGCGTCAATCGTGGCGTTGCCCGGTTCAAAGGTAATCTTGCCGATCTTGAGGATTTCGCGGATCTCGGCTTCGCACTCCTCGGGGGTCGGCAGCCCGGCGATGGGATCGAGTTTTTCTTTATAGGTGATGTCGATGCTGTAATCGGCGCTTTCGCCCAGCTTGTCGGCCAGAAGGGAGGCAACGGTGGTGTTCGCCTCTTTGCTACCGGTGTCGCCGATCACTTCAAGCCGGTCGGGGGTGACCGTGACAGAGCCATTGGCGAGCGAGGCCATCGCCTCAAGCCCGGTCAAAACGCGGGTGGCCCAATCGGCGGGCAGGGTCTCATCCAGACGGGCGGCGGTGTAGACATTGGCCGACCCGAAATGCGATTTCGCATAGCTGTCCGCCAGATCGCGCAGCCCTTCGCTGGTAAGCCGTCCACGGAGTTGCACTTGCCCCTCGGGGGACAGGGTCGCGGTGAATTCAGGCGGGCCAGCGTCGGGGTCTTCGACCTTGGGCAATCTTGCGGTCAGGGCGAAAACGTCCGGAAGGGCATTTTCCAGCTCTCCCACCACGCGGTCGAAACTATCGGAATCGGTGCCCGGCGCCGCGAGCAAGGTGATGTCTGCGTCCGCGAAAGAGATGGAGCCTTGGCCCACACGGCTCAGCGCATCGATCGCCAGCGCCACGGCGCGGCCCCAGTTCGGGCTGGGCACACCCAGACCGATGGTGCAATTGGCGCTCTCAGGCGCGCCAGCGGCGATGCCCGCTTTGAGGATGCGGTTGGCGGCAGCATCGCTATCGGCAGAACAGGCATCGAAACGCGCGCCTTCTTCGTCGATCTCAAACCGCAAAGTGAAAGGCGTGATCACCGGGCGCGGTGCGGCGATGTCGAGACGCAGACGCAGGCTGGGTGGGGCCGCGCGCTGCAACTTGCGCTCCATCTGTGCTTTGGCGGCGGCGCTGTCGGCGATGGCGGTTATCGTCACGCGGCCTGCATCGACGGAAGCTTTGGCGCGGGGCAGGTCCGCCATGGCACGTACAGCAAAGTTCAATGCGTCTTCCCAGCCATCAGGTGCAGGATAGTCTGCGGATTCCAACAGATCGGTCACCGTGGCCTCACCCGCCATGTCGCCAAAGGCTTCGATCACCGCGTCGCGGTCGGTGCTGGTGGGGATCAGGCCGATGATCGAAATGCCCGCATCGTTGCGCAGCACTTCGGCAGAGAAACGCGGCGGGGCGATTCCGGATTGGGCTTCAACCTCCATCTCGTCGATCACACGGGCGGCGTCGACCACGGTTCCAGCAGTTGAGAGGGCGCGGAAGCGGACCGCTTCGGTCGGCGCGATCCCGGCGAGGGTGACCTGCAAACCGTCGGCCTGCACCTCGGCCCATGTCATGCCCTGATCGTCCAGCGCGTCACGCACACCGATTTCGGAAGTATCCTCGATCAGTTGCACCGAAAAGCTTGCCGCCACTAAAGAGACCACCGCTGCGGCTGCAAAGGTCAGGGCGATCATGAAAATGGCGGAGAGGCGCATGGGCGGCCTTCTGGTTGTTAAGCTCAAGACTTGATACGCGCGTCCTGCCGGGGGTGCAATCAGGCCAGAAGACTTGCTGCGAAAAACAACAGCGGGATCATGCCGGTATCACGGTTAGCGCGAAAGAGCTGCAAAAGCTTGGCGTTGTCCTTCGTATCCAGCCCCCGAAGCTGCCACGCCATATGCCAGCCCATCGCCCAAGGCCCGCCGAGGGCAATCGCCAGCGCCAGCACCGAAGCCTGCGGCAACCCGGCATAGATCACCGCGATCCCCATCAGCCCCACGGTCGCCATTAAGAAGCGTCGCAGCCATTGGCCCGAATTCTCACCAAAAAGCCGCGCGGTGGATTTCACCCCAATCAGCGCGTCATCCTCGGCGTCCTGATGGGCATAGATCGTGTCATAGAACAGCGTCCAAGCGATCCCTGCGAGGTAGAGCACCACGGCAGGCGCGTGCAGCGTGCCTGCGTGGGCTGTCCAAGCCAGCATCGCGCCCCAGTTGAAGGCCAGCCCCAGAAAGACCTGCGGCCACCATGTAAAGCGTTTTGCAAAGGGGTAGACCGCCACCGGCAGCAGCGCCAGAACGCCCATGGCGATGGCCGCTTGGTTAAACGTCAGCAGGATCAGCAGCGCCAGCAGCATCTGCAGCACCATCCACGCCAGCGCCTGTTTCACCGTGACCGCGCCCGAAGGAATAGGCCGCGAGCGGGTGCGCGCGACCTTGCCGTCGATGTTGCGGTCGGTGATGTCGTTCCACGTACAGCCTGCGCCGCGCATCAGAAACGCGCCGATGCCGCAGCCTGCGAAAATCCACAGATCCTCCCACCGTGGCAATTGGTCGAACAGGATCGCAAGGCTCAGCCCCCACCAGCAGGGCAACAACAACAGCCATGTGCCGATGGGCCGATCCGCGCGGCTCAGCCGCAGATAGGGCCGCAAGGCGCGGGGGGCATGGCGGTCGACCCAATTGTCGGCCACCGCATCGGCAACAGGCGCATCGGGCGTAGCATCTGGCGAAGGCGGCTGGTTGTGCATATATCTGGCCCTATGAACGCAAAAATCAGATTGTATGTAGATCAGCCCTTGGGGCAGGGGCAAACGGTTCCTTTGGCGCGTGAGCAGGCGCATTACCTCTTTGGGGTGATGCGGCTCTCGGTCGGGGCCGGGGTGCTTTTGTTCAACGGGCGCGATGGCGAATGGCTGGCGGAGGTCACCGAGGCGGGCAAACGCGGCGGGGTGCTGATCTGTGTTGAGCAGACCCGCCCCTTGCAGATGCCGCCTGACCTGTGGCTGCTCTTTGCCCCTATCAAAAAGACACGCACCGACTTTATTGTTGAAAAAGCCGCCGAGATGGGTGCGTCCCGCATTATGCCAGTGATGACAGAGTTTACCAACGCAGGCCGCGTGCAGCAGTCCCGTCTTCAAGCCCATGCGGTCGAGGCGGCAGAGCAATGCGGCGGCACCTATGTGCCGGAAGTGGCCGAGGCCGAGAAGCTGGGGCGGCTGCTGGACCAGTGGGACAGCACCCGGCAGATCATGTTCTGCGATGAGGCTCTGGTCGGAGAGAGCGGCGCGCTGCCTGTAGGCGCGCAGGGGCCTTGGGCCATCCTGATTGGCCCCGAAGGCGGCTTTTCCGAGAGCGAACGCAAACGGCTCCACTCATTCGATCACGCTCATGCCGTCACGCTAGGCCCGCGCATCCTGCGTGCCGATACGGCGGCGGTGGCTGCGATGACCATGTGGCAGCAGGCTTTGGGAGACTGGTGATGCAAAGGATGGCCCAATGAGTTTTCTGCGCCAAGGGGCCCGCGACCAGCTTTGGCGTTGGCGCGAAGCGATTGTCGGCAGCGTGCTGATGCTCTTGGGCCTCTGGCTGGTGGCCGGGCCGGGGTTTTTACTCGCGGTGCCGGGCTATGCGGCGCTTGCTGGGGGCGCGGCGCTGATCTGGCTTGGCGTGCAACGTGCCCGCTTTCGCGGTGAAGGTGACGGGGCGGGGGCCGTTCAGGTCGTCGAGGGGCAGATTACCTATTTCGGCCCGCTGACCGGGGGCACGGTTTCTCTGCGCGAACTGCAACGGCTGAGCCTCGACCGGCAGATGTTTCCAGCCCATTGGCGGCTTGAGCCGCGCGACGATGAGACGCCCCTGTTGATCCCGGTGAATGCTGCCGGATCCGAGGCGCTGTTTGACGCTTTTGCCGCCCTGCCGGGGCTGCGCACCGAGAGGATGCTCTTTGAGTTGCGCAAGACCCGTCATGACGCCGTTGTGATCTGGGAGCGCGCACCCCTGCGCCCGGCGCATGTCTTGCTGCATTGACAGCCCCGGCAATTCCGCCCATCCCTGCAAGACACGACGTCAAGTCGACAATTCAGAAGACACCCAAGACGACCCTTCAAAACGGAGCCCTCGCATATGTCCATTCCTCAATCCGGCGGCGGCCCGATCGAACATCATGACCAAATGGCGCAGTATCTGGCCGACGGCTGCAAGCCAAAAGAAGATTGGCGCATCGGCACAGAACACGAGAAATTCGGCTATTGCACCGATACCCTCAAGCCGTTGCCCTATGAGGGCGACCGCTCAATCCAGGTGATGCTGGAAGGGCTGCGCGACCGCCACGGCTGGGCGCCGGTCGAGGAGGGTGGCAAGCTTATCGGGCTGGAAAAAGAGGGTGCCAACATCAGTCTTGAGCCGGGCGGCCAGTTGGAGCTGTCAGGCGCGCCGGTCGAGACCATCCATGAGACATGTGATGAGGTGAACACCCATCTGCGCGAAGTGAAAGACGTGGCCGACGAGATCGGCGTGGGCTTTATCGGTCTAGGGGCAGCACCCGAATGGTCGCATGAGCAAATGGATTTGATGCCCAAGGGCCGCTACAAGTTGATGGACGGCTATATGCAAAAGGTCGGCACCATGGGTACCACCATGATGCGCCGCACTTGTACGGTTCAGGTGAACCTAGATTTCGCCACCGAGGCCGACATGGTGCAAAAGATGCGCGTGGCCGTGGCGATGCAGCCCATCGCCAACGCGCTATTCGCAAATTCACCCTTCCTTGATGGCAAGCCCAATGGTGTGAAATCCACCCGCGGGCTGGTGTGGCGCAATCTGGATGATGCCCGCACCGGGATGGTGCCTTTCGTCTTTGATGAAAGTTTCGGGTTCGAGGCTTGGGTGCAATATGCGCTCGATGTGCCGATGTATTTTGTCTACCGCGACGGTAAATATATCGACGCGCTTGGCCAGTCTTTCCGCGATTTCCTGAAAGGCGAACTGCCTGCGCTGCCCGGCGAAAAGCCAACGCTCAGCGATTGGGCCGATCATCTGACGACCCTTTTCCCCGAGGCGCGGGTAAAGAAGTTCATCGAGATGCGCGGGGCCGATGGTGGCCCTTGGCGGCGTCTTTGCGCGCTGCCCGCCTTCTGGGTAGGGCTGATGTATGACCAATCCGCGCTGGATGGCGCTTGGGATTTGGTCAAGGACTGGGATGCAGAGACGCGGGAAGAACTGCGCGTCGCCGCCTCGACCCATGGCCTTCAGGCCGAGGTTGGCGGGCTCAAGATGCATGATCTTGCGCGCGAGGCGGTGGCCCTGTCAGAGGCCGGTTTGAAATCCCGCGCGCGTCCCGGTGCCGGTGGTCTTGTGCCGGATGAAACGCATTTCCTCAACGCCCTGCGCGACAGTATCGAGACAGGCCGCGTGCCTGCAGATGATCTGCTGGCAGATTATCATGGGCCATGGAACGGCGACCTAAGCCGTATCTACGCCGAATATTCCTACTAAAGCATGAAGAGGCTGATGCCGCCTTCGGGGCGGTGTCAGCCTTTCTGACCGATCCGCGATTCCGTACCTGCACGGATGCGGCGGATGTTGTCGCGGTGCCGCCAGAAGATCAGCAGCGTCAGCGCGATCCCCAAGAGCAGCATTTCCCCGTAGCCGAGAAATACCAGCAAGAAGGTTGAGCTTGCCGCCGCAGCTAGCGCGGACAGGGAAGAAATGCGCGAGAGTGCCGCAGTGATCAACCAGACCGCACAGCATGTCAGCCCAACCGGCCAAGCCAGCGCCAGCATGATGCCTAGAAAAGTCGCCACTCCCTTGCCGCCGCGAAAGGCCAGCCAGATCGGGTAACAATGGCCGATCATCGCCCCAAGTGCCGCCGCCTGCGCCGCATCTTCGCCCGCAAAGGCCCGCGCCAGCAACACCGCCACGGCCCCCTTGGCCCCATCCAGCAACAGCGTCAGCGCCGCGGCCTTTTTGTTGCCGGTGCGCAGCACATTGGTCGCGCCGATGTTGCCCGACCCGATGCTGCGCAGATTGCCCAGCCCCATCATCCGGGCCAGCACCATACCAAAGGCGATGGAGCCGATGATATAGCCCGCCAACGCCCAGAAAAGGATCATCTCGATTGAAGTTTCGATAGGGGGCATCAATTCGCCTCGTAAACGCAGGAGCCTGCAACATAAGTTGCGACGACCTTACCCTGCATCCGCATCCCGTCAAAGGGCGTGTTTCTGGATTTTGACCGCAGCGTCGCGCGGTCCAGTACGAAGGGGGCGTCGGGGTTGAACAGCACCAGATCCGCAGGCGCACCCACCGCGATCCGCCCGCCGGGCAGCCCGAGGCGTTTGGCCGGGTTCAGCGACAGCGCGCGCCAAAGCGTGGGCAGATCCATCATCTCAGCATGGACCAGTCGCAGGGCAGCGGGCAGCAGCGTTTCCAATCCTACCGCGCCGCTGGCGGCTTCTTCGAAGGGCAGGCGTTTGCTTTCTTCATCCTGCGGGGTGTGCATGGAGCAGATGATGTCGATCAAGCCGCTTGCGACGGCCTCCACCACGGCAATGCGATCTTCTTCGTCCCGCAGCGGCGGTTTCACCTTAAAGAAGGTTCGATAATCGGCCACATCGAGCGCGTTGAGCGTGAGATGGTGGATGCCCACGCCCGCGGTGATGTCGAGCCCGTTGCGCTTGGCGCGCTCCAGCGCGGGCAGGGCGCGGGCGGTGGTGATCTGGTCTGCGTGATACCGCGCGCCGGTCATTTCGATCAAGGCAATGTCGCGGTCCAGCCCCATGCGTTCGGCCATGGGAGATACGGCAGGCAAACCGCGCAGCGAGGCGAATTTGCCGGAGGTGACGGCCGCCCCCTTGCTCAGCCCCGGATCCTGCGGGTGTGCGATGACCAGCGCGCCGAGGCTGCGGGCATAGGTCAGCGCGCGAGAGAAGACTTTGGTATCCGTCACCACGCGGTCGCAATCGGTAAAGGCGGCGGCACCGGCGTCCATTAGAAAGCCGATCTCGGTCATCTCGCGCCCTTCGCGGCCTTTGGTGAGCGCGGCCATCGGGACCACATTCACCGGGGCGGCCTCATTAGCGCGGCGGGTGACGAATTCGAGCGTTTCGGGGCTGTCGATGGCGGGGTCTGTATCAGGGCGCGTGACCATCGTGGTCACCCCGCCCGCCGCCGCGGCCAGCCCGGCAGAGCGGTAGCTTTCCTTGTGCCGCTCGCCCGGCTCACAAACCTTCACGCCGATATCGACGATGCCGGGGGCGAGGATATGACCGCCGCAGTCGATCACCTCTGCACCATCTACCGCGGTAACCCCGTGGTTCAAAATCTCGGCAATCACCCCATCGCGGACCAAAACAGCGGCTGGCTCAAGCGTGCCAGCTTCGGGGTCAAGAATGCGCAGGTTGGTGAAAAGCTGGGTCATGGGCGGGCCTTTGATACGAAAGCGGATGCGCCGCTGTCATGCCCCAAATCGCCCCCCGAACCAAGCAGATTTACGAAGCGGTTTTAACCCGGCCCGTCAGGCGGCTGGCCCTTACCCGCCAATCCAAATCATCAGCCCAACCACGCCAAAGGCAACCAGCAGGGCAACCATGGCGATACGGCCAGACATTTTTGGATCGTGTTCAGGTTCTTGCATGCGCCAGATGTACCCCGCTGGCACCAGAGGCGCCAGCGATTTTCGTCTTTAGGCTAGAAGCCACCAGATGATAATCAGGATCAAAGCAGCGACCCCGATGATTAACATTGTTTTGCCACCACCGCCCTTAGCAGGCTCGGGCGGTGAGACGCGAGGAATGCCGGTGTAGGGCTGGGCGGCCTCCGCTTCCATCGCTTGCACAGAGGTTTCAGGGCCGCTTTCGCTATAGGTCCCGATATGGGTCAGCGCCGGGATCGGGGTCAGATGCTGCGACTGCCCGGCGAAGGCGCGCGAGTAGACGATCAGCACCCAGCCGTCCAACGCGGCAAGCTTGCTGCGGTCTTTTTCAATCTGATCTGGATTTACGCCATTGCCGTCGCGCAGATAGCCCGCGAGCCCCAGTTGATCGAGGTCGGCCACCCGGAACACCTCGGTATAGGCCGCGTCGATCCGCTCGACCCCCAGTGCTGCCGCCTGCGCGGTCTCATCATCACGCATGGCCCGCGCCTCGTCATCAGAGAGCGAGAGAGTATAGACCCGGACCTTGCCAGCTTCTTGCGGGGCGACTTCTGTATGGGGCATGACGGCTTCCTTTGACTGTTCAGAGGAAAACGCCGCGCGGCCCTTTGGGGTTCCGGTCAGGCCGCGCCGGGCTGAGCGGCGATGTGGTTGCGCGCCAGCAGATCCATCGCGGCCATGCGCACGGCGACGCCCATTTCGACTTGATCTTGGATCACCGAGCGGTTGATGTCATCGGCCAGCGTGCCGTCAATCTCGACCCCGCGGTTCATCGGGCCGGGGTGCATGACGATGGCATCGGGGCTGGCATGGGCGAGCTTTTCGGCGTCCAGCCCGTAGCGGTGGTAGTACTCGCGCTCGGAGGGGATAAAGCCGCCGTCCATCCGCTCTTTCTGGAGGCGCAGCATCATCACCACGTCGACGCCTTCGAGGCCTTTTTTCATGTCGTCGAAAACTTCCACGCCGAATTGGTCGATCTGGCTCGGCATCAACGTTGGCGGGCCGACAAGGCGGATGCGGTTCTCCATCTTGCCCAGCAGCAGGATGTTCGACCGCGCCACGCGGCTGTGCGCGATGTCGCCGCAGATGGCGATGCTGAGGCGGTGCAGCCGCCCCTTGGCGCGGCGGATCGTCAACGCATCCAGCAGCGCCTGCGTGGGATGCTCATGCCGCCCGTCGCCCGCGTTGAGCACCGCGCAGTTCACCTTCTGCGCCAGCAGGTCCACCGCGCCCGACTGCGGGTGACGCACGACCAGCAAATCGGGGTGCATGGCATTGAGCGTCATTGCCGTGTCGATCAGCGTCTCGCCCTTTTTGATTGAGCTGGCCTGCATCGCCATGTTCATCACATCCGCGCCAAGACGCTTGCCCGCGATCTCGAAACTCGCCTGCGTGCGGGTGGAGTTTTCAAAGAACATGTTGATCTGCGTCAGCCCGCGCAGCGCGTCGGAATGCTTGTTCGGCTGGCGGTTGCGGTCGGCATAGGTGTCGGCCAGATCCAGAAGGGTGGTAATGTCGGACTGCGAGAGCTGCTCGATGCCAAGCAGGTGGCGATGGGCGAATGACATGGTGACGATCCCTTCTGCTGTTGCCGCCTTATAGGCGCGGGCGGGTTGGCAGGTAAAGCGCAGCGATAGGGCATTTCGCCCCCCGCGCGCAGAGCGTAAGCTGCGGCCATGGAATCATTCGATTATCATCACGCGGCTGAGATGCTGGCGTGGCAGGTTGAGCTTGGCGCGACCGAGGCGATTTGCGACGCGCCGGTCAACCGCTATGAGGTGCCCGCAAGCCCGCCCAAGGCCAGTGCCAAGCTCGGCAAAGGGCCGCAGCCTCTGCAAGCGGCAGAGACGCCCGACCCCGTAGCGCTGGCCCGCCGCGCTGCGCAGGGCGCGCAGACGTTGGACGAATTGCGCGCGGCGATCCAAGGGTTTGAAGCCTGCGAGCTGCACAGGGGCGCGCGCAATCTGGTGTTCTGCGATGGGGTGCCGGGCGCGCCGCTGATGATCTTAGGCGAGGCGCCCGACCGCGACGAAGACCGCGCGGGCAAGCCTTTCGTCGGGCGTACCGGTCAGATGCTCGACCGGATGCTGACGGCGATCGACATGGGGCGGGACCGCAACGTCTACCTATCGAATATCCTGCCATGGCGCACACCGCAGGGGCGCGACCCGAAGCCCGATGAGATTGCGATGATGCGGCCCTTTGTGCAGCGTCATATCGAATTGGCCAAGCCCAAGGTGCTGGTGCTGTTTGGCAATTGGTCCTGCCAGTCGCTGCTGGAGAAACGCAGCATCATGCGGCTGCGGGGCAATTGGACCAAGGCCGCTGATCTGTCCTGCATGCCAATGGTGCATCCCGCATACCTTCTGCGCAATCCCGAAGCCAAACGTGAAGCTTGGGCCGATCTGCTCAGCGTTCAGGCTAAGCTGCGCGATGGTTGATGCGCTGACCCTTCTAGCCTTCGTGCCCGCCGCCTTGGCGTTGAACCTCACGCCGGGGGCGGATATGATGTTCTGCCTTGGGCAGGGGCTGCGGTCAGGACCGCGTGCCGCGCTGGCGGCGAGTGCGGGGATTTCAGCGGGCGCTTTGGTGCATGTGACTCTGGCGGGGCTTGGTCTTGGGGCGCTGGTGGCGGCGCTGCCTTGGGCGCTTGATCTGATCCGCTGGCTCGGCGTGGCCTATCTGCTGTGGCTTGCGGTGCAAACGCTGCGGCAAGCCGGAAAACCGCGGGATACGACGCCTGGCATGGGCGGCTGGCGGGCGTTTAACACCGGGTTTATCGTCAATCTGACCAACCCCAAGGTGATCCTTTTCGTGCTGGCGTTCTTGCCGCAATTCGTGGTGCCCGACGCCGGGCCGGTCTTGGCGCAGTTCCTGACCTTCGGCGCGGTGCTGGCCTTGGGCGGCTTCGTCATCAACGGCGCGGTGGGTGTTTTCGCTGCCGGGATCGGGCGACGACTGGCCGGAGGCGGGCGTGTGCTCGGCTGGATCAGCAGCGGCATTTTCGTGGCACTGGCCGCGCGTTTGGCAATGATGGAGCGAACATGAGCAGGATCGATGACAGCCGAGATTTTATTCCCGTAAGAATCGCCGTGCTGACCGTCTCGGACAGCCGCAGCTTGGCCGAGGACCGTTCGGGTGATGTTTTGGTCGCGCGGATTGAAGCGGCGGGCCATGTGCTGGCGGCGCGCGAAATCGTGACCGACGACCGCCCCGCCATCGCGGCGCAATTGCGCGACTGGTGCGCGGACCCTGAAATCGATGTAGTGATCAGCACCGGCGGCACCGGCCTCACCGGGCGCGACGTGACCGTCGAGGCGCACCGGGATGTCTATGAGAAAGAGATTGATGCCTTCGGCACGGTCTTCACCATGATCTCTATGGAAAAAATTGGCACCAGCGCCGTGCAAAGCCGCGCGACGGGCGGTGTGGCGCAGGGGACGTATTTGTTCGCGCTGCCGGGCAGTCCGGGCGCCTGCAAAGACGCGTGGGACGGCATCCTGCTGAAGCAGTTGGACTACCGTCACATGCCCTGCAACTTCGTTGAGATCATGCCGCGGTTAGACGAGCATCAGCGCCGCAAGTAGCGCCGTAGGTCAGCCAGAGGTGCAGCCTGTGATCTCGACCGCGTGGTTCTTGCCGATCACCGTGATCCGAATGGCGGACCGGTCGAGCGCCAGCGCCGTGCCGTTCTCGGCGATCATCTCACCGCTGGCGACGAGCGTATTGCCCGACCGCTGGCTGATGGTTTCGCTCATCCACATGTTTGGATTACCGGGTTCGATCACCACGGTTTCTTTCCCTCCGGCAGAGGGCAGGGCAAGCCGGGTTACGATCTCCAGCCCCCGCGCTGTGGGGCGCAGGCTGCAATGGGCGCTTTTCAGACCGGCCTCGGCCCCCGAAAAGGGCCGCGCTGCAAAGGCGGCGGCGATGGCCGGGGTGGGTTTGCTGTCACGGGTGTCGAGCAGGGCGCGCAGGCGGATGGTTTGTGGCAGGCAGATGTCACTGCACACGCCAAGGTCGATGCTGGCGTCCAAGCTTACCGGGGCACCGGGGCGGCGCGGGGTGATGGTCAGCGGCAGGATTACTTCGCGCGCATAGCCGATGGAGTTCACACCGCCTTGGTCAAAGACCTTGGGCGCGGGCCATGTGATCTGCACGTCGTGCAGGTTGTCCGAGCCGGACCAGTCGAACTCTGGCGGGATGCCTGCGTCACCGGGGCTGCGCCAATAGGTCTTCCACCCCGGTGCCATGCGCAGCCGGATGGCCGCCACCCGCCGCCCGTCAGCCTGTTGCCAACCGGTGAGCAGATCACCCTGCAACGGCGTGCCGACACCGTCCTGTGCGGCGGCAGGCAGGGCAAGGGCAAGGCAGGACAGAAGGGCGGAGAAGAGGCGCGATATATTCATGCGGCCTTGATGCGGTATCCATCCGCGCCTGCCAAGTCACATTTGCATCATCCATGTTTCGCCGATGCGGCGGGCGGCGGGGCAGGTCTCTTGTTTTGTGGGGCGCGAGCGGCCATGTTCAAGGAAAGGTTACCTTTAGGAGGTGGGCGTTGACGGGTCAGACAATGGAACTGACGGGCAAGCTGCTGGTCGCGATGCCGGGCATGGGCGATCCACGTTTCGCCCATGCCGTGATCTATCTTTCGGCGCATTCTGAACAGGGCGCGATGGGGCTGATGGTTAATAAACCCGCCCCGGAATTGCGCCTGTCGGATGTGCTGGATCAACTGGTTGAAGACACGCCGCCGCAGGCCAAATCGCTGGCCGTGCATTTCGGCGGCCCGGTTGAGACGGGGCGCGGGTTTGTGCTGCATTCCGACGAATACCGCTCTGCCATTGAGACGCTGAGGGTGGGCGATGGCATCGCCCTCACTGCCACGCGCGACATTCTCGAAGACATCGCCACCGGCAAGGGGCCAGAGCGCGCGCAGTTGATGCTGGGCTATGCGGGCTGGGGGCCGGGGCAGCTGGAGGGCGAGATTGCGCAGAACGGCTGGCTGACCTGCGAAGCCTCGCCCGAGGTGATCTTTGACCTGCCGGATGCTGAGAAATGGGGCGCGGCGCTCAAAACGCTTGGCATCGACCCCTTGGGGCTCTCGGCCTCAGCCGGCCACGCCTAGCGCGGCGCGGCGGCGCGGGCCAGACGGTCGTTGATTGCCCGGCCCAACCCGTGGTTGGGGATCGGTGCCACGGCGATTTGCTGACCGGTCGCGTCAAGCTGGTGCAGATGGTCGAAAAGGTTCGCCGCCGCCTCGGTTAGATCGCCAGCAGGTGAGAGGTTGAGATCACAGATCATCGTCCCAAAGCCAAGCAACACTTCGCCCGGCCCGGCCGTTTCTGCATCCAACCGCACAGCCGCGCCGGGGGCGTAGTGGGAGGCCAACTGCCCCGGTGCGATGATTTCTGCCCCATCGACGATCTCTAGCGTTTGTCCGAGCGCCGCTTCAATCGCCTCACTCGGCAGACCACCTGCGCGGAGCAGGGTTGGGCGCGGGCCGGTCAGGCCGATGATCGTGCTTTCCAGACCCACGCTGCAAGCGCCGTCATCCAGCACCGCCGCGATCTTACCGTCGAGGCCCGCCAACACATGCGCGGCCGTGGTGGCGCTGATTTTGCCTGAGGGGTTGGCCGAGGGCGCGGCCACGGGACCGTCGAGCGCCTGCAACACCTGCCGCATCACAGGGTGGGCTGGCACGCGCACCGCGAGACTGGGCAGTCCTGCCGTAACTAATGACGACAGTCCGCTGTCGGGCCTCAGCGGCAAAACCAGCGTCAGGGCACCGGGCCAAAATGCCTGCGCCAGACAGTCGGCCTCGTCGGTCCATTGCACGTAGCGTTTTGCGGTCTCGGTATCCGGCAGGTGTACGATCAGCGGGTTGAAACTGGGTCGTCCCTTGGCCGCGTAGATCCCCGCGACGGCCTCACCATTGCGGGCATCCGCGCCAAGGCCATAGACCGTCTCTGTCGGCAGGGCGACGAGCGCGCCGTCTTGCAACAGGCGTGCCGCGCGGGCGATGCCTTGGGGCGTGGCGGTCAGCGTCTCGGTCGGTTGGGTCATCGGGTGTTTCGGCCTGTCGGATCGTGCAGCATCCCGTGACGCCGCGTTTGGGTTGCGGGGGGCGGCCGGGCATTTCATGCTGGCGGCAACATAAACCAGCCTTTATCAGGGCCATGTCAGGCTTGCCAGATCAAGCGCGCCTTTCAGGAGGATATGATATGCCGTACCGCGCCGCCGTGGATGACTACCGTTTTCTGATTGAGGACGTACTGGATTTCGCAACGCTCCGCAGCACCGACCGTTTCTCTGAAGCCAGCGAAGACGTCACCGGGGCGATCCTGTCCGAAGCTGGGCGGCTGTGCGATGATGTGCTGGCGCCGCTGCAACGGGGCGGGGATTTGCACCCTGCAAAGCTGGAAAACGGTATCGTGCGAACCTCTCCCGGGTTTGCCGAAGGTTTCGCCGCGATTGCAGAGGGCGGTTGGATCGGCATGTCGGCGGACCCTGAATACGGCGGCATGGGCCTGCCGATGACCCTGACCAGCGCGGTCAACGAGATGATGAGCGGTGCTTGCCTGTCTTTGCAGCTCGCCCCCTTGATGAGCCAAGGCCAGATCGAAGCTCTGGAGCATCATGCCTCGGACGCGATTAAGAATCTCTACCTGCCCAAGCTGATCAGCGGCGAGTGGACCGGTACGATGAATCTGACCGAGCCGCAGGCCGGGTCGGACGTCGGCGCGCTCAGCAGCCGGGCAGAGGATAATGGCGACGGGACCTATGCGGTCTCGGGCCAGAAAATTTATATCTCATGGGGCGATAATGATTTTGCGGGCAATGTCTGCCATCTGGTGCTGGCCCGCCTGCCGGGCGCACCTGCGGGCACCAAGGGGATCAGCCTCTTCCTCGTGCCGAAGTTCATTCCCGACGAGAATGGCGAGCCGGGTCAGCGCAATGGCGTCAGCGTTGTGAGCCTTGAGCACAAAATGGGCCTGCACGGCTCGCCCACCGCGGTGATGCAATATGACAAGGCCACCGGCTGGATGATTGGCCGCGAGGGCGGCGGCATGGCGGCGATGTTCACGATGATGAACAACGCCCGGCTTGGCGTGGGTGAGCAAGGCATCGGCACGGCGGAAGGGGCCTATCAACTGGCGCTGGACTATGCGTTGGAGCGCAAGCAGGGCCGGTCGCCTGTTGAGGGTGGCACCGGGACCATTGTGGACCATGCCGATGTGCGCCGGATGCTGCTGAGCATGAAGGCCGACATTTTCGCAGCCCGCGCCATTGCGCTGAGCTGTGCCTATGCCAGCGATATGGCACGCGTCGGGCAGGGCGACGAATGGGCGGCGCGGGCGGCGTTCCTCACGCCGATCACCAAGGCTTTTGGCACCGATGTGGGCATGAGCGTTGCCGAGATGGGCGTGCAGGTGCACGGCGGCATGGGCTTTATCGAAGAAACCGGCGCGGCGCAGTTCAGCCGCGATGTGCGCGTCACGGCGATCTACGAGGGCACCAACGGCATTCAGGCGATGGACCTTGTGGGCCGCAAGATGATGGACGGCGGGGAGGCGGCGAACCGGCTGTTGGATGAGATCGAAGCCGATGCCGAAACCGCACGCGACCCGTTCCCGCGCATGGCCGATGCCGTCTGGCAGGCCAGCGAAACCCTGCGCGAGGCGACCGAGTGGGTCACCGCGCAAAAGGACATGAATGAGCGTTTCGCCGGTGCCGTGCCCTACCTGCGCGCCTTTGCCCGCGTGCTGGGTGGGCACTTGCATCTGCAAGCC
This sequence comes from Sulfitobacter sp. W027, assembly GCF_025143985.1. Taxonomy (NCBI): domain Bacteria; kingdom Pseudomonadati; phylum Pseudomonadota; class Alphaproteobacteria; order Rhodobacterales; family Roseobacteraceae; genus Sulfitobacter; species Sulfitobacter sp. W027. Next base: position 658,107 of record NZ_CP083564.1, read on the forward strand.
GCGATGGCCGAGAAAGCCGCAGGCGGCAGCGGCGCGCGTGAGAAACTGGCACGGTTCTATATCCAACGTCTCTTGCCCGAGCATCAGGGCCTACTGGTCCATGCGCAGGCGGGGGCAGAGGACCTCTATGCGCTTGATGTCGAAGACCTAAGAAGTTGATGACAGAGCAGGCCACCCTCTCCGCCGCCACGCCGAAACCGCCCAAGGGGCTGCGCTATCCTTGGGAGGTGCCGCCCGCCGAGGGGGAGGCAATCGAGGTGGCGCCGGGGGTGCTTTGGTTCCGCTTGCCGCTGCCGATGAAGCTGGATCACGTCAACGTCTACGCATTGGACGAGGGCGATAGCTGGACGGTAGTCGACACGGGCTTTGCCTCACGCCGGAGCAAGGAGCTTTGGCGTGGGTTGATGGCAGGCCCACTGGGTGGCAAGCCTATTTCCCGTGTGATCGTGACCCATCATCACCCAGATCACGTGGGCCTTGCGGGCTGGCTGCAAAGCGAATTCGGTGCGGAACTGGTCACCACCCGCACCGCGTGGCTGACCGCGCGGATGCTGACGTTGGATGTTCAAGAGGTGCCGGTTGCCGAATCCCTGTCGTTTTATCGTAAATCGGGCATGGCGGCTGAGCTCTATGACAAACGCGCCAGCGAACGGCCGTTCAATTTCTCGGATGTGGTGGCGCCTTTGCCACTGGGCTTTACCCGGATCCGTCAAGGTGACGTGATCCGCATGGGCGGGCGTGAATGGGATGTGCATATCGGCAATGGCCATGCACCCGAGCATGCCACCTTCTGGAGCCGGGATGACAATTTGGTGATTGCGGGCGATCAAATCCTGCCCTCCATCAGCCCCAATATTGGCGTCTATCCAACCGAGCCCATGGCCGACCCGATCGGCGAATGGCTGGAGGCCTGCGAGCGTTTCGTGCCTTTGACGCGGGAAGATCATCTGGTGTTGGGCGGGCATAAACTGCCCTTCACCGGCCTGCCCACGCGGCTTAAACAGTTGATCGAAAACCACCACAGCGCCCTTCGCCGTCTCTTGGCCTATATCGACATGCCAAAATCGGCCTCGGAATGTTTCGCGCCTCTGTTCAAACGCAACATCGGAGAGGCGGAATATGGCCTTGCTCTGGTTGAAGCCGTCGCCCATCTGAGCCACCTTTACCAAGCCGGAGAGGCTACGCGCGTGCTGCGCGCGGCGGATGGCGCATGGGTGTATCAGCGCAGGGGGTGAGCGATGGGCGATGAGGTAAAGACAGCAGCCGAGGCCTATGAGGATGCGGCATTACCGCGCATGCATGAGGTGCACACCGGCGCGGACCAGCCCAAATCAGGCGATCAGCCGCTGCCCAAATCGGTCACGGACAAGCCGGTCAAGCAGAAGTCTCCGGCGCAATGGGCCTATGAGCGGGTGGTGCTTTACCTCAAGAACTTCGAGGAAAAGCTCGACAATGACCATGAGGCGGCCATCGGCTTTGCCGGGGGCGATGCAGGCGTGCTGCGAATTGAAGGCATGGGGTACTTCGATCCAGATATCATTACATTCTACGGTGTCGATCCGGCGGGGGCGCGGGCGCAATTGGTGCAGCATGTTGCGCAGTTGAACGTGATGCTGCGGGCCTTGCCAAAGAAGGTGCCCGATGCCGCACCGCAGAGAATTGGGTTTCGATTGGTCGCCGATCTGGAGGAAACTTGATCTAAAGAATCTCTAACGTGCACGCAACCGTAAGATTCCCCTATAGCGCGCAGTTTCCCGTATTGCTAGTATGGTATTCTGATTATCTTCCCCTCGTGACAGGGTGATGCGAATAGGTTAATCAGCGCCAACAACTTGTCTTAGGGAGACGAAAATGGCTGAACATGAACACGGTAGCATGAATTACGATGCCCAAGAAAAGACCTTTGACGGGTTCATGACCTTCGTGACACGCAGCGTCGTTGTCATTCTTGCGATCTTGGTTCTTCTGGCGATCTTTGCCGGTTAATCGCTTCTCACCCTTGCTCAAGAGGATAGGCTTTTGAAATCTCTCTTGGCGACACTCGCGCTGGTGAGCGTATTGGCTGGCTGTTCGGCGGATCAAAGCCCCGATAGCCCGCCCGACGTCGTGGCGCGTGCGGCCTATCGCTCACCCGAGCCGCCGTCCCTCACGTTGATGACCATGGTGAACAACCGCACCGGAAGTGGCGGCCATAGCGCGCTGATGGTGAGCGGGTCTCAACGTGTGATCTTTGATCCCGCGGGATCGTTCCGGGACGGGCGTCTGCCTGAGCGGGGCGATGTGCTCTACGGTGTAACGCCGGGCTGGTTGCAGGCCTATAAATCGGCCCATGCCCGCAGCACCTTTCACGTGGTCAGTCAGGAAATTCCCGTCAGCCCCGAAGTGGCCGAGCGGGCGCTTCAGCTGGTGACATCCAACGGGGCGGTGCCCGGCGCCTTTTGCGCCAATGCCACCAGCGGTATTCTCAGTCAGATTTCCGGTTTCCAGAACGTCGGCTCGACCTTCTATCCCGTCAAACTGCAAGAGCGGTTTGAGACCTTGCCGGGCGTGACCACAACGAAATACTACGAAGATGATGAGGGCGACGTGATCGACGCCCTGCATGCGGCGCAACTGGCCCGCCAGTAGCGCCCGCGCTTACCCCACCAGATAGATCATCCCATAGAGCGCTGCGGCCCCTGACAGGATCGCGGCGAGCACGTTTTTGGTCGCCAGCCCCACACCCAGCGTAACCACCGCCGCAGTCACACGCGGCAGGTCAAACTGCCCGTCCGTGCCCGAGGGCCAAAGCACCTGCGGTGCCACCAGCGCGGGCAGGATCGCCACGGCGGTATAGCGCAGGTGCCGCAACAGCCACGCGGGCATCTGCTTGTTGCCCACGAGCCCGGTAAAGACAAAGCGCAGGAAAAAGCTGCCCAGCCCGAGGCCGATAATCACGACCCAGAGTGCGGTTCTATCGATCATCATGCCATGCTCCCCGGTTTGCGCCGTTCCATCCACGCTTCGACCTGCGCGCCGGTGATCATGCCCGCAAGCCCCGCGATGATCAGCCCAAGCGCATAGGGCACCTCGACAGCAAAGAGGCTCACGATCACCGCAACCAGTGCCGCTGCCACATGGGCCAGCGTGCGGAACATCGGCGCGATCATGGCCAGAAAGGTGATCGGGATGGCAAAGTCCAGTGCCCAGCTGTCAGGCACGCTGGAGCCGACCATCGCGCCGATCAGCGTGAAGATATACCAAAGCGGCACCACCGGCGTCACGGTCCCAAAGAAATAGGCCATGCGCTGCGGCACCGTCATCTGCGGTTCCCGCTCATACTGGGTCATCGCCGCGACATAGGATTGATCCACCGTCATATAGGCCGCCAGTGCCCGCTGCCAGACCGGCGCGCCTCCGATCCACGGGGTAAGAGAGGCCGAATACATCGCCATCCGCAGGTTTACCGCCAGCGCCGAGGCGAGCACGATGGCCGTAGGTACATCCTCTTGCAGCAGCTGCAGGGCCGTAAACTGCGCGGCCCCCGCGATCACCACAATGGAGAAGGTCAGTGTTTCAAAGACGTTCAACCCGGCTTCGGTGGCCAGAAGGCCAAAGAGCGAGGCGAAGGGGATAATCACGAGCACAAAGGGCAATGCGTCAACGATACCTTTGCGATAGGCGGATTTGGTGGTGGTGATGGCCATGACGAACTCTTAAATATAATGTCAAAGGCTTAGACCTAACCGGAAGGGGATACAATTGGCCCGAGACAATGAACTTAGCAATTATCTGATCGCCCCCGATCCCACTGCTGTTCGACTGACGCGGAATGTCTCTGGCGTGGATCACACCGGCGCGGAGGTGGCGATCAATGTGGTCGAAGAACGCCCCCTGACGATATTCCTCAACCGACAGGAGATCGTGACCGCGATGACCATAGGCGACTATCCGGCCTATCTGGCGCTCGGCTTTCTGCGCAATCAGGGGATGTTGCGCTCGGACGAGGAGATCACCGGCGTCGACTATGACGAAGAGCTTGAGACCGTCGTCGTCCGCACCAAACGCGCGACCGACTACGAAGACAAGATGCAGCGCAAGACCCGCACCAGCGGCTGCGCGGTGGGCACCGTTTTTGGTGATATGATGGAGGGGCTGGCCGATGTGCGTCTGCCCGAAGTGCCGGTGCGCACCTCGGACCTCTATGCGCTGGCGGCCAAGATCAACCGCACGCCGAGCCTTTATCTTGAAGCTGGCGCGATCCACGGCACCGTGCTGTGCCAAGGCGACCGGCCACTCGTTTATATGGAAGACGTGGGCCGCCACAATGCGGTCGACAAGATCGCCGGTTGGATGCTCTCCGAAGGCGTGGGGGCCGAAGATAAGGTGCTCTATACCACCGGGCGGCTGACCTCTGAGATGGTGATCAAGACGGCGATGATGGGCATTCCGGTGCTGGCGTCCCGCTCGGGTTTCACCGCTTGGGGGGTGGAGATCGCGCAGCAGGTGAACCTCACGCTGATCGGTCGGATGCGCGGGCAGCGATTTACCTGTCTGGCGGGCGAGGGTCGGTTGATCCGCGACGCGGATCCGTCCACCGTGGCCGACGAGCCGCGCAAAAGCGGGCGTAAGGCCGCAAAGGAATAAAATGATGAAACAACCACTTGGTGTCATTTTGGCGGGCGGGCAGGCGACCCGTATGGGCGGTGGCGACAAGGGCCTGCTGCCACTTGGGCAAGGTACGTTGCTGTCGTCGGTAATCGACCGGCTAGAGCCGCAGGTGGCAGGGCTGGCGCTCAACGCCAATGGCGATGCTGCGCGGTTTGCGGATCTGGGCCTGCCGGTGCTGGCGGACAGTATCGAAGGGTTCGCCGGGCCGCTCGCAGGCGTGCTTGCCGGGTTGGATTGGGCGGCGGAGCAGGGGGCGGAGACGATTGTCACCGCGGCTGCCGACACGCCTTTCTTCCCCTGCGATTTGGTGCCGCGTCTGTTGCTCGCCGCTGATGGCATGACCCACCCGCTCGCCTTGGCTGCGACCCCAGACGCCAAACGCGGCACGGCGCGGCATCCGACCTTTGGCCTCTGGCCCGTGGCGCTGCGCGACGATCTGCGCAGCGCTTTGGCGGTTGGGCTGCGTAAGGTGGTGCTCTGGACCGAGAAACACGACGGGCGCGAAGCGCTCTTCCCCGATGAGGCGGCATTCTTCAACGTGAACACGCCCGAGGATTTGGCGACAGCAGAGGCGATGGCATGAGGGTTTACGGCGTCGTCGGCTGGAAGAATGCAGGCAAGACCGGATTGATGGAGCGGCTGGTGGCCGAAATCACGGGCCGGGGGTTCACCGTCTCCACCGTCAAACATGCCCATCACACCTTCGACGTGGATCACCCTGGCAAGGACAGCCACCGCCACCGCATCGCAGGCGCACGCGAGGTGCTGCTGGCCTCTGGCGCGCGATTTGCCCTGATGCACGAGTTGCGCGGCGCAGAGGAGCCACATCTGAAGGCTCAGCTCGCGCGGCTCTCGCCCGTCGATCTGGTGTTGATCGAGGGCTACAAACGCGACAGCCACCCCAAAGTCGAAGCGCATCGGGCGGAGACCGGAAACGCCCTGATCGCGCCGGATGACCCCACGGTGCGCGCCGTGGCCAGTGATGTGGTGCTGGAGTTGGATCGGCCTGTGTTTGATCTAAACGACACCAAGGCGATTGCTGATTTCATCCTGCGCGAAGTGGGTCTGATCGCGGCCCCTGCAAAGCCCGTCACGGCCTCGCCGCCACCGCTGCGCAACGATTGTTTCGCCCTGCCGCCCGGTGTGCATTGGACCCCGGTGAACGAAGCGCTGGCGTTGTTGAAAGAGCGCCTCAACCCGGTGACGGGGGCGGAAACCCTTCCTGCTGCCGATGCCGGGGGGCGCATTTTGGCGCAGGACGTCACCGCAATCCGCGCCAATCCACCGTTGCCCAATACGGCGGTCGATGGCTACGGCTTTGCCGGGGGGCGTGGGGAAGGGCTGCACGAGCTGCCGCTCATGCCGGGGCGTGCGGCGGCGGGGGATCGTCCGGGGGCCGTCCCTGCGGGGCAGGCGATCCGCGTGTTGACCGGTGCGGCGCTGCCCGAGGGGGTCGATACCGTGATCCTGCAAGAGGACGTGACCGCCGAGAGCGGCGTGTTGCGGTTCAACGGGCCGGTAAAGCAGGGGGCCAACACCCGCAAAGCTGGGGAGGACGTGCAGGCGGGCGATGTGATCCTTGCGGGGGGCAGGCGCGTTGGTCCGGCGGAATTGGCAGTGCTGGCGGCAGCGGGCGTGGCGGAGGTGAGCCTGCGCAAGCGGTTGAAGGTGGGGGTACTCTCTACCGGCGACGAGTTGGTCGAGATGGGCGAGACGGCCCGCGAGGGTCAGATTTACGACGCCAATCGTCCGATGCTGCTGCAACTCGCGGCGGAGTTCGGTCATGAGGCGGTCGATCTGGGCCGTGTGGCCGATGACAGCGCCGCGCTGCGCGCAAGGCTCGACGCAGCCGCAGAGCAGGTCGATGTGATCCTCACCAGCGGCGGTGCTTCGGCGGGGGACGAAGACCACGTCTCCGCCCTGCTGACCGAAGCGGGGGCAATGCAGCTTTGGCGGATCGCGGTGAAACCGGGGCGGCCCTTGGCGCTTGGGATGTGGCAGGGCGTGCCGGTCTTCGGGCTGCCGGGCAACCCGGTGGCGGCGATGGTCTGTTCGTTGATTTTCGCGCGGCCCGCCATGGCGCTGCTCGCCGGGGGCGGCTGGCAGGAACCTCAGGGTTTTGATGTGCCTGCGGCGTTTGAGAAGCGCAAAAAGGCCGGGCGGCGGGAATACCTGCGCGCCCGGATGCGCGATGGCCGGGCCGAGGTTTTTGCCTCAGAAGGATCGGGCCGGATCAGCGGGCTAAGCTGGGCCGAAGGGTTGGTCGAATTGGACGAAGCCGCCCGCGACATCAAGCCGGGCGACACCGTGCGCTTTATCCCCTACGGCAGCTTTACCAGCTAAAACCCCGCGTCAGTCGAAGGTGCCCGCACAGCGGCCCAGTAGCATAAAGGCGCGGGCAGTGCGGGTGTCAGCCAGCGATGAGATTTCCTCATCCGTTGCCTGTTTCTCGAACTCGGCAAAGGTCCGGTCAAACCGGCGCAGGAAGTGATGCGCCGCATCGCGAAAGATCGGGTCTTGTCGCATACGCGCATTGGCCAGCGCCAGTGAGGAGCGATCCCGAATGCCGCCCAAAGGCGCAATCGTGCGGCCCCGCGCACCGCTGGCGAATTGCCGCCAGACCTCGGGGCGCGCGCGGTCGGGGCGCAGGTCGTCCATATAGATGCCGTCTTGGCTGAGCAGGGTCAGCACGTCCTGCGCGGCCTGCACCAGCTGCGCGGCGGAGCGGTCCTTCAGCGCACGGCGCAGCGCGTCGAACCCGGCCTGATCTTCCGCCGTTTCGGGGAAGTTAAGCGCGCGGGTGAAATCCTCGGCAGAGAGTGGCTGCGCACTGTCGCCCGCCTGCGTGCCAAGCGCCAGTGTGGGCTGGTCTTCAGCAGCGGGCGGTGTCGGCGCGGCGGCTGGGGTGACGGGGCGCATGGACTCGTCGCGGCCCTGCAGTCCGGCCAGCGCGATCTCGGTCTTGCGGGCGCTGGCAGCAAGTTCGTCCAGCTTGCGTGCGATGCTGCCTTCGCCTGCCGGTTTGTTGCCCTGCTGTTGCGAGATGTAGGAATGCCGGATCGCGTCGATCGCGGCTTGTAGGCGTTGGCTTTCCTCGCGCATGACCCGCCCTGCGCGGGCGGCTGTGGCCCCGACCCAGATCATCGCGACCGGCATGATCACCACCAGCAGGATCAACGGCCCGCGCAGCCCACCGTCATTGGCACCTTCCGGCACCTCGGCGGCGATGAAGGTGAAATAGACCGCCGTGCCAAGCAGCCAAAGCGCCGAGAGCGCCCCCGCGATGATCTCAATCTCGGTGATGCTATTGGCTCTGGGACGGTCATAAACGCCTAATGGCGCGGGCCGTGCGGCGCCATTCCCGCCACGCGGGGCGCGGGGGGCTTGGTCTTGGGGTGCGGAAGCGTCGGGCTCTGCCATGTCAGCCTTCCCGTTCAAGCGTAGACGATCTTGAGAACCTCATAGGACTTTTGCCCCCCGGGGGTGCGAACCTCGACGGAATCGCCTTCGTCCTTACCGATCAACGCGCGTGCGATGGGCGACTTGATGTTCAGCAAGCCCTTTTCGATATTGGCCTCATATTCACCAACGATTTGATAGGTCTTCTCTTCGTCGGTGTCCTCGTCCACCAGCGTTACCGTGGCCCCGAATTTGATCGACCCCGACAGTTTCTTGGGGTCAATCACATCCGCGAGCGAGATCACGCCCTCAAGCTCTTTGATGCGGCCTTCGATGAAAGACTGCTTTTCCTTGGCAGAATGATACTCGGCATTTTCCGACAGGTCACCATGTTCGCGCGCTTCGGCGATGGCCTTGATGATGGCGGGCCGTTCAACCGACTTGAGCTGCTTGAGTTCGACTTCGAGCGCGGTGTGACCATCGCGGGTCATCGGGATCTTTTCCATGGCGGTATGCCTACATAATGAGGGCCGCACCCGGGTTTTCGCCGGGGGGCGGCCAATTGCGTGTCAACTTGGGGGTTACCTGACCCAAACTGCCCGCCAATTGCAAGAGCTTAACGGTCCTGAGATCGGCGGTTGAATGCCGTCAATCGTATTGCACGACCTCATATTCGATCCCGTCCGCATCGTGGAAGTAGAAGCGCCGTCCGGGCTCATAATCGGCGTGATTGCCGGTGGTGAACCCCTGCGCCAGCACTGCTTTTTCAGTCGCGTCCAAGTCATCCACCACGACTGCAATATGATTGAGCGCGCCTATCGTCTCGTAGCTGGTGTTCATCAGAGTGCCCGCCTTGCCGGGATTGTAGAGCGCGACGTAATGCGCCTCGGTGCCGACATGTTTGGTATGGCCCCCGGCCATGGCGTCGCCCTCCCATCTCAGGTGCCAGCCAAAGACCTCGCGCATCCAATTGGCGGTGGCGGCGGGGTCAGAGACGGTGAAATTGGCATGTTCAAGTTGCGCGGGCATGGCGTTTATCCTTTTTGTGATCGCTTGTGCCATCTGAGCGTAATTGTTAAACCTAACTTTAGGTCAAGGGAATTGTGGGGGCGAAATGGCGGTAATTGAGGGGCTGTCGATCGGGGCTTTGGCAAAGCGCACCGGGCTCGCCGTTTCGGCCATTCGCTACTATGAGGCGCAGGGGCTGATCGCGCCATGGCGCAATGCGGGCGGGCAGCGGCGGTTTGATCGGGCCGATCTGCGGCGGCTGAGCTTCGTCATGATCGCCCAGCAATTCGGCTTCACCCTGCCCCAAATCAAGGCTGAGTTGGACCGCTTGCCGGGCGGGCGCACGCCAACAAAGGCCGATTGGACCCGCATTTCCGAGGGGTTCCGCGCTGCACTCGACGCGCGGATCGCCACTCTGACCAAACTGCGTGATAGCCTTGACGGCTGTATCGGCTGCGGCTGCCTGAGCTTAGAGGCCTGCGCGCTTTACAATCCGGTCGACCGCGCAGGTGAAAAAGGCCCCGGACCGCGCTATCTGATGGGGGACGAACCGGCGACCTGATGGGTTGCGCGTCATGTTATGTCGCTCAGAGCACCTTTTGCGCAATAAACGCAGGGTCGTGATTGCATTGCGCGTGGCTCTGGTTTAGCCAAATCCAAACCGAATTTGCCGTGAGGGAGCACCACGATGGCCGAGATTGAACGCGAAGCGATGGAATATGACGTTGTGATCGTCGGCGCCGGGCCTGCTGGCCTGTCGGCTGCGATCCGGCTCAAGCAGTTGGATGCCGATTGCAATGTTGTGGTGTTGGAGAAGGGCTCCGAAGTGGGCGCGCATATCCTGTCGGGTGCGGTGCTTGACCCTTGCGGGCTGGATGCGCTGATCCCCGATTGGAAGGAAAAAGGCGCGCCGATCAATGTGCCGGTGAAAGAAGACAACTTCTATCTGCTGGGCGAGGCGGGCAAGCTGCGCATCCCCGAATTTCCGATGCCACCGCTGATGAAAAACCACGGCAACTACATCGTCTCCATGGGTAATGTCTGCCGCTGGATGGCCGAGCAGGCCGAAGAACTGGGCGTCGAAGTCTTTCCCGGCATGGCCTGTTCCGAACTCGTCTTTGGCGAGAACGGCGAAGTCAAAGGCGTCGTTGCCGGTGAGATGGGTAAAAACGCCGATGGCACCCCCGGCCCCAGCTATGAGCCGGGCATGGAGCTTCACGGTAAGTATGTCTTCCTCTCCGAAGGGGTGCGCGGCAGCCTGAGCAAACAGGTGATCGCGAAATACGGGTTGGACGAGGGCAAAGAGCCGCAGAAATACGGCCTTGGCATGAAAGAGATTTGGGAGATTGATCCCGCCAAGCATAAAGAAGGCACCGTGACTCACACCATGGGCTGGCCTCTGAACAGCAACGCGGGCGGCGGGTCGTTCATCTATCACCTTGAGAACAATCAGGTTTACGTCGGCTTCGTTGTCCACCTTGGCTATAAGAACCCCCATGTGTTTCCCTACATGGAATTCCAGCGCTTCAAGCATCACCCGATGGTGGCCGACCTGCTTAAAGGCGGGAAACGTGTGGCCTACGGCGCGCGGGCGATCACCGAAGGCGGTTATCAGTCGATGCCCAAAATGGTGGCCCCCGGTGTGGCGCTGCTCGGCTGTTCGGTCGGTATGGTCAACGTGCCGCGCATCAAGGGCAACCACAATGCCATGCTCTCAGGCAAGGCGGCGGCAGAGGCGGCCTATGCCGCGATCCAAGCCGGTCGGGGCGGCGATGAGCTGACCGAATATGAGGCCGATGTGCGCGAAGGGCCGATCGCGACGGACCTTAAGAAAGTGCGCAACGTCAAACCGCTGTGGTCGAAATACGGGCTCACAGCCTCTCTGGTGCTTGGTGGCTTTGATATGTGGACCAACACGCTCGGCTTCTCGCTGTTGGGCACGTTGAGCCATGGCAAGTCAGACGCCGAGGCGACCGAGCCTGCGGATCAGCACAAGAAGATCGACTATCCCAAGCCCGACGGCAAGCTCAGCTTTGACCGTCTGACCAACGTGGCCTTCTCCTTTACCAACCACGAGGAAAGCCAGCCCGCGCACCTTAAGCTGAAAGACCCAAGTATTCCGGTCGAGGTGAACCTGCCGAAATACGCAGGCCCTTCGGCGCGCTACTGCCCGGCGGGGGTTTACGAGTTCGTCGAGGATGAAAAGACCGGCGAGACACGGTTCCAGATTAACTTCCAGAACTGCGTGCATTGCAAAACCTGCGATATCAAAGACCCGACGCAGAACATCGTCTGGACCACGCCACAGGGCGGCGACGGGCCGAACTACCCCAATATGTAAATGCTCGCCAATAGGCGCGATCAATGGACCGGCATGCGCAAGCGTGTCGGTCTTTTTCGTCGCTTCGGCGAAATCCTGTCTGCCACAGACTACATAGGGGCCACGCCATTGCGCCCGGACACAGAGATGATAGCCTGAGCGCAAAGCGATATGAGGCGGTTTGCATGTTTCGGAATGTCCTAGGGTTCACCAGCGTTGCGGCGCTTTGCATCGGCCTTTCTGCGCCGCTGATGGCGCAATCCATCGCGGGCCCCTATCTGGCCGGGCGTCACGCGGCTGTGAACAGCGACTACCCGGAGGCGGCGCGTTACTATACCGAGGCCCTGGCGCGCGACCCCAAGAACATCGAACTGATGGAAAGCGCGGTGTTGTCCTATCTCTCGCTCGGGCGGGTGGATAAGGCGCTGCCGCTGGCGCGGAACATGATTACCCTCGGCACCAAAAGCCAAGTGGCCGAGATGACCCTCGTGGCCGCTATGGCGAAAGAGGGTGATTACAAAGCCCTGCTGGAACGCGACACCTCGGCCATCGGTCCTTGGGTTGGCGGGCTGGTGCAGGCATGGGCGCATATGGGCGCAGGCGATGTGACCGCCGCCATGTCGGCTTTCGATAGCCTTAGCGAAGAGGCCGGGATGCAGGGTTTTGTAATGTATCACAAGGCCTTGGCGCTGGCGAGCGTGGGCGATTTCGAAGGGGCAGAGGCGATTTTCGCCAGTGAAGCGGCAGGGGCGGCAGGCCAGACCCGGCGCGGGGTCATGGCCCATGCCGAGATCCTCGGGCAATTGGACCGCCGCGATGATGCGCTGGCCGTTCTTAAAGACGGCTTTGGCGATGACACCGATCCAGAGATTGCGCGGCTGATTGAAGCCTTGCAGCAAGACACGCCCCCCCCCTTCAGCCATATGCCCGACGCCCAAGCCGGGATGGCCGAGGTGTTTTTCACCTTCGCTGCCGTTCTGCGCAATGAGGCGGCGGGGGATTACTATGTGCTGCTCTATTCCCGCATCTCCCGCTTCTTGCGCCCCGATCATATCGACGCGCTGCTGCTGACGGCGAGCCTTTTGGAAAACCTCGGCGAGCATGATCTGGCGATTGCTGAGTATAAATCCCTGCCTGCCAATAGCCCCGCCTATCACGCCGCTGAATTGGGCCGTGCCGAGGCGCTGCGCCGCTCGGGCAAGACCGCGCAGGCCATCGAAGTGTTAGAGCAGCTTGCGCGGAGCCATGGTGAACTGGCCGTGGTGCACTCCACGCTGGGCGACATGCTGCGGGCCGAGGAAGATTATGAGGCGGCCATTGCCTCCTACGATCAGGCGCTTGACCTGACCGCCGAAACCGCCCGCGCCCGTTGGGTGCTGTTCTACGCTCGCGCCATCGCCAAGGAACGCAGTGGCGATTGGGAAGGGTCCGAGGCTGATTTCCGCGCGGCGCTCAAACTGAACCCTGAGCAGCCGCAGGTCTTGAACTATCTCGGCTATTCACTGGTCGAACAGCAGCGCAGCTTGGACGAGGCGTTGGACATGATCGAACGCGCCGTCGCGGCCAGCCCCGACAGCGGTTATATCGTCGATTCTCTGGGCTGGGTGTTCTACCGTCTGGACCGCTACGACGAGGCGGTGGAGCAGATGGAACGCGCGGTTGAGTTGGAGCCCGTCGATCCGGTGGTGAATGATCACCTTGGAGACGTTTACTGGGCCGTGGGCCGCAAACGCGAGGCTGAGTTCCAATGGCGCCGGGCGCTGTCCTTCGTCGACCTCACCGATGCGGATTCCGAGGCCGACCCCGAGCGGATGCGCCGTAAACTGGAAGTGGGGCTTGATGCCGTGCTGTCCGAAGAAGGCGCGCCGCCCTTGAAGGTTGCTGCGGACGAATGAGCTTTCTGGAAGATGCGGCACCCGCTAGCCCCGGCGCTGCGGCGTCGCGGATGGCCTGGGCCAAGGTGAACCTGACGCTACATTGCACCGGACAACGCGCAGACGGCTATCACCTGCTGGATTCGCTGGTGGTCCGGGCTGGCGTGGGCGATGCGTTGCATGTAGTCCCCGCCGAAGACCTGAGCCTTACGGTGAGCGGCGCACGGGCCGAAGGGGTGCCGACCGATGCGCGCAACCTCGTGTTGCAGGCGGCAGAGATGTTGGACGCTGGCGCGGGCCGGGGCGCGGCATTGCATCTGGAGAAACATTTGCCTGCTGCCGCGGGGATCGGGGGCGGCTCTGCAGATGCGGCGGCGGCGTTAGATTTGCTCTCCGCGCATTGGGGCGTCCCGCTGCCCGCAGACACGGCGCGGCTCGGGGCCGATGTGCCGGTTTGCCTGACACGCGGCCCGCAGCGGATGCAGGGGGTGGGGGAGGTCCTCACGCCGCTCTCCGCGCTGCCGCCCTGCCAGATGGTGCTGGTGAACCCCGGTGTGGATGTGCCGACGCCTGCTGTCTTCTCGGCCCTGAGCGACAAGAACCAGCCGCCGATGCCGGATGTGATCCCGACTTTCGCAGGCTTTTCTGATCTCATCGATTTTCTCCGCGAGCAGCGCAATGACCTCGCTGCCCCGGCCATCGCACGGGAACCGGTCATCGCGTCTTGTCTGGAGGCATTGAGCGACGCGGCGCTGGCGCGGATGTCGGGCTCCGGCGCGACTTGTTTCGGCCTCTACGCCAATGCCGCGCAGGCTAAAGCCGCCGCCCACCGCATCAGCGCCGCCGCGCCCCACTGGTGGGTCGCCGCCGCGCCGATCCTGGCCGCTTAGCTGATCCGGCTGACCACGTAGTCGGCCAGATCGATCAACATGTCTTTCAACTCATGGTCGGGCAGGGGGGCAAGCGCCGCTTTGGCCTTTTCCGCCCAGTCACAGGCATCGCGCTGCGTCGCGGTCAGCGTGTCGTGCTTGTACAGCAGCATCAGCGCATGGTCGAGGTCACCATCCTCCTGCTTGCCCTTTTCGATGGTGCGCACCCAAAAGGCGCGCTCCTCCGCATCGGCCTTGGCCACGGCCTTAATCACCGGCAGGGTCAGCTTGCGCTCGCGGAAATCATCGCCCACGTTTTTGCCTGTGGCGCCGGTATCGCCTTGATAATCCAGCAGGTCGTCGACGATCTGGAATGCGATGCCAAGGGCGTCACCATAGTCGTAAAGCGCTTTGACCTGACCTTTTGGCGCGTCGGCGATCACGCCACCCACTTCCGTCGCGGCTGAGAACAACGCCGCCGTTTTGCCCCGCACGACTTGCAGGTAGACCGCCTCGTCCGTAGCCAAATTCTGCGCCGCTGTCAGTTGCAACACCTCGCCCTCTGCAATCGTCGCCGCAGCATTGGACAGGATGCGCATGACGGGCATTGAGCCCGGTTCGGTCATCAACTGAAAGCTGCGCGCGAAGAGGTAATCGCCGACCAGCACCGACGACTGGTTGTCCCACAAGAGATTCGCCGTGGGCCGCCCCCGCCGCTGGGCGCTTTCGTCCACCACATCGTCATGCAGCAGCGTCGCGGTGTGGATGAACTCCACCGTAGCGGCCAGATGGACGTGATAGGGGCCGTCGTAGCCACACATTCGTGCCGCCGCGAGTGTCAGCATCGGGCGTAGGCGCTTGCCGCCCGCTTCGACCAGATGGGCGGTGACTTCGGGGATGCGGGGCGCGTGTTTCGACGCCATCCGCTCGCGGATCAGCGCGCTCACCGCCGCCATATCATCACTCAGATAGGCCGCCATGCGGTCGTGCGGTTTGCCCGTTGCATCACTTTTCATCATCATTTCCCGCGTCCCGCTCGACATGCCGGTGATCCGGCTTTACATCTTTGATATGAAGGAACTTTTGCGCAGCACCGACATGACCATCATCGCCTTTGCCACCGCCCTTCTCAGGGGGGAGGATATAGACTGCTTTGAAATGGACGTAAACATGAGCGTGCTCGAAGGTGGCATCGGAATTTTCCCGCGCCGTTTGATGGTGCACCCCGATGACCATGACGCCGCCCTACGGGTCATGCGCGACAATGAGATCCCCCTCGGGCTGTGACCCGTTTCATCGAAGATGACCTGACCTGCGATGCCTTCTTGGGGGGTAACCTGCACCTGTGGCAGCCGCGCCGGGGGCGCGGCTATCGTGCCGGGGTGGACCCGGTCTTGCTGGCCGCGAGTGTCGAGGCGATGGCAGGGCAGAGCGTGTTGGAACTGGGCTGTGGGGTGGGAGCTGCGGTACTGTGCTTGGGCGCCCGGGTGCCGGGGCTGGCGCTGACGGGGTGTGAGCTACAGCCAGCCTATGCCGATCTTGCGCGGCGCAATGGCGGGGAGGCGCTGGAGGTGGTGGAGGCCGATTTGACCGACATGCCATTGCACCTGCGCCAACGGCAATTCGATCATGTGCTGGCCAACCCGCCCTATTTTGACCGCGCCGCTTCGGTCCAGTCCCGCGAGCCGGGACGAGAGACCGCCTTGGGTGAGGCCACGCCTTTACGGCAATGGGTCCGCATGGCGGCAAAACGATTGAAACCGAAGGGGCAGGCGCATTTTATCCACCGCGCGGAACGGTTGCCTGAGCTTCTGGCGGCGCTGCCGCATGAGATGGGGTCGGTCGAAGTGTTGCCGCTTGCCTCACGCGTAGGACGGCCGCCGGAACTGATTCTTCTGCGCGCGCGCAAGAACGGTCGGGGCGCGTTCCGTCTCTACCACAGCTACGTCATGCACATCGGTGCACAGCATGAGATGGATGGCATTAGCTATGTGCCCGAAATCGAAGCGGTCCTGCGCTGCGGTGCGCCGCTGGTTTTTCCTACCTCTTAAGCATTTTTTCACCAACTTCACCCCTATGCTGCGGTGCTGCGTGACTTGTGTGTCGCGCTGTGGTCCACTGAATTTCTAAACACCAATCATGGAGGATTGTATGGCTTTGAGCGCACATCTGGATACCCTGAAGCGAAAGCATCAGGCAATGAGTGAGGCGGTTGAATCCGCGCAACGCGCCCCCGGTATGGACGATCTAAAAGTGGCTTCCATGAAAAAGGAAAAACTGCGCCTGAAGGAGGAGATTAGCCGACTGTCGAGCTAATCCTTAACAAGAGTTAAAGCTCTCTTGATGGCTGTCGTTCCGTCTTGGCGGGGCGGCAGCTTAGTTTTTGTTTACGGCTGGCGCATACTCATGCCGCGCGGTGGCTTGGAGGGGCGGATGTCGCCCCTAGCCAATATAAAAAAGGCCAGCCTCATGAAGGGCTGGCCTTTTCAATCCTGATAGGTCTCGCCAGTTAAACGACGAATTGCGCGCCATTGGCTGAGATGGTCGAGCCATTGATGAAACCTGCATCGTCCGAGACCAAAAAGGCCACGGCGCGGGCGATTTCTTCGGGTTCACCCAGACGGCCTGCGGGGATCTGCGCGATGATGCTCTCACGGACTTTTTCGGGCACGGCCATGACCATATCGGTTGCGATATAGCCGGGGCAGATCGCATTCGCGGTGATGCCTGCGCGCGCGCCTTCCTGGGCCAGTGATTTCACGATGCCCAGATCGCCTGCCTTGGTGGCGGCATAGTTTACCTGCGCGAACTGACCTTTCTGCCCATTGATCGAAGAGATCACGACCACGCGCCCGAATTTGCGTTCACGCATGCCGGGCCAGACCGGATGGATCGTGTTGAAAACGCCGGTGAGATTGGTCGCGATGACCTCATTCCACTGATCGGGGGTCATTTTATGGAACGGCGCATCGCGGGTGATGCCTGCGTTGGCAACGACCACTTCGATAGGGCCAAGATCGGCTTCGACCTGTTCGATCCCTGCTTTGGAGGCCTCGTAGTCTGCCACGTTCCATTTATAGGTCTTGATGCCGGTCTCTTCGGTGAATTTCGCGGCAGCCTCGTCATTGCCGGCATAGGTGGCGGCGACGGTATAGCCTTTGTCCTTCAGCGTGGTGGAGATGGCCGCGCCAATGCCGCGACTGCCTCCGGTGACCAAAGCGATGCGTGACATGTAATCCCTCCCTCAAGGTAATGTTCTTGCAAATGCATGTTTCGGCGCGCAATAAAGTTGCGCGCCGAATATAGTCTTAGGGGCGCTCAAGGCACATGGCAACACCCATACCGCCACCGATACACAGCGTCGCCAAACCTTTTTTGGCTCCGCGGCGCTGCATTTCGAACAGTAGAGTATTGAGCACGCGCGCGCCGGAGGCGCCGATGGGGTGACCGATGGCAATGGCACCGCCGTTGACGTTCACGATTTCCGGATCCCAGCCCATTTCCTTGTTCACGGCACAGGCCTGCGCGGCGAAAGCTTCGTTGGCTTCGACCAAGTCTAGGTCCTCGGGCTTCCAGCCTGCTTTCTCCAACGCCTTGCGCGAGGCATAGACGGGGCCGACACCCATGATCGACGGGTCAAGACCGGCGGTGGCATAGGAGGCGATCCGCGCTAGCGGGGTGATGCCGCGCTTTTCAGCCTCATCAGCGCTCATCAGCAACGCACCCGCCGCGCCGTCGTTGAGGCCGGAGGCGTTGGCCGCAGTAACCGAGCCGTCCTTGGTAAAGGCGGGGCGCAGTTTCTGCATTGCTTCGATGGTGGCTCCATGGCGGATGTATTCGTCCTGATCGACGACTGTCTCACCTTTGCGGGTTTTGATGGTATAGGCGACAATCTCATCCGCAAATTTGCCAGCCTTCTGGGCGGCTTCGGCCTTGTTTTGCGAGGCGACGGCGAATTCGTCCTGCTGGTCGCGGGAAATCTGCCATTTTTCGGCAACATTCTCGGCGGTTTGGCCCATATGGTAGCCGTTGAAGGCATCCCACAAACCGTCGCGGATCATCGTGTCGATGAACTGCAAGTCGCCCATTTTCTGACCCGCGCGGAGGTTCTGCGCATGGGGGCTTAGGGTCATGTTTTCCTGACCACCGGCGCAAACGATGCTCGCATCGCCCAGTTGGATGTGCTGAGCTGCAAGTGCCACGGCGCGCAGGCCCGAGCCGCAGACTTGGTTGATGCCCCAAGCGGCGCTTTCTTTCGGCAGGCCCGCATTGATATGCGCCTGACGCGCGGGGTTCTGGCCTTGGGCGGCGGTCAGCACCTGCCCCAGAATGGTCTCAGAGACTTCGGACGGGTCCACCCCGGCGCGGGCCACCAGTTCCTTCAGAACGGCGGCACCAAGATCATGGGCGGGTGTATTGGCAAACGCCCCGCCGAAACTGCCCACGGCGGTACGGGCGGCGGATGCGATGACGACATTGGTCATGATGTGACTTTCCTCTACCTGACTGGGCGGGGGCACACCGACACGCGCCATCCTCGGGCGTGGGCGCTCCCGTCCCTCTGGGGTAGTGATAGCGGATGCGCTGCGATGCGGCAACTGAGCAGGCGGCTTCAGGCCATCGTTGTGCTGTTACACCGAGGTAGGCTCAGCCAGTGGCGCGAGTCTGGTCGAAATCCATCCAGTCGGGTCGGGTGGTGGGCGCGGCGTAGTGATAACCTTGCAGACAATCGACGCCCATCTCGACCAGCACTGCCGCATCGGCCGCGTTTTCAACGCATTCGGCGACGGTGAGCATGTCGAAATGCGTGGCGATCGACATCAAGGCGGCGGTCAAGGCGCGGTTGTCCGGGTTCGTGGCGATGCCGCGAATAAATTGCCCGTCGAGTTTCAGGATGTCGAAATAGAAATCTTTGAAGTAGCGGATTGCCGTTTGCCCTGCGCCGAAATCATCCATGGCAAAGCAGATGCCATAGGGTTGCAACTGATCCATGAAATGCGCCACCAGTTCCGGCACCATCATAGCCGAACTTTCGGTAATCTCTAAAATCAGCCGTTCTCCCAAAGTAGCATCGCGGGCGAGCCAGTGGCGCAGCACGCGGTTCCATTCGTGATACCCGATGGAGCGGGCGGACATGTTGATTGACAAGCGCAGGCCCGGATGGCTGTGCAGTGCGTTCAGTCCTAAGCGCAGGGCCAGCACGTCAACTTGCCGACCCGTTTCTGTATCTTCAATGACCGACATGAAGTCCTTGGCCGGGATCACACGGCCTGTAGGGTCAAGCAGGCGGATCAAACCCTCATGAAAGGCAATGCGCGTCGGATCGCTGGCCCGCATGACCGGCTGAAAGGCCAATAAGGTCTGACGATGCGCGACGGCGTCGCGCACCATTTCCCGCATCGCGGCATCGCGTTGCGTGACCGCATAGTTCAGCGGGCTGTCCCCTCCCGGAGGGATGTCGGCAATAGGGCGTTGGAATCGGCGGGGCACGGCGGTACTCTTCTTTCTGTCCTGCCAAGGGTATGGGCGCAAAGGTGATAACACGGTCTTAATCAGCGGCGATTTCCGCGGTGGATCACGCGGGAGGGTTAAGATGCAGCGCTGTGACTGGGCCGGGGATGACCCGATTTACCAAGCTTATCATGACACCGAATGGGGTGTGCCCGAATATGACAGCCGCGCGCTTTTGGAAAAGCTGATCCTGGATGGGTTTCAGGCCGGGCTGAGCTGGATCACCATCCTTAAAAAACGCGATAATTTTCGCGCCGCTTTCGCCGGGTTCGATCCGCATCAGATCGCCGAATGGGGGGAGGCGGATGTCACGCGCCTGCTGGGCGATCCGGGCATTATCCGCCACCGGGGCAAGATCGAGGCCGCGATCACCAACGCCCGCGCCTGGCAAAAGATCGAGGCTCGCGAGGGGTTTGATCAATTCATGTGGCGCTACGTCGACGGCGTGCCATTGCAGCCCGGCTTTGCCACGCAGGCCGAAGTGCCACCGAAAACAGCGCTGTCCGAGCAGGTGAGTAAAGACCTGAAGAAAGCCGGTTTCAAGTTCTGTGGGCCGACGATCACCTATGCGTGGATGGAGGCCTGCGGGCTGGTGAACGATCATATCCTGACCTGCCACCGCCACGGCCCCTGTGCCGCGATGGCGCGTTAGGGCGGGGCGTATTGCCCCTGCTGAAATCCCCCGTTGACTCCCGGCCATGGCGCCGTATAAGCGCCCCTTCATTGGTGTTGGTGGACCCCGCAAGGGGAACCCTGTCGGGCTTCGGCCAAAGGACAACGCCCTTTACCGCCCCTCGGGGCCTTATAAAGGAGAACAGCCGTGACCAAACGCACAGCTGCCAAGCACAAACTAGACCGCCGCATGGGCGAAAACATCTGGGGCCGTCCGAAGTCCCCGGTGAATCGTCGTGAATACGGCCCCGGCCAGCACGGCCAGCGTCGTAAGGGCAAGATTTCCGATTTCGGTATCCAGCTGCGCGCCAAGCAGAAGCTTAAAGGCTACTACGGCGACCTGACCGAAAAGCAGTTCCGTCGCATCTACGGCGAAGCCGAGCGTGTTAAAGGCGATACCGGTGAAAACCTGATCGGTCTGCTGGAGCGTCGTCTGGACGCCGTTGTGTACCGCGCCAAGTTCGTTGCGACCGTTTTCGCAGCGCGCCAGTTCGTGAACCACGGCCACGTTCGTGTGAACGGCAAGAAAGTGAACATCCCCTCCTACCGCGTAAAAGAGGGTGACGTCATCGAAGTGCGTGACCGTTCCAAGCAGCTGGCTTCCGTTCTTGAAGCCGTTCAGCTGCCCGAGCGTGATGTGCCTGACTACCTTGAGACGGATCACTCCAAGCTGACAGCAACCTTTGTGCGCACACCTGGCCTGTCCGACGTGCCATACCCGGTTGTCATGGAGCCGAACCTCGTTGTGGAATTCTACGCGAAGAACTAAGTTTCTTCGCCCGTCGAATACCGAAAGGCCGTGTGGTGCAAACCGCGCGGCCTTTTTCTTTGCGCGGGGTTGGGCTGGGGCGCAGCGATGCAACAGGCTGTCCGGCGGAAGCGCGGATGCAGAATGATTCTGGCATCACCGCTGTCGCCCCGATAGAAGGGCGGCAGTAGCGTGAGGAAAAGAGCGAGATGACACAGATCGCACCGCAACCGGGCATTATGGAGATTGACCTTTACCAAGGGGGTGCGGCGTATGTCGCGGGCCTTGAGAATGTGGTCAAACTCAGCTCGAACGAAAACCCGCTGGGGCCAAGCCCTGCCGCCGTCGAAGCCTATCGCCGCGCGGCCTATGACCTGCATCGCTATCCCTCCTCCGACCACCACGCGCTGCGCACTGCCATCGGTGACGTGCTGGGCCTAGATGCGGAGCGGATCATCTGCGGGGCGGGCTCGGATGAGGTCATCGCCTTCCTCTGCCAAGCCTATGCCGGACCGGGAACCGAGGTGGTGCATACCGAACACGGCTTTGCCATGTACCGAATCTCCGCGCTCGCCGCCGGGGCCACGCCCGTTGAGGTGCCCGAGCGTGAGCGGGTAACCGATGTGGACGCCATCCTCGCCGCCTGTACCGACGCGACCCGACTGGTGTTCATCGCCAACCCTAACAATCCCACCGGCACGATGATCGGTTTGGCCGAGATCGAGCGTCTGGCCGAAGGGCTGCCGCCGCAGGCGCTCTTGGTGCTCGACGGGGCCTATGCCGAATATGTCGAGGGCTATGACGGCGGGGCCGAGCTGGTCGATCGCCGCGACAACGTGGTGATGACGCGGACGTTCTCCAAGCTCTACGGGCTGGGCGGGCTGCGCATCGGCTGGGGCTACGGGCCGGGCCATGTGATCGACGTGCTCAACCGCGTGCGGGGGCCGTTCAACCTGTCGCAGGCCGCACTTGCCGCCGCCGAGGCCGCGATCCGCGACCGCGCCTATACCGACCATTGCCGGGCCGAGAACGCCCGTTGGCGCACTTGGCTGGCCGATGCGCTGGCCGAAATTGGCGTGCCCTCGGATGTTTCCTGCGCCAACTTCGTACTGGCCCGTTTCGCTAATCAGGCCGAGGCCGAAGCCTGCGATGATCACCTCAAGACACAAGGGCTGATTGTGCGGCGGGTGGCGGGCTACAACCTGCCGCAATGTCTGCGCATCACCGTAGGGGATGAGAGCGCCTGCCGCCGCGTGGTCCATGCTGTGCGGCAGTTTAAGGGAGGCAGCTGATGGCGCAGGTCTATGACAGGGTCGCGCTGATCGGGCTGGGGCTGATTGCTTCTTCGCTCTTCTGGGCGATCAAACGTGGTGGTCTGGCAGGCGAGGTCACCGGCTATGCCCGTAGCGATGAGACCCGCGCCACGGCGCGTGAGATTGGCCTTTGCGACCGCGTCTGCGACAGCGCCGCCGAAGCCGTCAAGGACGCTGATTTGGTGGTGCTCTGCGTGCCGGTGGGCGTAATGGGGGCCGTCGCCGCCGAGATTGCACCGCACTTGTCTCCGGGCGCCACAGTGACGGACGTAGGCTCGGTCAAGGCCGATGTCATCGCGCAGGTCGGTCCGCATCTGCCCGAGGGCGTACATTTCATTCCGGGCCACCCATTGGCGGGGACCGAGCACTCCGGCCCGCGCAGCGGCTTTGCCGAGCTCTTCGACAACCGCTGGTGCCTGCTGGTCCCGGTCGAGGGAACTGACCCCGCGGCCATCGCGCGTCTGCGCGCGCTCTGGGAAGGGGCGGGAGCCAATGTCGAGGAGATGGACGCCGAGCATCACGATCTGGTGCTGGCCGTTACTTCTCACGCGCCGCACCTTATCGCCTATACGATGGTCGGCGTCGCCGACGATCTGCGCCGGGTGACCGACAGCGAGGTCATCAAGTATTCCGCCGCCGGTTTCCGCGATTTCACCCGCATCGCGGCGAGCGATCCGACGATGTGGCGCGACGTCTTCCTGACCAACAAGGACGCGACGCTGGAAATCCTCGGGCGTTTCACCGAAGAGCTTTTTGCCCTGCAACGCGCCATCCGCACCGGCGACGGGGCGCATCTGCACGCCTATTTCACCCGCACCCGCGCGATCCGGCGCGGCATTATTGAGGCGGGGCAAGACACCGACGCGCCCGACTTTGGCCGGGGCGCGCGCAAGCCATGAAGGGCTGGGCTGTCCTGCCGCTGATCGTGCTGGGGCAGATGGCCCTGGCCGCGGGGCCGGACAGTTCGCAACGCCCGGTCCCGCGAGACAATCACGCTACGCTGCCGGTTATCGTCGTGCCCTCGGGTGCGATCGAACAGCCTAAACGTGACCCCGCTGCCCGCGCTGCCGCCGAAGCGGGTCGGGGGATCAAATCCTCTCTCCGTCCCTCCCTTCGCAGCCGCAAGGTTGAGAAAGCCGCCCGCGCCCGGCAGCAGATGCTGGCGAAGGGTGCGGTTTGCGGGGATCTGGCGATCCAAGGCGCGCCGGTGGGCCGGGTGCCGGGCAAGATCAGTGGTTGCGGGATCGAGAACGCAGTCAAGGTGCGCTCGGTCTCTGGCATCAAGCTTAGCAATGCCGCGGTGATGGATTGCACTACGGCCAAGGCGCTCGATACATGGGTGCGGCAATCGGCGGTGCCTGCCTTGGCGGGGCAGGGCGGCGGGCTCAAAGAGTTACGGGTCGCTGCGCATTACGCCTGCCGCACGCGCAACAACCGGAAGGGCGGCAAGATCTCAGAACACGGCAAGGGCCGCGCGATCGACATTTCAGGGTTTGAACTGGCGGATGGTCGCACGATTACTGTTCTGAAAGGCTGGCGCGCCCGGCGCAGCAGCAAAGTAATGCGGCGGATGCACCAAGGTGCCTGTGGGCCGTTCGGCACGGTTCTCGGGCCGGAATCCGACCGCTTTCATCAAGACCATTTCCATTTCGACACGGCGCGGTATCGCAGCGGCAGCTATTGCCGCTAAGGCCCGCTTAGGGCTGGATCAAACGAGGCGCGGGGCCAAGCGGGATGCCTGCGAGCGTCATCTGGCCGTCGGCAAAGAGCAGATCAAGATCAAGCCCGCCCGGCGTGCCGCTCCGCGCCTCCAACAGCCGCAGCATGGTATTCACCTGCCCCCGCATCGATGGCGGCAAAAAGCCCGCACGCTCGCCCGCATCAAGCAGTTTGGACCAGTTGGTGACCCGCAGGCTGAGCACCCCGTCGGGGGTGCCTTGCGCATTAAAGGTCAGCGCCCCTTCGGCGGCCAGCGCCACGTCACCCCATGCGGCATCTACATTTTCAACCGTCAACGCGTCGATCTGCGGCAGTTTACCTGCCATCGCGCTGTGACGATCCAGCGGGCGGGCAAAGGTGACCGCCATCCGCGCCGACAGGATCGGCTGCCCGCCGGGCTGGCCTGCGCCCTCTCCCAAGACTTTTCGCAACAGGGGACCGGGGGTGATGCCACCGGGCAGCAAGGCGATGTCATAGTCCCGCGCCGCGGCAGAGGATTGCGTGACCTGCATCTGCGGTTCTTCCGCTTCTAGCAGCGGCCCGTCGGGGCCATTAACCTCAAGATACGCGCTGCGGACCTTCAACGCTTCCAGTTGAAGCGTTGACCCGGGATGCAGCTCTACATCAACGCGCAGGTCGCTCATGTTCAGCGTCAAGGGCAGTGCGCCGGCGGGCAGAGCGGCGTTTGCGGCAGAAGCGCGCGCCGACAGATCGCCGGGCCACCAAACCGGGGCCGAAAGATCAAGCTGCGGTGCCTCGAATGCCAGACCGCGGGCAGGGGCCGCCACCGAAAGATCGCTCAACCGGTTTTCAAGCGTCAGGGGGAAACCGGCCTTGCTGATGTGCTTGAGCGTAACCTCCCACCCCGCCGCGCGGCGGGTGTCGAGCAGGCCGGTCAGGGTGCTTTGCATCTGCGTCGTCGCAGTGGCCCACCACGCGCCCCAAAGTACGGCGAGCACAATCAGCAGCCAAACCAGTTTCCGCATTTCGATAGCCCTTCAAATCGTGCTTCAGATGCGGTTTACCGAAGGCCAGCAGAAAGGACCAGCAGGATGACAATGTGGGTATTTGGCTATGGCAGCCTTTTGTGGAACCCCGGTTTCGAGGTGGCGGAAAGCGTGATCGGCACGCTGCCGGGCTATGCCCGATCTTTCTGCATGCGCTCGATCCATCACCGTGGCACGGTCGAACAGCCGGGGCTGGTGCTGGCGCTTGACGAATCCGTCCGCTCGGCCTGCGAAGGCATGGCGATGCGCGTGGCGGCGGGGCATGAGGCACAGACGCTGGACTACCTGCGCGAGCGTGAGTTGATCTCATCGGCCTATGTGGAGAAAAACCTTACTGTGCATCTGACCGATGGGCGCGATGTAGAGGCAGTCACCTATGTGATCGACGCGGCGCATGACCAATATTGCGGTGGGCTGCCGCTGGAAGAACAAGCACAGATCATTGCCCGCGCAGTGGGCGGACGCGGGCCGAATACCGAGTATTTGATCAACACCGCCGTGCATCTTTCTGAAGTGGGCTTGCATGACCCTGCGTTGGAGTGGTTGCATGATCGTGTAAGGGCTTTGGCCTCATAAAAACTTGGCAACTCCGCGCAGTTTCAGTGTAAGCTGCGCCAAGAGCAGAATAGAGGGTCAGGAAAGGCCGCATGGCACAGCCAGACCGCAAGGCAAAACCGCAGTTTTCACAACCGGTGCGTCAGATTTCACTGATGCTGATCGTATTGGCATTGACCGGCGTAGGGGCATTTTTGGCCCTGCCCAGCGTGCTGCCGATCTTCGCCGCGAACCCATGGCTTAATGGGGTCATCATCTTTGTTTTCGTCGTCGGTGTGCTGGCCTGTTTCTATCAGGTGACGCAGCTGATCGGCTCTGTCCGCTGGATCGAGGACTTCGCCGCTGACAATTCCGAACCCGATGCGCAGCCGCCGCAGCTTTTGGCCCCCTTGGCGTCACTTCTGCGCCAGCGTGGCGCGCGGATGCAGGTCAGCACGGCCTCAACCCGTTCGATCCTCGATTCCGTTGCCTCGCGTATCGACGAAGTGCGCGAGATCACGCGCTACATCGTCAACATGCTGATTTTCCTCGGCCTTCTTGGCACCTTCTACGGGCTCGCCACGACCGTTCCGGCGGTGGTCGACACGATCCGCTCGCTCGCCCCCGGTGAGGGGGAGGCGGGCGTCGATGTCTTTGGCCGTTTGATGACCGGGCTTGAAGCGCAATTGGGCGGCATGGGCGTGGCTTTTGGCTCCTCGCTTCTGGGGCTTGCGGGCTCACTCGTCGTCGGGCTGTTGGAGCTTTTCGCGGGCCACGGGCAGAACCGGTTTTATCAAGAGCTGGAAGATTGGCTGAGTTCCATCACGCGGGTCGGTCTGACCTCCGGCGACGATGTGAGCGACCAGAACATTATGGCCAGCGTGATGGATCAGATGGTCGAACAGATGGGCGAAATGCAGCAGATGTTCACCCAATCCGATATCAGCCGCGCCATGGTGGACGACAAGCTGGGCAAGCTTGCCGATGCCGTGGACCGGATGACCACGCGGATGGAACATGACACGACGACGAATACCGCGCTTGAACGCATGGCCGAGGGGCAGGATCGGTTGATTGGCGTGCTCGAAGAGCAGCTCACGGGCGAAGGGATCGACGCGGAAAGCCGGATGCGGCTACGCTCTATCGACGTGCAGATGCTGCGGATCTTGGAAGAAATCTCAGCCGGGCGGCAGGAGACTATGGCAGAGTTTCGCAAGGATATCTCCCTGTTGGCCAAGGCGCTTTCTGGGCAGCGCGCCCCTGAGGCACGTCGCCCGCGCGCAGGTGATGCCCCCGGTGGCGGGGACCAGTAATGGCACTTTCCCGGCGGACAGGTACGCGGTTTCAGGGCTCAATCTGGCCGGGGTTCGTTGATGCGATGACCGGGCTGTTGCTGGTTCTGATGTTCGTACTTACCATCTTTATGGTGGTGCAATTCGTCCTCACCGAACGCATCAGCGGCCAAGAAAGCGAGTTGAACGAACTGGCCGGAGAGGTCGCTGCCCTTGCCCAAGCGCTTGGGGTTGAGGAACGTACCACCGCACGGCTGGAAGCCCGGCTTGGCGCGCTGAATGCCTCATTAAACGACGCCCGCGATGAGGTGTCGCGCCAAGAGGCAGTGATCGCCGGGCTGACGACTGAGCGTGATGATCAAGATGCGGCCCTGCAAGCGGCAGAGGCCAAGATCACCGGGTTTGAGGCGCGGGTGGCGGCGCTTTTGGCGTCACAGGCCTCCGATCAGGCCCGCATCGGGACGCTGGAAGATCGCGAAACCGAGCTTTTGAACGAGCAGGAGGCGTTGAACCTCGCGCTCAGCACCGCGCGGGAGGAGATCGACGCGCAGGCAGAGACCGCCCGTTTGGCAGCCGCACGGCGTGAGGCGCTGGACGCGTTGGTGGCCGATCTGCGCGCCGAGAACGCTGAAGCGGAGGCCGAGGTGGCCGCACTGAATGCCGAAGTGGCCAAAGCCGAGGACGCCCTCAGCGCAGAAGAGACCGCCCGTTTGGCCGAGGCCGCCGCGGCGCAGGCGCTGCGCGACCGGCTTGAGAATGCAGATGCGGAACTCACGGCCATGACCCTTTCATTAGAGGCGCAGCGCAAGAAGGCCGAAGACACGCTGACCCTTCTGGCCGCCGCCCGCGCGGCGCGGCGTGATCTTGATACAGAACTAGCGGCCGCGCTGCTGCGGATGCAGACCCTTGAGCAGAGCGGCAATGAGTTGGAAGCCGAACGTGCGGCTTTAAGCGCGCAATTAGAAACGGCAGAGGGCACCGAGGGCGATCTGCGCAGACGTTTGGCGCAGGCAGAGGCGTCTGAGCAAGCCCTGAACACGAAGCTGGCCGAAGCGCTGACCCGCGTACAGACGCTTGAGGAACAAGGTGAGACGCTCAGCGGGGATCAGAAGAATTTGCGCGAACGGCTTGCGCAGGCGCTGGCGGCCAAGCTCGCTGCAGAGACATTGGCCGAGGACAAGACCACCGCCGCCGAACGCCGCGCCGCACTTCTGGCGCAGGCCGAGCAGACTTTATCCGAGGAAAAAGCCATCAGCGCCGAGGCGCAGCGTCAGACAGAATTGCTGAACCAGCAAGTTGCGGAATTGCGCGCACAGCTGGGAAACCTGCAGGCTCTATTGGACGATGCCGTGGCGCGGGATGCCGCGAAATCGGTCGAACTGCAATCGCTGGGGTCTGAGCTGAACACCGCGCTGGCAAGGGTCGCAGCGGAAGAGCGTCGCCGCGCCGAGTTGGAAGCGGCAGAGCGCAGGCGGCTGGAGGAGGAGAGTAAAGACTTGGCGCAATACCGGTCTGAGTTCTTTGGCCGCTTGCGCAACCTTCTGGGCAATCAAGAAGGGGTACGGATCGAGGGCGACCGCTTTGTGTTCTCTTCCGAAGTTCTTTTTGCACCCGGCAGCGCGGTGCTGAGCCAAGACGGGCAGGGCGAGATTGCCAAAGTGGCAGGCATTCTGCGCAGTGTGGTGAATGATATCCCAGCCGAAATTGATTGGGTCATCCGTGTCGATGGTCATACCGACAATCTGCCGCTTTCCGGCTTTGGCGAATTTGCCGACAACTGGGAGTTAAGCCAAGCTCGGGCGCTGTCGGTCGTCAAATATATGGTCAACTTCCTTGGCATCGCGCCGGATCGTCTGGCGGCAAACGGGTTCGGGCAATATCAGCCCGTGGCCGAAGGCGATACCGAAGCCGCGCGCGCGCAGAACCGGCGGATCGAGCTGAAATTTACCGAGAAGTAAGCGGCCAAAGGCGGTGCTATTGCACCGTCAACCTGCCGGTCTTTTCGTCGATCACACGCCCATCGCGCAACAGGGTGACCGTGCCGTCATAGCGCCCGGCGGGCCAAGCGGCAGAAGCGGCGCGTTTGCCGATGGCACGGAAAGATTGCGCCTGCGGTTTTTCCAGCTGCACGTCTTTCTCGATTACGGTGCCGTTTGGCCCTGCGAGGCTAAGCCGCAGCACGTCGTTTTTTTGGGTGCCGTAGCTGTAGCCGTAAATGACCAAGGCGGGGGCATTTGTCGGCAGCGTACCACGATTGGCATTTCCTGCCTTGATATCTGCATAGGTCGGAACGTGGTCTGCAAACCCGAGCGTGATCAACCCGCCGGGGCGGTAGGGCGGGGTGTCTTGCCAGAGGGTTTTGGACGGTTCCACGTCACAACTGCTGCCTTCGGGATCGAAAGGGTCGACCGGTTCGCCATTGTGGCGCAGGGAGAGGTGGAGATGGGGAAAGGCGGCTTTGCCAGATTGTCCGACCAGACCGATCGCATCGCCAACGGCGATCTCTTGTCCTTCGACAACGCTAAGAGACCCACGTTTGAGGTGGCAGTATTGCGTTTCCCACCCCGCGCCGAGGTCGATCACCACGCCGTTGCCGCACTCGCGCCCTTGGACCTGGGCCAACGGTGCGCCGTCTTGCATACCGTCACGCAGACCTTTGACCACGCCAGGTGCCGCTGCGCGGACCGTGACGCCAGCCGCCATCGCCGCAAGATCGGGAAGGGCGAAATCCGTGCCCTTGTGACCGCCATAAGTCAGCCCCGAGCAACGATAGTCTTGCGCGGCGGCACTCGGGTCTCGGTCCATATATTGCTGGATGTGGCAGTCCTGCCCAAGGGTGCAATCCAGCGGAAAGGCCAGCTGCAAATCCTCCGCCAGCGCAGGGCTGGCGGAGGAAAGGATCAGGGCCAAGGCGGCCCTGACACTCATTCTGCTGTCAGCAGCGGTGGCCGGTCACCGGAAAGGCGCTTGTTCTCGCTGCTCAAGACCTTGAGCGTCAGTGCCTCGTCCTTCACGCCCACTTTGACGACCCCACCTTTGGCCAGCCTGCCAAAGAGCAGTTCTTCGGCGAGCGGCTTTTTGATGTGCTCTTGGATCACGCGGCCCAAGGGGCGTGCGCCCATCTTGTCGTCATAGCCCTTATCGGCAAGCCATTCGGCGGCTTTCTTGCTCAGCTCGATGGTCACGTTACGGTCCATCAGCTGCGCTTCGAGTTGCAGCACGAACTTTTCGACCACCCGCAGGATTACCGATTTCGGCAGCGGCGCGAAGCTGATGACAGCGTCGAGACGGTTGCGGAACTCCGGCGTGAAGGTCCGCTCAATCGCGGCGGTGTCTTCGCCAGTGCGCCGCTCGCGGCCAAAGCCCACGGCCTCTTTCGCCTGCTCGGAGGCGCCGGCGTTGGAGGTCATGATCAGCACCACATTGCGGAAATCCACCGTCCGACCGTTGTGGTCGGTCAGCTTACCGTGGTCCATCACCTGCAACAGGATATTATAGACGTCAGGGTGCGCTTTCTCCATCTCGTCGAGCAGTAGCACGCAGTGCGGATGCTGGTCGACGCCGTCGGTCAACATGCCACCTTGGTCAAAACCGACATAGCCCGGAGGCGCGCCGATCAGGCGGGAAACGGCGTGTTTCTCCATATACTCCGACATGTCGAAGCGCAGCAGTTCCACACCCAAGGTATCCGCCAATTGCTTGGCGACCTCGGTTTTACCCACACCGGTTGGACCCGCGAACAGGTAGTTACCGATAGGCTTGTCCGGTTCGCGCAGGCCCGCGCGGGACAGTTTGATCGCGGAAGACAGCGCCACGATGGCGTCGTCCTGACCGAAGACCACCCGCTTGAGCGAGTTTTCCAGATCCTTCAGCACCACCACGTCGTCTTTCGACACGTTCTTCGGCGGGATGCGGGCGATCTTGGCGACCACGGCCTCGACTTCCTTGGTGCCGATGGTCTTGCGGCGCTTGGAGGCAGCCACGAGATGCTGAGCGGCACCGGCTTCGTCGATCACGTCGATGGCTGAGTCAGGCAGCTTGCGATCGTTAATGTAGCGATGTGCCAGTTCGACGGAGGTCTTAATCGCATCCGAGGTGTATTTGACGCTGTGGTGCTCTTCGAAATAGGGCTTGAGGCCTTTAAGGATCTTGGTGGCGTCTTCAACCGAAGGCTCGCTGACGTCGATCTTCTGGAACCGGCGGGAGAGCGCGCGGTCTTTCTCGAAGTGCTGGCGGAACTCCTTATAGGTGGTGGAGCCCATGGTGCGCAGTTTGCCGCCCTGAAGCGCAGGCTTCAGCAGGTTAGAGGCGTCCATCGCGCCGCCTGAGGTGGCGCCTGCACCAATCACGGTGTGGATCTCATCAATGAAGAGCACCGCGTCCTTGTGTTCTTCGAGCTCCGTCACGACGGCTTTCAGACGCTCCTCAAAGTCACCGCGATAGCGGGTGCCTGCAAGCAGAGCGCCCATGTCGAGCGAGTAGATCGTCGTTTTGGACAGAACCTCTGGGGTTTCCCCAGCAACGATCTTGCGCGCCAGACCCTCTGCGATTGCGGTTTTACCAACGCCTGGATCACCCACCAGCAGCGGGTTGTTCTTGCGCCGACGGCAGAGCACCTGAATGCAACGCTCAACCTCGCTCTCGCGACCGATCAGCGGGTCGATGTCGCCTTCGCGGGATTTGGCGTTCAGGTCCACGCAGTATTTCGCCAGCGCGGATTCCTTCTTGTCGCCTTCGGTGACCCCTTGTGGTTCTTCCTCATGCTCTGGCGCGCCTGCGACGGGGCGGGATTCACCATATGCGGGGTCTTTGGCAACCCCATGGGCGATGAAGTTCACCGCATCATAGCGGGTCATGTCCTGCTCTTGCAGGAAATAGGCGGCGTTGCTCTCACGCTCGGCAAAGATCGCAACGAGCACGTTCGCGCCCGTCACCTCGGTCCGGCCAGAGGATTGCACGTGGATCGCGGCGCGCTGAATCACGCGCTGGAATGCTGCTGTTGGCACCGCTTCGGAGCCGTCGATGTCGGTGATCAGGTTGCTCAGATCATCGTCGACGAACTCAACCAGCGTATCGCGCAGGTCAGAGACATCAACGGAACAGGCTTTCATGACCTGCACGGCGTCGGGTTCGTCGAGCAAGGCCAGCAACAAATGTTCGAGCGTTGCAAATTCGTGGCGGCGGGCATTCGCCAGCGCGAGCGCCGCGTGGATTGCCTGCTCAAGTGTAGTCGAGAATGAAGGCACGGGCGTGCTCCTTTTCGATCGGGGTCGGTGAGGTGCTGAGGTGTCTCAGAGCCCGGTCCGACCATGGCCTCATAGTATTAGAGTTTGGTTGATCATCGCCCATCTTCAAGAAGATTCTGGTCCGAATCGGTCACATTTCGCGTGACCGGGGACTTTGAGCCATGATTGCAGGCAATCAGAACTGGTCTTTTCGCTTGCGGATTTCAGTGAACACTTCCGTGTCGGTGGCGTCTGGCATCCCCAGAGTGGCGCGGATGGCGGGATCGCCCGGGCGCAGGAAGGGATTGGTTTCTAGTTCCAGTGAAAGTGGCGAGGGGACGGTCGGCTGCCCCTTGGCGCGGGCGCTGTCGATGTCCTTGGCCCTTGATATAAGCGCCGGGTTCTGTGGATCAACGGTTAGCGCGAATTTTGCGTTGGCGGCGGTGTATTCATGGCCCGAGCAGATGGTTGTATCAGCGGGCAGTGCGGCCAGCTTTTGCAAACTTTCCCACATCTGTCCGGGCGTGCCTTCGAACAGACGCCCGCAGCCAAGCGCCATCAGGCTGTCAGCGGTGAATGCCACTTTGGCTTTTGGCACGTGAAAGGCGATATGACCCACGGTGTGGCCAGATACGTCGAGCACTTGGGCTGTCAGCGCGCCCAATTCAATTCTGTCGCCGTCCACCACTTCGCGGTCAAGCGGGGGGAGGCGGTGGGCATCGGCCTTGGCGCCAATCACCTGCGCGGGGAAGCGGGGCAGCACTTCGGCAAGCCCTTGGACGTGGTCGGGATGGTGGTGGGTCAGCCAGACTTGGCTCAGCGTCCAGCCACGGCGATCAAGCTCTGCCATAATCGGGGCAGCTTCGGGTACATCGACCAGCGCCACGGCGCCGCTGTCATGGTCGCGCAGCAGGAAGGCGTAATTGTCTGACAGACATGGAATCGTGACCAGATCAAAGGCCATGGCGTCTTACCTCGCTGTGTTGTTATGGTCGGGCAAGAGTGACACTCACCAAGGCGGGCTGCAATGCATCTTGATGTACAGGATCTGCGCAATTTCTATTATCGCAGCGCGTTGGGACGTGCGGCGCAGAAATCCTTACGGGGGCGCTTGTTGGAGCTTTGGCCCGAGGCGAAGGGTCAGACTGTCGTTGGCTTTGGCTTTGCCGCACCCCTGCTGCGGCCCTATCTGGCCGATGCCCGGCGCGTGATGGTGCTGATGCCCGGCCCGCAGGGCGTGATGCCTTGGCCTGCGGGGATGCCCAACACCTCGGTCCTGACCGAAGAGACGCTTTGGCCGGTAGAGACGGGGGCGGTGGATAAGCTGGTGTTGATGCATGGGCTTGAGACCTCGGAACGGCCCAGTGAACTGCTGGACGAATGCTGGCGGGTGTTGGGGCCGGGGGGGAAGGCGCTGTTCATCGTGCCGAACCGCGCGGGCATGTGGGCACGGCGGGACCGCACGCCATTCGGCTATGGGCGGCCCTATTCGCCGGGGCAGTTGGAAACGCAGCTGCGCAAGCATCAATTCCTGCCTGAGCGTCACCTTGGTGCGTTGTTTCAATTCCCCTCACAGCAGCGAATCTGGATGAAATCTGCGCCTTTGTTCGAAAAAATCGGTCGCCAGATGCCAACGATGATGGGCGGTGGTGCGATCTTGGTCGAGGCGACAAAGCTCGTTTACCCGCCGCGGGGCCGCCCACAGCGCAGCACCGCCCGGCGCGCCATCGGGGTGTTGGAGGGGATCGCTGAGCCGCAGGCCAAACCGGTCTGAGCCTTGCAGGCTTGAAGCAAGCGCCGCTTGGTCCAGAGGATTCGCCCTCAGTGCACGCCCTTGGCCATAAAGACCGCATTTTTCTGCGGCAAAGGGCCGCGTCGGGCCATAGCCCTTGCAATATTGCAGCGCCCCGGGACATTACCTGCCTATACTGTGTTGCCGGGCGTGAACCTGTCTGCTACATCGCCCCTGATTTAGACGTCTTGGGTAACTTCAAGCCGCGCCAACTGCTGGTGACGCGACATCTTCGCATATCCGGCGCTTATTGAACGAGAGGATGGACGTGTCCGAACCTGCTTCCATTTCCACCGGCATCGCGGAACGTTATGCGACAGCCGTGTATGATCTGGCCCGCGAGGCCAATCAGGTCGATGCCATCGAGGGCGATCTTACCGCGCTTGAAGCGGCCTTGACCGACAGCGATGACTTTCAGCGCCTGATCACTTCGCCGCTTTATACGCGCGAACAGCAGGCGCAGGCGATCAAAGTGCTGGCCGACAAAATGGGCCTGACCAAGACCATGGCGAGCACGCTGGCGCTGATGGCGCAAAAGCGTCGTCTGTTTGTGCTGCCCGCGCTGGTCAAAGCGCTGCGCGAAACAATTGCCGAAGCCAAGGGCGAGATCACCGCAGACGTCACCTCGGCCAAGGCGCTGACCAAGACGCAGTCGGACAAGCTGACCAAGTCGCTCAACGCCTCCACCGGCAAAAAAGTATCACTTCATGCGACCGTTGATGAAAGCCTCATCGGCGGTCTTGTTGTCAAAGTGGGCTCGAAAATGATCGATACGTCGATCCGTTCCAAGCTCAATTCCCTCCAGAATGTAATGAAAGAGGTCGGATAAATGGGTATCCAAGCAGCAGAGATTTCTGCGATCCTGAAGGACCAGATCAAGGATTTCGGTCAAGAAACCGAAGTCGCCGAAGTGGGCCGCGTTCTCTCCGTCGGTGACGGTATCGCCCGCGTTTACGGCTTGGACAACGTCCAGGCCGGCGAGATGGTCGAATTCCCCGGTGGCATTCAGGGCATGGCCCTGAACCTCGAAGCGGACAACGTCGGTGTTGTTATCTTCGGTTCCGACCGTGACATCAAAGAAGGCGACACCGTCAAGCGCACCAACTCCATCGTGGACGTGCCAATCGGTGACGAACTGCTGGGCCGCGTTGTTGACGGTCTGGGCAACCCCATCGACGGCAAAGGCCCCATCGGCGCCACCAAGCGCGGCATCGCCGACGTCAAAGCGCCCGGCATCATCCCGCGTAAATCGGTGCATGAGCCGATGGCAACCGGCCTCAAGTCCGTTGACGCGATGATCCCGATCGGCCGTGGCCAGCGTGAGCTGATCATTGGTGACCGTCAGACCGGTAAAACCGCCGTCGCCCTCGACGCGATGCTGAACCAAGCGCAGGTTAACGCTGCTGCTGGCGACGACGAAGGCAAAAAGATGTACTGCGTGTATGTCGCCATCGGCCAGAAGCGTTCGACTGTTGCTCAGCTTGTGAAAAAGCTCGAAGAAACCGGCGCGATCGACTACTCCATCGTTGTTGCCGCAACCGCGTCCGAGCCTGCACCTATGCAGTTCCTCGCGCCCTACGCCGCCACCGCGATGGCGGAGCACTTCCGCGACAATGGCCGCCACGCGCTGATCATCTATGATGACCTCTCCAAGCAGGCCGTGTCCTACCGTCAGATGTCCCTGCTGCTGCGCCGCCCACCGGGCCGTGAAGCTTACCCGGGCGACGTTTTCTATCTCCACTCCCGCCTGCTTGAGCGTTCCGCAAAGCTGGGTGATGAGGCTGGCAACGGCTCTCTGACAGCTCTGCCAATCATTGAGACCCAAGGTGGCGACGTATCCGCGTTTATTCCGACCAACGTGATCTCGATCACCGACGGTCAGATCTTCCTTGAGACCGAACTGTTCTATCAGGGCATCCGTCCTGCCGTGAACACCGGTCTGTCGGTTTCGCGCGTTGGCTCCTCGGCTCAGACCAAGGCGATGTCGAGCGTGGCTGGCCCGGTGAAACTGTCGCTGGCTCAGTACCGCGAAATGGCGGCCTTCGCTCAGTTCGGTTCCGACCTCGACGCCGCAACTCAGCAGCTGCTGAACCGTGGTGCGCGTTTGACCGAACTGATGAAGCAGCCGCAGTATGCGCCGCTGACCAACTCGGAAATCGTCTGCGTGATCTACGCCGGTACGCATGGCTATCTCGACAAGGTGGACGTGTCGGAGGTTGGCCGTTTCGAGGCAGGCCTGCTGGCGCATCTGCGCAGCAAGCACGACGACCTTCTCAAGGACATCACCAACAATGACCGCAAGGTCAAAGGCGAGTTGGAAGAGAAGATCAAAGCCGCCATTGACGGTTTCGCCGCCGACTTCGCTTAAACGGGAGATAAGGCAATGCCAAATCTCAAGGACCTGAAGAACAGGATCGCGTCGGTCAAATCGACCCGCAAGATCACCAAGGCCATGCAAATGGTTGCCGCGGCGAAGCTTCGCCGCGCGCAGGAGGCTGCCGAGGCTTCGCGTCCCTATACGGAGCGGTTCAATGCCGTGATGGCAGGGCTCGCGGCCAGCGTTGGCGGTTCCGACAGCGCGCCCAAGCTGCTCAGCGGCACGGGTGAAGACAAAGTGCATCTGCTGGTGGTCATGACCGCCGAACGCGGGCTGTGCGGCGGCTTCAACAGCAACATCGCAAAAAAGGCGAAAGCCCATGCGCGTGACTTGCTGGCCCAGGGCAAAGAGGTGAAAATCCTTACCGTTGGCAAGAAAGGCCGTGATGCGCTGCGGCGTGACATGGGCAACCTTCTGGTTGGCCATGTGGACCTCAGCGAAGTCAAAAAGATCGGCTATGGTGATGCGCAGAAGATCGCGCAGAACGTGCTGAACCGCTTTGACGAGGGCGAATTTGACGTGGCAACGATCTTCTATGCGAAGTTCGTGAATGTGGTCATGCAGACGCCGACGGCGCAGCAGATCATCCCCGCCAAATTCGACGCCGAAGACGGCGAAGACAGCGGTGCGTCCACATTGTTCGACTATGAACCCAGCGAAGAAGCAGTCTTGGCCGATCTTCTGCCGCGCGGGGTCGCCACGGCGATCTTCTCGGCGCTACTGGAGAATGGCGCGTCCGAGCAGGGTGCGCGGATGTCGGCGATGGACAACGCCACACGCAACGCGGGCGAGATGATCGACAAGCTGACCATCCAGTACAACCGCTCGCGTCAGGCTGTCATCACCAACGAGCTGATCGAAATCATTTCCGGCGCGGAAGCGCTGTAAGCAAATCGGAGAAACGACATGGCAAATGCTGTCGGTAAAATCACACAGGTCATCGGCGCTGTCGTTGACGTTCAATTCGAAGGCGACCTGCCGGAGATCCTCAACGCGCTCCACACCGAAAACCAGGGCAAAACGCTGGTTCTCGAAGTGGCGCAGCACCTTGGCGAAAACACGGTTCGTGCCATCGCGATGGACGCCACCGAAGGTCTCGTTCGCGGCCAAGCGGTAAGCGACACAGGCGACCAGATCCGCGTGCCCGTCGGCACCGCGACCCTGGGCCGCATCATGAACGTCACCGGCGACGCGGTTGACGAAAAAGGTCCGGTAAACTCCGAAGCCACCCGTGCGATCCACGGCGACGCGCCCGAGTTCGCCGAGCAGTCGACCGAGACACAGATCCTCGTCACAGGCATCAAAGTGATCGACCTGCTGGCCCCCTACACAAAGGGTGGTAAAATTGGTCTCTTCGGCGGTGCCGGCGTGGGCAAGACGGTTCTGATCATGGAACTGATCAACAACATCGCCAAAGTGCACTCCGGTCTGTCCGTGTTCGCGGGCGTGGGTGAGCGGACCCGTGAGGGCAACGACCTCTACCACGAGATGATCGAATCCGGCGTTATCGTTCCTGACAACCTGGTGGATTCGAAAATTGCGCTGGTCTACGGCCAGATGAACGAACCTCCCGGTGCGCGTATGCGGATCGCCCTGACCGGTCTGACACTGGCCGAGCAGTTCCGCGACGAATCCGGTTCCGACGTTCTGTTCTTCGTCGACAACATCTTCCGCTTCACGCAGGCCGGTTCCGAAGTGTCCGCTCTGCTGGGCCGTATTCCTTCCGCTGTGGGCTACCAGCCGACGCTGGCGACGGACATGGGTGTGATGCAGGAGCGTATTGCCTCGACCAAATCTGGTTCGATTACTTCCGTTCAGGCCGTTTACGTGCCTGCGGATGACCTTACCGACCCTGCGCCTGCGACTTCCTTTGCGCACCTCGACGCGACAACGGTTCTGGATCGTTCGATCTCGGAAAAGGGCATCTACCCGGCGGTTGACCCGCTTGGCTCCACCTCGCGTCTGCTTGACCCGCTGATCATCGGCGACGAGCACTACAAGGTGGCGACAGACGTGCAGCAGGTGCTTCAGCGCTACAAATCGCTTCAGGACATCATCGCCATTCTCGGCATGGACGAATTGAGCGAAGAAGACAAACTGACCGTGGCACGTGCGCGTAAGATCGAGCGTTTCCTCAGCCAGCCCTTCGACGTGGCGAAAGTGTTCACAGGCTCCGACGGTGTTCAGGTGCCGCTGGAAGAAACCATCGCGTCCTTCAAGGCCGTGGTTGCCGGTGAATACGATCACCTGCCCGAAGGTGCCTTCTACATGGTTGGTGGCATCGAAGACGTGAAGGCGAAAGCCGAGAAAATGGCGGCAGACGCCGCTTAAGGAGCGCTGACAATGGCAGACACAATGCAATTCG
Source organism: Sulfitobacter sp. W027 (assembly GCF_025143985.1). NCBI lineage: Bacteria > Pseudomonadati > Pseudomonadota > Alphaproteobacteria > Rhodobacterales > Roseobacteraceae > Sulfitobacter > Sulfitobacter sp. W027. The sequence goes on from NZ_CP083564.1 coordinate 696,782, forward strand.
ACCTCGTTTCGCCGGAACGGCGGCTGGCATCGATGCAGGTGACGGCCGTGCAGATTCCGGGCGCTGAGGGTGACATGACGGCTATGGCCGACCATGCACCCACCATCACCACCCTGCGTCCGGGCCTTCTGCGCGTGGAAGGGCCTGAGGGCACGTCCGAATATGTCGTGACCGGCGGTTTCGCCGAAATCGGCGGTCAGGGCGGCGTGTCTGTGCTGGCGGAACGTGCCGTGGCGCGTGCCGACATGACGCAGGAGCAAATGGACAGCATGGTGGCAGAGGCGCATGCCGTCTACGCCCGCGCCAAGGACAACTGGGAAAACGAGCCCGGTCCCGTGGATGATGCAGCCAAGCTTCTGGCCGATATGGTTGCCGTCGGCGATCACATCGGATTGTCGAGCAAACAGCCCAGCCTGTAATGCTTTGAAAGATTTTAGAAAGCCCCGCCTTGGCGGGGCTTTTTGCTTTTCTACTCCCCCCTCCTGCGGCATCATCGGGGGATGGACAGATCAGCAGACAGGCCCCGGATATGAAACGACTGCGCAGCCATACCATCGGCTTGGACAGCGGCGAGGTTATGCTGTTTTCTGATTTCGAGGATGATGGTCCGATGTGGACGGGCAGGGGCCAGCGCGAGCGCCGCCGCCGGATTACCTTCTCCGAAGCCTTCCGGGAACCGCCTCATGTGCAGGTTTCCATGTCGCTTTGGGACATTGACGCCACCACCGTAACCCGTGCCGACATCAGCGCTGAAGCTGTGACAGAGGCGGGGTTCGATATGGTTTTTCGAACATGGGGTGACACCCGCGTCGCACGGGTGCGCATGGCTTGGACAGCGATTGGCTCGGTGGGAGAAGAAGACGACTGGGTCGTCGGCTAGGCGCAACGGCCAGCGGGGGGAGGGCGGCCCGTCGGGGCCACCCCTAGATCACAGCGCAGCTTAGCTTGCGGCATACATTCCGTCATAGATCGGGCCAAGCGTCTCTGCTTCGAACAGCGAAGATACTGAAGTACCGTTCCAGATATTCAGGATCGCTTGGGCGAACATCGGTGCCGTCGGCACGATGCGGATGTTCGGCGCTTTCTTGACCGCGGCGGTCGGTGCAATGCTGTCGGTGATCACAAGCGATTTCATGACCGAATTGGCCACACGCTCAACCGCCGGGCCGGACATGACGCCATGTGTAATGTAGGAGTGCACTTCCTTGGCGCCGTTCTCCAACAGCACTTCGGCGGCTTTGCACAGCGTGCCTGCCGTGTCGCAGATGTCGTCCACGATCAGGCAGGTCTTGCCCTTCACGTCGCCGATCACGGTCATCTCGGCCACTTCACCCGCCTTTTCACGGCGTTTGTCGACGATGGAAAGCGGCGAGTTGATGCGCTTGGCCAGTTCACGCGCACGGGCCACGCCGCCTACGTCGGGGCTGACGACCATCAGCTCATCCATGCGGTCTTTGAAGGCGTCTTTGATGTCGAGCGCGAAGATCGGCGAAGCGTAGAGGTTGTCGACTGGAATGTCGAAGAAACCCTGAATCTGCGCGGCGTGCAGGTCCATGGTCAGAATGCGTTCGATGCCACTGCCGGTCAGCATATTGGCGACCATTTTGGCGGTGATGGGCGTGCGGGCCTTGGTGCGGCGGTCCTGACGGGCATAGCCAAAATAGGGAAGGACAGCCGTGACACGAGCCGCCGAGGACCGGCGCAGCGCGTCGGCCATGATCATCAGCTCCATCAAGTTGTCGTTCGCGGGGTTCGACGTCGGCTGGATGATGAACATGTCCTCGCCGCGCACGTTCTCGTATACTTCGACGAAAATCTCGCCGTCGTTGAACCGTTCGACCCGCGCATCGACGAGCCCCACGTTAACGCCGCGGTGCAGCGACATGCGCCGCGCGATGGCCTTGGCAAGCGGCATATTGGCATTGCCTGAGATCAGTTTTGGTTCTGAAGTGCGTGGCATAGGGGCTCCGGGGCAGCGGTAGGTTGCAGATTCGTGACGTTGACACCGCTTAGCATGCGCTTACGGTCGGGCAAAGCTGCACCGCCCCCGAAGGAGACCCAAATGGCCCGGATCGACTATTTTTTCGCGACCCTGTCACCCTATTGCTACCTCGCCGGGAATCGGCTTGAGGCAATCGCCGAAAAGCATGGGGCTGAGATCGTTTACAAGCCTTTCGATATCGTGGCGGCCTTCCCGCGCACCGGGGGGCTGCCCCCGGCAGAGCGTCACCCCAGCCGCAATGAGTACCGCGCGCAAGACCTGCCGCGCCAAGCCCGCAAGCTGGGCCTGCCCTTCAACCTCAAGCCCGCGCATTGGCCCACCAACGGCGCGCCTGCGGCCTATGCGGTGATCGCCGCGCAGAATGCCGGGGGCGGTGATCTGGGCAAGTTGACCCATGCCATCACCCGCGCTGTCTGGGCCGAAGAAAAGGACATCGGCCATGACGATGTGGTCCGGGCCTGTTTGGAAGAGGGCGGTTTTGACCCCGATCTGGCGAACAGCGGCTTGCTGCAAGGGGCCGAGACCTATGCTGCGAACCTTGAGGAAGCCGTCGCGCAGGGGGTCTTTGGTGCGCCTTTTTATATCGTTGGGGATCAGCGGTTCTGGGGACAGGACCGTTTGGAAGACCTTGATCTGCACCTCGGGGGCAACCTGTGATTCCAGAGGTCAACGCGCGCCGGTTCGGTCACGGTCCGCGCCCGGCCTTGGCGATCCATTGCTCGCTCGCGCACTCCGGTGCGTGGCGGGGCATCGGGGCGGCGCTGTCGGATGAGCTGACCCTGCGCGCCTTCGACCTGCCGATGCACGGGCGCTCGGGCGATTGGGATGGGCAGGGCGATATTCACGACGTGGCGACCGATATGGCGCTCAGCCTACTTGAAGCGCCGATGGATCTGATAGGCCATTCTTTTGGTGCGACGGTCGCGCTGCGTCTGGCGATTGAACACCCCGAATTGGTGCGCAGCATTACCCTGATTGAGCCTGTCTATTTCGCCGCTGCCAAGCAAGACGACCCTGACGCGATGACCGAATACAATGAACAGAACGCGGCGTTTGAAGCCGCCCTGGCCGAGGGCGACAAGGAGACAGCTGCACGGCTGTTCAATCGGGTCTGGGGCGATGGCACGAAATGGGATCAGATCCCCGAACCGACACGCGCCTATATGGTGGATCGGATCGGATTTATCCCCGCCTCTTCACCTTTCCTTGGCGAAGACAGCGCCGGCTTGCTGGCACCGGGCATGTTCGACCGCGCCTCGATGCCCGCGCTGCTGGTGGAGGGAAGCGCATCGCCCAAAGCGGCCCACGCGATCAACGATTCTCTCATACGCCGCCTGCCGAAGGCGCGGCGGGTCTCGGTCGAGGGGGCGGGGCATATGGTGCCCATCACCCATGCCGCTGAGGTCGCCGAGGCGATCCGCAATTTCTTGAACGACGTGCCGCTGGCCTAAGCCTTTAGAAGTGGCTTAGGAACTGGTCGATCTGGTCGCGGCTGATCGACCAATCGCAGACCATCCGTGCGGCCAGCATCTCGTCACCGCCACCGTCCAGCGTGCCATCCCAGAGATAATAGAGCGCGCCTGCGTCATGCAGCTTGCGGTGGATGGCGCGGGGGAAGCGGGCAAAGATCATGTTTGCCGCAGGCTCATGTAAGAATTCCGCCCCCGCTTTGCGTAGCCCTTTGGCCAGATGCGCCGCATTGGCGTTGGCCGTCTTGGCCGTTTCCAGCCAAGCCCCATCCGCAAGGTAGCCTGCCATCTGCGCCGACAGAAAACGGTGTTTGGAAAACAGATGCGCCCCGCGCTTGCGGCGCAACTCGAACTCCCAAGCCTTTTTAGGGTCGAAGAAGACCACCGCCTCGACCCCCATGCAGCCGTTCTTGGTGCCGCCGAAGCTGACCACATCAACGCCCGATTTCCACGTCATCTCAGACGGGGTGCAGCCCAGTGCCACCAGCGCATTGGCGAAACGCGCGCCGTCCATATGCACGGGCAGGTCGTATTCCTTGGCAACTGCTGTGAGCGCCCGCAGCTCTTCAAGGCTATGCACCCCGCCGCGTTCCGTCACCTGTGTGATCGACACCGGGCCGCGTTGTGGCGTGTGCACATCGCCTGCCACTCGCGCGACGATGGCGCGGCGCAGGGCCTCGGGGGGCATCTTGTCGTCGGTCTCAACCAGCGTCAGCTTGGCCGCACCTGCGTAGAATTCCGGCGCGTTGCACTCATCCTCTTCGATATGCGCGACCTTCGAGCAGAAGATCGTCTGCCACGGCTGGGTGTAGCAGGCCAGCGCTAGGGCATTGGCCGCGGTGCCGGTGGCGACGAGGTAAACCTCGGCCCCGGGTGCCTCAAACTGTTCGCGAATCTGCGCGCGCACCTCATCCATGATCAGGTCTTTGCCGTAGGGCATGGCGTAGTCGCTGTTGGCCGCGATCACGCGCTCCATCACCTTGGGGTGGACGGGGCCGGCGTTGTCAGAGGCGAAAAACATCAGGTGGGCTCCTCGATAATATGGTCTTCCCATTCCTCGAATGGGGTATCAAATTCGGACACGGTATCAAATTGCACGCTGACCCCGGCGTCATGGACGCTGTCGGGGGTGCCGGTCAGCAGGGGGTGCCATTCGGGCAGGGGTTTGCCCTCCCAGAGCAGGCGATAGGCGCAGGTCTGGGGCATCCAATAGGCGTGGGTATCGAGGTTGTCGGGGCGCAGCACGATACAGTCGGGCACGAACTCGTGCCGGTTTTCGTAATGCACACAGCGGCAGGTGCTATCGTCGAGCAGGCGGCAGGCGACGCGGGTCAGGGCCACTTCGCCGCTGTCCTCGTCTTCAAGCTTGTTCAGGCAGCATTTCCCGCAACCGTCGCAGAGCGCCTCCCATTCGGTCTTCGACATCTCTTTGAGCGGCTTCTTCTCCCAGAATTTCGGGGTTAGGCCCTTGCGGGGGATCGGATCGCTCATAGCGCCGCCAGAATGGTTCGGGCGCGGTCGCAGTCGGCCCCCATCTGGGTGATCAGCGCATCGAGACTGTCGAACTTCTCTTCTCCGCGCAGGTGTTCGACCAGCCCGACCGAAAGCGGCGCGCCGTATAGGTCGCCTTTGAAGTCAAAGAGATAGGTTTCGAGGTTGGCTTTGTTCTCACCGAACATGGGCCGCACGCCAATACTGGCGGCACCGTGGTAGCTGCCCTTATGCGGCCCCTCCAGCACATCCACCAACACGGCATAGACGCCAAAGGCGGGCGGGTGCAGACCGTCGATAGACATGTTGGCGGTGGGGAAGCCCAGCTCGCGTCCGCGCTGTTCGCCTGAGATCACGGGGCCGTCGATCCGGTGCCAATGGCCGAGCATGGCGGCGGCTTCGCGGGTCTCACCCCGGCTCAAGGCTTCGCGGATGGCGGTCGAGGAGACGGTCAACTCATCGTGCTCCATCAACGGCGCGATGGTGACGCCAAAGCCGTATTCCTGACCGAAGCGTACCAGATCGTCAGCCGTGCCTGCGCGGCCTTTGCCAAAGCAGAAGTCAGCGCCGACCACCACATGCGCCAGCCCCAGCCCATCGTGCAGAACGTCGCGGGCAAAGGCCTCGGGGCTGAGGCTGGCCAGCGTGCTGTTGAAGGCCAGTTCATAGAGCCGTTTGACTCCGATCTTTTCCAGCCGATGCGCGCGGGCTTCGCGGCCCATCAGGCGGAAAGGCGGGGCATCGGGGGCGAAATATTCGCGGGGATGCGGCTCAAAGGTGATGACGCCGAGGGGCGCGTCGGGGGCCGCCTGCTGCGCCAGTTCGATTACCGACCGGTGGCCAAGGTGTACGCCATCGAAATTGCCAATCGCGGCGGTGGCACCGCGATCCGGCAGGTCGACAAATTGATAATCTCGGATGATCCGCATGGGCCTTGCCTAGCCGTGACGGCGCGCAAGGGCAAGATGCAGGCAGGGCGAAACTGTGTGGTCAGTCGAACTTGGCTGAAGGGGCGAGCACGGTGGCCTCACCTTCGAGAACGGGCTTGCCATCGACCGAACATCGGCAATCCATTTTGACCCGGCGCTTGCGGATATCCATGTCGGTGACTGTCACTTCCGCCAGCACCATGTCGCCGGGGCGGACGGGGGCAAGAAACTTAAGCGACTGTCCAAGGTAGATCGTGCCATGGCCGGGAAGTTGTTCACCAATTACCGCCGAGATCAGCCCCGCCGTCAGCATGCCGTGGGCGATGCGCCCTTCAAAGATCGTGTCGCGGGCGTAATCGTCATCCAGATGCACCGGGTTATGGTCGGTGGAGACCTTCGCAAACATTTCGATATCCGTGTCGGTGATGACCTTGCGCAGGTGGCGTGTCATCCCAATCTCGATGTCTTCAATGCAGATCGTCCCGCGTGGCATATTGTCCAACATGACGGCTCCTTGGTAACAAAGTGACGCTATGGCGCGCCGTACTGCAACTTTATTACTTCGCAGCTGCAGAAAATCAAGTTATTTCTGACTCAGCGGAGAAATCCGATTGCGTAGGTTGGGGAGGAGGCTTCGCGGTCAAGATAAGCGCGCAATCTGTCTTCATCCGGTTGCTCGGTGGTCGCGGTCTCTGCGGACGCCAGCCCCCCGGTGATGAAAAGCGAATCGATGCCTTCGTCCATTGCGCCTTTGATGTCCGTCAAGATCCCATCGCCGATGGCAAGGATGCGGCTGTCGGGGATGTCGACCTCAAGCGCTGCAAGGCGACGCCGGGCGAGGTCATAGATCGGGCCGTGCGGCTTGCCGAAATAGAGGCTTTCGCCGCCCATCTCGGTATAGAGCGCGGCCAGAGCCCCGGCGCACCATTCGCGCACCTCGCCTCGGTCCACGACGATATCGGGGTTGGCGCAGAGCAGTTTCAGACCGCGGGCGATGGCCTGTTCGAACTCAGGGCGCATGATCCCGGGGTCGGCCATGGCATCGACGGGACCGGTGCAGACGATGCCGTCTGCTTCGGCCAGCGGAACGGTTTCTACATTTACCGGGTTTTCGAGGATCGCCAGCGGCTCGAAAAACTTGCGCTCGCCGGGGTGGCCGATGAACCAGACCTTTTCGCCCACAGCACCGCGGAACATAGCAGAGCGCGCGGAATCGCCCGAAGTTGCGATGCTGTCCCATGCGTCTTCCGGCACGCCAAACTGTTGCAACTGTTTCTCCACGCCCGTGCGCGGACGGGGGGAGTTGGTGACCAGCACGACCTTGCCGCCGGTCTTGCGATAGGCCTGCAAGGCCGCCACCGCATCGGGCAGCGCCTTGCGCCCGTCATGAACGCAGCCCCAAAGATCGACAAAAAGCGCGTCGTATTGATCGGAAACTTGCGGCAGGTCAGAGATAATGCGGGTCATGGTGCGGCCTTTCAAAAAGCGAGGGCGGGCACTTGGCCCGCCCGATTGGCTTACATCTTAAGGTTGGGAATGATCTGCTTTTTGCGGCTCATCACGCCGCGAAGCACGACCGTGTCGCCGGAGACCTCAGCGCCAAAGCTCTGCTCGGCGATGTGTTTGACCATGTCGTTGGGCACCAGCAGCGTCGCCTCTTCTTTCAGAATATCGACGATGAACAAGAGCACCTGCGCGGCACCGTCGGCTTCGGCCACTTTCGGCATCTCAGCCATCAGTGCGTCTTTGCGCTCCAACAGCGGCGCGGGGGAGGTGGTTTCCAGCACGCTCACACGCAGGTTGGTGCCGTCGAGGTCGAATTCCTTGCTGTCCATGCGCAGCAGTTCCGCCTCGCTGAAGGACGAGACGTCGGATTTCGCGGCGAACATTTCCGCCGCATAGTCGCTGATGTCGACGCCCAAGTCCCGCGCGATGTCTTCGGCAATGGCGCGGTCTTCTTGCGTGGTGGTCGGGCTGCGGAATTCCAGCGTGTCTGACAGGATGCAGGACAGGGCCGCTGCCTTTACGCCGCGCGGGGCCTGCGCCCAGTGTTTGCCGATCATCTTGAACATGATGGTCGCGGTGCAGGCGAGCGGCTGGATGTTGATCTCAATCGGGCCGCGTGTTTCCAGCCCGGCCACCAGACGGTGGTGGTCAATAATGCCCGTGATGTCGGCATCATTGATGTTGGCGGGCAGTTCGGCGGGGTTGTTGGTATCGACGATCACAACCTTGGTGTCGGCCTCAAGCTCGGTCAGGATTTCAGGCTTATCGAGGTTCCATTTATCGAGCATGAACAGCGCTTCGGTATTCGGCTCGCCCAGCAGAACGGGTTTGGCAGCGATGCCTTTGATCTCATTGAGATACCAAGCCCAAACGATCGGGCTGCCGGTGCTGTCGGTGTCGGGGGATTTATGGCCAAAAACAAGGGTTGTCATCGGGGCGGTCCTGTCTATTCGGTGGATTTGCGCGCCTTATAGCAGGTTGAATAGGCTTGTCACGCGCGCCTGCCGCATTGCGGCATTGTGTGGAGGGTCTAGAGGCCCAGTTCAGCGCGCTTCTTTTTTGTAAGGGCGGTGGCGATCATGTCATAGGAGGCGCGAATGTGGTCGCGCAGGCTGTCATCGCTCAGTCCCGGCGCGGCGTAATGCTGTATCCACTTAAGCCCGCGCGCGGCCAGATAGGGCGCGGGCCGCAAGCCGGGGCTGTCGGAGAGCACCTCGAATCCAAGTTCGGTCACCTTAAACGTAAAGGCGGGCGCATCTTCGGCCCAACCGCAAATGGCAAAGACCTTACCACCAACCTTCCACACGTCTGCGTTGCCCCATTGTACAACATGAGTTGTCTGGGGCAGGGCGGCGCAGAAGGCGTTAAATTCGTCGCGGGCCATGGCGTCATTTTATGTACTCGTGGCCCCTTTGCATAGCGTCGCACGATGGGGCAAGTTGCCCGACATGAGCAGCCCACGCGAAACCGATCTTTACCCGCCGATCAAGGCTTTCCTTGAGGATCAAGGCTATGTGGTCAAATCCGAAGTCGGCGCGGCGGATGTGGTGGCCATGCGTGGGGCGGAGCCGCCGGTGGTGGTGGAGTTAAAGCTCGGCTTTTCGCTGGCGCTGTTTCATCAATGTCTGGCGAGGCTCAAGGTTTCGGATGACGTCTACCTTGCCGTGGCCCGCCAACCCGGCAAACGCTTTGCCAAGGCGGTGAAGGATAATGTCACGCTGGCGCGGCGGCTTGGGCTGGGGCTGATCACCGTGCGGCTCTCGGACGGATTGGTTGAGGTGCATTGTGACCCCGGCCCCTATGCTCCGCGCAAGAATGCCAAACGGGCGGCGATGCTCTTGCGCGAATTCGCGCGGCGGCAGGGGGATCCGAACGATGGCGGCCAAACCCGCGCGGGGCTGGTAACCGCCTACCGCCAAGACGCTTTGAAATTGGCGATGTTCCTCTTTGAGGCGGGCGCGAGCAAAGGCGCGGACGTGGCCCGCGCCACCGGGGTCTCGGCGGCAACCCGCATGATGCGCGACGACCACTATGGGTGGTTTGAAAAGCTCGACAAAGGCATTTACGGGCTGACCCCAACCGGCGCCGAAGCCGTCGCCACGGCAGGGCGCATTCTGGGCGCTCGCTAACGGTTCCAATTGGCGCAAAATTTTTCAACGCCGTTGTTGACAGGACGCGGGCCGCTGCTTAGCTATGCCTCGTTATCACTCACATGGGTTGAGTGCTAACGGCTGCACCCCTCGACCGGAGGGGGTGGCTTGGAAGAGTAACTTTGAGCCTTAAGGAGCTGCAAAGATGGCATTGAAACCGCTTCATGACCGTGTGCTGGTAAAGCGTACAGAAAGCGAAGAGAAAACCGCCGGCGGGTTGATCATTCCTGATTCCGCCAAAGAAAAGCCTTCCGAAGGTGAAGTCGTGGCCGTGGGCACCGGTGCCCGCAAGGACAACGGCGAGCTGATCGAAATGGCCGTGAAGCCCGGTGACAAGATCCTGTTCGGCAAATGGTCCGGCACCGAGGTCACCATCGAAGGCGAAGAAATGCTGATGATGAAAGAAAGCGACATCATGGGGATCATCGCGTAAGCCACCCGGCTTGCCGACCCTTTTGAAGACGCTCACATCAATCCAAGATTTTAGGAGAAGACAACATGGCTGCTAAGGACGTCAAATTTGACACCGATGCCCGCAATCGGATGCTCCGGGGTGTAAACATCCTGGCCGACGCGGTGAAAGTTACCCTCGGCCCCAAAGGCCGTAACGTGGTTCTGGACAAATCCTTCGGCGCACCGCGCATCACCAAAGACGGTGTATCCGTGGCGAAGGAAATCGAACTGGAAGACAAGTTCGAAAACATGGGCGCACAGATGGTCAAGGAAGTCGCTTCCCGGACCAACGACGAAGCCGGTGACGGCACCACCACCGCGACCGTTCTGGCCCAAGCGATCGTTCGCGAAGGCATGAAGTCGGTTGCCGCTGGCATGAACCCGATGGACCTCAAGCGCGGTATCGACCTCGCCACATCGCGCGTTGTCGAAGCGATCAAAGCCGCGGCCCGTGACGTGTCCGACAGCGACGAAGTCGCGCAGGTCGGCACCATCTCCGCCAACGGCGAAAAAGAGATCGGCCGCCAGATCGCGGACGCGATGCAGAAAGTCGGCAACGAGGGTGTCATCACTGTTGAAGAGAACAAAGGCCTGGAAACAGAGACCGATGTTGTCGAAGGCATGCAGTTCGACCGCGGCTACCTGAGCCCCTATTTCGTCACCAACTCCGACAAAATGACTGTCGAGCTGGAAGACGCGATCATCCTGCTGCACGAGAAGAAACTGTCGAGCCTTCAGCCGATGGTTCCGCTGCTCGAGCAGGTCATTCAGTCCCAGAAGCCGCTTTTGATCATCGCCGAAGACGTTGAGGGCGAAGCCCTGGCGACACTCGTCGTGAACAAACTGCGTGGCGGTCTGAAAATTGCTGCTGTGAAGGCACCTGGTTTCGGTGACCGTCGCAAAGCAATGCTGCAAGACCTCGCGGTTCTGACCGGTGGTCAGGTGATCTCCGAAGACCTCGGCATGAAGCTTGAGTCCGTCACCATGGACATGCTGGGTTCGGCCAAGAAAGTGTCGATTACCAAAGACGAGACCACTGTTGTTGACGGCGCTGGCGAAAAGGCCGAGATCGAAGCACGTGTTGCTCAGATCCGTAACCAGATCGAAGAAACCACCTCCGACTACGACCGTGAGAAGCTGCAAGAGCGCGTTGCCAAACTGGCAGGCGGTGTTGCCGTAATCCGCGTCGGTGGCATGACCGAAGTCGAAGTGAAAGAGCGCAAAGACCGCGTTGACGACGCCCTGAACGCGACACGTGCCGCTGTTCAAGAAGGCATCGTCGTTGGCGGTGGTGTTGCTCTGGTTCAGGCGGGCAAAAAGCTCGAAGGCCTGACAGGTGACAACAACGATCAAAACGTTGGTATTTCCATCGTGCGCAAAGCACTGGAAGCACCGCTGCGTCAGATCGCTGAGAACGCTGGTGTGGACGGTTCGGTTGTTGCCGGCAAGATCCGCGAAAGCGACGACCTGAAGTTCGGCTTCAACGCGCAGACCGAAGAATATGGCGACATGTTCAAGTTCGGCGTTATCGACCCGGCCAAGGTTGTTCGCACAGCTCTGCAAGACGCGGCGTCCATCGCTGGTCTGCTGATCACCACCGAGGCGATGGTTGCTGACCGTCCGTCCAAAGAAGGTGCCGGCGGCGGCATGCCCGACATGGGCGGCATGGGCGGAATGGGCGGAATGATGTAAGCCAGCCCAATTAGCTTAAGACATGGAGGCGTGCCAGAAATGGCGCGCCTCTTTCCGTTCAGGGCGAGAGATTTGCTGACCCCGCATTGTAATCAGCGCCCTTAACAGGGCAGTTCTACAATCCGGGCATAGGCGTTCAACATGTCGAGCGCATTGGCAAAGGTCTCTGACGGGTTTTCTTTTACAATATAGCCCGCAACATTCTTGCTATAGGCTGACTGAACGTCTGTGGGCATATCGGATGTGGTAAAGACGAAGACCACCATTCGTTCCAAGGCCGGATCGGCACGGACAACTTCCAAGAACTCAAGCCCGCCCATACGGGGCATGTTGAGATCAAGCGTGATGATATAGGGCGGCAATCGCCCGTACCGTTTTACCTCCTCAGCCAGAAATTCCAGCGCATGTTGGCCGTCGTGGCAGACTGCTGTTTCATTCACGATCTTCAACTTACGCATTGCCCGTTGCATGGCCATCACGCTGACTTTGTCATCATCAATGATCAGAAATTTTGCGGGTGTCGTTTTCATCCAGCACTCCTTTTCAGTTCGTGTCATGCCGCGGCCGCCACGGGCAGAGCGCTTTGCGATTGCGTTGGGTGCGGAAGCTCTACAACGAAGGTTGATCCGCGCCCTTTGTCAGGGTTGGAAAGCAGCGTGACTTTTCCTTTCTGATGGGTCGCGAGCTTACTGACGATCGCAAGGCCAAGACCGCTCCCTTCGACCTCGTCTCGTGGCCGGAGCGTTTGAAATAGTTCAAATATCTTCTTCTGATGGCGCAGCTCTATCCCAGGGCCGTCGTCACGCACGGTCAGAATTAGACGTTCCTCAACGACCTCGGCGTTTACATGGATCGCGCCATGATCACGGTCATGATGCTTAATCGCATTGGAAATGAGGTTCCCTAAAATTTGCTGCACCGGGGTAAGTTGTACATCGACTACAGGCTCTGCCCCAGTAAAGGTGATCCTAAACCGACCTTCTGTATCGATGTAGCGCGCTTGGTCCGCCACCAATCGGGCCAAGTTGACCGGTTCGGGAAGAGGTTGATCCTGCCCGGCGCGGGCGTAGTCCAGAAGATCGTTGAGAAGACGGTTGAGACGATCAATCCGCTGCTGGGACATGAGCAGATAACTCCGACTTTCGTCACTCAGCGCATTCTCTTCATCCTCCAGCACCCAAAGACTTAATTCATGAACCGCACGGAGGGGGGAGCGCAGGTCATGGGCGGCCACATAGGCAAATTTTTCAAGTTCAATGTTCGAGCGCCGCAACTCTTCCGCAGTACTGCGGAATACAACCAGTGCGCGTGCCATTTCTCCCAGTTCATCGCGTCCCCGTACGGTTATTTGATGATCAAGATCGCCCTCGGCGATGGCCGTGACGGAATCGGTCAACCGCCGGATGCGACGGTTAAACTGTCGCTCGATAACCAAACCATTTGCCAGTGCGATGGCAATCAGGGCAGATGCGACAGTGAGCGCTGCAATCCAGATGACCCGATGGATCCTATCACTCAGGTCACCCGTCGCATCATCTACCAATTGAAGGGTGTTCTGCGTCAGATCGGAGGACATGTCAGAGATTTCGACAATCATCGGAAGATGTTCGCTTTGCAGCGTTCGAAAACTCTCACGAAACCGCAGGCGTGCTGCTGTATGTACGAAGAAGCCATCATCCGGATCGAGGAGCACGGCCCGCACTGCCGCGATCTCGCGTGCTAGCGACTGTCGTCGGCCCACCTCAGCAATACGAGGAAGTCGCGTGATGGCATCCTGTAAATACTCCTCAACCAGAAGTTTGGCGCGTTCGAGTTGAAGCGGTTGGTTTTGCAGCCCCTGTGCGATCACGAGGTTTATAAGCGCATCAAGGCTTAAACGAATATCATTAAGATTAAGGGCATTTAGCAGTAACTCGGGAAAGCCAAAGGTCGTTTGGGGGGCTGTGCCGTCGCTCCTTTGACGATCCCCGTCCTCCTTGCGTAGCAAGGCTTCGGCCTCAGCGGACAGTTGAAAAGATAGATCATCGATGATGAGATGGCTCTGTTCCTGAATTTGCTCAACGCGATCAAGGGTCGCGATGATCTTGGCATCGGCACGCTGCATCTCCAAACGGTTTTGAAGCGTGGTATTGGTAGCACGTAGGACCACCTGCAATCGCCCCTCAAGCCGCGCCACCAGTGGGGAAGATATTCCTAAACTTTTCAAGTCATCCAGCAGATCGATAACCTGATCAATCTTCGCCGCGATATCTCCTTCCAGCATTTTGAGCGAAACTGGGGCATCTGTTTGATTAAGCTGTTCAATCGACAGGAACAGGCCGTTCAAAGACCGTTCTATTTGCTGTGACAGAGCCATCATCGGCAGGGCAGATTGGCTTAAATGAGCGTGACCGGCCAATACGGACCGCATTTGTACTGTGACGGCCCATCCTGCCAAGCCGATAATTACCGCAACAAAAAGAAGCACCGCTCTAAGTCGGGTGCTAATGCGGCTGCCGAAAAGCTGCAGCAGTCGCCGAGGGGGATACATCGTAACCATGCAGCCTGGGTAGTCGAAACCAATTAACGCCATGTTAATCGCCGCAGCCCTAGAACCGAATCCACAGCAGTAAAATGTGTTTGGTCTCGATTCCGAATTGGAGGGCTGGGAAGTGTTAAAAGGGCGTGGACTTACCAGACGACAGATGTCTCTCGGACTCGGGGCAGGTCTAACCGGGCTGGCCGCTGGGCCGGTATTCGGGAAGGCGACCGATCTACAGGTCGCTGCACAAGCGCATAGGTTAGTCGATAAGGCGCGCCCTCTTTCAACATTGCTGCCGGAAGGGTCGCGGGCCAATCTTGTGCCAGTGGCTGCGGCTTTTACGGCGAAAACCGGAGCTAAGATCATCCTGCGAGAGGTGCATGTCGACCAAATCAACGCAGAATTGATGCTGAATAGTGTGCTCGGAGAAGCCAAATATGACGTCGCCTTGCCCGCCACTTTTGGCGTGGCCGACCTTGTAGCCGCCGGCGCGATCGATGCGTTGGATGACTACGCTGCGCGGTATGAGCCGCCGGGATTCCGCGACGCTATGCTCTATCAGGAGGGCGATCAATTCGACGGTCAAACTTACGGATTTCAGACGGATGGCGATGCCTATGTGATGTTTTATCACCGTGAGATGCTGCACGATCCAGATACACAGGCACGCTACGCAGACCGTTTCGGCCGCCCTCTATCCGCACCAGAGACGTGGGAGGAATTAGATCAGCAAATACGGTTCTTCAATGCGCCAGAAGTTGGTCGTTATGGCGGGCTGTTATTCCGCACACCAGGGTATCTGGCTTGGGAATGGTGGGTTCGGTTTCACGCTAAAGGTTACTGGCCGTTGGCCTCCGATATGACACCGCAAATTGCAGGCGATGCGGGTGTGGCGGCATTGGAAGAGTTGATTGCAATCACAGATTGCCTCGTCCCCGAGACGTCCAGCCTCGGCCTGTTCGAAAATTGGGCGCGATATGCTGAGGGCGATGTGTATTGCAATATCGGCTGGGGTGGGACGCAGAAGTACCTCAATCGTTCTCAATCACCGATGCGAGGACGGATGGTGCACGGACCAACACCCGGTGGAAATGTCGGGAGCGAAATACTGGCAGCGCCTTATTTCAACTGGGGGTGGAGCTTTGTCATTAGCACGGCATCGGCACAAAAGGAGCTCGCCTACCTTTTTGCCCTCTTCGCAGTCACTCCGGAGATGTCTACGTTGGCCATTCGACAGCCAGACGGGTTCTTTGATCCCTATCGCGATGAACACTACAGCGATCCGGGAGTGCAGGAGGCCTACTCTAAGCCCTTTTTGAAGGTGCATCGTGCTGCGCTGGAGGGGGCGATCCCTGATCTCTACCTCAAGGGGCAATCAGAGTATTTTCAAACATTAGGGAGAGGATTGGATAAGGCATTGCAGGGGGAAGTGACGCCCGAAGTGGCACTGAGCCGAGTAGCTCAACAGTGGCAACTCATCACCAGCCGTGCCGGCCGTGAAGAACAAGTTACAAGGTGGGCGCAGCTTCGGGCGAAGTACCCGCCAAATGCGCGCCGCTTGCTGCGGGATGTCGCGTGATGAATGCCATCTCTCTCAGAGCGAGCGCAAAAGCGGTCCACGTCTTTCGACGCGGCGTAGGTTTGTAACGACATGTCTCAACCGGTGCAAAATTTACCCTCTGCCGCTAACCCGTCGTCGATCAGGCAACCGCAAGATACGCCGCTAGATGTAGAGGAATTTATCAATTTGGTAAGCCACGACCTGCGTGGCTCTATTCGGGCTCTATTGGAATTGCCTGACTGGATTGCCGAAGACATTAAAGAGGCCGGGCTCGAGGTGGGTACGTCAGTGCTCGACTCTATTGCTTTGATGAAACGGCACACCCGGCGCTTGGATAGGATGCTGATCGATCTCCAGCAGTATTCCCGCGCGGGTGTAGTACGAAATATACATGAAGTGGACCTGCAAGATGCTTTTGACGCCGCGGTGGAGGAGATACGGGTGCCTGACGGCTTCCGGCTTGCCCCCCAATTCAGGTGCAATTCACTCTTGATCTGCGATCGGGACCTTCATCTGCTTCTCACGGCACTGATTGGAAACGCAATTAAGCACCATGACAGATTTTCCGGAGTGGTGGAGGTGCAGGGGGAGTTGGAGGGTGCGGCCTTTGTCTTGATGGTTTCGGATGATGGGCCGGGGATTTTGCCGCAATTTCATGAGCGTGTATTCCAGCCGATGACCACATTGCGAGCGCGGGATGTGGTCGAGGGGTCCGGCCTAGGGTTGGCTCTGGTTCGAAAGATCGCTGGAATCTATGGCGGAGATGCGCGTCTACTTTCCCCCGGAGACGCACGAGGCACTTCGGTAGAGGTAAGATTACAGGGGGTGGCGTTATAGACGATGGAGCACGGAACCCAAACCGCCTGCCAAATGCATACTCTCACCTTGTCGATGTGAGACGCACATTCTGTCGTCTAACCTGACACCACATTTCAAACTGAGGGAGGTTATGATTACAACCCAGTTAGATCGGCACGCAAGGGGACATCGGCGCTTGGCGCAGACCAGTACGGAGGGTAAGCGAAGTGTCATGCAGCTTTTTCTTCTCTCCGCTTTAACCATGTGCGCCTTCGCGGCCAACTCCATTCTGACACGGCTGGCCGTAAACGGAGGGCATATTGATCCTGCGGGATTTGCGCTTGTTCGTGTCGGCGCAGGCGCACTGGTTTTGGCCGTGATGGTGACGCTGCGGGGCAGGCGTTTGCCTCTTTTGCGGCGCAACAGGATCGGCGGGGCGGTAAGCCTTTCTGTCTATATGATCGGCTTCAGCCTTGCTTATCTGACACTGGACGCGGGGCTCGGCGCGCTTATCCTTTTCGGTGCGGTGCAGATTACCATGTTTTCATTCGCCGCGCTGACCGGAGCAGCGCCCACTCCGAGGCAGGTGACAGGCGCAGCGGCGGCCTTCGCGGGATTGGTGCTTGTTCTCTGGCCGGACGGGGAGGGCTCCACCGATATCCTAGGGGCCGGGCTTATGGTAATCGCAGGGGTAGGCTGGGCGGCATATACGATTATTGGGCGCACCTCGGGTGATCCATTGGCCGCGACCTCGGCGAATTTTCTGCTCTGTTTCCCCGTTATGCTTATCCTGCCCGTCTTTGCAGGGGGGCATTTCAGTATGACTGGGCTTCTGTTGGGCGTGCTTTGCGGCGCGGTGACCTCGGGCCTTGGCTACGCATTGTGGTACGCGGTGCTGGCCCGGATCGATAGCGGTACGGCCGCGGTCGCGCAGCTTATCGTGCCAATCATTGCCATTCTTGCAGGTGCGCTGCTTTTAGGAGAGCCGCTTAGCTTGACCCTAGTGATCGCGACAGCGTTGGTTTTGGGCGGGATTGCTTGGGCGCTCAGCGCAGGATCGGTTCAAGCGGATCGTAGGTGATCGCCGCATCTGCTGGGCCGAAGGCCACCGCGCCAAGCCTGTCGGGCTTATGCGGCACTTGCGCCAATTCCGTTTTGGTAACCCATTGATGCCGGGCGACAATAGCCTCGCGGTCTTTCCAGTCGGGCGAGATCTGGGCGGAGCCCAGAAGGTGGCATCGAAAATAGATATCCACTTGATGAAAGTCGCCACTGGGGTCGTGAAATTCGTTCACCAGACAAGGCGCGCCTACCGAAATGTTCAGGCCAGTCTCCTCAAAAACCTCGCGGCGCAGGTTGTCGGGCAGGGAGGCGCCGGCCTCCACCCCACCGCCGGGGGCGCACATCAGGCCGAGCCGGTTGTCAGCATAGGCATTGACCAGCAGAAGGCGATCATCGTGCAGCAAGACGGCGCGGGCGGCCAATCGGGGGCAGGGGCGAGGCATCGGCATACTTTCGTCAGGTAACGCGCCAAGACCATTTCACAGTCACGGCAATCAGTCTATCTGAAGGGCATGATGAAACGTCTCACCTTGATGATTGCCGCAATTTGGTTGGCGCTGCCGCAGTTTGCTGCTGCTGAAACCGCCGCGGGCCGCTGTGTTGTGTTGTTGCATGGATTGGCGAGGACCGAGACGTCTTTCGCTGTGATGGAAGCCGCATTGGCCGCCGAAGGGTACCGCGTGGTGCGCCCGGGCTACCCCTCGACCGAGGCCAATATCGCTGAGTTGACCCGGCAGACCCTGCCGCGTGCAATTGCTGCATGTGGCACTGCGCGGATCGACTTTGTGACCCATTCCATGGGCGGCATTTTAGTGCGCAAATGGGTGGCGGAGGCCGGGGCGGATCGGGTGGGCCGCGTGGTGATGCTGGGACCGCCGAACCACGGCAGCGAAGTCGTTGATGAGCTGGTCGAGAACCCTGCATTCGAGTGGCTTAATGGCCCTGCCGGGGCCGAGATTGGCACCGGGGCGGAAGCGCTGCCGAACCAATTGCCGCCCGTACCCTTTGAGCTGGGTGTGATCGCTGGATCGCAGTCGCTAAACCCTTATTTCTCAAGCCTTTTGCCGGGGCCGGATGATGGAAAGGTTTCTGTCGCGTCCACCCGTGTGGCAGGCATGAAAGAACATATTGTGCTGCCCGTGACCCATACCTTTATGATGAACAACCCGCGCGTGATCGCGCAGACCATGGCATTTTTGAAAACCGGCAGCTTTGACCGGTCAATGACCTTTATCGACGGCGTATTGAACGCGATTGGTTGCCCTGAAGGAGGGTGCCTGCCGGGGATGGGAGGGGACGATGCCAAACCTTGATTTGATTAACGCAGAGGTTCTGCATCCCGACGGGCTCAGCCCCGCGTCACTGTCTTTTGCGGAGGGGGTGATTGCCGATGACCCGGTGGGTCGGCGCGTCGATCTGACTGGGTTTCAGGTTTTGCCCGGGATCGTCGACCTGCATGGCGACGCTTTCGAGCGGCATTTGGCCCCGCGCCGGGGCGCGATGAAGCAACTCTCTGAAGGGCTTGTCGCGGCAGAAGCGGAATTGGCAGCCAATGGGATAACAACGGCGGTATTGGCGCAGTTCGTAAGTTGGGAAGGCGGGCTGCGGGGGCTGGCGTTTGCCGATCAAGTCTTTACCGGCATACGCGACACGGCCCCCGAATTGGTCACTGATGTCCGTCCGCAATTGCGGTTTGAAACCCATATGCTCGACCTCTATGGCAGCCTGCCGCAGCAGATCGCGGATTGGGGCGTAGGCTATGTGGTTTTTAACGATCACCTGCCGCATGATCGTTTGGCGCAGGGGAAAATGCCCAAACGGCTGGTGGGGCAGGCGCTAAAGGCCGGGCGCAGCCCCGAGAGCCATTTGGCGCAGATGCAAGAGATGCACGCGCGGCGCGATGAGGTGCCAGCGGCGCTGGATCGGCTTTGCGCGGAGCTCGCGCAGCGCGGGGTGAAGATGGGCAGCCATGACGACCAAACCGCCGAGGGCCGCGCTCTATGGCGGGCGCGGGGTGTCACGCTGGCGGAGTTCCCTGAGACGCAGGAGGCCGCCGAGGCGGCGCATGAGGCGGGGGATGCGGTGATCATGGGCGCGCCGAATGTGGTGCGGGGCGGGTCGCATAACGGCAATCTCTCGGCGCTGGATTTGATCAGCATGGGGCTTTGCCATGCCTTGGCGTCAGACTATCACTACCCGTCGCCCCGCCGTGCCGCCTTGATGCTGGCGCAGAGCGGGCTCGTCGACCTTGCAGGCGCTTGGGCATTGGTCTCATCCGGGCCGGCGCAGGTGCTGGGCCTCACGGATCGTGGCACGCTGACGCCCGGTAAACGCGCCGATATCGTCGTGCTGGACAAGACGACGGGCCGCGTCGCTGCCACATTTGTGGCGGGGCGGGTAAGCTTTATGTCAGGGGCGATTGCAGAGCGTTTCGCCGTCTGACCTCAGTCGCGGATGATCTGATTCACATGGCCCATCTTGCGGCCCGGCTTCACCTCGGCCTTGCCGTAGAGATGCAGCGCGGTGTCGCGGGCGCGGGCAAGCTCGGGCACGCGGTCCATATCGTCACTGATGAGGTTGGTCATCACCACATCCGCATAGCGCTGACCATCGCCCAACGGCCACCCAGCCACGGCACGGATGTGCTGCTCGAATTGGTCGATGGCGCAGCCGTTCTGTGTCCAATGGCCTGAGTTATGCACCCGCGGCGCGATCTCGTTCACGATCAGGCCCTGCGGGGTGACGAACAATTCGACCCCCATGACGCCGACATAATCAAGCGCGTTCAAAACCCGACCGGCAAGCAGAACCGCATCGGTGCGCTGTGCATTGCTGATCTTTGCGGGGACGGTGGTCGTGTGCAGGATGCCATCCCGGTGGACGTTCTCACCGGGATCGAAACAAGCCACTTCGCCCGTCGCGCTGCGCGCGGCGATGACGGAAATCTCGGCGCTGAAGTTGACGAACCCTTCAAGCACCGAAGGCGCGCCGTTCATCTCTTCCCATGCGGCGTCGAGGTCGGCATCGTCTTTCAGCCGCGCTTGGCCCTTGCCGTCATAGCCAAAACGGCGGGTCTTGAGGATCGCGGGCGTGCCGATCTGCGCCACGGCGGCTTTCAACGTTGCAGCGTCGGTGACATCGGCGAAGGGGGCGACCTTTAGGCCGAGGTCGCCGAGGAAGGTCTTCTCGGTCAGTCGGTCCTGCGAAATCCGCAGCGCTTCGCGGCCCGGGCGGATCGGGGTGATTGCCTCAACCACGTCCAGCGCCTCGGTGGGGATGTTCTCAAACTCGAAGGTCACGATGTCACAGGCGCGGGCGAAAGCCTCCAGCGCTTTGTGGTCGTCATAACCTGCGGTGGTCACCGCATGGGCCACATCGGCGGCGGGCGGGTTGGCACCCGGCTCAAAGATATGGATACGAAATCCAAGACGAGCGGCGGCGACCGAGAGCATCCGGCCCAATTGGCCGCCGCCTAGAATGCCAATAGTGGCACCGGTTTGCAGCGGTTCAGTCATGCGGCACCTCGGGGATCGATGCGCTGAGCGCCTCGCGCCAATCGTCCAACCGTTTGGCCAGTTCCGCGTCCTGCAAAGCAAGGATGCCTGCCGCCATCAATGCTGCATTCGCGGCACCCGCCGATCCGATCGCCATCGTCGCCACTGGAAAGCCGCGCGGCATTTGCAAGATGGAATAAAGCGAATCCACGCCCGATAGCGCCTTGGTCTGCACCGGCACGCCGATCACCGGCACGCGGGTTTTCGAGGCCATCATGCCCGGCAAATGCGCCGCCCCGCCTGCGCCCGCGATAATCACTTGCAAACCCCGGTCGACTGCCGTTTTGCCATAGTCCCACAGCCGGTCCGGCGTGCGATGGGCGGACACGATGCGCGCCTCAAATGGGATATGAAGCTCGTCCAGCAGGGTCGCTGCTTCGCGCATGGTGGCCCAGTCGGACTGGGACCCCATGATGATGCCAACCGGGGGAGTGGTCATTGCTGAGGGCCTTCTCTTGGTGGATCAGAGCGCGCACTATACCCATCCCGGCCCATGTGGCAACGGCGATTGCCGTGGGCCATAGGGATAATGGGTTAGGCGATAATGTCGGGGGTCAGGCGGTCTTCGATCTGGGCGATAAGATCCTTGAGCCGCAGCTTGCGCTTTTTCAGCCGCTGCAGGGTCAATTGATCGCCAGTTCCTTTTTCAACAAGAGCGTGGATGGCGTCATCCAGATCGCGATGTTCCCGTCGGAAGACCTCAAGCTCAACACGCAGCACTTCATCCGTTTTCATCGACAGATCTGTAGGGGCATTCATGGGTAGGTGATTCCGTTAGGCATCTGAACCTTGAATATAAGCGCTTGAGATCATTTGGCATAGCCCTTGCGCAGGCAAGAAAGCCCCCCCATATTCTAGACAACGGGTTGCCGGTTGCGGGGCCTGTGAAACACTGTCGCTTGACCTGATAAGGACGTGTCGCATGACGAAACTAACGCTTGCCTCTTACCCTCACATGCTGGGGTTTGAACAATTGGAACGGGTGCTGGAACGCAGCGCCAAGGCCGGAAACGAAGGTTATCCGCCGTTCAACATCGAGCAGACCTCTGATTACAGCTACCGGATCACACTGGCGGTTGCGGGTTTTTCGGAACAGGATCTCTCGATAACCGTTGAGGATAGACAGCTCGTGATCCGTGGGCGTCAGTCTGACGATGGCGAAGACCGGGTGTTCTTGCACCGTGGGATCGCTGCGCGACAGTTTCAGCGCTCGTTCGTACTGGCCGATGGGGTCGATGTGGGCGAAGCCGTTATGGAGAATGGTCTGCTGCATGTCGACCTGACCCGCGCCAAGCCTGAAACGGTGGTTCAAACCATCAAGATCAAGAAGGGGTAATATTATGCAAGACGCAATCACCCACGGGAACGACCGTATGGTCTATGTCAAAACGATTGCTGTCGCGGATCTGCCGCGCGAAGTCCGCGATCAGGCGGAGGGACTGGAGCTCCTCTACGCGGTCCATGACGCAGAAGGACAGCAATTGGCGCTGGTTGGCGATCAGAAGCTGGCTTTCTCACTGGCCCGTGAGCATGACTACCGTCCGGTTCTGGTGCATTGACGGTACAAGGGACAACGATAGTCTGATTCCGAAGCAAGGTCGCAGTCCGCTGCGGCCTTTTCTATTGGGAGCGGACGTATGGATTTCGATTTCGACTGGGTGGATGCTTTCACCGATCAGATCTTTGGCGGCAACGGTTGTGCCGTGGTGCATGGCGGGGCGGGGCTATCTGACACGCTTTGCATGGCCTATGTGCGCGAAACGTCCCTCGTGGAGTGCACTTTTACTGGCCCGTCCGAGGTCGCTGACTTCAAGGTGAAATACTACCTCGCCAGCCGCGAAATTCCTTTTGCGGGTCACCCGACAATTGCCACCGTCGCGGCCTTGCGCCATCGCGGATTGATCGGCGAAGGGCCGCTGCGCTTGGAGACGGGGGCGGGCGTCGTCGACGTTGATGTGCGCGGCGCGCAGATCGTCATGACGCAGATCGCGCCGGTTTTCGGGGTGGAGGTGCCTGTCGATCTTGTGGCTCGGGTGGGCGGAGTCGCGGCCAGCGATATCATTGGCCAACCACAGGTGGTCTCCACCGGATTGCCCTTCTGTATCACCGTCCTGCGCAGTCGTGCGGCGCTGGAGGCGTTGAAGCTCAATCCTGTTGCCCTTGCAGAATACAACGCCCATCTGGGGCAAGGCAGCGATATGATGGAGCCTTTTTGGGTAACTCTCGACGGCGCAACCGCTGTCGGCGATACCTATTCACGTTTGTTACTGGCCCCGCCCAGCCCCGCAGAAGACCCTTTCACCGGATCAGCGACAGGTGCGATGGCGGCCTATCTCTGGGCGCGGGGATTGATCGACAATCCGGCCTTCATGGCCGAGCAAGGGCACCTCATGGGCCGTCCGGGACGGGCGGAGGTTGAGGTGCTTGGGCCCCGCGACGCGATCACAGGTGTGCGTGTGGCGGGGCAGGGGCGCGTGGTGATGTCGGGCCAAGTCTTTATGCCTGAAACGGCCTGACCCCAAACGCAAAACGCAGCCCCGAGGGGCTGCGTTCTCGCTTAGCAAAGACTGAGCGGTTTAACCCGCGATCAGTCCCATGTTCTCAAGCTTCAGCAATACCTGATGCGCGCAGTTGTCGACATCGACATTTTCGGTCTCAAGCACCAGTTCCGCGTTCTGCGGCACATCGTAGGGGTCAGAAATGCCGGTAAATTCCTTGATCTTGCCTTCGCGCGCCAGCTTGTACAGTCCCTTGCGGTCGCGGCGCTCGCATTCTTCGATAGAGGTTGCCACGTGCACTTCCACAAACGCGCCAA
This sequence comes from Sulfitobacter sp. W027, assembly GCF_025143985.1. Taxonomy (NCBI): domain Bacteria; kingdom Pseudomonadati; phylum Pseudomonadota; class Alphaproteobacteria; order Rhodobacterales; family Roseobacteraceae; genus Sulfitobacter; species Sulfitobacter sp. W027. The sequence goes on from NZ_CP083564.1 coordinate 720,785, forward strand.
AGCTTTCCACATCCTCACGCACGGCGCGACGGGTGGTGGCATAGGGCGCGATGGGCGCGCAGATGGCGATGCCGCCGTTCTTGGTGATCTCAGATGCCACATAGCCGATGCGGCGGATGTTCAAATCGCGGTGCTCTTTCGAAAAGCCCAGCTCAGAGCTCAGGTTTTTCCGCACGATGTCACCGTCCAGCAGCGTCACGGGGCGACCACCCATCTCCATCAGCTTGACCATCAAGGCATTGGCGATGGTGGATTTTCCCGAGCCGGAGAACCCGGTGAAGAACACGGTGAAACCCTGTTTCGAGCGCGGCGGCGAAGTGCGGCGCAACTCCTTGACGACCTCGGGGAAGGAGAACCATTCAGGGATCTCCAGACCTTCGCGCAGACGGCGGCGCAACTCGGTGCCCGAGATGTTCAGGATGGTGACATCGTCTTTGTCTTTGATCTCATCCATGGCCTCATACTGGGCGCGTTCCTGCACCCAAACCATATGTTTGAAATCGACCATCTCGATGCCCATTTCCTCCTGATGTGCGCGGAACAGGTCCTGCGCGTCATAGGGTCCGTAGAAATCTTCACCGGCGGAGTTTTTGCCGGGGCCGGCGTGGTCGCGACCGACGATGAAATGGGTGCAGCCGTGGTTCTTGCGGATCAGCCCGTGCCAGACCGCCTCGCGCGGGCCTGCCATGCGCATGGCAAGGTTCAGCAGGCTCATTGACGTGGTGGCCGCCGGGTATTTGTCGAGCACTGCTTCATAGCAGCGCACGCGGGTGAAATGATCGACGTCGCCCGGCTTGGTCAGGCCCACGACCGGGTGAATGAGCAGGTTGGCCTGTGCTTCACGGGCAGCGCGGAAGGTGAGTTCCTGATGCGCACGGTGCAGCGGATTGCGGGTTTGGAAGGCCACGACGCGGCGCCAGCCGAGCTTGCGGAAATAGGCGCGCAGCTCGTTCGGCGTATCGCGGCGGCCGCGGAAATCATAGTGCACGGGTTGCTGGATGCCGGTCACCGGACCGCCGAGATACACGTTGCCCGCTTGGTTATGCAGGTAGTTCACCGCCGGGTGCGCATCATCATCGGCGCCAAAGACCTTCTCAGCCTCGCGCGCTTTGTTAGGCGTCCAGCGGTCGGTGACCGTCATGGTCGCAAGGATCACGCCCTCTTGGTCGCGCAGGGCAATGTCTTGGCCCAGTTCAAGCTTTTCGGCGAATGCATCGCTCACGTCGAGGTTGATTGGCATCGGCCAGAGGCTGCCATCGGCCAGCCGCATGTTCTCGACCACGCCATCATAGTCTTCCTCGGTCAGGAAGCCTTTGAGCGGGTTGAAACCGCCGTTCATCAAGAGTTCCAGATCGCAGATCTGACGCGGTGTGAGATCAAGGCTTACAAGATTGCCCGCCTCCACTTTCAGCTTCTGCGAAGACTCGTAGGAGACATAGAGTTCGGGGATCGGCGTCAGGTTGCTGGGCATCATAACTATCACTTTTCATCAGGTGGCAGGCGGCTTTGATTGGGGCCGCCATAGCTGTAAATGACTTGGATTGTCTATAGAACGGGGGTGAAGCAGCCCGGTAAAGGCGGAAATCCCGTAATATTGGGACTTAAGCTCATACGGGTGTTCGAGGGCGGCGGAAACCAGAATTATCTCCGCCGCGCCTTCGGTTGGCTTAAACGTCTTCCTTCACTACGGCCCCATAGCCTAGCGGAAGGGAGGTGTCTTTGCCTTCATCATCGCCCACTTCGGCAAGGAAACGCTCGGCTTCGAGCGCTGCCATGCAGCCCATGCCCGCGGAGGTGACGGCTTGGCGGTACTTGTGGTCCGTCAGGTCGCCTGCGGCAAATACGCCGGGGATCGAGGTTTCAGTGCTATCGGGTTTGGTCACGACATAGCCGCCCATATGGGTTTCCAACACGTCCTTCACCAATTCATTCGAGGGCGCGTGACCGATGGCTACGAACACCCCTTTGGCCGGGATATCAGTGATCTCGCCCGTCTTGACGTTTTTAACCTTCACGCCCTCGACACCCAGAGGGCTGTCGGTGCCGTAAACCTCGTCTAACTCATGGAACCACAGCGGTTCGATCTTGGGGTTTTTCATCAGGCGATCGATCAGGATCTTCTCGGCGCGCAGCTCGTCACGGCGGTGGATCAGCGTGACCTTTGAGGCAAAGTTTGTCAGGAACAGCGCCTCTTCCACGGCGGTGTTGCCGCCACCGATCACGACAATCTCTTGTCCGCGATAGAAGAACCCGTCGCAGGTGGCGCAGGCCGAGACGCCGAAACCTTTGAACTTCTCTTCCGACTCCAGCCCCAGCCATTTGGCGCGGGCGCCGGTGGCAAGGATGACCGCATCGGCCACATAGGTGGTGCCGCTGTCGCCCTTGGCATGGAAGGGGCGGCTCGACAGATCGAGATCGGTGATGATGTCGCCGATGATTTCGGTGCCCATCGCTTTGGCGTGCTCTTGCATGCGGATCATCAGGTCGGGGCCTTGGACCTCGCTGTCGCCGGGCCAGTTCTCGACCTCTGTTGTAGTGGTCAACTGGCCGCCGGGCTCGATCCCTTGGACGAGGATCGGCTCCAACATGGCGCGGCTTGCATAGACACCGGCGGTATAGCCCGCAGGGCCGGAGCCGATGATCAGTACCTTGGTTTTACGTGTCTCGGCCATCTGGCGCCCCCGGGCTGTCATTGATATTGCCCGCCTCATATAGCGATAGCGGGGGGGCCGTTAAACCCCTGCCGTCACCGGTGTGCCATACGTCTATGTGAGGGGTGCAACCGGTCCAGCTACCTCCGACGACAAAGAATATTGCGCTTGCGTGAAACTTTATTGCGTGTAGACCGCAGGCTGCTATAAGAATCGAAAATCACTGAGGATGATATGGCAGGTACACGACTAGATCCGATTGACCGGATGATCTTGGCCGAACTGCAATCAGATGGCCGGATGACGAACGTCGAACTGGCCAAACGCGTTGGCATTTCTGCGCCGCCTTGCTTGCGTCGAGTCCGCACGTTGGAAGAGCAGGGCTATATTAAAGGCTATCACGCGGACGTCGACGCGCGGGAGTTGGGCTTTGAAGTCCAAGTCTTTGCGATGGTCGGACTGGCCAGTCAGGCCGAATCTGATCTAAGCGCTTTTGAGGAGAAATGCCGCGGTTGGCCGCTGGTACGCGAGTGCCATATGCTCAACGGTGAAGTTGATTTTATCCTGAAGTGCGTGGCACCTGATCTATCAAGCTTTCAAAGCTTTCTGACCGGTCAGTTGCTGACCACGCCGAATGTGGAAAGTGTAAAAACCAGCCTCGTGATCCGTGGCGCGAAAGACGACCCCGGTGTGCCGTTTGATGTGCTCGAAGCGCGGCTCTCGACCGCGCCTTAACTCAGTCGGCCACACTTTCGTCAGGCGTGTCAGGCGCGCGGGGATGGGCGAGGGGGCCGAAATCCGTCGCGTGACCAATCTGCGGAAACATTGACAGAAAACGGTCTCGCAGGTTGTGCGTGGCATCGCGCAATGCCTGCGCGCCGGGGTGGAAAGTCTCCATCTCCAGTCCGCCTGCCTTGATCGCCGCATGGCGCGACAGGCAGATATGGAACAGGCGTACCGGGGTCGGGGGCGAGACCTCGATCACATTCACCCCATCTACAAACTCACGCACGGGCGTCAGCAATCGCGTGCCGCCCGCCTCGGCGCGAAGGTGATGGGGGGTGTGCAGCACCCGCGCAGCAGGGCCAAGGGTGAGAAATGAACTGGGCCGTCCCTCTCCGAAACTGTCAGGCATGATGCGGATCAGGGGCAGGCGTCGCCCAGTGTCTGCCGGGATGAAATTGCTCGATCCGATCCAGATCAACTGCGCAGGTTCCCCGGAGGAGGTGTTGATCATGTCACCGGGTTGCAGGTCTTCAATCGCGATGTCGCCTAGCACGGTCTGGATCAATGTGCCGCGGGCAAAGGCAGCAAAGGCGGCTTCGAAAAGGGGCAGAGCGGGCGCGTTGTCCTGACCGATATAGAGTGACCCATCGGCGCGCAGTGCGGCAACTTCGTAGTTGCGCAACGGTGCGGCGGTCGGGCTGCCAAAATCAGTGGCGGCGGTCTGTGTCATGCAAAACCTCTTGTCGGTCCGTCGCATAGGGGCAAAACGCGTCATTCTTTAGCGCGGTCTGGCAATCAAATCGCCACGTCCCGTTGGCATTGTCAAAACATCCGGGACATTGGCGCACCATTCTAGGCCAATTTCGGCTGAAATTGAGGTCTGTTTCCTGCGCGGAGGGCTGCCTGCCACATTCACACGAAAACGCCCCCCGCGACGAATCAACGTCCCGAGGGGCGGTCAGTTGCACCACGCGTTGTAGCGCGTTCGGTGCCGGGGGAAACCTATCAGGCGGTCTTGCGGACCGGTGTGTCGCCAGCACGTTTGGCAATGAACGCAGCGCGGCGGGTGCCACGCGCCCAGGGCATGACGGTGTCATTCTTTGCGGCGGTCTCGACGACGGACTTGATGAAACGCGGGTTCTTTTTCATGGCTCTGTTCCTCTCGGGTCACGCGGGCATCGTTGCTTGAGATCACTATCGCAGGGCAATCGGGCCGGTTTTTGACGGTGGGCGAGAAACTTAAGGGAATCTTTAGGTGGGAGAGAGTGCTTTATGGCACGCCTGCCATACTTGGAAATATAAGCCTTTTGAGTGGGTTACGCGGATTGCGAAAAACATTCGCGGGCATTTGTCTAAATTGCTTCCGATTTAGCGACAGCAATGCGGCGCAAAACAGACGTAGACTGCCCCAATCCCGCCGTGTTCAGAGCGTGATTGCAGAAAGCAAGCGCCCGTAGTCGGCTTCCTTGGCATGGGTCGTGCGCCGGTAGGAATAGAATCGCGCGGGATCGGCATAGGTGCAGTGCCTTGTCCATTCCGCATGGCCCACGCCCGCGGCCCGCAACCGGTTCAGGCCAAAGCCCGGCAGGTCAAAATGCAGCCGGTCGCCCTCTCCTTGCGCAAAATAGCGGGCAAACTCAGGATCGGCGTTTATAAAGTTGTCGAGAAATTCTGGCCCAACCTCATAGGCGCGCTGGCTGATAGAAGGGCCGATCACGGCGGTGATCTTTTCGCGCGTGGCACCCAGATCGACCATCGCATCGACGGTGGCTTCAAGTATCCCGTCAAGCGCGCCGCGCCAGCCTGCGTGAGCGGCACCAACGACCCCCGCCTGCGCATCTGCAAAAAGCACCGGCTGGCAATCGGCCGTCAGGATCGACAGCGCGATGCCCGGTGTCTTGGTCACCAGCGCATCAGCGCGGGGCTTGTCATCGCGCGGCTCTGTCACCGTGACGACGGTGGCGGAATGCACTTGATGTACCCCCACGAGGTGATCTGCAGGCAGGCCCATCGCCTCAGCGGCGCGGGCGCGATTGATACGCACAATCTCCGACTGGTCAGAGCTGCCGCTGCCGCAGTTCAATCCGGAAAAAACCCCCGATGACGCACCGCCACGACGGGTGAAAAACCCGTGCCGCAGAGGGGCGAGCGCGTCGGATGTGAGAATTTCGAGCGTCATACTTCTGTCCCCGGGGGTGGGGTCTGACCTTTTTGGTAGAGCCCCATCACTTTGAACAGGTTTCCCATTTCCGCCGGGTGCGTCAACCGCCGATGTGCGGCAATATGATTGTTGAGCGTGTCACCGGTAAGCGGTTCGGCCAGTTTCTGCGCGCGGGCGGTAACGCCCAAACGCTCGAGAAACACACCTTGGGTAACCACACGACTATATGAACAGGGACAGGCAAGGGCGAGCGCTTCGAAATCGACATGGGCGGTGAGGTCGGCGCGGCCGGGGTTGGCCAGCGGGTCGACGGGGGCGTGGTTCTCCAAAGCTTGCAAGGTGTCGCCCAAAGCCCGCCAATCGCCATAGTCCACGATCAGCGCGGCTCCCCCGTGCACCGCGATGCGGCGCCCGATCTCCTGCATGATCTCTGACGCCGGAGCGCAGAGCTCTACCAGATCGCCGTCCTTGGTATCCTCCAGCCGATGGGCAAGGGCCGGCTGTGGTGCCACGGGGGCGAGGCCGAAGACCAACGCACCCTCTGCCGTGCCCACGCGCCGCTCGGCCCAGCCCGCACCTTGGCGGATGAACTGGCGGATCGGCAGCGCGTCGAAAAATTCATTGGCGATGAGATAAAGTGGCGTATCGGGCAGGTCCGCTATGCTCTCTAGCCAAGTGACCTCATGGCCCTGCAACGTCTCGCGCTGCACATCGCGCAGAGCGGGGGAAGCTTCGACCAGCGTGACCTGCGCCGCCGTCAGAAACCCGGGCACCCGCGCGCAGGCGCGGAGCGCATCGGCCACCAGCGTGCCGCGCCCCGGCCCAAGTTCGGCGAGCGTGAAGGGCGAAGGCGCGCCCTGATCCAGCCAACTTTGCGCCAAGGAGAGGCCGACCAACTCGCCAAACATCTGGCTGATCTCGGGGGCGGTGATGAAATCCCCCTCAGGGCCGAAAGGCGCGCGGGTCGTGTAGTAGCCCCAATCGGGATGCAGCAGGCAGGACTGCATATAGTCGTCCAGCCGCATCGGTCCTTCCAGTGCGATCCGCGCCAGCAGATGGTCCTTCAGGCTCATGCCTTCCGCCGCGCTCGGATGATGAGGAAGACGCCAACGGCGATCATTGGCAGCGACAGGATTTGCCCCATGGTCAGCCCCCAGCCGCCGATATGCCACGCCAGCCCCAGCGGATTGCCGGGAGTGACGAATTGCGCGTCCGGTTGGCGCAGGAACTCAACCGCGAAGCGCGCCGCGCCATAGCCCGCAAGGAAGGTGCCGCCGATTAGACCCGGCATCTTTAGCGCGCCACGTTTCCATGCCATCCAGATCAGCACACCGCCCAAGAGCAGCCCCTCCAGCAGTGCTTCGTAAAGCTGCGAAGGGTGGCGCGCGCAGATGCCCGCCACGTCGGGGCAGAACTGCGCCGCCTCACCGGGGAAGGCGACGCCCCAGGGCAGATCGGTCGGGCGGCCCCAAAGCTCGGCATTGATGAAATTCGCCAGCCGTCCCAGAAACAGCCCCGGTGCCAGCCCCAAACAGACCATGTCCCCCGTCGAGATTACCGGGATCCGGTGCCGCCATGTATAAAAGAGCCCGGCCAGAATGACCCCAAGCGCCCCGCCATGGAAGGACATGCCGCCTTCCCAAAGTTGCAAGATGGCGGCGGGATTCGACAGGTAATAGGCCGGTTGGTAAAACAGCACATAGCCCAAGCGTCCGCCGAGGATCACGCCGAGGATTACCCAAAACAGCAGGTCTTCGACCTGACCGGGCTTCATCACCGGCGTGTCGTTCTTCCACAGTTGGGGTCGCTTTACCGCTGCGGTGGCGATGCGCCAGCCCAGCAGAATGCCCACGATATAGGCCAGCGCGTACCAGCGCAGCGCGAAGGTGGTGCCGAACAGGTTAACCGAAAAGATTTCCGGCGCGATATCGGGGAAGGGGAGCATGGCTATCATGCTGCTGATTGAGCAAGGCCGCGCGGGGAAGTCAACCTTGCGAGTAAGGGCTCCGCGCCCCATATAGAGGTTAACAAACCTCCGGAGGCCAGACATGCAGACCCGTAACAAGTTTTTCGACGACGTATCACAGATGATGACAAACGCGATGGGTGTCGCCCAAGGCGCCAAGGACGAGGCCGAGACCGCTTTCAAAGGCATGCTCGACCGTTGGCTCGCCGATCGTGATTTCGTGACCCGTGAAGAGTTCGACGCGGTGCGTGCCATGGCGCAAAAGGCCCGCGAAGAGAACGAAGTGTTGAAAGCGCGGCTCGACAAGCTCGAGACCAAAGGCTGAGGCTGCCTTAACACACTTTACATTCGATCAGCCGCCCCGGAAGCGGGGCGGCGATCTAAGCTGATGCCGGCGGTTAGATCTCCCCCGGCGCGGCCTCCCTCACCAAATTCTAGACGTTTTCCGCGACTTACCCACAAGTTATTGCGGTTATCCCCTATGATTTGTGGTTATCCCCAAGAAAAAGGTTGCCAGATCGATCTGCTGGAAGCACCATATCTTGTATAGGCGAGGTAAACCTACACGCCTATTTGTGCAGGCTTCCATGGCTGGTGGCGCCACGGCCCATACCATGGAACAGATTGAGAGGTGGCGAAATGGCCCTGTCCGAGCATTACCTTGAAGAAGACATTCACCCCATTGATATCGTTGAAAATCTGGCAGCCCATCATGATTGGGAGTTTGACCGCGTCGCGGATGACCAAATTGCCATGGCCGTTGAAGGGCAGTGGCGGACGTATTCGATCACGCTAGCGTGGTCAGCCTATGACGAGACGTTGCGCCTGATTTGCACCTTTGAGATGGAGCCGCCTGCCGAAAAACTGCCGCAGCTTTACGAATTGTTAAACCTCGTCAACGATCAATGCTGGGCCGGGGCATTCAGCTTCTGGGCCGATCAGCAAGTGATGGTCTACCGCTACGGGTTGGTCTTGTCGGGTGGTCAGGTCGCGGGGCCAGAGCAGATCGACACAATGATCGGTGCCGCTGTTATGAGTGCGGAGCGCTACTATCCCGCGTTGCAATTGCTGGTCTGGGGCGATCAAACCCCCAAGGCCGCGATGGATGTCGCCATTGCAGAGGCTTACGGCCGGGCGTAACAAAGTCCCCGAACAACTTCGGGGGATAGTGATGAAAGACGGCAGAGTTGCACGTGACGGCTTGGTTTTGCTGGGCTGTGGCAAGATAGGATCGGCCATGTTGGAGGGTTGGCTGGCGAAGGGACTGCCTGCGAGCTCGGTCTGGGTGCGTGACCCCAAGCCGTCAGACTGGCTGCAAGGCACTGGTGTGAACCTTAACGCTGATCTGCCCGCCGCGCCCGCCGTGGTGCTGGTGGCAGTTAAGCCGCAGATGATGGCAGATGCACTGCCGACGCTTCGGGCGATGGGCAATGGCGAAACGCTGTTCGTAAGCGTCGCCGCGGGCACCACCATTAACTATTTCGAAAGCGTCCTCGGAGCCGATACACCCATTGTGCGGGCCATGCCCAACACCCCCGCCGCCATTTCTCAAGGGATCACCGCTATTGTCGGCAACGCCAAAGCAGGCAGCCGATCATTGGATGAGGCCGAGACCCTCCTAAGCGCTGTGGGTGAAGTCGTCCGCCTGTCCGAAGAGGCGCAGATCGACGCAGTCACTGGGGTCAGTGGCTCTGGCCCAGCTTATGTTTTTCACATGATCGAATGTATGGCCGCCGCTGGGGTGGCCCAAGGATTGCCCGAAGAATTGGCCATGCAGTTGGCTAAAGCGACAGTCGCCGGGGCAGGGGCATTAGCGATGGAGGCCGAAGAAGACCCGAGCCAGCTTCGCGTCAATGTGACCAGCCCAAATGGCACCACCCAAGCGGCGCTTGAGGTTTTGATGGATGAGGCTGAAGGCTTCCCGCCCTTGCTGAAACGCGCCGTGGCCGCCGCCGCAGACAGATCGCGGGAGCTGGCAAATGGCTGAGATCACTTTCGACGATTTCATGAAAGTTGACATTCGCGTTGGCACGGTCACCCGGGCCGAGGCCTTTCCCGAAGCGCGCAAACCGGCGATCAAACTCTGGGTGGATTTCGGCGAGGAGATCGGCGAGCGTAAGACTTCGGCCCAGATCACCGCGCATTATACACCGGAAACGCTCGTTGGGCGGCAGGTTGTTGCTGTGGTCAACTTCCCCGCGCGCCAAATCGGGCCTTTCATGTCCGAGGTGCTGGTGCTTGGCCTGCCGGATAGCGCCGGAGAGATCGTGCTGTTGTCGCCCGATCAAAACGTGCCCGAAGGAGGGCGGATGCATTGAAAAAGATATTGATTGCCAGACCTCTTCCCAAGGAAGTCACCGAGGCGCTGAAGGGCTGCGAAGTAACGGTGCGCGAGGAAACCGCGCCGCTTTCGGGCGAAGAAATGCGCGCCGCGCTGCGCGACTATGACGGGGTGATGCCGACCTTGGGGGATGCCTTCTCGGTCGAAGTTTTCGCCGATGTGCTTGATCCGCGCTGCAAGATCCTCGCCAATTTCGGCGTCGGTTATAACCACATTGACGCCGCAGCCGCCCGCGCGGCGGGGGTTGAGGTGACCAACACCCCCGGTGCGGTCACCGATGCGACCGCCGATATCGCCATGACACTTATGCTGATGTCCGCCCGCCGTGCCGCCGAAGGGGAGCGGCTGGTCCGTTCCGGCGCGTGGGAGGGGTGGCACCCGACCCAAATGCTGGGGCTGCACCTGACGGGCAAACGGGTTGGTATTGTTGGCATGGGCCGGATCGGGCAGGCCATTGCGCGGCGGTGTCACTATGGATTCGAAATGCAGGTCAGCTATTTTAACCGCAGCGCTAAGGAGTTGGACTTCCCGGCTACCCGTGTTGAAAGCCTGACCAAATTGGCCGGATCCGTCGACGTACTGGTTGTTGCCGTACCGGGCGGCGGCGAGACGCGGCATCTGATTGATGAGACGGTGCTGGGCGCGATGCAGGCCCATGCTCGGCTCATCAACATCGCTCGCGGCGATGTGGTACAGGAGGCGGCACTGATTGACGCCCTTCGAACGGGGAAGATCGGCGGCGCTGGTTTGGATGTCTATGAATTCGAACCAAAGGTGCCGCAGGCGCTGTGTGACTTGGAAAATGTCGTGCTGCTGCCACATCTCGGCACGGCGGCGCGTGAGGTGCGCGTTGATATGGGGCTGATGGCGGTGGCCAATCTGCAAGCCTTCATCGACGGACAGACGCCGCCAAACCGGGTTTAGCCATCGCCCACGGCGGCGCGCCAGTGTTTGCGGCAGAGAGAGACATAGGTCTCATTCCCGCCGATCTGCACCTGTGCGCCGTCGCGCATGGCCTGTCCTTCGGCGTCACGGCGCACGACCATCGTTGCCTTTTTCCCGCAATGACAGATGGTGCGCACTTCGCGCATCTCATCGGCTAGCGCGAGCAGGGTGGCGGAGCCGGGGAAAAGCTCACCTCGGAAATCGACTCGTAGCCCAAAACACATGATCGGCACGCCGAGATCATCCACCGCGCGGGCCAGTTGCCAGACCTGTTCGACTTCGAGAAACTGCGCCTCATCGACGAAGATACAGGCGCAGGGGCCTTGCTCTAACCGGCTTTCGATCTTGGCCAGAAGGTCCTCACCGGGGCCGAAAGTGTCGGCCTCTTGGCCTATGCCGATGCGCGATGCGATGCGCCCTTCGCCCGCGCGGTTGTCGAACTGCGCAGTCAGCAGATAGGGCACCATGCCGCGCTCCACATAGTTGTGTGCCGCCTGCAGCAGCACCGTGGATTTGCCAGCGTTCATGGTGGAGTAATTGAAGTAAAGCTTTGCCATGGGCAGGGTGTTACGCCGCCCATGACAGCGGATCAAGACAGAAACCCCGCCCGATCTCATGGGCTAGGTTGGGCGCGTTAACCGCGCTTTTTGACGATGACGGAACCCACGGAGTAGCCCGCGCCGAAAGAGCAGATTAGCCCGGTGTCGCCATCCTTCAGATCGTCAGAATTCTTAGCAAAAGCGATGATTGACCCGGCGGAGGAGGTATTGGCGTAGTCCTGCAGAATGTTGGGCTGCTCACCCGTTTCTGGTTCCCGACCCAGGACCTTGCGGCCAATGAAGTCGTTCATCGATTTGTTCGCCTGATGCAGCCAAATGCGTTTCAGATCTGAGGATTCCAATCCGTTGTCGGCCATATGCCCGCCGATATGCTCGGCCACCATGGGCAACACTTCCTTAAACACTTTGCGCCCATTCTGCATGAATTGCATATCGCGCCGGTCGCTCAGCCCGTCGGGACGGGACCGACGGAGGAAGCCGTTGTTGTTGCGGATGTTGTTGGAATACTCGGTCGCGCAGCGGGTCGAGATGACGTCAAAACAGGGGCCGTCGGTATCCTCGGCACGTTCCAGCAAAGTGGCAGTGGCGACATCGCCAAAGATAAAGTGGCAATCCCGGTCGCGCCATTCGAGGTGGGCCGAGCAAATCTCAGGGTTCACCACCAGAGCCGAGCGGATGGAGCCGGAACGGATCATGTCCGCAGCCGCTTGTATACCGAAGGTGGCAGAAGAGCAGGCGACGTTCATGTCGAAAGCGAACCCTTTAACCCCCAGCAGTTCTTGAATCTCAATAGCCACCGCAGGATAGGCGCGTTCCAGATTGGAGGCCGCGCAGATCACCGCATCCACATCAGCGGCGGTTTTGCCCGCAGCGGCGAGCGCTTTTTGCGCTGCGTCAACGGCCATTTCCGCCATCAATGACGGTTCCTCATCCGCGCGCTGGCGCAGCAATGGGTGCATGATGTTCGGGTCGAGCACGCCGGATTTATCCATGACATAGCGCTGCTCAATGCCGCTGGCTTTGACGATGAACTCTTCCGAGGAATGCGCCTTAGCCTCCAGAGTGCCTGCTTTGATCGCTTCGGCATTCTCGGTGTTATAGAGGTCGGCATAGGCGTTGAACGCTTCGACCAGTTCGGCGTTGGTGATGGTCTTCTGGGGCGTGAAAACGCCCGTACCGGTGATGGCGGCTTGATACATCGGTGTTATCCCTTTCTCACCAACGGCATGGCTGGTCTACTTAAGCTGAGCAGCCCCGGAAGATTTGCAAGGGGCAGATTTAACGGTCGCTGCGCCCAAGGTGGATACTGTCTTCGGGAGTGCAGGTTTCGTACTTTAACCAAACCGCAACAGACTTGCCACGGCTATGACGGCGCAGGCGTGGGAATGCCGCTACAGTTGCAGATATTGAGCGCAGCCGCCGTCGCGACGCGTCTTGACTATGCAACCGATAGTGCGCAGTGATCGGGCATTAACAATCATTAATTGTTCGAAATGAATTAGAGTTCTCTACTGCGGCGACGAAGCTGGCGATAATTTTACAGGCCATTTGATGGCAGGCTTCACGGCGTAAAGCACAGAAACTCCTTACGATTTGAACCTCCACAGAAGAGGGGTGTCATGAGGCGCAGCGCTAAAATAGATACGCTTATCAATAGGATCGAGCGTTTTCGCAAAGATGAGGGTGGCGGCATGCTGGTCCTCATGTTGGCGGTTTTCTTTGGGATCACCATCTTTGGCGGACTTGCCGTAGATTTGGCAAACCACGAGCGGACGCGGACAACTTTTCAAACTCACCTCGACAATGCCGTGCTTGCCGCCGCCAGCCTGTCACAGGACCTTGACCCCGAAGAAGTCGTGCGCAGCTACCTGACCTCAGCGGGTCTTGACGCGTCCGAAGTCCTGATTGAGACCAGCGAAGAGAAGATCGGTGGCATACTCGTGGGCCGGACGGTCGAAGCCTCGCTCCCCGCCGGGCTGAACACTTATTTCTTTCGGTTTTTCGACATCGACACGCTTGGCATGACGATCAGTTCCGAAGCGACGGAGCGGGTGGAAGATATCGAAATTTCGCTCGTGCTCGACGTCTCGGGCTCAATGGGGGAGATCACCAGCGACCGTAGCGGGATCAAGCTGACCCTTCTGAAAAATGCGGCCAGTGACTTCGTTGAGACTATTTTAAGCGATTCTGAAGAGGGGCGCGTGTCGATTTCGATTGTGCCCTATTCGACCAAGGTGAATGCGGGGGCGGCTTTGCTGGGTCAGTATTCGGTGACCACAGAGCACAACTATTCGCACTGCGTGGATTTCGATGCAGATGACTTTACCCATCTTGGGATCAGCACGGCCTCTGAGTTGCAACGGACCGGGCATTTCCTGATTGGGAGTGAGTCATCTTGGACCCCGACTTCGGGCCAGTGGGTCTGTCGCTTTGATGCAGGTTTTCCGGTCACACCTTTGTCGAGTTCGATCCAAGAGCTGAAGGCGCAAATCTCGGCTCTTACCGCCTTGGGCTCAACTTCGATTGATATGGGGGCGAAATGGGGCTTGGCCTTGCTTGACCCTTCTGCGCAAAACCCGGTCGCCGGATTGATCGCTTCGGGTCAGATTGATGCCGCCTTCCAAGGCCGTCCGCATGCCTATGGTGCCGACAACAGCATGAAAGTTCTGGTGCTGATGACCGACGGCGAGAACCGCGAGGAGTATCGTCTGAAGCCTGAATACGCCTCAGGCCAATCAGATCTGATCAAGACGACCTATAGCGGCAGCACTTATTATTCTGTCGTCTCCTCAGAGATTAGCAGCGAGAATGACGACGATAGATCCTATCCCGAGCCCTATTTCTATGCGCTTCATCCCTTCGGAAGCCAGCGCATGTGGAGCAATGATACGCTCGCCAATAATTCCAGCTATCGCTACGCAAATAGGAGCACAGAAGAGCGCCTTGAGTGGCCAGAAGTCTGGGCGGAAATGTCGCCCTACTACTACGGCTACAACATGTATGCGCGGCGCTATAATTGGAATTGGTACTGGAATTCGCGGGCAACATGGTTCCGCAATAGTGTTCAATGGACGGTGGATTCTACAGAGAAAGACCGCCGCCTTCGCGAAATTTGCGGTGTGGCCAATACGGCGGGCGTTGTCATCTATTCGATTGGCATGGATGTCGACAACACCAACTCCCTCAACCTCCTGAAAGACTGCGCTTCTTCTGAAGCCCATTACTTCGACGTCGAGGGTTTGGAAATTCAGACCGCATTCGACATGATCGCCGCGTCGATCTCTATGTTGAGGCTGACGAAATGACCCGCTTTTTCTCAGATCGCTTTCGCAAGTCCGAGGCGGGCGGGGTCACGATTGAGTTCGTCATCCTGCTACCGCTCGTTTTCTATTTCTTCTTTCTCGCGCTTGAGACCGGCCTGTGGAGCGCGCGTGAGATCATGCTGCGCCGAGCCACGAACCTTGCCGTCCGGGACGTGCGCCTGTCGACCGGCGTCACGCCAAGCTACGACGCTATGAAGGCGCTGATTTGCGAGCGTTCGGTTTTCGAGGCGGAGTGTCTTGAAAACATCCGGATCGAAATGCGAGCAATGCCAGTCGCCAATTGGGCGGACTTGGGCGGGCCCGCCCCCTGTGTGGATCGCGATGAGGATTACGACCCAGCCAACGGCTTTCGGCCCGGGCAGCAGAACAACCTGATGATGATGCGCGTGTGTCGTCTCTTCGATCCGCTTTTGCCCGGAACCGGTTTGGGGCGGCAATTGCCCGAAGGATCCGATGGTGAGTATGGTGTGCGGGTCACCACCGCCTTTGTGACGGAGCCGCGCGGATGATGGGGCATAGGTTAAAACGCTTTTTCAGCGCGGAAGAGGGCAGCCAGACGATTGCTTTTGTCGTTCTGCTGCCGTTGCTGGTCTGGTCGATCATGGCGATGCTGACCTTTACGGATGCTTTCCGCATCCGCGCAATGGCAACCGATGCCACCGCCGTCATCGCCGATAGCCTGTCGCGGCAATCGACGCCGATTAATCTTGACGATCTGCTTGGCCTGCAATCGGTTGCTGAACAGTTAACCGGCTATGAGGTGTCGCTGCGCGTCACGCAGGTTCGTTGTCTCCGGGACTGCGCCAATCTGGACCGACGAATCATTTTGGTGGATTTTTCGCAAGGCGTAGGCTTGGACAGTTTGCTGGACTTGGACTTTGTCGCCGGACAGTCGCGTCAGCGTGTGCCGTTGATGGCAGAAGGCGACCGTTTGGTGCTGGTTGAGACGTCCTTTATGCACGAACCGATTGCGCGGATCGGCTTAGAGGGTCGGGAGGTCAGCGTGTCTCACGCCACGCGGATGCGCTTTGCGCCGCAGCTTTGCTGGGTCAGTTGCATTATTAGCTAAACAGGGGCGCGGCGGAACATCGGGCGACGGAAAAAGGGCTGCCCAATGGGCAGCCCCGAACTCTTACCCCTGCAGCGCTTTCACACCGATCGCATCCTCGGCCTGCGCCTTGATCGCCAGCGCGGCGGCGTGGGCGCCTGCCGCGGTGGTGAAATAGGGGATCTTGTCGTAAAGCGCGATGGAGCGGATCGACTTGCTGTCTTCGACCGCCTGCGCGCCCTCGGTGGTGTTCATCACCAGATGCACATCGCCGTTCTTCATCATATCGGTGATGTCGGGGCGGCCTTCGTAGACCTTGTTCACCACATCGCAGGCATGACCATTCGCCGACAGCCACTCTGCGGTGCCGCGGGTGCCGATCAGGGTAAAGCCTTGGCCCAGCAGGATTTCTGCCGCTTCCAGCATGGCTTGGCCCTTGTCTGCATCCTTGACCGAGAGGAAGGCGCAGCCTGTGCGCGGCAGCGGGTTGCCTGCGCCCATCTGCGCTTTCAAGAACGCCCGCGGGAAGTCGCGGTCCCAGCCCATGACCTCGCCGGTGGAGCGCATTTCCGGCCCCAGAAGCGTGTCGACACCGGGGAAGCGGGCGAAGGGCAGCACGGCTTCCTTGACCGAGAACCAAGGCATGTTGGGATCGGCCAGCGTCATCGGGTCGCCTAAGGGCAGGGTGTCTTCGTAGGCGGCGGAGGCGTCGTAGGGGGCGCGCAGGGGGAAGTTGCTGAGCGGCTCCCCGGCCATGATGCGCGCGGCGATGGAAGCGATGGCCGAATCGGTCGCCTTGGCCACAAAGGGCACGGTGCGCGAGGCGCGGGGGTTTACTTCGATGAGGTAGATTTCGCCGTCCTTCACCGCAAACTGGATGTTCATCAGGCCCACGACGTTGAGCGCCAGCGCCAGTGCGCGGGTCTGCTCTTCGACCTCGGCGATGATCTCGCGCGGGAGGGAGTAGGGTGGCAGCGAACAGGCGCTGTCGCCGGAGTGGACGCCGGCCTCTTCGATGTGCTGCATGATGCCCGCGACATGGACATCCTTGCCATCGCAGAGCGCGTCGACGTCCAGTTCCACCGCGCCGGACAGATAGCTGTCCAGCAGCACGGGGCTGTCGCCGGAGACGACCACGGCGTTGGTGATATAGCGCTCAAGGCTGGCCTGATCGCGGACGATCTCCATGGCACGGCCGCCCAGAACGTAGGAGGGGCGGATCACCAGCGGGAAGCCGATTTCCTTGGCGATTTCCATGGCTTCGGCGTCGGAATGGGCGATGCCGTTGTGCGGCTGCTTGAGGCCGAGGTTCAGCACAAGCTGCTGGAAGCGCTCGCGGTCTTCGGCGAGGTCGATCATGTCGGGCGTGGTGCCGAGGATCGGGATGCCGGCCTCTTGCAGACCGTTGGCGAGCTTCAGCGGGGTCTGGCCGCCGAACTGGACGATGACGCCGTGCAGCGTGCCGTTTTCCTGCTCGACGCGCAGGATTTCCATGACATGCTCGAAGGTCAGCGGCTCGAAGTACAGACGATCCGAGGTGTCGTAGTCGGTCGAGACCGTCTCTGGGTTGCAGTTGACCATGATGGTCTCATAGCCCGCGTCGGTCAGTGCATAGCAGGCGTGACAGCAGCAATAGTCGAACTCGATGCCCTGACCGATGCGGTTCGGGCCACCGCCGAGGATGACGACCTTTTTGCGGTCCGAGGGGCGTGCTTCGCATTCGGCTTCGCCCATCAGCGGGGTCTCATAGGTGGAATACATGTAAGGCGTCTGCGCTTCGAATTCGGCGGCGCAGGTGTCGATGCGTTTGAACACCGCCTTGACGCCGAGGGCGAGGCGGGCGTCGCGGACCTGCGCTTCGCGCTGGTCGGTCAGGATCGCGAGGCGGGCGTCGGTGAAGCCCATCATCTTAAGGTCGCGGAACCCGTATTCGTCCTGCGGCAGGCCGTTTGCGCGGATGGCTTCTTCGGCCTCGATGATCTCGCGGATGCGGGCGAGGAACCACGGGTCGAACATGGTGTGCGCGTGCAGGTCGATGTCGCTCATGCCGTGGCGCATGGCCTGGGCGATGGTGCGCATCCGGTCAGGCGTGGGGGCAGAGACGGCTTTGATGAGTGCTGCGGTGTTGGCGGGCGCGTCCTTGGGCAGGTCGGCATCGAAACCGGGAATGGTGACTTCGTCAAAGCCCGTCAGGCCGGATTCCATTGAGGCCAGCGCTTTTTGCAGACTTTCGTGGATGGTGCGGCCAATGGCCATGGCTTCGCCCACCGATTTCATCGCGGTGGTCAGGTAGGGCTCGGCACCGGGGAATTTTTCAAAGGCGAATTTTGGGATTTTGGTGACGACGTAGTCGATGCTGGGCTCGAAGGACGCGGGCGTGACGCCGGTGATGTCGTTGTCTAGCTCGTCCAGCGTGAAACCCACGGCGAGTTTCGCGGCGATCTTGGCGATCGGGAAGCCGGTGGCTTTGGAGGCCAGCGCCGAGGAGCGGCTGACGCGGGGGTTCATTTCGATCACGACCATGCGGCCATCGGCGGGGTTCACGGCCCATTGCACGTTGGAGCCGCCGGTTTCCACGCCGATCTCGCGCAGCACGGCGATGGAGTGGTTGCGCATGATCTGGTATTCTTTGTCGGTCAGCGTCAGGGCCGGGGCCACGGTGATGCTGTCGCCGGTGTGCACGCCCATCGGGTCGATGTTCTCGATCGAGCAGACGATGATCGCGTTGTCGGCGGTGTCGCGCACCACTTCCATCTCGAACTCTTTCCAGCCGAGCAGGGACTCGTCGACGAGGATCTGACCCATGGGCGAGGCGTCCATGCCGGAGCGGCAGTAGAATTCGTAATCCTCGCGGTTGTAGGCCACGCCACCGCCGGTGCCGCCCATGGTAAAGGCGGGGCGGATGATCGCCGGAAGGCCGACGTATTCCAGCGCTTCGAGGGCGAGGTTCACGCCCGCTGCGAGGTCTTTTTTGCCGTCGGCGCGCAGGGGGGCGGTGACGATGGTGGCTTTGGGGTTTTCGATGCCGAGACGGTCCATCGCCTCGCGGAAAAGCTTGCGGTCTTCAGCCATTTCAATGGCTTCGCGCTTGGCGCCGATCATCTCGACGCCGAATTTCTCCAGCACGCCCATTTCTTCCAAGGCGAGCGAGGTGTTCAGCCCGGTCTGGCCGCCCATGGTGGGCAGCAGCGCGTCGGGGCGTTCTTTTTCGATGATCTTGGCGACGATCTCGGGGGTGATGGGCTCGATGTAGGTGGCATCGGCCAGCCCGGGATCGGTCATGATCGTGGCGGGGTTGGAGTTGACGAGGATGACGCGGTAGCCTTCCTCTTTCAGCGCCTTACAGGCCTGAGCGCCGGAGTAGTCAAACTCGCAGGCTTGTCCGATCACAATCGGCCCCGCACCAATGATCATGATCGACTGGATGTCGGTACGTTTTGGCATGGCGGCCCCCTAAATTTGCAAATTGTCCTGCCTTATAGGCAAGGCGGCTCTGGCTGCAAGGGGGGAATGGCCCTGAAGACCCGAGAAATAAGGGTGGCCCTGTGGCTTCAACTATTAAAGGTGGCGTTCCGGTGCCGTCTGGGGACGGATTGGATCAGCTTGGCGGGGCGGAACGTTTAGTATTAAGGAAAATGCGCAGTGTCGCCTCGAACTCGCGGGGTTTTTCGGCGTGGAGCCAATGGCCCGCCCCGGGAATTTTGGCAAAGCGCGCTTGCGGGAAAAGCGCCTTGATCGGCTCGCGATGCTCAGGCAGGACATATTCTGACGCGCCGCCCGAGAGGAACAGGGTCGGCCCCTCGAACTGACCGCTCACATCCTCGGGCCAGCCGATGATATTGGGCATCTCCGCCTCAAGCGCATCAAGGTTCAGCCGCCAGCGCTTGCCGGGCAGGTCGAGCGATTGGGTGAAAAAGCTTTGCAAGGCGCGCTCTACCCCCGCTGTGGCCAGTTGCGCTTCGGCGTCCGAGCGGCGTTCGATTTGGGTGAGGTCCACGTCGCGCATGGCGTCGATGAACATCTGCTGCGTGTGGCCATAGGTAACGGGCGCAATATCGGCGACGATCACGCGGCGCAGCAGCTCGGGCCGGGTCAGCGCCAGCATCATCACCGACTTGCCGCCCATGGAGTGGCCGCAAATGTCCACCGGGCCGCCAAGATGGGTGATCACTTCGGCCAGATCTTGCGCCATTTCGGGGTAGCTGTGGGTGTCATGATGCGGGCTGGTGCCGTGGTTGCGCATGTCGACGGTGACAACAGGACGCTCGTCCGCGAGGCGTTTGGCGATCACGCCCCAGTTGCGGCCAGAGCCATAGAGGCCATGGACGATCAGCAGGGTCGGGCGGTCGGCGGCGGCTTCGCCATATTCGGTGTAATTCAACATGCGGACAAATTACGGGCATTGCAGCCCGGGGACCAGAGCGATTAGATGCGCGCATGATTGACCGCCAAGATTTCAACACCCGCGCCGAAGTGCTGCGCCCCTTGTTCGAGGACCGGTTGCGCATCAAAGCGCGCAATCTGCGCGATGCGTTTCACCGCGCCGGGCCGGAACTGCCGCGCGGCATTCGCGGTGACGGGGCTTTGTTAAGCAAGACCGAACATCTGGTCGCCAATCCCCATATCGCCCGTCAATTGGAGGATGCCCCCGTTTGGGCGGCCTTCAATCGGGTTGCGGCCCATTTGAAAGAAATTGACCCCAAGGCCCGGCGACGTGGGATCATCTTAGATCGCTTGGCAGGGATCGCCTTCAACATTCTCGTGGTCATCGTGGGCTTTGTGATCTGGCTTTGGTGGCGCGGCTACGTCTAAGCCGCCGCGCCGACTGGCTTAGGACGGGTCGTAATCCGCGTCCGCCACCTTTTCCATCCATTCGACCGCCTCACCGACCTGCGCCTCTTGCAAGGCGATATGGGTCATGGCGCTGTCGGGTGCGGCACCGTGCCAATGTTTCTCTCCGGGGCCGAACCAGACGACATCGCCCTTGTTCAGCGTTTGCACCGGGCTGCCTTCGGTCTGGGCGCGGCCTGTACCTTCGGTGACGATCAGCGTTTGGCCAAGCGGATGTGTATGCCACGCCGTGCGCGCACCGGGCTGAAAGGTCACGGTGACACCGCGCAAGCGGGCGGGGGCCGGGGCCGAGATCAGCGGGGTCATCTCGACCTCTCCGGTGAAATAATCGTCGGGGCCGGGTTCAGAGGGGCGGCTGCCCTTGGGGTGAATGATCATGCGGTTCTCCTTTGCAGGGGAATGTGGCGCGGGGAGGGGGGATCGGCAAGGGGGCTGTCTGGCGATGATCGCCCGGAATCAAGGCGCTTTGCGCCGCCGGGCAGCGCCCGACCGCCCCATGGGCGGGCGCTTTTGCTGCCGGGCACATCATCTTGGCCGCACATCATGGTTGAGAAATAAAGGGGTAGGAACGCAGGTTGCGATGCCCACCCGCGGTCGGGCGCCGCCCGGCCGGAGGGTAAAGTGGCCCCGCATCGCTGCGAGGGCCAAATTGCTTACAGGTTCGGATACATCGGGAAACGCTGGCACAGCGCTTCGACCTCGGCTTTCACCTTGGCCTCGACCTCGGCATTGCCATCGGCACCATTGGCCGCCAGCCCGTCGACCACTTCGATAATCCAATCGGCGATCTGGCGGAACTCAGCCTCACCAAAGCCGCGCGTCGTGCCAGCAGGGGAGCCGAGACGGATGCCCGAAGTTATCATCGGCTTTTCGGGATCAAACGGCACGCCGTTCTTGTTGCAGGTGATATGCGCCCGGCCCAGAGCCTTCTCGGTGTCGTTGCCCTTCACGCCTTTCGGGCGCAGATCGACCAGCACCACATGGGTGTCGGTGCCATGGGTCACGGTGTCGAGGCCACCTTTGATCAACTGATCCGACAGCGCCTGCGCATTGGCGATGACCTGCTTGGCGTAGGCTTTGAACTCGGGGCGCTGTGCTTCGCCAAAGGCCACGGCCTTGGCCGCGATCACATGCATCAGGGGGCCGCCCTGAATGCCCGGGAAGATGGCGGAGTTGATCTTCTTCGAGATCGCTTCGTCATTGGTCAGGATCATGCCGCCGCGCGGGCCGCGCAGGGTTTTGTGGGTGGTGGTCGTCGCCACATGCGCATGTGGGAAGGGAGAGGGATGCTCACCCGCCGCAACAAGACCCGCAAAGTGCGCCATGTCGACCAGCAGGTAGGCGCCCACGCTGTCGGCAATCTCGCGCATTTTGGCAAAGTCGATCTGTCGCGGAATGGCGGAACCGCCGGCGATGATCATCTTGGGCTTATGCTCAGCCGCCAGTTCGGCGACTTGGTCGTAGTCCAGCAGGTTGTCCTGCTTGCGCACACCGTATTGCACCGCGTTGAACCATTTGCCCGACTGGTTCGGCTTGGCCCCGTGGGTCAGGTGGCCGCCGGCATCAAGGCTCATCCCCAGAATAGTGTCGCCGGGTTGCAGCAGCGCGGTGAAGACACCCTGGTTCGCTTGGCTGCCGGAGTTCGGCTGCACATTGGCGAACTGGCAGTCGAACAGCGCGCAGGCGCGTTCGATGGCGAGGTTCTCGGCGACGTCGACATGCTCACAGCCGCCATAGTAGCGACGGCCCGGATAGCCTTCGGCGTATTTATTGGTCATGATGCTGCCCTGCGCCTCAAGCACCGCAGCCGAGACGATGTTCTCGCTGGCGATCAACTCGATCTCGTCGCGCTGGCGGCTCAGTTCAGCGTCAATCGCAGCGGCGAGGGCCGGGTCGGAATCAGCAAGAGATTTGGTGAAGAAATCGGACATCAGGGGATCCTCATTGGGGCTGGTTTCGCGTGTTGCCTATCGGAAACGCGGGCCGAGGTGAAGGCTGTAAACCGACAGGTTGCAAGATATGTGCGTCAACACTGGTGGCGCGCGGAATAATGTGATTGTTTTGGCCCCAAACGCCGATGATCGGAAACTTCGCCGGGATGAGCCTGCTGACATGTCTCTAAAGATCGCTTTTGTGGCCAGCCGGGCCAGCGTGGCACAGACGGCGCGGGCCGCTTTGATCGGGCGCTATGGTGACGTGCCCCTGCGTCAGGCCGAGGTGATCGTGGCCTTGGGGGGTGACGGTTTCATGCTGCACACGCTGCACAGCACCCAAGACATGGACGCACCCGTCTATGGGATGAACCGCGGCACCATCGGCTTTTTGATGAACGCTTACCGCGAGGGCGATCTGCAAGCGCGGCTGGCGGCGGCGGAAGAGGCGGTGATCAACCCCTTGGTCATGCGCGCCACCCATATCGATGGGACCATCTCGACCGCGCTTGCGATCAATGAGGTGTCCTTGCTGCGTGCAGGGCCGCAGGCGGCCAAGCTGCGCATCACGATAGACGGGCGGCAGCGGATGGAGGAGCTTGTCTGCGACGGGGCGCTCGTGGCCACACCTGCGGGTTCCACCGCCTATAACTATTCCGCGCACGGGCCAATTTTGCCGATTGGGTCGGATGTCTTGGCCCTCACCCCAATCGCCGCCTTCCGCCCGCGCCGTTGGCGGGGGGCGCTGCTGCCCAAGCGGGCGACCGTGCGATTCGATGTGCAAGAGCCACAAAAGCGGCCTGTGATGGCCGATGCCGACGGCCAGTCGCATCGCGATGTGACAACGGTTGAGGTATCCTCCGATCCAAGTATCAGCCACCGGATTCTCTTTGATCCCGGTCACGGGCTGGAAGAGCGGTTGATCTCGGAACAGTTCAACTGATCCTACCCATTCGGGTCTGGCAGCTTTCCGCCGCCGCGCCCCTGTGCCGGAACCCAAGTTTCACGTCAGCGTTGTACCTGAAAGAGCGGGATGTCCCCGCATCTTCGCAGCCGATGAAAGGAGACCTGCAATGAATTGGGACCGTATCGAAGGCAATTGGAAACAGATGACCGGCGCGGTAAAATCGCAATGGGGCGATCTGACCGACGACGAAATCGCCGAGGCCCGTGGCAACCGCGAGCAATTGGTGGGTAAGATTCAAGAACGCTATGGCATCGCCAAAGACGAGGCCGAGCGTCAAGTCGATGACTTCGCTGCGAAACACTGATTTTCGTAGCTGGCATTAAAAAAGGCGACCCCCTCGGGGGTCGCCTTTTGCGTTTCAAGAGAGGCTCACGCCTCGTGCCAGGCGCGATCACCCTTGTCATCTTTGACCCGTGTCGGCAGGCCAATGTCATCAAGAAGGCCAAACAGCGGCTTCGGGTCCAGCTCTTCGACGTTAACCATGGTGCCGCCGTCATATGTGCCATCGGCAATCAGCATCGCGAAAGCCACGGGTGGCACACCGGCAGTGTAGGAGATGCCCTGAGAGCCGACCTCGTTAAAGGCGTCTTTGTGATCGGCCACGTTATAAACGAACACCTCAACCTCTTCGCCATTCTTCACACCTTTGACCAGATCACCGATGCAGGTTTTACCGGTGTAGTTGGGCGCAAGGCTTGACGGGTCGGGGAGTACGGCCTTCACCACTTTCAGCGGCACGACTTCCAGACCTTCGGCGGTGGTCACCGGCTGTTCGGACAGCAGGCCGAGGTTTTGCAGAACGGTAAAGACATTGATGTAGTGATCGCCAAACCCCATCCAAAAGCGCACGTCGGCCTGCGGGTAGTTGGCGGCCAAGGAATGCACCTCGTCATGACCCGACATATAGGCTTTTTGCTTGCCGACGACGGGGAGATCCCATTCGCGGCCCACCTCGAACATCTTGTTTTCCTTCCACTCGCCTTCTTGCCAGCTGTAAACGGTGCCGGTGAATTCGCGGAAGTTGATCTCCGGGTCGAAGTTGGTCGAGAAATATTTGCCGTGGTCGCCTGCGTTGATGTCGACGATGTCGATGGATTTGACCTCGTCCATGAACTCATCGACGGCAAAGCGGGCAAAGGCGTTGACCATGCCGGGATCGAAACCGGCGCCTAGAATCGCGGTAACACCCGCCTCGGCGCAGGCTTCGCGGCGTTTCCATTCGTAGTTGCCATACCACGGCGGCGTCTCGCAGATTTTGCGGGGGTCTTCGTGGATCGCGGTGTCGATATAGGCGGCGCCGGTCTGGATGCAGGCCTCAAGCACCGTCATGTTCACGAAGGGCGAGCCCACGTTGATAACGATCTGGCAGCCGGTCTCTTTGATGAGGGCGGCGACGGCTTCTGTGTCCATCCCGTCGACGGCATGCGCCTTGAACACACCGTCCTGCTTCATCGCGCCTTTCTCATGCACGCCGGCGATGATCGCCTCGCATTTCGAAACCGTGCGGCTGGCGATGTGAAGATCACCGAGTTTGTCATTATTCTGCGCGCATTTATGCGCCACAACCTGTGCGACGCCGCCCGCGCCGATGATAAGAACATTGCGTTTCATAGTGTGGACCTCTTTCTTGTCACGACAGGGCGGCGGCGAAATCGTCATAGTCGAAATCGCGCACCAATCGGGTGGTTCCGTCCAGCTCGCGGATGGCGATGCTGGGCATTTTGACGCCGTTGAACCAGTTTTTCTTGACCATCGTGTAGCCAGCGGCGTCTTGGAACGAGAGCCGGTCACCGGCTTTCAGCGGCGCATCAAAGCGGAACTCGCCAAAGATATCGCCCGCAAGGCAGGACTTGCCGCAGATCATCCACTCGTGGTCGCCGGTGTTGGGCGCGATCTTGGCCGGTTCGCGGTAGATCAGCAGGTCGAGCATATGCGCCTCGATGGAACTGTCGACGATGGCGAGGTTCTTGCCATTGTGCATCGTGTCGAGCACGGTGACCTCCAGCGTCGCGGCACTGGTGATCGCGGCCTCGCCGGGCTCAAGATAAACCTGCACGCCGAAGCGCTCGGCAAAGGCTTTGAGGCGCAGCGCCAGATCATCAAGCGGGTAGTTTGCGCCCGTGAAATGGATGCCGCCACCGAGGCTGATCCACTGCATCTTGTCGAGCACCGCGCCGAAGCGGTCTTCGATCAGGGTAAGCATCTCGTCGAACCGCTCGAAACTATCGTTCTCGCAATTGTTGTGGAACATCAGCCCGGTGATCCGGTCTGCCACGGCGTCAATCGCCGCCGGGTCATGCTCGCCCAGACGGCTGAAAGGGCGGGCGGGGTCGGCAAGGTCAAACTCCGAGGTCGAGACGCCGGGGTTCGCCCGCAGGCCGCGGATGTGGCCCGAAGACTGCGTGTCGAACTTGTCGAGCTGGCCGATGGAATTGAAGATGATCTTGTCAGCGTGGCCCAGCACCTCGTCGATCTCATGATCGGCATAGGCCACCGAATAGGCATGCGTCTCCCCGGGGAATTTCTCGGCCCCGAGCCGCACTTCGTAGAGCGAAGAAGAGGTCGAGCCGTCCATATACTCTGACATGAAGTCGAAGACCGACCATGTGGCGAAACATTTCAGCGCCAGCAGGCAGCGCGCACCGGAGAGGGCGCGGAGGCGGGCAATCTTCTCCATATTGTCGCGGAGATTGGCCTTGTCGATCAGGTAATAGGGTGTTTGCACGTCGAAAACCTTTCTGCGCGGCCGGAGGGCTAGCTCCGGGAGGGAAAAGACCCACTGAATGTGCTGTCGTGGCTGGCCCCGGATGCGGGGCATTTCCGGGGGCGCTTCGCATATTTCGCGCAAGCAACGCAATTGTAAAAAACGCGCGAGCTGGTCTGCGCGCGCGTTTCTGTGGGTCTGAGTTTAGCGCCAGACCTGCAAAGGTCCACCGCCATGCGCCTGATGGTTTAGCTCTTCGGGTAGCCGATGCCCTTCAGCGCCTCGCGGATCTCGTCCAAAATCGCCGGGTCGTCGATGGTCGCGGGCGGTTTGAAATCTTCTCCATCCGCGATTTTTATAATCGTCGCGCGGAGGATTTTGCCCGAGCGGGTCTTGGGAAGCCGGTCCACTACAACCGCCTGCTTGAACGCCGCCACAGGGCCGATCTGCTCGCGCATCCGGGTCACGCATTCCGCAACGATTTCCTCATGCGGGCGGTCGACGCCTTTGGTGAGGCATAAGAAACCAACGGGCGACTGGCCCTTAAGGTCATCGCTCACCCCCACCACGGCGCATTCGGCCACATCGGGGTGGCCCGCCAAAACCTCTTCCATCGCGCCGGTCGAGAGACGGTGGCCTGCCACGTTGATCACGTCATCGGTGCGCGCCATGATCCAGACATAACCGTCCTCATCAATCCGCCCCGCATCGCCGGTCTCATAATAGCCGGGGAAGGTGGTGAGATAGGATTTGCGAAAGCGGTCTTCGGCGTTCCACAGGCCGGGCAAGGTGCCGGGGGGCAAGGGCAGCTTGATGGCAATCGCGCCCAACTCTCCGGCAGGCAGCGGTTCGCCGCGCTCATCCAAAATTTGCACGTCATAGCCCGGCATCGGCACGGTAGGCGAGCCGACCTTGACCGGCAGCGCCTCAAGCCCCGCCGGGTTGCCGACGATGGTATAGCCGGTTTCCGTCTGCCACCAATGATCGTAGACCGGCTTGCCCAGCTTTTCCTGCGCCCATTCCACGGTATCCGGATCGGCCCGTTCCCCCGCGAGATAGAGCGCACGTAGGCTCGACAGGTCGTATTTCTTGATCTCCTCGCCATCCGGGTCTTCGCGTTTGACGGCGCGGATCGCGGTGGGGGCGGTAAAGAAGCTCGACACGCCATGCTCTTCGATCACCCGCCAGAAGGTGCCCGCATCAGGGGTGCCGACGGGCTTGCCTTCGAACACAACGGTGGTGTTGCCCGCAATCAGCGGCGCGTAGCAGATGTAGCTGTGGCCCACGACCCAGCCCACGTCTGATGCGGCCCAGAACACCTCCCCGGGTTCGACGTTATAGATGTTTTTCATCGTCCAGTTCAGCGCCACCAGATGTCCCGCGGTGGGCCGCACCACGCCTTTGGGCGCGCCGGTGGTGCCAGAGGTATAGAGGATATAGGCCGGGTGGTTCCCCTCCACGGGCACGCATGGGGCCGGGCGCACGCCGTCTTGGGAGGCGTACCAGTCGATGTCCCGCTCGGGGTTCAACTCACAGGGTTTCTGGCCGCGCTGCAGGATGATGCAGGTGTCGGGCTTGTGTGTGGCCTGTTCTATGGCCCCGTCCAGCAAGGGTTTGTAATCGACCACGCGCGATGGCTCGACCCCGCAAGAGGCGGCGATGATCGCCTTTGGTTTGCAATCGTCGATCCGTACCGCCAGTTCGCTGGAGGCAAAGCCGCCGAACACCACCGAATGTATCGCGCCGATACGGGCACAGGCCAGCATCGCCTCTACCGCCTCGGGGACCATGGGCATGTAGATCACCACGCGGTCGCCTTTCTCCACCCCGTGGGCCACCAGCGCCCCGGCGAGCGAGGCCACATGGGCCTGCAACTCGCTATAGGTCAGGGTCGATTTGTTGCCGGTAATCGGGCTATCATAGATGATCGCCACGCGCTTGCCGTTGCCCTGTTCCACATGGCGGTCCACAGCGTTGTAGCAGGTGTTCACGCGCGCATCCGCGAACCACTCATAGATGTCCTCACCCCGGTCAAAGAGCGCCTTTTGCGGCGCGATGTCCCAGTCGATCGCCTCTGCCTGCTCCAGCCAATAGGCTTCCGGATCGGCCTTCCAGCGGTCATAGGTGTCGCGGTATCCCATGGTGTTCCTCCTCCTGCTGCGCGGGCGGGGCAAACCCGCGGGCCGGGTATAGCTGTACTGACGCGCAAATATTTCCAGACACTCTGGCCGCTTAGAAAGAATTCGGCAAGCGGATCGCTATTGTTCCTGTCAGTTGCAGCGCGTCATGCTAAGTTGGCCGGAAACCCTGTTACCATTGGAGCCTGCCCACATGCGCCTCGCCCTTTCTCTGCCCCTTGCTTCCTGCCTCGCTCTGGTTGCCGCGCTGCCAGCGGTGGCGCAGGACCGTTCGTTCAACTTCGCCCTGCGCGGCGGGGTGGGGGCGGCACCGGATTATCCGGGTTCCAGCAGCTACCGCGCGACGCCGGATTTGGCCTTCACCTTCGGCTCACTGGAATGGGGCGGGCGCAAAATCGGTACCAACATCGGCGAAGCGCCCAAGACCGGTTTCGGCTTTACCGGTGCATTCCGCTATCTGGGCGAGCGTGACAGTTCCGATCACCCCGAACTGGCGGGGCTTGAGGACATCGACGCCGCGGTCGAACTTGGTTTCGGCGTGGTCTACCGCGAGGTGAACTGGCAGGTCTTCGGCAAAGTGCGCCAAGGGTTTGGCGGGCATGAAGGCGTGACCGGCGACATCGGCGCTGACGTGATCTTTCGCCCCGATGAGCGTTGGACCATCACCGCAGGCCCGCGTTTCAGCCTTGGCAATGACACCTATGCCGACACCTACTTCGGTGTCGACACGGCCACGCCGACCTTGGCGGCCTATGAGGCCGAAGGCGGACTGCTGGGCGCGGGCGTCGAAGTGCAGGCGACCTACCGACTGGATGACGCATGGGCGTTGGAAGGGGCCGTGGCCTATCAGCGCTTGTTGAATGACGCCGCCGACAGCCCGATCACCCAAGCCGGTTCGGACGATCAGTGGACCATGCGCCTCGGCGTCAGTCGCGCGTTCAACTGGCGGTTCTAAGCGGCATTGCGCCGCCTCTCGGGGCGGCGCGCCTTTTGCGACATCTCGGTCGAAAACGGATCAGCTTGAGACGCGCATTTTGTCATGATGAGCACAGGCGCGGCATGATGCCAGCGCCCTTCGCATGACAAAGGGCCCGACCATGGGTGACAAAATCAGCAATAAGAAGAAGCAGGCCAAGGCCGCGGCAAAGCCCGCCGCTAAGGCCCCGTCCTCCGTCGCGGACATCAAGCCCGCCACGCCCCGTAAATAAACCTTTACCCGACCACGTAACGCCGTCCCCTAAGGGGCGGCGTTTTGCTTGAGGTTTAGCCGTAATGCGCAACAGGAGTGCCCGCGATGGCACCGACGTTGAGCAGCCCGCGCGCGGTGATCGAAGGCGACACGATATGCGCCCTGTTGCCCATGCCCATCAGGATCGGTCCAACCTCAAGCCCGCCGCCTTTCATTTTCAGAATGTTGCGCACGCCCGAGGCTGCATCCGCATGGGCGAAGACCAGCACATTGGCGGCCCCTTCCATCCGGTTGCAGGGCAAGAGCCGTTCGCGCAGTTCCGCGTCGAGCGCGGTGTCGATATTCATCTCGCCTTCATAGCAGAAATCATGATTGCCAGCGTCGAGGATTTGCAGCGCCGCGCGCAGACGTTTGCCTGACCCTTCGCCCTGATTGCCAAACTGGCTTTGCGAACACAGTGCCACTTTCGGCTCAATACCGAAACGCCTCACATGACGCGCGGCCCCGATTGCGATCTCTGCGATCTGCTCAGGGGTGGGGTGCAGGTTTACTTGGGTGTCGGCGATGAACAGCGGCCCGTCCTCGAGGATCATCATGCTTAGCGCGCCATGCGGCCGCAGGCCGTCGCGACCCAGCACCTGATTGACGTAGTTGAGGTGCCAGCCAAATTCGCCAAAGGTGCCGCAGATCAGGCTGTCGGCCTCTCCGCGATGCACCATGACCGCGCCGATGGCGGTGGTATTGGTGCGCATGATCGCCCGCGCGATGTCAGGGCTGACGCCGCGGCGGCACATCAGGCTGTGATAGGTCTCCCAATAGTCGCGGTATCGGGGGTCGTTCTCGGGGTTCACCAGATCGACGTTCTGACCCAGTTGCAGGTTCAACCCGGCCTTTTCGATGCGCCGTTCGATCACCTCGGGGCGGCCAATCAGAATGGGCCGTTCGACGGTTTCTTCGATGATCGCCTGTGCAGCCCGCAGCACCCGCTCGTCTTCACCTTCGGCAAAGACCAGACGGCGGGGGGAGGTGCGGGCGGATTCGAACACCGGGCGCATGATCAGCGCGGATTTGAAGACCGACCCGTCGAGTTTGCGCTTATAGGCGTCGAGGTCTTCGATGGGCCGCGCGGCCACGCCCGTCTCCATCGCGGCCTTGGCCACCGCCGAAGAGACCACCCCGATGAGGCGTGGATCGAAGGGTTTCGGAATCAGGTAATCGGCGCCGAAAGTGAGCTGCTCACCTTGATAGGCAGCTGCCGCCTCGGCGCTGGTCGTGGCGCGGGCGAGGGCGGCAATACCGTCGATACAGGCGATCTTCATCTCGTCGTTGATCGTGGTCGCACCCACGTCGAGCGCGCCCCGGAAGATGAAGGGGAAACAGAGGACATTGTTGACCTGATTGGGAAAATCACTGCGACCTGTGGCGATGATCGCGTCGGGAGCAACCTCGCGGGCCAAATCAGGCAAGATTTCAGGCGTGGGGTTTGCCAGCGCAAAGATGATCGGGCGCTTGGCCATTTTCGCGACCATCTCGGGCAAGAGCACGCCGGGGCCGGAGAGCCCAAGGAAGAGGTCGGCATCGTCAATCACATCGTCCAGCGTGCGCAGATCGGACTGTTGGGCATATTCCGCCTTGATCGGGTTCATATCCTCGGTGCGGCCCTCATAGACCAGCCCGTTGATGTCACACAGCCAGACGTTTTCGCGCTTTACACCCAGTTTCAGCAGCATGTTCAGGCAAGCAATCCCCGCCGCACCGCCGCCGGTGGAGACGATCTTGATGTCCTCAAACCGTTTGCCTGCGACATGCAAAGCGTTCTTCACAGCAGCACCCACGACAATGGCAGTGCCGTGCTGGTCATCGTGGAAGACGGGGATGTTCATCCGTTCGCGGCAGATACGCTCCACTGTGAAACAATCGGGGGCCTTGATGTCCTCAAGGTTGATCGCGCCGAAACTCGGCTCCATCGCGCAGACGATCTCGGCCAGTTTCTCGGGGTCGGCTTGGTCAAGTTCGATGTCAAAGCAGTCGATATTGGCGAACTTTTTGAAGAGCACTGCTTTGCCCTCCATCACCG
Organism: Sulfitobacter sp. W027; assembly: GCF_025143985.1. Taxonomy (NCBI): domain Bacteria; kingdom Pseudomonadati; phylum Pseudomonadota; class Alphaproteobacteria; order Rhodobacterales; family Roseobacteraceae; genus Sulfitobacter; species Sulfitobacter sp. W027. The sequence continues at coordinate 752,363 of NZ_CP083564.1, forward strand.
GCTTGGAGGCCAGCGCGCCGATGTTGCCAAGCCCCAGAACTGCGGTGCCGTTGGTGACCACGGCCACGAGATTGCCGCGCGAAGTGTAGCGGGCGGCGGTGTCGGGGTCTTTTTGAATTTCGATACAGGCCTCTGCCACGCCGGGCGAATAGGCCCGCGCCAGATCGCGACCATTGGCCAGCGGTTTGGTCGCGCGGACCTCCAGCTTACCGGGCCGAGGGTGTTCGTGGTAGTCCAATGCTGCTTGGCGCAAGTTGGGGGTGTCGGACATCGTTCATGCTCCTCCCGAATAATGGTTTAGCGTTAAACTATTTTTTGCGCGCAAGCAAAGCGGCATTTGGTGCCCCGGTTGAAGGGGGGTGACTTGGCGTCGTTCTTGCAGGCAATTCCGCTAGCGATATGAGTGACGGCTGGAATGACGCGCGGTTTTGCATCGCACAGGGCGGGGCAATTTTCTATAGTCCGAGAAAAGGGAGAGCCTAATGACTGATTTGCGCGAAGCAGCTGTGAAGGTGCGGGAAAATGCCCATGCGCCCTATTCCAATTTCAAGGTCGGGGCGGCGATCCGTACCGCGTCGGGCGCGGTGTTCAGCGGGTGTAACGTCGAAAACGTCGCCTATCCGCAGGGCACCTGTGCCGAGGCCGGGGCGATTGCCGCCATGGTCGCGGCGGGCGAGCGTGAGATTGCCGAAGTCTATGTCGTTGCGGGCAGCGATCTGCCGGTGACCCCCTGCGGCGGCTGCCGTCAGAAACTGGCTGAGTTCTCAGATGACACGGTGTCGGTGACCATGGCGACGGTCGCGGGCAAAGAGCAACAGATGACCATGGGCGACTTGCTGCCGGGGGCCTTTGGTGCTGCCCATATGCAGGGTTAACGATATGAGCGCGCGGGATATTCTGGCGCGGCTGCGTCATGGCGAGGCGTTGGACGCCAATGCGCTGTCTTGGATGGCGGGGGCATTGGCAGATGGCCGGGCCAGCGACGCGCAGGCCGGGGCTTTTGCCATGGGCATCTGCCTCAATGGGTTGGATGAGCAGGGCCGCGTGGCGCTGACACTGGCGATGCGCGATTCGGGGCAGGTGTTGGACTGGGACTTGGGTGGTCCCGTACTTGATAAACATTCCACCGGGGGGGTTGGTGATTGCGTGTCGCTGGTCCTTGCCCCGGCGCTGGCGGCTTGTGGGGCCTATGTGCCGATGATCTCGGGCCGGGGCTTGGGGCATACGGGCGGTACGCTGGATAAGCTAGAGGCGATCCCCGGCGTTAGCACGCAGTTGGAGGAACCGCAGTTTCGCGACGTCGTGAGGACGGTGGGCTGCGCCATCGTCAGCGCGAGCGGCGACATCGCCCCGGCGGACCGGCGCCTCTACGCGGTGCGCGATGTAACCTCGACAGTGGATTCGCTTGATCTGATCACGGCATCAATCCTGTCGAAAAAACTCGCGGCGGGGCTGGATGGCTTGGTGCTGGACGTCAAAGTCGGCTCGGGCGCATTCATGAAGGAACTGACGCAGGCGCGCGCATTGGCCCAAGCACTGAGCAGCACCGCCACGGCGGCGGGCTGCCCGACCACAGCGGTGATCAGCGACATGAACCAGCCGCTGGTGCCGAGCCTTGGCAACGCGCTGGAGGTGGCCGAGGTGATGCGGGTGCTGACCGGGGCGGTGACGGGGCCGATCCTTGATGTGGCGGCTGAATTGGGCGGCGGGCTTCTTGCCAATGGCGGTCTGGCCGCGACGGCCAAGGCGGGGGCCGACGCCCTGCGCGCGGCGGTCGCCGATGGCCGCGCGTTGGAGCGTTTCACCCGGATGCTCAGCGCCATGGGCGCGCCCGCCGATTTCGCCGAAAACTGGGAGCGCATTCTGCCCAAAGCCCATGTGATCCGAACGGTCCCCGCGCCGCGCGGCGGCTACGTGAGCACGATCGACGGCGCGGCGCTTGGCATGGCGGTCGTCAATCTCGGCGGGGGACGGGTGGTCGAGGCGGACCAGATCGACCCGGCGGTGGGCCTGTCGCAGGTGCGGCGCTTGGGCGAAGAGATCTGCGCGGGCGCGCCTTTGGCCACGATCCACGCGGCGGGAGACGCGGCTGCGGATGCGGCAGAGGCGGCGGTTCTGGCGGCGATCACGCTTGGGGACAGGGCGGTTGAAGCGCCGGATTTGATCTTGGAAAGGATCGGCTGATGGGACGTGCATTCTTGGTCGTGATCGACTCCGTGGGCATCGGCGGCGCGCCGGACGCGGGGGAGTTCTTTAACGGCAATCTGCCCGATACCGGGGCCAACACGCTGGGCCATATCGCTCAGGCCTGTGCCGCGGGAGAGGCCGAACAGGGGCGGAGCGGACCGCTTGCGCTGCCCAATCTTGACCGGTTGGGTCTGGGCTCTGCCCTGAAGCTTGCCAGCGGTATGGAGGCGCCGGGTTTGAGTGCTGCGCCCGAAGGCCTCTGGGGGGCTGCGACGGAGGTTTCGCAGGGCAAAGACACCCCCTCGGGCCATTGGGAATTGTCCGGGCTGCCGGTGCCATGGGCTTGGCATTACTTCCCCGATGAGACTCCCGCCTTTCCCGCAGACCTGACCGCAGAGGTCGCGCGGCTGGCGGGCACCGATGGCATCTTGGGCAATTGTCATGCCTCCGGTACGGCGATCATTGAGCGGCTGGGGGCAGCGCATTGCGAAAGCGACTGGCCGATCTGCTATACCTCCGCCGACAGTGTTTTTCAGATCGCCGCGCATGAAGAGACCTTTGGCCTCGACCGCTTGCTGAAGCTTTGCGAAGACATCGCGCCGCGCCTGCATGAGATGAAAGTGGGCCGTGTCATCGCGCGGCCCTTCACCGGAGAACCCGGCGCATTCGCACGTACTGCGAACCGCCATGACTACGCCATCATGCCGCCCAAACCGGTGCTGACCAATTGGGTGCAGAGCGCCGGGGGGCGGGTCTATGCGGTGGGCAAGATCGGCGACATCTTTACCATGCAGGGTATTGATGAGTTGCGCAAAGGGCCGGATGCCAAGCTGATGAAACATCTGCATGATCTGGTGGATGACGCCGAAGACGGCAGCCTGACCTTCGCCAATTTCGTGGAGTTTGACAGCCTTTATGGTCACCGCCGCGATGTGTCGGGCTATGCCCGCGCGCTGGAGTGGTTCGACGGTGAGATCGGCAAGGTCATCGACGCGCTGCGGGAGGGCGATATGCTGATCGTCACAGCGGATCACGGCAATGATCCCACTTGGGCAGGCAGCGATCACACGCGCGAAAGGGTGCCGGTGCTGGTCGCCGGGACTGGGGCGGGGGAACTGGGGCAGATCGGCTTTACCGATGTCGCAGCGCTCGTCGCCGGGCATCTGGGGCTAGGGGTGCCAGCCTAGCCGCGCAGCCTTTGCTTGCGAGCGGGGCGCTTGTGCGGCTAGAAGCGAGGCAAATAAAGGAGCCTGCCGCATGACCGATACCCCCAATCATCTGACGATCGTTGACCATCCGCTGGTGCAGCACAAGCTGACCATCATGCGCGACAAGGACACGCCCACGGCGGTGTTCCGGCAATTGCTGCGCGAGATCAGCCAGTTGCTGGCCTATGAGGTCACGCGCGGCCTGCCGATGACCACCAAACGCATCGAAACCCCAATGCAAGAGATGGACGCGCCAACGCTCGACGGTAAGAAACTGGCGCTGATCTCGATCCTGCGGGCGGGCAATGGCTTGATGGACGGTGTGCTGGAACTGATCCCCTCGGCGCGGGTCGGTTTTGTCGGTCTGTATCGTGACGAAGAGACGCTGCAGCCGGTGCAGTATTACTTCAAAGTGCCTGAAGGGCTGGATGATCGTCTGGTGATTGCCGTCGATCCGATGCTCGCCACCGGCAACTCCTCAGTCGCCGCCATTAATCTGCTGAAACAGGCAGGCGCCACCAATATCATCTTCCTCTGCCTGCTGGCTTCGCCCGAAGGCGTGGCCACCATGAAGAAAGCCCATCCCGACGTGCGCATCGTCACAGCTTCGCTGGACGAAGCGTTGAACGAGAAGGGCTATATCATTCCGGGACTCGGCGACGCGGGCGACCGGATGTTTGGCACCAAGTGATCGGGTAAAATCAGCAATTTAGCGCGCGGTGCTTTACTCAGACCGCGCGCTGATGCATCGTTCTACCAGATAGTGTGGGGGCATTAGATGACACTTACCAAAAGTATTGCCATGGCAGTGATTGTGGTCGCTTTGGGCGTCGGCGGATCGCAGACCCAAGCGCAAAACAGCCGCAGCCAGCCAGCCGAATTTCCGCCGTCCTCCTACAAAGGCAAGCAATATGTCGACAGCGCGGGATGTGTGTTCATCCGTGCGGGCATCGACGGCAATGTGTCATGGGTGCCCCGTATGAGCCGGGCGCGCGAACAGGTCTGTGGCTTCCAGCCGACCGGCGGCGTGCCGGTTGCAGCGGCCCCAGCGGCCAAAGTCGCGGCAGCGGAGAATATCACGGTCGAAGCCGCGCCGGCCAAGAGACCCCCGTCCCGCGTTGCCGAGGTGCCTGCGGCGAAGGCAAAAGCCCCCGTGGCCCGGCCCGCACCGCAAAAAGTAGTGCGCCGCGTGGCGCCGGCCCCGGTTCGCACATCCGCGCCCAAAGTCGTGCGCGAGACCGCTCCGCGCCCTGTCCCCGTCGTGCCAAGCAGACCCGTCGCCTTGGCCGCTCCGGCACCGGCTGGTTTTGCCACCGCTTGTCCCGGCGCTTCGCCTCTGTCGCAGCGCTACATGCGGCGCAGCGATGGCTATAGCGTGCGCTGTGGCCCGCAGGCCGAACCGATCGTGACGGGCCGTCTTGCCCCTTCAAGCCCGCAGCGTGGTACGGCACCGCAGCCCTACCGCAGCGCAGGCGTAATGCCCGGCGTAGCTGCAGCGCCCGTACGGATCGTGGCACCTGTCGCGGTTGCCGCCCCGGTGGTCAGCGCGCCACCTGCCCGGGCCGTGGGCACCCAAACGCGCATCGTGCCGAAACATGTGGCGATCAACCGTCTGAACACGACCAACGTCAAAGTTCCCCACGGCTATCGTAAGGTTTGGGAGGACGACCGTCTGAACCCGCACCGGGTCGAGCAGACCTTGGAAGGCCGCGCCGATATGCTGCTGGTCTGGACCCAGACCGTACCGCGTCGTTTGGTGAACAAGGCCACCGGCGAAGACGTGACCGCCAAAGTGCCGCTGATCTACCCCTATCTTGATATCGAAACACAGAGTCGCAAACTGGGTCTGGTTAAGATTGTTGAGCGGGACGGCCAAGTAGTGAAACGCGTTGTGCGCTACCGCAATGCCGCGCCGGTCCACCGCGACGCGCGCCCGATCAAAGCAGAGCCGGTCTATTCCAGCCGGTCGACCCTTGCACCACAGCCAACCGCAAACGCGGGTTACGTTCAGGTTGGTGTCTTTGGCAGCCCGGCCAATGCGCAACGTGCGGCGCGTCAGATCGCGTCCATGGGCCTGCCCGCCCGCATCGGCAAACAGACCCGCGGCGGCAAGACCTATCACAGCGTTCAGGCTGGTCCCATCGCGGGCGGATCTGTTCAAGCGGCGGTCGGCCAGTTGCGCCGGGCGGGATACCGGGATGCCTACCTGCGCCGCTGAATGTGGTGAGTTTACGCAAAAGGCCAGCCGCGGTTTCGCCCGGCTGGCCTTTTTTTAATGATGCAGGGTGGTCAACCGCCGCAGATGTTTTGCAATCTCAGCCAATCGGCATCCGACAGTAGCGGCGCGGTCAGTTTGCCGCTCATCGGATCGCCTTCAATCAAGGGCAGGGTGGTTTCGCCCGTGATGTCGCGGGCATAGGCGTAGGGGCTGCTGCGCAGTTCAGCCTTGGCAAAACGGGCCAATTGCGCCTCGATTGATGGTTTTGCAGCGGGGCGCATGAGCAGGTTCTCGGCATAGGCGTCGAGCGCCTCCGAGGAGACATCGCCCGTGGTCAGCAAGCGGAAGTTCTCGCGCAGGCCAACCGCTTCGAGCAGCGCACGCAGGGGGTCATTCTCTGTCCGCACAACATCTTCGGTCAGCACATATCCTGCAGCGACGTCAGGTTCTTCATGATCCTCTAGCACAGCGCGGTCCAGAACAATGAGACGTCCGGGCAAATGCAGGCTGGGGCGGGTCATGTCGGGCAGGATCGCCACACGCCCCACCTCTAACCGCTTGGAAAGGCGCGTCAATGCAACGCTGCCCCCGGCGCTATCGCAGGCCGGACCGGAGACACGTTCGAGCCGTTTCAGCAACGCAGTGCCCAAGGAAGCGCGTTTCACGTCCGGAACCACTTTGATGGCGTGATCGCGCAGCGCGCCGGGCATCCAAAAGACCGCCAGTGCCGCCACAACGGCCACGGATGCCGCCATGCCCATCCATCGCAAGCGTCCGGGCTTTGGACGGCTGCGGTTGATCGCGCGGCGCAGCTTTTCGATGGCCTCGATCATCTCGGTTTCGTTGTCAGGCAGTTCCAGCGTTTCGCCCGGATCACCGTCCGGATGATAGAGCGCGGGGGTCTGGCCCGTGTTGGCCCGTTCAATCGCCGCCAGCGACCAATGGGTGAGCGCTTGGTCCTTGAGATCACTGATCACCAGCGTCGCATCGCCGATAGATACGATCACCTCGCGCCGCTGCGCATCGGGCGTGGCGCGCCAGAGGCCCGTCGCTTCGAGCCGGGCGTATTTTGTCAAGGCGGTCATGGGGTTCTGCTGCGGGCCTGTCAATTTTCGCCACTCTACCACGCGCTGCGGGATCAGCAATGGGAGGTGACATAATGCGCCCCGTCTTACAGCGCTGCAGCCCGTTTTCGGAGTTCAAATTTCTGTATCTTCCCCGTGGAGGTCTTGGGTAATTCGCCGAAAACCACCCGTTTGGGCGTTTTGAACCCGGCAAGGCGTTCGCGGGTAAAGGCAATCAACACGTCTTCGGTGGTGTCAGCCCCCGGTTTTAGCTCGACAAAGGCGCAGGGCACTTCGCCCCATTTCTCGTGCGGTTGGGCCACCACGGCAGCCAGATTGACCGCTTCATGGCCCATCAGCACGCCCTCAACCTCGACACTTGAGATATTCTCTCCGCCCGAGATGATGATGTCCTTGGCGCGGTCGGAAATCTGGATATAGCCGTCAGGATGCTGCACCGCGATGTCGCCGGAGTGGAAGTAACCGCCGGCGAAGGCTTCGGCGGTGGCCGCGGGGTTCTTGAGGTAGCCTTTCATCACCGAATTGCCGCGGATCATGATTTCGCCCTGTGCGGTGCCGTCGCGCGGGGTCTGGGCCATCTCGGCGTCCATGACCGTGATCTCTTCCATCATCGGCATGGCGATGCCTTGGCGGGCTTTGATCCCGGCGCGCTCGGCCTCCGGCAACCGGTCCCACTCGCCTTGCCAGAGGCATTCGGTGACATGACCAAAGGTCTCGGTCAGCCCGTAGACCTGTGTGACGTTGAAGCCCAGTTTCTCAATCTTTGACAGGGTTGCGGGGGCCGGCGGCGCGCCTGCGGTGAAGACTTCGACCCGGTGATCGAAGGCGCGGCGATCTTGTGCAGCGGCATTGACCAGCATGTTCAGCACGATGGGCGCGCCGCCGAAATGGGTGACGCCGTGCTCCGCGATAGCGTCGTAGATCGCACCCGCGGTGATGTCGCGGCAGCAGACCAGCGTGCCACCCAAAAGCGGCATCATCCATGTGTGATTCCAGCCGTTGCAGTGAAACAGCGGCACGATCTGCATGAAGACCGGGCGCAACACCATCTGCCAGCTTACCACCGTGCCCATCGTCATCAGGTAGGCCCCGCGATGGTGATAGACCACGCCCTTGGGCCGCCCGGTGGTGCCGGAGGTATAGTTCAGCGCGAGGCTTTCCCATTCGTCATCGGGCATGATCCAGTGAAAGTTCGGATTGGCCTCGGCCAACAGGTCTTCGTATTGCGGATGCCGGCCGCTGGCCGGAAAGCCGGCGTCGGCGTCGGCCACTTCGATGATCGCGGGGCAGGTGCCCTCCATCCGCGCGCAGGCGTCTTCGGCCAGCGGCAGAAACTCAGTATCGACCAGCAGCACCTTGGCGCCCCCGTGGTCGAGGATGTAAGCCACCGTCCCAGCATCAAGGCGGATGTTGATGGTGTTGAGCACGGCGCCGCAGGCCGGCACGCCGAAATGCGCCTCGGCCTGCGCGGGGAGGTTGGGGATCAAGGTCGCGACCACGTCGCCGGGGGCCACGCCGATTTCGGACAGAAGGGCGGCGAGGCGCGTGCAACGGTCATGGTACTGGGTATAGGTGACGCGGTGGTCCCCGTAGATCACCGCGGTCTGTCCGGCAAAAACCTCTGCCGCCCGGCGCAGATGCGACAAGGGCGTCAGCGCCACAAAGTTCGCTGCACATTTCTCAAGCCCGCGCTCGTCCGACATCCACCCCATGCGACCCCTCCCAAGGCATTGGTTGCGATTTGGGGTTGAGTATTGCTGTCGGGACGTGACTTTGAAAAGAGGGCAGGAGCGAAAAGGAGGGCAGATGCAAGACGCAGCAGTGAAATCGGGGCTGGCGGCGCTTTGCGCGGTGGGCGGTATGGCGGCTCTGGGCCTGACGGATAACTTCGTTCCCTTTATTACCGAGCGCGGCTCGCTCTGGCAGTTTCATTTTGTGCGCGGGCTCATGGCCGTGGCCATTCTAGTGGTGCTGGCGGCCTTTGGTTTCGGCATCTTGCGCCCGCGGCGGTTCTGGGCCGTGGCGGGGCGCAGTCTGTTTCAGGCCGGTGCCATGCTGATCTATTTCGGCTGTCTGGCTTTCCTGCCCATTGGCGTGGTTGTGGCAGGGCTCTTCACATCGCCGCTTTTCGTGCTGATGATCTCGGCCCTGTTTCAGGGCAAGCATGTCGGACCATCGCGGTGGGGCGCTGTGGTGGTGGGCTTTGCCGGGGCGTTGATGGTGATCCGGCCTAATCCGAATGATCTGGACCTCGTGGCCTTCCTGCCGCTGCTGGCGGGTGTGCTCTATGCCATCGGCGCCGTGGCGACGCGGGCGTGGTGCGAGGGCGAGAGCACGATGGTCATGACTGCGGGGTTTTTCGCCATGTTGTCGGTGATGGGCGGTATTGGCATGTTAATTTTGCCGGGGGCCGAGGTGACAGGGGCCGAAGGTTTCGTGAGCCGCACTTGGGGGCCGCTGGATGCCGCCATGTGGTTCTGGATCGCGGTGCAGGCGGTTGGCTCGCTGGTGGGCATCGGCTTGTTGGTGCGCGGCTATCAGTTGGGCGAGGCGGGGCATGTGGCGATCTTCGAGTATTCGCTGCTGATCTTTGCCAGCTTCTGGGCTTGGGTGCTTTGGGGGCAGACAGTCTCACCGCTCGGCTTTGTCGGCATGGCGATGATCGCGGGCGCGGGGGCGGTGATCGCCCTGCGCAGCGACGCGCCCTCGCCGCTGCGCGCACCGGAGGCGGCGGAGTGATCATCAGCCGAGGCCGCCGCTATATCTTCGTGCATATCCCCAAGACCGGGGGCACCTCGCTGGCGCTGGCGTTGGAGGGGCGGGCGATGAAGGATGACCTGATGCTGGGGGATACGCCCAAGGCGCTGAAGCGGCGGCGGCGGTTGCAGGGGGCGCAGGCGGCGGGGCGGTTGTGGAAACATTCGACGCTGGCGGATGTGGATGGGCTGGTCTCGGCGGAGGAATTGGGCGGGCTGTTCTGCTTCACACTGGTGCGCAATCCTTGGGACCGGGTGGCGAGCTATTATCGCTGGCTGCGTGGGCAGGGGTTTGCCCATCCGGCGGTGCATCTGGCCAAGGCGGAAAGTTTCGCGGGGTTCTTGCGGCACCCGCAGACGCAGACGAGTTTGCGGGCTTGGCCAGCGCGGCGGTATATGCAGGATGCCGCGGGTCGGGAGTGGTGCGATCTATATATCCGGTTGGAGCATTTCGCGGCGGATGCGCAGCCGTTGTTTGCGCATTTGGGGTTTGAATTAGAACTGCTGCAAGAGAACGTTTCGGCACAGGGCGGTGCGGACTATACACCAGAGTTGCGCGATATTGTGGCCCAGGTCTGCGCCGAGGACATCGCGCGTTTTGGCTACGCTGACGACGGCCCCTAGGCCCGGAATGAAGCCGCAGGCGCCGGGCCATCGCCTGCCCGCCCCCCGGGTAGGCGATTTGGTGAGGCTGGATGGTACTTCGCGAGCGCACATCACAGCTGAGAGATAAAGTGGCAAAAGCCTACGTAGGATCGCCGACCCGCGGGCAGGCGATGACCCTTGCGGTCCCAATAAAAAGGGGCGCCGAAGCGCCCCGATCTATCATGCTGCCTTGCTGGCGTCCGGGTTGAACCGCCCGTAGAAAGTCTGGTTCTTCTGGGCCATCTCGCGCAGCAGGTCCGGGCAGGCGAAACGCTCGCCATACTTCTCGGTCAACTGGTCACACCGCTCCGCCGCATAGGGCGCGCCGATCATGTCGAGCCAGCTCAACGGGCCGCCGGACCAAGGCGCAAAGCCCCAGCCAAGGATCGCGCCCACGTCACCCTCGCGGATGTCCATCAGCACGCCTTCCTCCAGCGCTCGCACAGCTTCCAAAACCTGTGAGAAGAGCAACCGGTGCTGTACCTCGATCAACTCAGGCTGGTCCTCGGCCACGGGATACTTATCACCCATGCCCTTCCAAAGCCCCTCGCGCTTGCCCTTGGCGTCATAGCTGTAGAACCCGGCATTCGCCTTGCGGCCCAGACGTCCCTCTTTCTCCATCCAAAACACCAGCGGGTCGAGGTCGTCGTTCGGATAGGCATCGCCCATCGCCGCCTTGGTGGCGCGGGCAATCTTGGCACCGAGATCGATCGAGGTTTCATCCATCAACTGCAACGGCCCCAGCGGCATACCAACCAGCTTGGCCGCGTTCTCGATCAGCGCAGGCTCAACGCCCTCCTGCACCATCCGCACACCCTCGTTGATATAGGGAATGATACAGCGGTTGGCATAGAAGAAGCGCGCGTCGTTGACCACGATCGGCGTCTTGCGGATCTGGCGCACGTAGTCGAGCGCCTTGGCCACGGCCCGGTCGCCGGTCTGCTGACCCTTGATGATCTCCACCAGCAGCATCTTCTCAACGGGCGAGAAGAAGTGGATGCCGATGAACTGCTCCTGACGGCTCGACGCCTTGGCCAAATCGGTGATCGGCAGGGTCGAGGTGTTGGAGGCAAAGATGCAGTCCTCGGGGATCACCGCTTCGACCTTCTGGGTCATCTCGGCCTTGACCTTGGGGTCCTCAAACACCGCTTCGATAATCAGGTCACAGCCCTTCAACGCATCGAGATCGGTGGTCGCGGTGATGAGGTCCAGCGCCTTGGTCTTCTTCTCCTCGGTCGATTTTTTGCGGGCGATGCCCTTGTCAAAATAGCTCGCGGAATAGGCTTTGCCTTTATCGGCCGCTTCCTGAGTTTGGTCGATCAGCACGACCTCAATGCCCGCCTGAACCGACACCAGCGTGATGCCAGCACCCATCATGCCTGCACCCAGAACGCCCAGCTTCTTGACGCGCTGGTCCGGCACACCCTCGGGCCGCACGGCACCCTTCTCAAGCGCTTCCTTGTTGAGGAAAAGCGAGCGGATCATATTGCCCGAGGAAGGGTTCATCAGCACATTGGTGAACCAGCGCGCCTCGATCTTCAGCGCCGTGTCGAAAGGCACCAGCGCGCCTTCGTAGACCGCCGACAAAAGCGCCTTGGCCGCCGGGTAGACGCCCTGGGTCTTGCCGTTGACCATCGCATTCGCGCCGACGAAGGTCATAAAACCCGCTGGGTGATAGGGCGCGCCGCCGGGCATCTTGTAGCCCTTGGCATCCCAAGGCTTGACCAGATCGGCATCCTTGGCGTTCAGCACCCAGTCGCGGGCAGCGGCCATCGGGTCCTCGCTGACCTCATCAATGATCCCAGCCTTCACGGCGGCAGCAGGCGCAACCATCTTGCCTTCCAGCAAGAAAGGCGAGGCCGCCATGGCACCCAGCTTGCGCACCATCCGTGTGGTGCCGCCAGCACCTGGGAAAATGCCAACGAGGATCTCCGGCAGGCCAATCCGCGCCTTGGGATTGTCGGCAGCAAAGGTGCGATGCGTGGCCAGCGGCAGTTCCAGCCCGATGCCCGCAGCGGTGCCGGGGATCACACAGGCGACGGGCTTGCCGCCCTTGTTGGTCTTGGGGTCCATGCCCGCGCGCTCGATCTTGCGCAGCAGGGCATGCATCTGCATCGTGCCCTCGAACAGGCCCTTGGCCGGATCGTCGCCCGCGTCGTCTTTCATCTTTGCCAGTAGGTTCAGGTCCATGCCGCCGGCAAAGGAGCCTTCCTTGCCGGAGGTGATGATGATGCCTTTGACGGCCTCATCGGCCAGCGCATCGTCGATGTGCGTTTCCAGATCGCGCAGGCCCTCAAAGGACATCACGTTCATGCTCTTGCCCGGCACGTCCCATGTGATGGTGGCGATGCCCTCGGCGTCTTTGTTCATAGTGAAATCGGTCATGTGTCTCTCCCTCAAATGGGTTAGGGGCGCTGAAACGTGTAGTCAGCGAATTTTTCTAGCAGCGTCTCGATCAAGGCCAGCGTGGCTTCGGGCCCCGCGTCACAGTCGTCTGCGCTGAGCAGGATGCGTTTGGACTGGCCAAAAGCTTCGCGGTCAAAGCTGTCGCTGGGATCGTCGCGGTGTTTGAAGAACAGAGCAGGATCGGTGCTATAGAGCCGCACATAATCGCCACCGCGTTCAACCTTGATCTGTAGATCTGGCGTGCCACGGGCTGCGGCAAGCGCCGCAACCGCGTGGAAAGGATGGTCAGAGGCCATCAGACGCGCTCGATGATCGTAGCAGCACCCATACCCGAGGCGATGCAAAGCGTGGCAAGGCCCACTTCCTTATCGGCCCGCTCCATCTCATCGAGCAGAATGCCGATGATCATGGCACCCGTGGCACCCAGCGGGTGGCCCATGGCGATGCCGCCGCCGTTCACGTTCACCTTGCTGTCGTCCACATCAAAGGCCTGCATGAAGCGCATGACCACAGCGGCAAAGGCTTCGTTGACCTCGAACAGATCAATGTCGCCGATGGTCATGCCGTTGTCTTTGAGGATTTTCTCGGTCACCGGCACCGGACCGGTCAGCATGATGGTGGGATCGGTGCCGATCTTGGCCGTGGCGCGGATACGGGCGCGGGGCTTCAGCCCGTGCTGCTCGCCGAACTCCTTGTTGCCGATCAAGACAGCCGCGGCCCCGTCGACGATGCCAGACGAGTTGCCCGCGTGGTGAATGTGGTTGATCCGCTCCAGATGCGGGTATTTCATCAGCGCGATTTTATCAAAGCCGGGCATCACTTCACCCATCTGCTGGAACGCAGGGTTCAAGCCACCAAGGCTCTGCATATCGGTCTGTGGGCGCATGTATTCGTCACGATCCAGGATCGCGAGGCCGTTCTGATCACGCACGGTGATAACAGATTTGTCAAAGCGCCCCTCCTCCCAAGCCCGCGCCGCGCGCTGCTGGGATTGCATGGCCAGCTGGTCCGCGTCATCGCGGCTAAAGCCGTATTCGGTAGCAATGATGTCCGCCGAAATACCCTGCGGGACGAAGTACTTTTCCATCGCCAGCGTCGGGTCCACGGCAATCGCAGCGCCATCGGCCCCCATCGCCACACGGCCCATCATCTCGACACCGCCGGCGATATAGCCATTGCCCGCGCCGCCTTTGACTTGGTTGGCGGCCAAGTTCACGGCCTCCATTCCGCTCGCACAGAAACGGTTGATCGCAAGGCCGGGGATGCGCTCGTCCAGGTCGGACGCCAGCACCGCCGAGCGCGCCAGACAGCCGCCCTGTTCCATGACTTGGGTCACGTTGCCCCAAATCACATCCTCAACGGCGTGACCTTCCAGATTGTTGCGCTCTTTCAGGGCATTCAGGGTCAATGCCGACAGCCGCAGCGAGGTGACCTCGTGCAAAGCGCCGTCCTTGCGGCCCTTGCCGCGGGGGGTGCGCAGGGCGTCGTAAATGTAAACGTCTTGGGTCATGTTCATGTCCTCTGGGATCAAGCGCGGTCAGCAGGGCTGCCGGGCATCAGGTCGTATGGGGCTTTCCAGCCCGGTGTTTCGCTCAGACGCGTGAGCCACGCGTCGATATGGGGCCAGTCGCTGCGGTCAAAGCCAAAGGGCTCGGGGTAATAGAGATACCCACAGCAGCTTAGGTCCGCGTTTGTAAGGTCGTCGCCCACAATCCAATCGCGGCTGTCGAGATGGTTGTTCAGCACGGCGTAGGCCGCTTTGAGCCGGCCTTGGTTGAACCCAATGACTTCGGCGGGCCGTTTGTCTTCGGGCAAGAAGTTCATCAAGAAACGGGTCATCCCGGCAACGGAGCTGAGCTTGTGGTTATCCCATAGCACCCACCGCAGGATTTCACGGCGTTCCGTCGCGTCGCGGCCGCCGAATTTGCCTGACTTTTCCGCCACGTAATCCTGAATGACACCCGATTGCGTGAGCCGCAGATCACCGTCGATCATCACCGGCGCTTCGCCCATATTGTTGATCTGTTCGCGGTAGTCCGGCTGCCGCGTCTGGCCGCCGAAGAAGTCGACCTTCACCGGCTCCCAGTCCAGACCCGAAAGTTCAAGCGCAAGCGCCGCCTTATAGGCGTTGCCGGATTCGCCAAAGCAATAAAGTTGAATGGTCACGTGTCACTCCTCCTCAAATGTCATCGCCCGCTGCACCTTCGGACGGTATTTGTAAAAGGATGAAGGGGGGCAGAGTGGGCCTTATCTTCATCCTTTCTTAAATACCTCTGCGCTGCGCTTTCGGCACGCGCGCGGTCAAAGGCTGCGCGCGATCAGTTCCTTCATGATTTCATTGGTGCCACCATAGATCCGTTGCACCCGCGCGTCGGCCCACATTTCACCGACGGCATATTCTTGCATGAAGCCGTAGCCGCCGTGCAGTTGCAAACAGGCATCGAGCACTTCGCCTTGGGTGTCGGTGAGCCAGTATTTCTGCATCGCGGCCTTATCGACGGTCAACTCGCCGCGCAGGTGCTCGCTGATGCATTCGTCGAGGAAGGCGCGGGACACGGCGGTTTTGGTTTTCACTTCGGCCAGTTGGAAGCGGGTGTTTTGGAACTGGGTGAGCGGGCCGCCGAAGGCTTCGCGTTCCTTGCAATAGGCCACGGTGCGCGCCACGGCGCCTTCCATCGCGCCGACTGCGCCGCAGCCGATGATGAGGCGCTCTTGGGGAAGTTGCTGCATCATTTGGTAGAAGCCTTGGCCTTCGTCTTGGCCGAGGACGTTTTCGGGCGGGATTTCGACGTTGTCGAAGAAGAGCTCCGAAGTGTCGGCGGCGTGCAGGCCGATTTTGTCAAGGTTGCGGCCGCGTTGGAAACCTTGGGCGCCGTCCGTTTCCACCACGACAAGGGAGACGCCTTTGGAGCCTTCCTTGGGGTCGGTCTTGGCGGCGACGATGATCAGGTTGGCGTGCTGGCCGTTGGTGATGAAGGTCTTTTGGCCCGATAGCTTATAGGCGTTGCCGTCGCGGATCGCCTTGGTTTTGATCCGCTGCACGTCCGAGCCGGTGGAGGGTTCGGTCATCGCCAGTGCGCCGACCAGCTCGCCCGACACCATCTTGGGCAGCCAGCGTTTCTTCTGGTCTTCGGTGCCGTAGGCGAGGATGTAATGCGCGACGATGCCGGAGTGGATGCCGTGGCCCCAGGACGCGAGATTGGCGCGGGAGCCTTCGATCAAGATCGCGGCCTCGTGGCCGAAATCGCCGCCGGCGCCGCCGTATTCTTCGGGCACCGAGGGGCAGAGCAGGCCGAGCTCACCGGCTTGCGCCCATGTCTCGCGGTCCATCTGGCCCTGCTTGCGCCATTTCTCGAACTTGGGCGCCCATTCGGTGTTGATGAACTGCGCCGTCATGTCGGCGATCATCTGGTGTTCGTCGGTCATCCATGTGGATGTTTTGTTCTGCATTATCTGGCCCCCTCCCCAAGGGTTCAGCGTTTGCGGCTTTCCAGTTCGGCGTTGAACAGGCGCAGCCGCGCGGTCAGGTTTTCTTCGTTCATGACCGAGTTGAAATTCTCGAACAGGAACGACAGTGCTTCGCCTTCATCAAGACCGGCATCCGTGCTGAACTTCTTGAGCCTGCGGTAGCCCTCTTCGGTCATGGCGACGGGAAAGCGGCGGGTCAGGCGGAAGCGTTTGGGCATGGTCTCTCCGGGTGTTGGGCAGGGTGGGGGACAGGCCCCCACCACCCGTTTTAGAAGTTTGCGGCCTCCAATGCCATGACCGTGTCCGCGCCGGATTGGATGCGGGTCAGGTGCAGGGCCGTGGCGGGCAGCTGCCGTGCCATATAGTAGCGCCCGGTGGCGAGCTTGGTCTCGTAGAACGCGGCGTCACCGCTGCCGTTCTTCAAGGCTTCTTTTGCCGCCAGACCCATTTTGGCCCACATCAGGCCAAGGCAGACATGGCCGAACATATGCATGAAGTCATTCGACCCTGCGAGCGCGTGGTTGGGGTTCTTCATGCCGTTTTGCATGAAGTACATGCCCGCTGATTGCAGGTCCTTGCTGGCTGCTTTCAGCGGGTCGAGGAAGGCCGCGTCGAACTCGGCGTCTTGGCCCGCGTTCTCCTTGATGAAGCCTTTGACCAGATCGAAGAAGGCCATGACGTGTTTGCCGCCGTCTTGCGCCAGTTTGCGGCCCACGAGGTCGAGCGCCTGCACACCGTTAGCGCCTTCGTAGATCTGGGCGATCCGGGCGTCGCGGGTGAATTGGGACATGCCCCATTCTTCGATATAGCCGTGGCCGCCATAGACCTGCTGGGCCTTCACGGTCATGTCGTAGCCTTGGTCGGTCAGGAAGCCTTTGATGACCGGGGTCAGCAGCGACACAAGGCCGTCGGCGTCCTTGTCGTCGGCGCGGTGGGCGGCGTCGATCATCGTCGCACCCCAAAGGATGAAGGCGCGGGCGGCTTCGACAAAGCTTTTCTGATCCATCAGCGAGCGGCGGATGTCGGGGTGCACGATCAGCGGGTCAGCCGCTTTTTCGGGCGCCACGGCACCGGTCACGGCGCGGCCTTGCAGGCGATCGTTGGCGTAGATCACGGCGTTTTGGTAGGCGACTTCGGCCTGTGCTAGGCCCTGCATGCCAACGCCGACGCGGGCTTCGTTCATCATGGTGAACATGGCGCGCATGCCCTTATGCTCGGTGCCCAGCAGATAGCCGGTGGCGCCGTCGTAGTTCATCACGCAGGTGGAGTTGCCGTGGATGCCCATCTTCTCTTCGATGGAGCCGACGGAGACGCCGTTGCGCTCACCCAAGGAACCGTCTTCGTTCACCATGAACTTGGGCACGATGAAGAGCGACACGCCTTTGATGCCTTCGGGGCCGCCTTCGATCTTGGCCAGCACCAGATGGATGATGTTGTCTGCCATGTCATGTTCACCGGAGGAGATGAAAATTTTCTGGCCGGAGATTTTGTAGCTGCCGTCGTCTTGTGGGGCCGCTTTGGTGCGCATCAGGCCCAGATCGGTGCCGCAATGCGGCTCGGTCAGGTTCATGGTGCCGGTCCATTCGCAGGAGACCATCTTGGGTAGGTAGGTGTCCTTCTGCGCGTCAGTGCCATGGGCAAGGATCGCCGAGGCCGCGCCATGCGTCAGACCTTGGTACATGGTGAAGGCTTGGTTCGCCGCCGAGAACATTTCGCCCACGGCGGTGCCGAGGACATAGGGCATGTTTTGCCCGCCGTATTCTTCGGGCATATCAAGACCGGTCCAGCCGCCTTCTTTCACCTTTTCAAAGGCTTCCTTGAACCCCTTGGGCGTATAGACAACGCCATTCTCCAGACGGCAGCCTTCCTTGTCGCCCACGGCATTGAGCGGGGCGAGGACTTCGGAGGTCAGTTTGCCTGCTTCTTCAAGGATGGCGGCGGTGAAGTCAGGCTCCAGCTCATCATAGCCGGGAGTCTTGCTTTCGGTCACCTTCAGCACGTCGTGCAGAACGAATTGCAGGTCTTTGGTGGGGGCTGTGTAGCTGGGCATCTATGCTCTCCGGGTGGTCTTTTTTTGAAAATGGGCACGGCGCGGGGCCGCTTAGGCTATTCGGCGGCGCGGCGGGGTTGGTTCATGGAGGCGATCATCTTCTCCCCCCATTTTAATTGGTCTTTAAGATCATCAATGGCTTCATTCAGCTCCTCGCGGCGCGATTCGAGGTCGGCCAGACGCGCGCGGGCAATCTCGTAGGCAGCGGCGATCTGCGTCTGCTGCTGGTCACCCATATGATAGAGGTCGAGCAATTGGCGAATTTCTTCGAGGCTGAACCCAAAGCGCTTGCCGCGCAGGATCAGCTTGAGCCGGGCGCGGTCGCTTTTGGTGAACAGGCGTTTTTGACCTTCCCGCAGTGGGAAAAGCAGCTCTTTCGCTTCGTAGAACCGCAGGGTGCGCGGGGTCACTTCAAAAGCGTCGCACATCTGGCGAATGGTCAGCGTGTCAGCGGTCATTTCATCACTCTCCGATCGTCGTTTCGAGACTTCAGGTGGGGACTGGCATGGCTGATACAACAGAAGCTGACGTTGACGTAAGCGGTACGTTGCGTCACTTTATGCTTGAGGGAATTACCTTTGGGTTTGACGAGCTTTTTGGGGGCGGGGTTAGCCGCGCTCGATGCTGGACATCGGAGTGGACGCGAGATGATAGACCTCAGTCAGCACAGTCCCAAAACGCTGGATGAATTGGCCCAGTGCTGTCAGGAAGCCGAAACTGCAGCGACCCTCTTGGCCTGTGGCTTGGCCTATTACCAACTGTTTGGGATCGACTTGGTCAGCTATCATGGCGATAGCCCGGGCGCGCCTGCGATCCTCTACCACCTTGATTCTACAGGGGTGGAAGAGCCCGAATGGCATTCGCAGTTTCTGGATGTGGAAAAGCTGCGCGAAAGCCCGGTGGAAGCCATGGCCCGTCAACAGGTGCTGCCGCTCTATTGGTCAGAAGTGGCCGAAGCGGGGCGTCTGACCCGCGCGGAGAGTGCCTATATGCAGGGGTTGCTGCGGCGTTATCCGAACGACGGCATTTCGCTAGAGGTCCACGGACCGGGCGGCGATTCTGCGGTGGTGGGGCTGGGGTTTGCGGCCAAACAGGCGCGGCTGTCGCCGGGCGGGCTATACCGGCTTCTCTGCGCGGCCCAGATCGCCCATCTGCGTTATTGCGCTTTAGCCGAAAGCCAATCCCCCCGGGATTTCGGTCTTTCCCCGCGCGAGGTCGAGGTGTTGGAATGGATCGCCACCGGCAAGAGCAATGGCGTCATTGCTGAGATACTTGGGATCTCACCCCATACGGTCGATACGATTGTGCGCCGCCTCTTCTCTAAGCTCGACGTGAATGACCGCACCACTGCTGCGATCCGCGGCTTAGGGGCAGGGTTGCTGCGCCGCCCGAAGGACAGTGCGCCTTAGGGAGCGTTGATACCGCTTTGTCGCGTGACTGCGTGACGTGACCCCGATTGGCGCCCGCTGTAGGTCAGGGCGCTTGACCTAAAAAGGTATGAGGCATGTCAAATAACCAAAATAAGACAGGCACAGGGAACGGGATCGAGAACGGCTCTGATGAGGAGACGCGGACGCGCGTGGTGGCGGATTTGAAAGCCGCGTCGGAAATTATTGAGAACAGCGCATTTGATCTGGCCGGGGATGCAAGCCCCGATGCGGTGTCAGATCTCATCCGACTTGCGGCCGATCTGCAATTGCTCATCGCGCAGCTGTCGAAACGTAGCAGTCACTGAGCCCGGACGGGCAGGGACGGGTTAGCCCGTGCCTTGCCCAATCGCAACAGCGGTGTCGTCGCGCAGCTTTTGCAGTTCCGCCATCGCTTCGTCCAGTTGAGCCCGCTGCTCGGCCAGTTCATCCAGCTGACCATCGGCCATGGTGACCCAAGCCCGCATCTGCGCCTCTGTCCCCTCTTTCTCGTAGATCAACAACCACTGACGGATGTCCTCTAACGCAAAGCCGAACTTGCGGCCCCGCAGGATTAGCTTCATCCGGGCGCGTTCGCGCGGGCCATAGAACCGAGAGCGCCCTTCGCGGTGCGGTTGCAGCAATTCGATATATTCGTAATAGCGCAACGTTCGAGGCGTCACGTCAAATGCCGCGCACATCTCTTTGAATGTCAGGCGTTCATCGTCCAAAGCATCTACTCCCTTTCTGCAAACTATGGTCACGCGCGGGGATGCGCAACAGGTGGTCTTGCCCTTTCGCCATCCCCCCATGATAAAGGTCGAAACCAGACACGAAGGGGTGGGCTGCATGTCAGACAAGTTGAAAATGGCGCGACAGTTCATTCAGGCGCTGCCGCATTCCATGGCTCTTGGAATGGAGTTGCAGGAGCTGGGAGATGGCTCTGCCGAGATTACGATGCCCTATGATGACAAGCTGGTGGGCGACCCTAAAACCGGGGTGATCAGCGGCGGGGCAGTCTCGGCCCTGATGGACACTTGTTGTGGGGCGGCGGTGATGAGCCACCCCAGCAATCCATCGGCCACCGCCACCATGGACCTGCGGATCGAATATCTGCGCGCGGCCACGCCGGGCCAAACGATCACCACCCGCGCGACCTGTTATCACGTGACACGCTCGGTCGCCTTTGTCCGCGCCACGGCGACAGATGAGGACGCCGAGAACCTTGTCGCCACCGCCACCGGAACCTTCACCGTGGAGGGCCACAAATGACCAAACATCGCAAGCCAGAGCCGGTTCAGGTCGTCAAACAACGCCGTGACGGGGTGCTGCGCGCCATGGTCGAAGGCGTCCCCTATATCCGCTTTCTGGGCATTGAATTCGAGCGCCGGGGCGACGAGTTGACTGGGGTCATGCCCTTTTCCGAGCAGTTGATCGGCAACCCGATCCTGCCTGCGCTGCATGGCGGGGCGACTGCGGCGTTTCTTGAGGTCACGGCGATCATCACTCTGAGTTGGGGGTTGATCTGGGAAGACATGGAGAACGGTGCGCTTGATTTGGACAACCTAGACCGTGATCACTTGCCGCGGCTGCCGAAAACGATTGATTTCACGGTGGATTACCTGCGCACCGGCCTGCCGCGCGATGCCTATGCGCGGGCGCGGATCAACCGCTCGGGGCGGCGCTATGCCAGCGTGCATGTCGAGGCGTGGCAGGACAACCGCGCCCGTATCTTCGCGCAGGCCACAGGCCACTTCCTGATGCCGCAACGGCGTGGCTGAAGCGGGCGCAGAGACAGAGCCGCTGACCGAGGCAGAGGTGCGCGCGGTAAAGCGCGGCACGCTGGCCGCACGCGATGTGGTGACACACCGCCGGGTGCTGAAGATTGCCCTGCCGATCGTGATTTCCAACGCCACCGTGCCCATCCTCGGCGCGGTTGATACCGGCGTTGTGGGGCAGCTAGGGGCAGCGGCACCAATCGGCGCTGTTGGGCTGGGTGCGATCATCATCTCGGCGCTCTACTGGATTTTCGGCTTTCTGCGGATGGGCACCGTTGGGCTGACCGCGCAGGCGGCGGGCAATGGCGAAGAGGGCGAGGTCGCAGCGCTCCTCACGCGCGGTCTGCTGATCGGCGCAGGCGCGGGGCTGGTGCTCATGGCACTGCAATGGCCGCTCTTCTGGGCTTCCTTTCAGGTTGCCCCTGCCTCTGCCGAAGTTGAAGGGTTGGCACGGCAGTACATGGCGATCCGCATCTGGTCCGCCCCTGCCGCCATCTCGATCTATGCAATCACTGGCTGGCTCATTGCGCAGGAACGTAGCCGCGCTGTGCTGGTGCTGCAAATCTGGATGAACGGGCTGAACATTTTGCTGGACCTGTGGTTCGTGCTGGGCCTTGGCTGGGGTGTCGAGGGCGTGGCGATTGCCACCTTCCTCGCGGAATGGAGCGGGGCGGCCTTGGGGCTGTGGTTCTGCCGCGCCGCCTTTGCGCAAACTGCCTGGCGCGATTGGGTGCAGGTCTTTGACGGACCGCGCTGGACGCGCATGATGCGGGTGAATACCGACATCCTGATCCGCTCACTGCTGTTGCAGGCGATCTTTGTCTCCTTCCTCTTCATGGGGTCAGGCTTGGGCGATGTGACCTTGGCCGCCAATCAGGTGCTGCTGCAATTCCTGATGATCACTTCCTACGGACTGGACGGTTTTGCCTTTGCGGCCGAGGCCATCATCGGCCGGGCCTACGGTGCGGGCCAGCGCGAAGTGTTGCGGCGCGGGGCAGTGCTGACCTCGGGCTGGGCACTTCTTGTCAGCCTACTGCTGGCCGTGGCCTTTGCCGCTTCCGGCGGGGCGATCATTGATCTGATGGCCAAAGCGCCGGAGGTCCAAGACCTCGCGCGGGTCTATCTGCCCTATATGGTCGCGGCCCCGATCTTAGGCTGCGCGGCCTATATGCTGGATGGAATTTTTATCGGGGCCACCCGGTCGCGCGATATGCGCAATATGATGCTGGTCTCGTTTCTGTTCTATGTCGCCGTGGCGCTGCTGCTGGTGCCGAGTTTGGGCAATCACGGGCTGTGGATTTCGCTCTTGGTGTCCTTCGTGGTGCGGGGCATCACACTCGGGCTGCGCTATCCGGCCTTGGAGCGCGCGGCGGGTTAGAGCAGCGCCTTCACCGCTTCTGGTGGGCGGCCAATCACGGCGCGGCTTTGGGTAAAGGCGATGGGGCGTTCGATCAGGATGGGATGAACGGCCATTGCGTCAATCAGTGCGTCTTCGGGGCTGTCACTGGTGAGGTTCAGCTCTTTAAAAACCTTCTCGCCGGTCCGCATCATTTCAATCGCCGTCAGGCCAAGCGCATCGCGGGCGGCAATGATTTCCTCCCGCGTCGGCCCGTCTTCGAGGTAGCGACGGAGGCTCACCGTCACGCCAGCCTCTTCGATCAAAGCCAAGATCTTGCGGGACTTTGAGCAGCGAGGATTATGCCAAAGGGTAATCACAGCCAATCCTCGCGCTTGCTGCCCACCGCGTCGGCCACAGTGGCAAAACCATCGCGGGCCAAAAGTGTCTCCAACCCGCCGGTGATCTCGCGCACCAGCCCAAGGCCACCGAACACCAGAGCCGTATAGAGTTGCACCGCCGAGGCACCTGCGCAGATCTTGGCGTAAGCGGTTTCGGCGTCCGACACGCCACCAACACCGATCAGCGGAATGTCAGTCAGCCCGGCGAGCCGCGCCAGAACGCGGGTCGAGCGCTCAAACAATGGCGCCCCGGAAAGGCCACCCGCCTCGCCCGCATGTGCGCTGGCGAGGCCGGTTCGGTCGAGCGTGGTATTGGTCGCGATAATGGCAGCGACGCCCGAATTTTGGGCGACCTCGGCCACGTCCTCAATTTCGGCGGGGCTGAGATCGGGGGCGATTTTCAGGAACACGGGCGTGGCACCGCGCACTTCCATCACCCCTTCGAGCAAGGCCGAGAGTGCCGCTTTGCCCTGAAGATCGCGCAGCTTTTCGGTATTGGGAGAAGAGACATTCACCGTGGCGAAATCGACGTGATTGCGCGCGGCGGTCATCACCCGGGCGAAGTCGGCAGCGCGGTCGGGGCTGGTCTTGTTCGCGCCGAGGTTCAGCCCCACCGGAACGCCAGTGCCGCGCTGTGACAGGCGGGCGCAGATCGCCTCCATCCCATCGTTGTTAAATCCAAAGCGGTTGATCGCCGCGCGATCCTCGGTCAGGCGAAACAGGCGCGGGCGCGGATTGCCGGGTTGGGGCAAGGGCGTGGCGGCGCCCACTTCGATAAAGCCAAATCCAGCCCGGCTCAGCGGAGCCACAGCGGTCGCGTTCTTGTCAAATCCCGCCGCGAGCCCGACGGGGTTCGGCAGGTCCAGCCCCGCGAGCGTCGTATGCAGACGGGGCGAGGTTTGCGGACCGGGGGCCGGGGCCAGACCCGCCCGCAAGGCGCGGATTGCCAGACCATGCGCCGCTTCGGGATCAATCCGGTGCAGCGCGCTGAGGCCCAATTTTTCAAGCAGCGCCATCATGCGCTTGCTTCGCCCAGACCGGCAGGAAACTCATGCGTGCCATCCACCAAGGGCAGGGGCTGCGCCCAGACCACGTCTTCGAGTTTCAGCTGGCGATAGAGATGCGGAAACAGTGCACCCCCGCGCGAGGGTTCCCATTTCAGCGCATCGCCCAGCGTTTCGGCCTCGACGGCGAGCAGGAACAGCCCCTCGACCCCGGCGAAATGTTTGGCGGCAGTCTCTTGGGCCTGTTCGGCGGTGGAGAAATGCACATAGCCATCGGTCACATCAATCGGTGCCCCATCAGTGGCTCCGTTCTTGCGCAGCGCCGCCCATTCGTCGGCGCGGAATATCTTGAAAATCAGCATAACTTCTGATGCCCGCCGGGCGGGGCGGGGTCAAGACCCACAGGTGACCATAGGGCAGGCGACATGGCCTTTGACACGGGCCGAACCCCACGCCACGATACCGGCATAATAACCAACAGGGGAACTATCATGAAACGATTCCTGACCGCGACCGCAGCGCTGGCTTTGACCAGTGGCATGGCGGCGGCTGAGTATAACCTCACCATTTTGCACACCAATGATTTCCACGCTCGGTTTGAGCCGATCAGCAAATATGACGGTCCTTGCGGTGCCGAAGACAATACCGCTGGCGAATGTTTCGGCGGTTCTGCCCGTCTGATGACGGCGATCGCCGAGGCGCGCGAACGGGCGGGCAACAGCATCCTTGTGGATGGCGGTGACCAGTTTCAGGGCACGCTGTTTTACACCCAGTACAAGGGTACACTCGCCGCTGAGATGATGAACCAGATGGGCTATGACGCGATGACCGTGGGCAACCATGAATTCGACGATGGCCCCGAAGTGCTGCGCGGCTTTATGGATGCAGTGGAATTTCCGGTGCTTATGTCCAACGCCGATGTCTCGGGCGAACCGCTTCTGGCCGATAAGCTGGCCAAATCCACCGTGATCGAGAAGGGGGGCGAGAAAATCGGCCTGATTGGCCTGACCCCGGAAGATACTCACGAACTCGCCAGCCCCGGCGACAAGATCACCTTTTCTGATCCGGTCGCAGCGGTGCAGGGGGAGGTCGATAAACTGACCGCCGAAGGTGTCAATAAGATCATCGTGCTCAGCCACTCGGGCTATGGCGTCGACCAAAAGGTTGCGGCAGAAACAACGGGCGTCGATGTGATCGTGGGCGGCCATACCAACACACTGCTCAGCAACACGGATGAGCGCGCGGAGGGCCCCTATCCGACGATGGTGGGTGAGACCGCGATCGTGCAGGCCTATGCCTACGGCAAATTCTTGGGTGAGCTGAATGTGACCTTCGATGATGAGGGTAATATCACCAAGGCCGAGGGCGAGCCGCTGATCATGGACGCAGCCGTGACCGAGGATCAGCCCACCGTTGACCGTATCGCCGAAGCCGCCAAACCGCTTGAGGAAATTCGCAATCGCGTCGTCGCTGAAACCGCCGAGGCGATTGATGGTGAACGCGGCAACTGCCGCGCACAGGAATGCTCAATGGGCAACCTTGTGGCTGATGCGATGCTCGACCGGGTGAAGGATCAGGGCATCGACGTGGCGATTGCCAATTCGGGCGGGCTGCGTGCCTCCATCGACGCGGGTGAGGTGACCATGGGCGAAGTCCTCACCGTGCTGCCGTTCCAAAACACGCTATCGACCTTCCAGGTCACAGGGGCGCAACTGATCGAGGCGTTGGAGAACGGCGTGAGCCAGCATGAAGAGGGGGCCGGCCGTTTCCCGCAAGTGGCGGGCATGTCCTTTGCCTTTGACCCCAAGGCCGAAGCCGGCAGCCGGATCAGCGATGTGATGGTGGCAGGTGAGCCGATTGACCTTGAAAAGACTTATGGCGCCGTCTCAAACAACTACGTTCGCAACGGCGGCGATGGCTACGCGATGTTCAAAGATGCCGCTAATGCCTATGACTATGGCCCCGATCTGGCGGATGTCACGGCTGAGTATCTGGCCAAGGATGGCACCTATAAGCCCTATACCGACGGTCGTATCACCATGAAGTAACGATAGGTTACGACCTGATCGGAAAGGGCGCGTCCTGCAAGGGGCGCGCCCTTTTGTTTTGGTGATCCGAGAGGAACGTAGCACCCTTGCACCTTACACCGGGCAGGCTACACAGGGCAGCAGATAGATAGGAGACGACCCATGCTCACCCCCTTTCACCTTGCCTATAACGTCCGCGACCTTGATGAGACCCGTGCCTTTTATGGCGATGTGCTGGGCTGCACCGAGGGCCGCTCGACCGAGACTTGGGTCGATTATTCCTTTTTCGGCCACCAAATCTCGATGCATCTGGGGGAGCCTTTTGCCACACAGGCAACCGGAAAAGTGGGCGAGCATATGGTGCCGATGCCGCATCTGGGCGTGGTCTTGCAGATGGACGATTGGAAGGCGCTTGCCGAACGGCTGAAGGGCTCAGAGGTCGATTTCGTGATCGAGCCTTCGCTGCGTTTCGAGGGAGAGCCCGGCGAGCAGGCAACGATGTTTTTCCGCGATCCCTCGGGCAACCCGATTGAGGTCAAGGGCTTTGCCGATATGGAGCGCGTCTTTGCCCAATAGGGCCGCATCTTAAAACCCTAAAGCCCCGCAGTAGAGTGCAGGGCTTTAGGGTGTCTAAGGCCTATGCGTTACTGCGTGACAGGCACGTCGAAACTGATAAAGCCTTCAAAAACGGGCTCTTCCATGGTTTGCCCGCTGAAGCTCGTGGGGGTCTCTGCGGTGATGTCGAGCGTATAGCTGCCGTTCACGGGGATCGCGCCGCTGGTCCAAGCCTCCCCCTCGCCGGTGACCGTATGGCTGCCGGTGGCATTATTGGTAAAGATCACCTGATCGCCCGGCTGCACATGCGACTGCGAAGGGAAATAGGCGCCGTCAACGATCAGCACATTGCGGGTTTCGGCGAGCGCGCCGGAGACCGCGAAAACGCTCATGGCAAGGGCCAGAGCGCCAGCGCTTTTGCGGTATGAAGTTAGCATCATCTGCTCCTTTAGATTGCCCCGATGCGGGCGGATTGGCTGGTGTTGTACAGGGTGAATGCGGCATAACTTTGGCCGCTATGGACTGGTTCAATCGGTCGCCACCGGCTCCGCCTGCTGCGCGAGCCAGCCGCGAAAGGACGCGAGCGCTGCGGTTTCGTCCCGGTCTTCTGGCCAGACGAGGTAGTAATTGCCGATGCTTTGGGTGGTCTGTGAGGCCGCCAGCACTAATTGCCCATCGCGCAGATAGGGGCGGGCGAAAAAGGTCGGCAGCAATGCCACGCCCAACCCGTGGATCGCCGCCTGCGCCATGGTCGAGAATTGGTCGAACATCATGCCGCCCGGCGGCTCTTCGGTCACGCTTAGCGACGACAGCCACCGCGCCCATCCGCGCGGGCGGGTCTCCAGATGCAGCAGCGGCAGGTGCCGCACATCGCGCGCGTCTTCCAACGGTTCGGCCAGCAGGTCAGGCGCACAGACCGCCACGACCGTTTCAGGCAGCAGCGGCAGGTAGCGCACGCCGGGCCAGTCTTCATGACCAAAATGAATGGCGGCGTCAAAGCGGCTGCCCGCAAAGGCAAAGGGGTGCAGCCGGGTCGAAAGGTTCACCGTCACCTCAGGATGCGCGCGCGCGAAATCGCGCAGCCGAGGCGCGAGCCAATGCATTCCGAAAGCGGGGAGGATCGCCAGATCTAGCGTGCCGCCGGTAGGGTTGGTCCGGGCCGAGACCGAGGCCTGGGCCAAACGGTTCAGGATATCGCGCACCTGCGTCACATAGTCCAAACCCGCTTGGGTCGGGGTCAGCCGTCGCCCTTGCCGGATCATCAGCGACACGCCCAGTTGCTCTTCGAGCGTCTTGATCTGGCGGCTTACCGCGCTCTGCGTCAGGTTCAATTCCTGCGCCGCCGCCGTGGCGGTGCCAAGCCTTGTGACCGCCTCAAACGACAGCAAGGCTGAGATCGAGGGCAAGAAACGACGCGGCGCAATCATATGAGTTTTTCTCATGAACACAGGACAAAGCAGCGATAGAGTTCCCCGGCGCAATTTGCAATACTGCGCCAAATCACATCACCCGAAAGGATGCCTCATGACTGCCGAAGCCCCCAAGCTGCGCGCCAAAGACAAACCCGATCTTGGAACCTTTGACTGGACCGACCCCTTCCGCCTCGACAGCCAGCTGACCGAAGACGAACGCATGATCCGCGATTCTGCCCACGCCTATGCGCAAGAAAAACTACAGCCCCGCGTCATCGACGCCTTCGCCAATGAAGAAACCGACGCAGGCATCTTCCGCGAGATGGGCGATATGGGCCTTCTGGGCGTCACCATCCCCGAGGAATACGGCGGCTTGGGCGGCAACTATGTCTCCTACGGACTGGTTGCGCGTGAAGTGGAGCGGGTCGACAGTGGCTACCGTTCGATGATGTCGGTACAGGCGAGCCTCGTCATGTATCCGATCTATGCCTACGGCTCCGAAGAGCAGCGTCAGAAGTACCTGCCGAAACTTTGCTCGGGCGAATGGATTGGCTGCTTTGGCCTGACCGAGCCTGATGCGGGTTCTGACCCTGCCGGCATGAAAACCCGCGCAGTGAAGACCGAGAACGGCTATAAGCTGACCGGCTCCAAGATGTGGATCTCGAACTCCCCCATCGCCGATGTTTTCGTAGTCTGGGCCAAGTCCGAAGCGCATGACGGCAAGATCCGTGGCTTCGTGCTGGAAAAAGGCATGAAGGGTCTGAGCGCGCCGAAGATCGGCAACAAGCTGTCTTTGCGGGCCTCCATCACCGGTGAAATCGTCATGGACGGTGTCGAAGTCGGTGAAGACGCGTTGCTGCCAAATGTGCAGGGTCTGAAAGGGCCGTTCGGCTGTCTGAACCGTGCGCGCTACGGTATCTCTTGGGGTGCGATGGGCGCCGCCGAATTCTGCTGGCACGCCTCGCGCCAATACGGTTTGGACCGCAAGCAGTTCAACAAGCCGCTGGCGCAGACTCAATTGTTCCAGAAGAAACTGGCCGACATGATGACCGAAATCTCGCTGGGCCTGCAAGGCTCGCTGCAAGTAGGTCGTCTGATGGATGCCGCCAATGCCGCGCCTGAGATGATCTCGATCGTCAAGCGTAACAACTGCGGCAAGGCGCTGGACGTGGCGCGCATGTCGCGGGACATGCATGGCGGCAACGGTATTTCCGGTGAATTCCAAGTGATCCGCCACATGATGAACCTTGAGACGGTGAATACCTATGAAGGCACCCATGACGTCCACGCGCTGATCCTGGGCCGTGCCCAGACCGGCCTGCAGGCGTTCTTTTAAGAAACGGTTTGGGGGGATCACCTCCCCCCAACGCGCCTCCCTTGAGGCAAAATTTCAAATACCAAGAGGCCCCATGGACCGCGTTGCAATCGTTCATGAGAACTTCCTCCGTCGCGTTGCGGCGGGGGATTTTCCCGTTTCCACCTCTGATGAAAAGGCGCTTGATCGTGCCGAGTTAGAGCAGCTGTACCGCGCACAAGTGCTGAGCCGCGCACTCGATTTGCAAAGCCGTGTCATGCAGAAAGAAGGGCAGGGGTTTTATACCATCGGCTCGTCGGGCCATGAAGGCATGGCGGCAGTGGCGGCAGCGCTGCGCGTCGATGACATCGCGTTTTTGCACTACCGCGATGCGGCGTTCCAGATCGCCCGGGCCGATCAGGCCGAAGGGCAGGACATGCTGCGCGATATGCTCCTGAGTTTCGCTTGCTCTGCCGACGATCCGATCAGCGGCGGGCGGCACAAAGTGCTGGGCTCGCGCCCGCTGATGATCCCGCCGCAAACCTCAACCATCGCCAGCCACCTACCCAAGGCCGTGGGGGCCGCGCATTCCATCGGCATGGCGCGGCGCAACCGGCCTGAGCATGCGATCTTGCCGCGCGATGCGATTGCCATGTGCAGTTTTGGCGATGCCTCGGCCAACCACTCCACTGCCCAAGGCGCGATCAATGCGGCTTGCTGGACCGCGGTGCAGGGCGTGCCGCTGCCGCTGCTTTTCGTCTGTGAGGACAATGGCATCGGAATTTCGACCAAGACACCGACGGGATGGATCAAGGCCTCCATGTCTGCCCGACCGGGCTTGAAGTATTTCGAGGGCGACGGGCTGGACCTTCATGCGGCTTTCTCGGCAGCAAAAGAGGCGGCGGATTATGTTCGGGTCCACCGTAAGCCCGCCTTCCTGCATCTGCGCACCGTGCGGCTCTATGGTCATGCGGGGGCGGATGTGGCGACGTCCTATCTGCCGCGTGCAGAGGTTGAGGCTGATGAGGCGAATGATCCGCTGCTGCATTCCGCGCGGCTGTTGGTGGAGGCTGGAATGAACGCCGATGAGGCGCTGGCGATTTACCGCGATACGCAGGACGCGGTGGCCAAGGCTGCGGAGGAAGTGGTGAAACGGCCTCGGCTCAAGACAGCGTCGGACGTAATGGCAAGCCTTGTGCCGCCCAAGCGTAATTGCGCGTCCAGCAACGGGCCGAGTGCCGAGGTCCGTGCCGAGACATTCGGCAGCGATATGGCGCAGATGGACAACCCACAGCCGATGTCGCGGCTGATCAACTGGGCGCTGCACGACCTGATGCTGGCGCATCCTGAGACCATGCTGATGGGCGAGGATGTGGGCCGCAAGGGCGGGGTCTATGGCGTTACACAGAAGTTGCAGGGCCGGTTCGGGCCGGGGCGTGTGATCGACACGCTGTTGGATGAACAGAGCATCCTGGGTCTCGCCATCGGTATGGCGCATAACGGTTTCGTGCCGATGCCTGAGATCCAGTTCCTCGCCTATCTGCACAACGCCGAAGACCAGTTGCGCGGCGAAGCGGCGTCGTTGCCCTTCTTCTCGGACGGGCAATGGACCAATCCGATGGTGCTGCGCATCGCAGGGCTGGGCTATCAGAAGGGCTTTGGCGGGCATTTTCACAATGACAATTCGCTGGCCGTGTTGCGTGACATTCCGGGGATCATCATTGCTTGCCCCTCGGCGGGGGATGATGCGGCGATGATGTTGCGCGAAGCGCACCGTTTGGCGCGTGAGGAACAGCGGGTGGTGGTCTTTATCGAGCCGATTGCACTTTATCCGATGCGCGATCTGGTGGATGCCGGAGATGGCGGCTGGATGCGGCACTACCCGGCGCCGGATCGGCGGATTGGCCTGGGCGAGGTTGGTGTCTCGGGCAAGGGCGCGGATTTGGCGATCGTAAGCTATGGCAACGGGCATTACCTCAGCCAGCAGGCGGCGCGGGATCTGGCGGAGGCGGGCGTGGATGCGCGGGTGATTGATCTGCGCTGGTTAGCGCCGTTGCCGGAAGCAGCGTTGATGGAGGCAATTGGGGATCGGCCTGTGTTGATCGTTGATGAATGTCGCCGCACAGGTGGGCAGGCCGAGGGGCTGATGGCGCTGATGGCGGAGCAGGGCGTTGAGCGCTTTGCGCGGCTGACGGCGGAGGACAGCTTTATCGCGACGGGTCCGGCCTATGCGGCGACGCTGCCCTCGCGGGAGGGGATCGTGGCGGCGGCGCGGGATTTGCTTGGGTAAAAGGAGCGCAGGCCCGGAAGCAAGCCGCAGGCGCCGGGCTATCGCCTGCCCGCCCCCCGGGTAGGCGATTGGGTGAGGCTGGGTGCAACTCTGCGAAGGCACACCTTGGTTGAACCATAAAGTGGCAAGGGTCACCGTCGGGATCGCCGACCCGCGGGCAGGCGCTGGCCCTAGTCGTTTTTGCTTGGCGCGCCGCCTTGGAAGTTGTTACCGTTCGCATAGTCACAGGGCGCTTCTTGCATTTCCAGATGCAGCCCGTCTTCCGTATAGGGATGCGCTCGGGCGAGATTTTCATCCACCTCAATCCCCAGACCGGGCGCGTCGGGGGCTGCGATAAACCCCTCCTCGACCCGGATCGCCCCCTTAATCAACTGATCATGAAACGGTGTCTCAATGCACTCGCACATCAGAATATTCGGGATCGCTGTGGCCAGCTGCACATTTGCCGCCCATTCCACCGGTCCGGCGTAGAGATGCGGGGCGATCTGCGCGTTGTAAACCTCGGCCATGGCGGCGATCTTCTTGGCCTCGTTAATGCCCCCCACACGGCCAAGCGCCGGTTGCAGGATTTCCGCAGCCCCGGAGCGCAGCAGCGGCGCGAACTCGGCCTTGGTGGTAAGTCGTTCGCCGGTTGCGACCGGAATGCGCACCCCGCGCGCGACCTTGGCCATCTGCTCGGGCGCGTCGGGCGGGATCGGCTCCTCAAACCAAAGCGGATCGTAAGGCTCCAAAGCCTTGCCCAAACGGATCGCGCCCGCAGTTGTAAACTGCCCATGGGTGCCGAACAGCAAATCGGCCTTATCGCCCACCGCCTCGCGGATGGCTCTGCAAAAGGCTACGGAGGTGGTGATGTCGGACCTCGCAGGCATATGCCCGCCGCGCAGCGTGTAGGGGCCAGCGGGGTCGAACTTCACCGCCGTATAGCCCCGCGCCACGCAGTCTGCCGCCGATTCCGCCGCCATCTCGGGCGAGGTCCAAAACGCCGCCACATCGTGATGCGGCAGCGGGTAGAGGTAGGTATAAGCGCGCACCCGATCATTGGTGCGCCCACCGATCAACGCATGCACCGGGCGGTCGCGGTCTTTGCCGAGAATATCCCAGCAGGCGATCTCAAGGCCGGAAAACGCGCCCATGACGGTCAGGTCTGGCCGCTGGGTGAAGCCCGACGAATAGGCGCGGCGGAACATCAACTCGATATTCTCGGGGCTCTCGCCCTGCATATGCCGGACAAAAACGTCTTCGATAATCGCGCGCATCGCCTCAGGCCCGACGCTGGCGGCATAGCATTCGCCCCAGCCGATCACGCCGGTGTCGGTCGTCACTTTGACCAATATCCAGTAGCGACCGCCCCAGCCGGGGGCAGGCGGGGCCGTCACGATCACTTCAAGGTCTTGCAGTTTCATGACGGTCCCTCCTCGGAGCCTGATCAGGTTTCTTTCTTGTCGTTGACGATGGTCATCTGCGCCAACCCGCTCTCGCCCAGATCGACCTTGGCGAAGGGGCCGCCGTGGCACATCTGACCGGGGTCGGTGATGTCGACGGGGCCTTCCTCGGCCAGCACTTTTTCGGCGAATTGCTCGGCGTTGTCTTTCGGGCGGTAGCCTAAGAATGATGCCTTGGCGTTGTCCACCGGCGCCCGGTCGTTGTTCGACACGCCGTAGATGACCGAGAAACCGACCGAAGGCGTGTCGACGGCGCGGGTCACCAGTTGGATCAGGTCGTCATAGGACAGCCACGAGCCGAGCGCGCGGGAGTTGTTGACCTGCGCGGCGCTGAGGATGCGTAGGTGCACGGATTCCAACTGGCGCTTGTCCCAATACATGGAGCCGAGGTCTTCGGTGAAGCATTTGGCGAGGCCGTAGAACGTGTCAGGCTTGTGCGGGGCGTCGATGCCGATGAAGTCGGATTTCTTGTGCATGCCCACGGCGTGGATCGAGGAGGCATAGACCACACGCCGCACCCCGGCCTGATAGGCCGATTCCCAAACGTTGTAGGAGCCGACGAAGTTCGGGCCGAGCAGTTCCATGAAAGGCTTCTCGTCCACGATGGCACCGAAATGCACCACCATGTCGGCGCCTTCCATCAGGGCTGCAACCTCATCGTATTCCGCCAGATCGGCCTTCTGAAAGCGCTCGCCGTCGTAAAGTTTGCCAATGTCCTCGGCGATGTCAGAGCTGACCAGTTCTTCGCACATCGCGGCCAGCGGCTCGCGCAGGTAGGAGCCAAGCCGACCGGCAGCACCTGTCAGGACCAGTTTCTTAAATTTCATAATATCTTCCTTTCACGTCTCAGAAATCTTGCCGCGCACTTGGGCGCGCAGGGCATCGGCCCCTTTGGCCAAAAGGCCCACGTCGGTGCCGCAGGCGACAAAGGTGAAGCCTTCGTTCAGCAATTGGGCGGCGAAATCGGGGTCGGTAACCAGCGTGCCGACGGGAATGCCCTTGTCCATCAACAGCTTCGCAGCCGGGCGGATCACCTCCCACACCTCGGGGTGCAGGGTCTGGCCGAGATGGCCCAAGTCTGCGGCGATGTCGGCGGGGCCAAAGAAGATGCCGTCGATCCCCTCAACCTCAGCAAAGGCGGCGGCGTTTTCGACGGCGGCGCGGGTTTCAAGCTGGATCAGGATGGCGGTCTGGTTTTCAACCTCGGTGTTGTAATCCTCGACCCGGCCAAACTGGTTGGCGCGGTTCAGCCCGGCCACGCCCCGGATACCGCGCGGCGGGTAGCGGCAGGCGGCGACGGCAGCGCGGGCCTCGTCAGGCGATTGCACCATCGGAAACAGCAGCCCCGGTGCGCCGAGGTCCATCAGGCGTTTGACCTTGACCGCGTCGTTCCAATCGGGCCGCACCATCGCCGTGGTGTCACTGCCCGAGAACGCCTGAAGCTGCCCAAGCACGGACTTCATATCGCTCGGCGCATGCTCCATATCCAGCATCACCCAGTCATAGCCGGCATGGGCCACCACCTCGGCGGCATAGCCATCCGAGAGGGAGACCCAAAGCCCCAACTGCTTTTTCCCGGCGCGAATGGCCGTGAGGAATGTGTTTTCGCGCTGTTTCATATTACGGCCTTTTCAACAAATTTCTCTGCGCGGACGATCCGCGCGTAATCCAGCGGGGTCAGGTCAAGCGAACGATAGGCTCCATGGGTGATCAACTCAGCCGTGCCGCGCCCGATGGCGGGGGCCTGCTGCAACCCATGGCCGGAAAAGCCGTTCATGAAGACGAAGTTCTCAACCTTGTCGTGCCGCCCGACAATTGCGTTCTGATCTACAGTGTTAAAGGCGTAGTGGCCGACCCATTCATTGATCACCTTGACCCGTTCAAAGGCCGGAACGCGGGTGGCGATGATGGGCCAGACCTTCTCCTCCCAAATCGAATGGTCAAAGGCAAAGTCATCATAGGCCGCGTCATAGTCATCTTCGGGCGGGCAACCGGCCATATAGTATTTGCCCTCTTGGCGCATATGCACGCCGCTGGGGTCGATGGTCAGCGGCAGGTCCATCTCAAGCGGCTCGGCAGCGTCAAAGATGAAGGTGTAGCGTTTGCGCGGCACCACGGGCAGGGTGATCCCCGCCATCTGGGCCGTCGCCGCCGCGCGGGGCCCGGAGGCATTTACAACCGTGCCGCAGGAGACCTGTGCGCCCGATTTCAACGTCACCGCATCCACGGCGCTGCCAGCCGCGTTCAGCGTCATGCCCGTCACCTCGTCATGGATAAAGGTCACGCCCCGACGCTTGGCCATACGCTTGAACCAGTCAAACATAGTGCCGCCGTCGAAGTAGCCTTCGTTCACTGTGTTGTGGTTGCCCGCGATCACATCGTCGAGCATGTAGAACGGATAGCGCGCGGCAATCTCGTCCTTGGTCATATGCTGGGTATGCGCCCCCATGGAGGCCTGAATGCTCTGCGCCTCGCGCAGGGTCTGGGCAAACTCCGGCGTGTCGGCAAGGTAGAGGTAGCCAAAGCTTTGCAGCGCCAGGTCCGGCACCTCGGGATCGTCATGCATGAAGTGGCGGAAGTTCTTAATAAACTCGGCCCCGAACTGCGAAATCTGGATGTTTACCGGCGCGGTGAACTGCTGGCGGATGCAGGAATTTGTGTGGCTGGTTGAGGCAAACTCATAGGTGGGGTCACGCTCCACCACCAGCACTTCGCCGTCAAACCCCGGCGTGTTGGTCAACCACCAAGCCAAGGCCGAGCCATAGATGGCCCCGCCCACGATCACCACGTCATAAGACGTCTCAAGCGCGTTTTGCATGCACAGTCTCCCTTTGCGCATTCCCCTCTGAATTGTGGGTAGCCTAAGCATCCAGAGCCTGCAATCTTTGTGAACGGCAGGGCGATTTTTCGTTTTCCCGCGACGGGTTGCGCGACGGCCCAAGGATGGGGCAGGGTGGCATTTGAAAGATGCGGTTCTATTGCATCGTTGACTTTTGTAGCGGCTGTCGCACCATGATTGCTGTGCCGAAAAAGACATCAACGCCCAAAGGAGTGGCCATTGGACAGCGACCGTGAAGAGATTGAACGTCTGATTGCACAGGTTGCATTGGGGGATCGTGCCGCCTTTGAGGCGCTTTATGATCGGGTGTCTGCGAAACTATTCGGGGTCTGCCTGCGTGTGTTGGATACACGGGCCGCAGCAGAGGACGCCATGCAGGACAGTTTCGTCAAAATCTGGAACAATTCCGACCGCTATCAGGCCAATGGTCTGTCGCCGATGACGTGGCTGATTACCATTGCGCGCAATACTTCGATTGACCGACTGCGTGCGATCCGAAAGGGCCATCAGGATATCGACACGCCGGGGTTGGAGCTGGCCGCGCCCGGACCGAACCCGGAGCAATCCGCCGTTGCCGCGTCAGAGGCGAAACGCCTGACCAGTTGTCTGGATGATCTCGATGCGGATCGCGGCGCTGCGGTGCGCGGGGCCTACCTTGACGGCGATAGCTATGCCGATCTTGCTGCGCGGTTTAACGTTCCCCTTAATACAATGCGCACATGGCTGCGACGCGGGCTGATGAGCCTGCGGGAGTGTATGAGCGCATGAGTGACACCCCCATCATCCCACCCGAAGACGACGATCTGCTGGCCGCCGAGGTGGCCCTTAGTCTGCTCGAAGGCGAAGAACGCGTGGCCGCACGCGCGCGCCTTCTGGATGACCGCGCATTTGCCCGTGACGTGGCCGATTGGCAGGAGCGTTTCGTCGCGCTGACTGATGATATCGCACCTGTCGCCCCGCCCGCGAGACTGCGCAAATCGCTGATGTCGCGGCTTTTCCCCACGCGCCATGTGCCATTGTTACAGCGCCTCTGGCTCTGGCAGGGTATTTCGGTTGCAGCACTCGCCACCGTCGCCTTCCTTGCCTTGCCGATGCTGCGCGAAACGCCGGTACAAACCCCGGGCGACGTCTATGCCGCCCGTATGGCCGCTGAAGACAGTGCGCTGGAAATGCTGGCCGTTATGGACATGTCGCGCGGCGATATCGCGCTGCGTCGGGTGTCTGGCACCGCCCCCGAGGGCCGCGTGCTGGAGCTTTGGGCGATCCTGCCCGACCGCGCTCCGATCTCCTTGGGCGTTCTGCCTGAAGGCGATGTAAACCGCGTGGCCTTGCCTGCCGATCTGGCACCCGAAGCGGCGCAGATCACACTGGCCATCACCGACGAGCCGCCGGGCGGCGCGCCGGAGGGTGCCCCTACGGGGTCCATCATGGCCGTCGGGGCCGTTGCCGAACTATAAAAGCCAGAACGCCCAGCTTGCCCCAAGCTGGGCTTTGTGACTTTATCCATTTAAAACAACGATCTCACCCTTCTGAAAGTTTTTTGGACCTTTTTGAAACTCCTCCCCATCCCGGCCCGTGGGTTCAGCATCGCCCCCCAAAACGGGAGGCTTCTGAGGAGGAAAACCAATGATCAATTTCAAAACACTCGCCGCCGCGACCGCAGCTGCCACTCTGCTGGCCACCGGTGCGATCGCCGCCAATCCTGAAGTGGGCGGTGCACCCATGTTCGAGGAAAAAAACATTGTCGAGAACGCTGTGAACTCCGCCGATCACACCACGCTGGTCGCCGCTGTGAAAGCTGCCGGTCTGGTCGACACGCTGGCTTCCGAAGGCCCGTTCACCGTTTTCGCCCCCGTTAACTCCGCCTTTGACGCGCTGCCCGCTGGCACCGTCGAGACGCTGCTGAAGCCCGAAAACAAAGAGATGCTGACCAAAGTGCTGACCGCGCATGTTGTCGCGGGCAAATGGTCTGCCGCTGATATCGCCGCCAAGGCACGCGCCTCCAGCGATGGGTTCTACCATTTCGAAGCGGTATCGGGCGACGCTTTGTCGGCACAGGTAAAGGGCAAGAACGTCTATATCCTTGACGAAAACGGCAATGCCTCGCGCGTAACTATCGCAGATGTGAACCAGTCAAACGGCGTGATCCACGTTGTCAACAGCGTGCTGGTCCCCAAATAAAGGGCGTCCCGTACGATGTAGCCGGGCCAGTACCTCCATGCTGGTCCGGCGCTATCTCACCCCACCGCGAGGAGTAACACCATGAACAGACGTCATTTTCTGACATCGACCTTTCTGGGCGCCACCGCCATCGGGCTGGGCACACGCGGTGCATTGGCAGCCTATGTCGAGGGCGATTTTGAGATTACGCGCAGCGAGGCCGAATGGCGCGCCATGCTGAGCGATACCGAATATGCCGTGATGCGCGAAGGCGATACGGAACGTGCCTTTACCAGCCCGCTCAACGATGAGACGCGTCCCGGCACCTTTATTTGCAAGGGCTGTGACCAGCCGCTTTATGACGCTGCGACCAAGTTCAAAAGCGGTACCGGCTGGCCGAGCTTTTACCAGCCGCTTGAAGATGCGGTCGAGACGATGCCGGACAACAGTTTCTTCATGCGCCGGACTGAGGTGCACTGCGACCGCTGCGGCAGCCACTTAGGTCATATTTTCGACGACGGGCCTGAGCCGACGGGCAAGCGGCATTGCCTCAATGGAGTCTCGCTGAAGTTCGTCGCGGCCTAATCACCACGGCATAACCGACCTGACCGCGCGCCTTTTTCGGCGCGCGTTGCCAGTTTAGGTGCCGCGCGGTTTGGCGCGCAGGGTAGGGTCTGCCACCGTGGGGTCTTCGGGCCAAGGGTGGCGGGGGTAGCGACCCCGCATGTCTTTGCGCACATCGGCATAGGAGCTGGCCCAGAACCCCGGAATGTCCATCGTGACCTGCACGGGGCGCTGAGCGGGGGAGAGCAGGGTGACCTGTAGCGGCTGCCCGCCCACGGTAGGATGCCGGGTCACGCCGAACATCTCTTGCAGGCGCAGCGAGATGCCGGGGGTCTCACCGCTGTAGTCAATGGCCACGCGCCGCCCCAGCGGGGTTTCGAAATGCGCAGGCGCGGCGCGGTCCAACTCTTGCTGCTGTTCCCATGTCAGCGGCGCTTTCAGCGCCGGGGTGATGTCAAACCCCTTCCAATCGCCGGTGCTGCGTACACCTGCGAGATGCGGTAGCAGCCAGTCATCAAGCGTTTCCATCAGATGCGCTTCGCTGAAATCGGGGAAAGGCGCGGACATCAGCCGCGCACGGGCCAGAAACAGCGTTGCGGCCTTGCCGGGTTTCAACCCCAACTGTCGCACACCGTCGAGCATCGCCACGGCCACGGCCTCGGCAGGGGCATCTGGCCATGTGCGGTCTTCCAGAACCAATGCGCCAAAGACCTCTTGTTGCCGGGTCAGCACACGCCCCTCGCGGCGGGACCAGAGGCAGACGTCCTGCCATTGGATTTGATCGGCGAACGTGGCGCGTAATTCGGCATCCGTGATCAGCGCCGCCTGCCGGATCCGGGCCTCGCGTGGGTCGCCGTCCAGATCGGTCGCCACCAGCAGCCGTGCGCCCGCCATTGGGTCAGCCTCAGGCAGAACTGCGCCTTTACCACCCGACAGAACATAGCGCGGCGCATCGCCTTTGCGGCGCAGGCCAAGGCGGTCCGGATAGGCAAGGGCGGCGAGAACGCCCAAAGCGTCCGGCCCATCGGCTTTCGTCATCCGACTTAGCCGTTTGGCCTCGGCCTTGATCCGCGCCAGCGTCGGGGCATGGGGCGCGGCGACGGTGCGTTTCCCGGCCAGCGCATCCATCCGCAGCGACAGGTCCACCGGCGCGCCGCGCATCGGGTCACGCTCGGCTAAAAGGGCGGCGAGCAGCGGCGCACGCGGACCGCCGCGCGCGACCATATGCGCCAGACGCGGGTGCAGGGGCAGCTTGGCCAATTTGCGGCCATGGTCGGTGATGCGGCCCGTGTCGTCCAACGCACCGAGCATGCGCAAGACCGCCTGCGCTTCGGCCAAACGGCCCGCATGGGGCGGGGTGACAAAGCTTAATTCTTCGGCCTGCGCGCCCCATAGCGCCAGTTCCAGCGCAAAGCCGGTGAGGTCTCCCGCCTCAATCTCCGCCGGGGGGAAGGCGGCCAGCGCGCCTTCTTCGCCGCGCGTCCAGAGTTTGTAGGCCACGCCCGCCTCAACCCGCCCGGCCCGGCCCGCGCGTTGCGTGGCCTCGGCGCGGGTCACACGTTCGGTCACCAGCCGCGACATGCCTGATGCGGGGTCGAACAGCGCCCGGCGCGAGCGGCCAGCGTCGACGACGATGCGGATGCCTTCGATGGTGAGCGAGGTTTCGGCAATGGAAGTCGCCAGCACGACCTTCCGCCCCGACCGCACGGGCGCAATGGCGGCCTGCTGCGTCTTGAAGTCCAGCGCACCGAAGAGCGGGGCCAAGGTGCAGTCGCTTGGCAGAGTAGAGCGCAAAAGCGCTTCCACCCGCCTGATCTCGCCCTCACCGGGAAGGAAGACCAGTGCCGAACCGGGGGCCTCCGCAAGCGCCTTGAGCGTCAGGTCGGCCACTGCATTCTCCAGCCGTTGCTTGCCCATGGGCTTGTCGAGCCAGCGCGGCTGCACCTCAAAACTGCGGCCTTCGGAGGTGACGATGGGGGCTTCCATCAACTCTGCCACCGGGGCGGCATCGAGTGTGGCGGACATGGCGACGAGAAGCAGATCGTCCCGCAAGGCACCCGCGACTTCGAGGCAAAGCGCGAGGCCAAGATCGGCGTTGAGCGAGCGTTCGTGAAATTCGTCAAAGATCACCGCGCCGACGCCCGGCAGATCAGGGTTGTCTTGCAACATGCGGGTCAGGATCCCCTCGGTGACGACCTCAATGCGGGTGTTTTTCGACACCGCCGAAGCGCCGCGCACCCGAAAACCCACCGTCTGGCCGGTCTCTTCGCCAAGGCTTTCGGCCATGCGCGCGGCCGCGGCGCGGGCCGCAAGGCGGCGCGGCTCCAGCATCAGGATGCGATCCTTGGTCAGGCGAGCGTCGAGCATTGCCAGCGGCACGCGCGTCGTCTTGCCCGCACCGGGGGGCGCTTGCAGCACGACGCGGCCCGTGTCGCGCAGGGCAGAGATGACCTCAGGCAGGACGGCGTCGATGGGCAGGGCGAAATCAGCGTTGGACATGGCGCGGTTATCGGGCAAAGCCGCCGCCGCGCCAAGGGTGGGGATGGACAATTCCGCGCCGCCCCCGCAAAAGTTGGCGCATGAATATCGACGATCTGGCCAAGGGCATCATAGCAGGCGAGCGTCGCGC
The DNA here is from genome assembly GCF_025143985.1 of Sulfitobacter sp. W027. NCBI lineage: Bacteria > Pseudomonadati > Pseudomonadota > Alphaproteobacteria > Rhodobacterales > Roseobacteraceae > Sulfitobacter > Sulfitobacter sp. W027. The sequence continues at coordinate 793,523 of NZ_CP083564.1, forward strand.
ACTGGCGCGAGCGATTACGCTGGTGGAATCGGGCCGTGCGGATCACCGTGCGGCGGCTGCAGAATTGCTGGCAAAGCTGCCGACCGACCGACAGGCGCTGCGCATCGGGCTCTCGGGCACGCCGGGGGTGGGGAAGTCCACCTTCATCGAAAGCTTTGGCATGATGCTGACCGCGCAGGGCATGCGCGTGGCGGTGCTGGCGGTGGACCCCAGTTCGGCGCGTTCGGGCGGGTCGATCTTGGGCGACAAGACGCGGATGGACCGGCTCAGCCGCGACCCTAATGCCTTCATCCGGCCCTCTCCCAGCCAGACCCACCTCGGCGGTGTCGCGCGCCGCTCGCGGGAGGCGGTGCGGCTCTGTGAGGCGGCGGGTTTCGACGTGGTGCTGATTGAGACTGTGGGCGTCGGCCAGTCTGAAACCGTGGTGGCCGAGATGTCGGACGCTTTTGTGCTGCTGCTGGCGCCAGCGGGCGGCGACGAGTTGCAGGGCGTCAAACGCGGCATCATGGAGATTGCCGATCTGATTGTGATCAACAAGGCGGATGGTGATCTGAAATCTACCGCTGCCCGCACCCGCGCCGACTATGCCGGGGCACTGCGTCTGCTGCGCAAACGCCCGCAAGACCCCGAAGGTTACCCCCGCGCCACCGCTGTGTCGGCGCTTGAGGAAGACGGGCTGGACGAGACTTGGGCCGCGCTGCAGGAGCTAATCGAATGGCGGCGCGCAAATGGGTTTTGGGACCGAACACGGGCCGCGCAGGCGCGCTATTGGTTCGAGCAAGACGTGAAACAGAGGCTTTTGGCGCAGTTGGAGACACCGCAGGCGAAGGACGATCTGGCACGGCTCAGTGATGCCGTGGCCGAGGGCGCGCGCGATCCGGCAGAGGCGGCGGCTGAGTTCGTCAGCCGCCTGCGCGCTGATTAAGATGGGCGGGCAGGCTCAGGCACCGGGGAGATCACGTCGTAGACCCAGTTAAAGACGAAGGCGTAGATCAGGTAGAACAGCGCGAAGCTCACGTCGATGAGGAAGGCCTCCATCAGCGAGATGCTCAGGTACCACGCGATGAAGGGCATCAGCACAAACAGCAGGCCGATCTCGAAGGTCACGGCATGGAGCACGCGGATCGGCACCGTCTTGCGCACCGTGCCGCGCAGGCGGCGCAGGGCGTGGTCGAACCCGAGGTTGTAAAGGTAGTTCCATCCCGTTGCGATGCTGGCGCTGACGATGGTGACAACGCCGATCTCATGCAATGGCTTATCAAAAAGCCATGCGCCCATGGGCGTGACGATCAAAAGGGCGAGAATTTCAAAGCTGATGGCGTGGCGGATGCGGTCTGCAGTACTGCGCATGGGGGCGGTCCCGGTATTGGTCGGGTCGTCCCGAGTGTGTACCCATATGGGGGAGGTCGTCCTCGCTTGGCCCCAATATGGCGATCGGAGCGCAGGGCGCAAGAGGGTCAGCGACCCGCTTTGGGGTGGGCGTTGTTATAGACTTCCATCAGTCGCGCGGTGTCGACGGCGGTATAGGCCTGCGTGGTCGAGAGCGACGCATGGCCCAGCAGTTCCTGAATCGCGCGCAGATCGCCGCCTGCGTCGAGCAGATGGGTGGCAAAGCTGTGGCGCATGGCATGGGGCGTGGCGGTGGCGGGCAGCCCCAGTTGCATTCGTGCATCGGCCATGACCTGCGCTACGGCGCGGGCACCCAAAGCTCCGCCGCGAATGGCACGGAACAGCGGCGCATGAGGCTCTTGCGGGTAGGGGCAGAGGGCGAGGTAATCTTCGACGGCAGCACGGGCGGCGGGCAGCACCGGTACGACCCGTTCCTTACCGCCTTTGCCGATGATGCGCAGACTATTTGGCAGGGGCGCATCGCCGCCTTTAAGGGCGAGCGCCTCGGAAATCCGCAAGCCGCAGCCCCACAGCATCGTCAGCACAGCCACATCGCGCGCCGCGACCCATGGGGCGCGGGCTTGGGTTTCGACGCAATCGATCAGCGCGCGGGCGGCGTCTTCGGCCAGCGGGCGGGGCAGCTTCTTTTGGAACTTGGGTGAGCGCGCGAGCAGAACGGCAGTGGGCTCGAACCCCTCCCGCTCGGCCAGCCAGCGGTAGAAGGCTTTTACCGCCGAGAGTTTGCGCGCGACAGAGCGCGAGCCTACACCGCCGCTGCGCGTGCTGGCCATCCAAGCGCGCATGTCGCTGATGGTGATTTTTGCCAGCGCCCCCAAACCTTGGGTATCGCCTTTGTGCAGCGTCATGAAGGTGAGAAACTCGGTCACATCACCACGATAAGCGGTGATGGTATTCTCTGCTGCGTCCTTCAACGCGCTTTGATGCGCCAGCCACGTTTGCAGCGCATCCCGCGCGGCGGGGCTGATCAGCAGCGGATTTGCCTTCTCGCTCAAGACAGCCAGCGGCGCATGGTGCGTTCCAGCACGCCGGTAAAGAAGGTGAGCAAATCGGTCCCTTGCTGCGGGCCGAACATATGCGGGTCTTCGGCCCCCATGACCAGAAGGCCGGGCAGGCGGCCTGTGCCGAAATCGAGTTTTAGGCAGGCCTCAGAACGGATCCAGCCCGCCTTGGTGCCATACAGCGCCTCAGAACCGTCTTGAAGTGCGCGCAGGGTCACCTGACGCACCATGCCGCCGCGCCCTTGAGACAGATAGTCGTCGATAAAGCCCGGCTCGGCCACGGTCAGTACATCGCCCAAACGTTGTACAGCCGGATCATTGTCGTTCTGGACCGACTCGAGCACCAGTTTCACCGCATCAACGCGCAGGATGTCGGCCACTTCGCCACCCAGATTGCGCAGAAAGGTTTCAAACTCCACCGGGTCCAGCATTTGCAGGATCGCGCGGTGGATCTGATTGGTCCCGGCGAGGTTCTCATAGGCCGCCGCGATGACGCTGCGGTGGGTATCTTCCAGCCGATCAAGGCGGGTTTCCAAACGCTCCATCGCAATGCCGCGCAGATCGACGATGTTGCCGCCCATGGCCTTTTCATTGGCCGCAATCAGCGCCTGCATCACGTCGCTGTCGTCAAGGATGACGTCGGGCGCTGAGATGATCGCCTCGCGCAGGGCGTCGTCGATTTTGGGGCTGCTGCTCATGGGCGTCTCTTTTTTATTTGCGGTGTCATAACATGGTGGGGCACCAAGGTCTGCCCCAAATTGGTCACGGTCCTGCCGCCTGCGGTCTTTGTTGCCGCTCTGCGTCAGGCCGCTGATGTAGAACGAAGCCCTCGGGAACAAAAGCGGCCCGGGGGTGTTTGCTTCGGTCAACGCGCGGATTTCAGCCGCAAAGCCGCGCGCGTGATCTAAGCCTGCCGCATATCCCCGGATGTGGTGAGATGGCCATTCCCGGGAGAGGAAATCTCACATGGAACATGTCTCTGTCGATCTTTGGGCGGCCAATCTTCAGGTTGCGCCGGATTCCCTGCCAAGCTGGCTCGCCAGTGTCGAGCTGCGTCTGCAACAATCTGCCGCGCGCGAGGCGCAATTGTTGGTGATGCCGGAATTCTGCTGCGCGCAATGGCTGAGTTTCGCCCCGGTGGACCTGCCCGCAGATCAACAATTGGGTTGGTTGGCGCAAACCGCCGTGATTGCACTCGATTCAATGCGCCGCATGGTTGAGGAGACCGGCGTGGCACTGTTGCCCGGCACCTTCCCAGTGGCTTTCCCCTCTGTCGATGCGCCCGAAGGCTACCTGAACCAAGCGTGGTTCCTGACGCCGGGCGGCGGCATGCAGGTGCAAAATAAATTGAGCCTGACCCCGCTGGAGGCGAATGGCGCCAGTGGCGTGACCATCGCGGGCACGGGGATCAACCTGTTTGAGTGGAACGGGCTGCGCTGCGTGATCGCGATCTGCCTTGATGCGGAATACACCGCGCTTTGGTCGAAGCTGGGGGAGCTAAACCTCGATCTGGTCATCATCCCCGCCAAGACCGATATGATCACCGGCTATAACCGCGTCTTTAGCTGTGCGCGGGCGCGGGCGATTGAATTGCAGACCGCCGTGTGCTGTGTCGGCGCGGTCGGCGCGCCGTTGACCCCGTGGCAAGAGGATACCGGCGTGGGCGGGGCGAGCGTCTATCTGCCCTGCGATGTGTCGGTGGCCTTGGACGGGATGCACGCGGCATTGCTGCCGCAGACGGCAGCGCATGGCATGGACCTGGTGTTGCAGGCTCCGGCGATTCCCGTGGGGCAGTGCCGTCGCATCCGGGCAGGCGCGGCCGAGGCCGAGGTGCGCCCCGGCCTGTGGTCGGGCGATCACCTGACCGTCGAAGGCAACGCCGCATAGGGCAAAGAAAAACCCCCTCCGCCAAGGGCGGAAGGGGTTTATTGTTTTGCCGTGTAGGCCGGATCAGAGGATGTTCTGACCGGTCTTTTTCCAATCGGCCATGAACTGCTCCAGGCCTTTGTCGGTCAGCGGGTGCGCGGCCAGCTTCTTGATCACTTCTGGCGGCGCGGTCATCACGTCGGCACCGATGCGCGCGGCGTCGAGGACGTGGTTCACGCTGCGGATGGAGGCCGCGAGGATCTGCGTCTCGAACCCGTAGTTGTCATAGACGGTGCGAATGTCTTGGATCAGGTCCATGCCATCAAGGTTGATGTCGTCCAGACGACCAATGAAGGGCGAGATGAAGGTCGCCCCAGCTTTGGCCGCAATCAGCGCTTGGTTGGCCGAGAAGCAGAGCGTCACGTTGATCATGTGACCTTCGCCCGAAAGAACCTTACAGGCTTTCAGCCCGTCCCATGTCAGCGGCAGCTTGATGGTGATGTTGTCGGCGATCTCCGCGAGCTTGCGGCCTTCGGCGATCATCGCGTCGGCTTCCAGCGCCACAACTTCGGCAGAGACGGGACCGTCGACGAGGTCACAGATTTCCTTGGTCACTTCGAGAATGTTGCGGCCCGATTTCAGGATCAGGGAGGGGTTGGTGGTCACGCCGTCGACCATGCCAAGGTCATTGAGTTCGGCAATGGCGTCGATCTCGGCTGTATCTACGAAGAATTTCATGGGCTTTCCTTCCGGGTTGGAATGTGATCGCTAACAGGTCTATTGCTTGCCTTGGCTTTACCGCATGATCTGCGATGCTTAAAGCCTCAATTCCCCCAAGCGACACGGAGCATGCGGCAGACATGGCTGAATTCTACCATCATGGCGAGTTGTTGTCGGTGATGACCACCCAGCCTTTGGGCCGCGCGCTGGACTATCGCGCGCCCGAAGGTGGCTGCCATGCGGGGGCGTTCGTCGAGGTGCCATTGGGCCCGCGCAAGGTGATGGGCGTGGTCTGGGGGCCGGGGGCCGGGGATTACGACATCAATAAAGTGCGCCATGTCATCCGGGCGCTGGACGCCCCGCCGATGCGCGACGAGATGCGCGAGTTTTTGCTGCGCTCGGCCGCCTATACGCTGACCCCGCTGCCCGCGATGCTGCGGCTGGCGACCCGTGCGCCGGGCTTGGGCGATCCGCCGTCGATGCGCAAGATCTACCGGGCAGGGGATGGTGTGCCCGCCCGCATGACCGACGCGCGCCAGCGGGTGATGGCGGTGTTGGAGGAATACGGCGATCTGGCCTTCACGCTGAAGGAGCTATCGGAGATGGCCGGCGTGACCTCTTCGGTGGTCAAAGGCTTGGTCGATCAAGGTGCCGTGCGCGAAGAGGAAAGCCCCCGCGATCTGCCGTTCCGGCGGCTGGATCCATCGTTGCCCGGCAAGGCGCTGACCGAAGATCAGGCGACAGCGGCGGCGGTTTTGCGCGAAGGTATCAAGGCAGAGGCCTATGGCACGACCCTTCTGCGTGGCGTCACCGGATCGGGCAAGACCGAGGTTTATCTCGAAGCCGTGGCGGCGGCGATTGAGTCCGGGCGGCAGGCATTGGTGCTGCTGCCTGAGATCGCCCTGACCGAACAGTTCTTGGACCGGGTCGAGGAGCGCTTTGGCGCGAAGCCCGCCGAGTGGCATTCCGGCGTCACCATGACCGAGCGCCGCCGCATCTGGCGCATGGTGGGCGAGGGCAATGCGCAATTGGTCATCGGCGCGCGGTCGGCGCTATTCCTGCCGTTTCAGAGCCTTGGGCTGATCGTTGTCGATGAGGAGCACGATACGTCCTACAAGCAGGAAGACGGAGTTCTGTATAACGCCCGCGACATGGCGGTGCTGCGCGCGTCAATCTGCGGCGCGCAGGTGGTGCTGGCCAGTGCCACCCCAAGCCTTGAGACCTGGGCCAATGCCGAGGCGGGCAAGTATCGGCGGCTGGAATTGACCTCGCGCTTTGGCCCGGCGGTGATGCCGCAGATGGGGGCGATCGACATGCGGCAGGCGGGGCTGCCCGGCGACAAGTGGATCTCGGCCGAGATGAAACGCGAGGTCGATGCGCGGCTGGAGCGGGGCGAGCAGGCGATGCTGTTTATCAACCGGCGCGGCTATGCGCCGATCACGCTTTGTCGCGCCTGTGGCGAGCAGATTGGCTGTGATCAATGTGACGCGCGGATGGTGGAACATCGGTTTCTCAAGCGGCTCGTTTGCCACCAATGTGGCGAGACCAAGCCGATGCCCGAGGTCTGTCCGTCTTGTCAGGTCGAAGGCAAGCTCGCCCCCATCGGTCCCGGCGTGGAGCGGCTGGGAGAGGAGGCGGCTGCGCTCTGGCCCGAGGCGCGGATCGCGACCTTGAGTTCTGACATGTACGGCTCGGCGCGGGCGTTGAAGGCCGAGATTGCGGGGATTGCCGAGGGGGCGGCGGATATCATCATCGGCACGCAACTGGTCGCCAAGGGGCATAATTTTCCCAAGCTGACCTTGGTGGGGGTTATCGATGCGGATTTGGGGCTGACCGGGTCGGACCTGCGCGCGGCGGAGCGGACGTTTCAACTGATGCGGCAGGTGGCGGGGCGTGCGGGGCGGGCCGAGGCGCCCGGCGCAGCGCTGTTGCAGACCTATCAGCCCGAGCATCCGGTGATCCGGGCGATCTTGGCTGGCGAGGAAGAGAAGTTCTGGGCCGCCGAGGCTGGCGAGCGGCGGCAGGCCGGGGTGCCGCCTTATGGACGGATGGCGGGGATCATTCTGAGCGGTAGCGATGCGGCGGCGGTGTTTGATCTGGGTAACCATCTTGCGCGGCATGACGGGCCTTTGCGGGCCGTGGGGGCGCAGGTCTTTGGCCCGGCACCTGCGCCGATTGCGCGGGTGCGCGGGCGGCATCGGGTGCGGCTCTTGGTGAAGGCGGATAAGAGTGTGGCCTTGCAGGAGGCGCTGAGCCGCTGGATCGGTTCGGTGCGGCTGAAGGGCGATTTGCGGCTGGCTGTGGATATTGATCCGCAGAGTTTTCACTGAGGCTGGCTGGCACGACGTCTGCCGGTAACACAACAGCCCGGAATCAAGGCCGAAGGCCGCCGGGCAGCGCCAGACCGGCCCCTGGCCTGGCGCTTTTGCAATCGGAGTGGCGGCTTGCGTATGTGCCACATGAGCTGCTGCAATAAACTGCCCAGCTGAGAGATCATATGCGCCAGCCCCCGGTCTGGCACTGCCCGGCTCATCGTTTGCCTTTTCTCTCGCCATTCCCGCATGCCGGGCGTAATAAATCCGCATGACCCGCTATATCACCCTCGAAGAAGCCAAAGGCCTGCCGTTCTGGCGCCGCCCCGTGGCTCTGCTGTTCCTCATGGCGCTGGCCATGCCCATCGCCTTCAACACATGGTCGGCGCTGCTAAACAACTTCGTCATCGAAGTGGCAGACTTCGACGGGTCCGACATTGGCCTGCTGCACACGGTTCGCGAAATCCCCGGCTTTCTGGCGATCGGCGTGATCGCCATTTTACTGTTCGTGCGTGAACAAGTGCTGGGATTGGTGTCGCTGACCCTTCTGGGGGCAGCCACGGCGATCACCGCCTATTTCCCCTCCATGGGCGGCATCCTGACGATCACCATGCTCAGCTCGATCGGGTTTCACTACTACGAGACGGTGAACCAATCGCTGCAACTTCAATGGCTGAAAATCGAGGATGCCCCGCGCATGATAGGCTGGCTCATGGCGGCCGGATCGCTGGCGACGCTGGTAGCCTATCTGGCGATCATGGCGCTGTGGGAAACGCTGAACCTGAGCTATAGCATCGTCTACATGATCGGCGGCGGCGTTACCGTTGCCATCGCAATCATCGCCATGCTGGCCTATCCGCAGTTCGAAGCCCCCACGGTGCAGAACAAAAAGATGATCCTGCGCAAACGCTACTGGCTCTATTACGCGCTGCAATTCATGTCCGGTGCACGGCGGCAGATTTTCGTGGTCTTCGCGGGCTTTATGATGGTCGAACGCTTCGGTTTTGAAGTGCATGAGATCACCATGCTCTATCTCATCAACCTCGTGGCCAATATGATCTTTGCCCCACTGATGGGTCGCGCGGTCGGCCATTTTGGCGAACGCCGGACGCTCACGGTCGAATATGTCGGGCTGATCCTTGTCTTTCTCGCTTACGGCGGTGTCTATTACCTCGGCTGGGGCGTGGTGATCGCGGCGACGCTCTATGTGTTGGATCACATGTTCTTTGCACTCGCATTAGCGCTGAAAACCTATTTTCAAAAGATAGCCGACCCCGCAGATATCGCACCCACGGCGGCGGTCGCCTTCACCATCAATCACATCGCGGCGGTGTTCCTGCCGGTCGGGCTGGGCCTGCTATGGCTCATCTCGCCTGCAGCAGTGTTCTTCCTTGCCGCGGGGATGGCAGCGGTCTCGCTGATGCTGTCGCTGCTGATCCCGCGGCACCCGGCACCGGGGAATGAGACGATCTTTCAACGTGCCGTGCCCCAAGCCGCCGAGTAGCGCGCGAAAACCAGCATGGCTTGACCCGGCGCGCCCGCGGCCCTAGGCGAAGCGCAACCGCACCGTAGCAAAGGACCGCGCCATGCCGACTTTCACCGCCCTGACGACTCTCACAGGCCGCGACCCCGCCTATGCCTTGGGCGAGGCAATGGAACGGCTGACGCCTGAACCCACCGGCGTTGGCGTTTTTGAAATGGAAGATGGCTCGGGTCTGTGGGAAGTCGGCGGCTATTTCGAGGAGAAGCCTGACGCCGCCGCGCTGGCGGTGCTGGCCAAGGCGATGGGCGCGAAAGATTTCAGCGTCTCCGAACTGCCCGAAACAGATTGGGTCGCCCATGTGCGCCGTGAATTGGCCCCGGTCGAAGCGGGGCGCTTTTTCGTCTACGGCAGCCATGACGCTGACAAGGTGCCCGATGATTGCGAACCGCTACTGATCGAAGCGGCCATGGCCTTCGGCACCGGCCACCACGGCACAACGCTGGGCTGCCTGCGTGCCTTGGACCGTCTGGCGGGCGAGGGGTTCCATGGCAGGAAAGTGGCCGACATCGGCTGCGGCACCGCGGTGCTGGCCATGGCCGCCGCGCGCATCTGGCCAGAGCCGGTGCTGGCCAGCGACATCGACGAAGTCGCGGTCGAAGTGGCGCAGGCCAATGTCGATGCCAACAACCTGTCGGGCCGCGTGACCTGCGTCGAGGCCGCAGGCTTTGACCACCCGCAATTGGCCGAGGCTGCGCCCTTTGATCTGGTCTTTGCCAATATCCTCAAAGGGCCGCTGGTCGCCTTGGCACCTGATATGGCCGAAGCGTTGCAGCCTGCGGGCTATGCGATTCTCTCCGGTATCCTGAATGAGCAGGCTGACGAGGTGATCGACGTTTATGCACGATCCGGCATCAATCTGGTGCATCGTGAGAGCATTGGTGACTGGACGACATTAACGCTGCAAACTAACGCATAATTCACGCCTCATTTTCGTTGCATTTGGCCCTTTTGCCCCTTTGTTGCCACAATTTGTCTTTACTCAAATTGGCAGCAAACGGTGGGGGCCGAATTGCTACGGAGGCTGTGATGGCTGAAGGACGCGCCCAATTCGCGAAACGGATCGAACTTCTGGGGCGCAAGCATCGGAAGTTGAAGCACGGTTATGTCACCCGTGACGGTCGCGACGGATTGATCAGCATTTTGCCCAAACGCGCCCGGCGGGGCTTCTCGATGACCGGGCTCTACCTAATCGTTCTGGTATTTTTTGGCTTCAAAGCCTTCACTCTCGCCGCGATCGGCCCGGTGACCTATAACGAGCGGCTGTCGCGGTTGAACAATGGATCAAGCTTTGAGCAGATTGGCGCAAAGATGATGGCCATTGATCCGGTGACTGATGCTTTGGCCGGGCTGACGAGGCCAGTCATGCGCTGAGTTAAATTATCTAAATGCGAAAATGAAAAAGCCGTAGCGGGCGAACCAGCTACGGCTTTTGTATTCGGGCAAGCGCGGCGCCTTAGCGGCGCGCGCGGCAGTCAGCGAACGAAGTGGTTCTGCGCGACAAGGTCGATATCGCCCCGGATCAGGCCGATGTCTTGCAATTCAAGGTCGGTCAGGTCCGACAGCGCCTTGCGGGTGGCGCGGCTGTCTTGCCACGCTTCGACCGCCGCAAAGAACGCGCCGAAAAAGCTGAAAATACGAGAGACGGCCGATGTTGAGCCGTAAGCGGTGCGGGTGGTATCGAAAGCTGCCATGGTGCCGTCCTTTGTTTGATCGTCGGTTGCGTCCTGCCCGGCGCGAGTGAAGCGCCATTTCCAAAACGGGATTTTCGGCAATTATGCCTGAATATCGCGCCGCGCAATCCCATAAAAACGACAGTGAGCTCTGCAATTTATGCATAGGTCGCAAATAGGGCTAACCTACTATCAATACGGGAAAAACTGTACCTGCACCTTGTCGGTTTCGAAATGTGGAGAGACGCAATTCGACACCGCAGTTTAAAAGCGACAGGCTCCGTGTCGCAAAGCGACAGTCTTGCATCAGGGCTTTGCGATGTTCGCGTTTCGTGCTAGTGCACCAAAAAAGCAACAATTTTATCGAGGGCAGAGATGATACGGGTGATCGGCATAGATCCGGGGCTGCGCAATTTGGGTTGGGGGGTCATCGACGTCTCTGGCAGCCGAATCGCGCATGTCGCCAATGGCATCTGCCACTCCGAAGGTGACGACCTTGCGGCGCGGCTGCTTTCCTTGCACGGGCAGTTAACGCGGGTGCTGGCCACCTACCGCCCCGGTGCTGCAGCGGTTGAGCAGACCTTTGTAAACAAAGACGGGGCTGGCACACTGAAACTGGGGCAGGCGCGGGGCATTGCGATGTTGGTGCCTGCGCAATTTGGCCTCGCGGTGGGTGAATATGCGCCCAACAAGGTCAAGAAAACCGTCGTCGGTGTTGGCCACGCGGACAAAGGACAGGTGGCGCATATGGTGCGGATGCAGATGCCGGGGATCGAGATTGCGGGGCCGGATGCGGCGGACGCGCTTGCCATCGCCATTTGCCACGCGCATCACGGCGGGGCCAGCACGCTGGCGCAGGCCGTGGCGAGGGCACAGGCATGATTGGTAAGCTTTCCGGCCGTATCGATTACCGTGCTGCCGATCATATTTTGATCGACGTACGCGGCGTTGGATACCTCGTTTATGTCTCTGACCGCACCATGGCCGCGCTGCCGGGCGTGGGTGAGGTTGTGGCGCTTTATACCGATTTGGTGGTGCGCGAAGACCTGATGCAACTGTTTGGTTTTCAGACGCTGGTGGAGAAGGAATGGCACCGTTTGCTGACCTCGGTTCAGGGGGTCGGAGCCAAGGCGTCTCTGGCGATCCTTGGCACGCTCGGGCCAGATGGCGTGAGCCGTGCGATTGCATTGGGTGACTGGAATGCGGTCAAGGCCGCTAAGGGCATCGGCCCCAAAATCGCGCAGCGTGTGGTGCTTGATCTCAAGGACAAGGCCCCCGGCGTCATGGCGATGACCGGCACCGTGGCCGACGCTCTGGGCGAAGCGCAGGCCGCCGCCGATGAGACCGTAATCGAAGCCGCGACCCCACGCCCCGCGCCAAAAGCCGCCGCGCCCAATGCTTCGGCCCAGTCCGAGGCGCTTTCGGCGCTTGGCAACCTTGGCTACGGCCCCGGTGATGCGGCGGGCGCCGTGGCGCAGGCGGCGGGCGAGATGCCAGAGGCGGACACGCCGACGCTGATCCGCGCGGCGCTCAAGCTGTTGGCGCCCAAGGATTGAGCCCCCCTCTGGCAGAACCCACCGCCCTGCGGCATAACGAGACCCTATGACCGACATTGACCCCACCGTTCGGCCCGAGCCGATGCCCGAAGACTTTGACCGCGCTTTGCGGCCTCAGATGTTGGCAGAATTTGTCGGGCAGGCCGAGGCGCGCGCGAACCTTGCCGTCTTCATCCAATCCGCCCGCCAGCGCGGTGAAGCGATGGATCACACGCTGTTTCACGGGCCTCCGGGTCTAGGCAAAACCACACTGGCGCAGATCATGGCGCGGGAGTTGGGTGTGGGCTTTCGCATGACATCTGGTCCGGTGCTGGCCAAGGCGGGCGATCTGGCGGCGATCCTGACCAATCTCGAAGCCCGCGACGTGCTGTTTATCGACGAGATTCACCGTCTGAATCCGGCGGTGGAGGAGGTGCTTTACCCTGCATTGGAGGATTTCGAGCTTGATCTGGTGATCGGTGAAGGCCCCGCCGCGCGAACCGTACGGATCGAGTTGCAGCCCTTCACGCTCGTGGGGGCCACCACCCGCATGGGCCTGCTGACCACCCCGCTGCGTGACCGTTTCGGCATCCCGACGCGGCTGCAATTCTATACCGAGGATGAGCTCTACATCATCGTTGACCGCAACGCCCGCAAACTGGGTGCGCCCGCTGATGAGGGCGGTGCGCGCGAGATCGCCAAACGTGCACGCGGCACACCACGCATCGCGGGCCGCCTGCTGCGGCGCGTGGTGGATTTTGCGGTGGTCGAAGGCGATGGCCGCGTGACCCGTGATTTGGCTGACATGGCCCTGACCCGGCTTGGGGTCGATCATCTGGGCCTTGATGGCGCTGACCGCCGTTACCTCAAGCTGATCGCGGAGAACTATCAGGGCGGTCCGGTGGGGATCGAAACCCTCTCCGCCGCGCTGTCGGAAAGCCGTGACGCACTGGAGGAGGTGATCGAGCCGTTCCTGTTGCAGCAAGGGCTGATCCAGCGTACCCCGCGCGGCAGAATGTTAGCGGCCAAGGCCTGGACCCACCTCGGCATGGCCGCGCCCAAGGGGCAGAACGACCTTTTTGGCTGACGCCCCGGAGCGAAGGTAAGACAGATGACGATGACCGCAGAGCAGATCGAAACCCTTTTCACCCGCCGCGATGGGCAGTTTGCCTTTGCCCGCTGGGGCCGCCCCATCGCGCCGGTGGCCTTTGGGATCGAGGAAGACGCGCTGCCGGTGGTGAAGGGCGCGTTGGAGGCCGTGGTGAAGCTCGCAGGCCATGAAATGGCCGAGACCGACACCGAGTTGGGCAGCAACCTGATGATGTTCTTCTTCGCGGATTGGGCGGAGTTGCTAGACGTGCCGGGCATGGACGGGCTAGTGCCGGATCTCGCAGGGCAGGTCGAGCGCTTGCAGGCGGCGGGGGCGAACCAATACCGCTTCTTCCGCTTTGAGGAGAACGGCGCGATCAAGGCGGCTTTCGTGTTCCTGCGCATGGACGAGAGCCTGCAAGAGATGTCCGCGCAAGTCTTGGCGCTGAGCCAAGCGGTGCAGGTCATCCTGCTCTGGTCCGAGGGCGCCTTTCAAGAGCAATCTCCGCTGGCACTGGCAGATGAAGCACTGGTGCTGCGGCCCGAGATCGCGGATGTAATCCGCGCCGCCTATGACCCGATCATGCCGCCCGCCGCCCATGACCCCAGCCACGCGCTGCGCCTTGCGGCACGGGTACAGGTCGCGTCATGAGCCATACCTTCCCGGTCCGCATTTTCTATGAAGACACCGACATGGCGGGCGTCGTCTATTACGCCAACTACCTGCGCTATATCGAACGGGCGCGGTCGGATATCGTCGAACAGATCGGTCTCGATCAACGCGCTATGCGCGACAAGGGGCTGGTCTTTGTCGTGACGCGGGTAGAGGCAGACTACATCGGCGCTGCGCGGTTCGGGGATCGGTTGGAGGTGCATACCACCCATCAGGCCGAAGGGCCGGTGCGGTGGGTGTTCGATCAAGACGTGCTGCGCGACGGCAAGGTCATCTTTCGCGCCAAAGTCACCGCCGTTTGCATGACCACCGCCGGAAAACCCACCCGTTTGCCAGCGAAACTCCGCCTGTCAGACGGCGATCCAGCAGCGTGATACCATAATTCTGGCAATCTCTGTTGCAGTTCGTTAGCTTTGCTCCAAATAGAGGCCGGAAAATAGGGCCCAGAGGCAGAATGCCCCAAAGGGGCGGCAGTAAAAGAGCATAGTTAAATGGAAGCAGAGACGCTGGCATTGGCACAGGGGATGGATTTTTCCCTGTGGGGTCTGTTCGCGAAGGCGACAGTCACGGTTAAACTTGTAATGATCATGCTGATCGGGGCCTCTTTTTGGTCTTGGTCGATCATCGTTCAAAAGACCATCCAGTACCGCAAAGCCCGCGCTGAGGCGGCGCAGTTTGATCAGGCGTTCTGGTCGGGCGAACCGCTGGACGGGTTGTTTGATAACATTGGCGCAGACCCGGATGGGCCGTCGGAGAAGATCTTTGCCTCTGGCATGTCCGAATGGCGCCGCTCGCACCGCGAAGATGGCGCGCTGATTCCCGGCGCCACCGCACGGATTGACCGCTCCATGGATGTGGCAATTTCCAAAGAGGCTGAGCGTCTGCAAAAGGGTCTGCCGGTGCTGGCGACCGTGGGCTCCACCGCGCCTTTCGTCGGTCTGTTCGGAACGGTCTTCGGCATCATGAACTCGTTCATCGAGATTGCGGCCCAGCAGAACACCAATCTCGCCGTCGTCGCCCCCGGTATTGCCGAGGCGCTTTTGGCAACGGGCATCGGCCTATTGGCTGCGATCCCGGCGGTTGTGTTCTATAACAAGCTCAGTGCCGACAGCGACCGCATCTTGGGCAACTACGAAGCCTTCTCGGACGAATTCGCCACCATCCTCAGCCGCCAGTTGGACAGCTAAGCCATGGGCGCAGGTGTCATGAAAAAACCAGGCGGCAAGGGGCGGCGTCGCGGCCGCGCGCAGCCGATGGCCGAGATCAACGTCACGCCCTTTGTTGACGTTATGCTGGTGCTGCTGATCATCTTCATGGTCGCGGCCCCGCTCTTGACCGTTGGTGTGCCGGTGGAATTGCCCAAGACCGCCGCCACGGCCCTGCCATCCGAGCAGGAAGAGCCGCTGACCGTAACACTCACCGCCGAGGGGGCCGTGCAAATCCAAACCACCGAGACGCCCCGCGACCAACTGATCACCAAACTGCGGGCGATTGCCTCTGAACGGGCCAGCGACCGGGTGTTCTTGCGCGCGGATGGCAAAGTGTCTTATGCGCAGGTGATGGAAGTCATGGGCGCGCTCAACGCAGGCGGCTTTTCCAACATCGGTCTGGTGACCGACATCGGTGGCCCGGCGTTGGACGGCAGCGACACGTCGGGTGGCTGAGCCGTGCATACCGGGCATTACATATCAGGTGCCGGGCATCTGGGTCTTATCGGCTGGCTGTTGTTTGGCGGGATCTTCACGCCCGAGCCTGAGCCCGTTGAGATGACCGAGGTCTCGGTGATTTCAGCTGCTGAATATGACGCGCTGGTGGCCGCGCAACAGCCACCATCCTCGGCCACCGAGGTTGCGCAGCCAGCCCCGCCAGAAGTGAGCGAGCAAACCCCCGAGGTAACGGCAGAGCCGGACACTCAGATCGAGCAACCCGAACCGGTTCAGACCGAAACCCCTCCCGAGGACCTCCCCCCCGAGGTGACGGAGTTGGAGTTGCCACCGCAGACCCAAGTGGATGACACGCCGCCCGAAATGAACGAGCCGGTGGGCGATACCGCCGTGCTGGTGCCCGAGATCGCGCCAGAGGCCCGCCCGCGCGAAGCGCCGCGTGTGGCCCCAGAACCGGTTGAGCAGCCCGACCCCGAACTGCGCCCCGATCTGGACGAGCAGCCCGCCGTGGCGCCTGACTCTGAGGCTGAGACCGAAACCGTTGTGGAAGAGCCGCAAGAAGCGCGGACGCCCGAGGACAGCACAACCGAGATCGTCACCGAAGCCGATAAAGCCCCGGCTGCCTCTGCCCGTCCGCCCGGCCGCCGTCCGACACCGCCCCCCCCGGCACCCGTCGAGGTGGCTGAGAAACCGGTCGAGAAACCTGCTGAGACGCCAAAGCCGGAGCCCAAACCCGAGCCGAAGCCAGAACCGAAACCTGCTGAGGAACCAGCGACCTCAAGCTCAACCGAGGACGCCATTGCCGATGCGTTGAGCGAAGTCCTAGGCCAGCCGGAGACCGAGGCCCCCGTGCCAAGCGGTCCGCCGCTGTCCTCGGGTGAGCGCGAGTCTCTGCGCGTCGCGGTCTCGGCCTGCTGGAACATCGGCGCGCTGTCGACCGAGGCGGCACGCACCACGGTCGTAGTCGGCATGCAGATGAACACGGACGGCACGCCCGTTGCCAGTTCGATCCGCTTGCTGAGTTCCAACGGTGGCAGCGACACTGCCGCGCGACAAGCCTATGAGGCCGCAAAACGCGCGGTCATTCGTTGCGGCAGCAGTGGTTACAAGCTGCCGCAGGAAAAATACAGTCAATGGCAAGACATCGAGATGACATTCGACCCAATGAGGAGCCGATAACATGCTGACTAGACTTCTGGGACTACTGGCGCTCTGCGCCACGGCGGCCACGCTCACGTTGGCCCCCAATGCGTCGCAGGCCCAACCGCTGCGCATCGTGATCGACGACCCAACGATTGAGCCTTTGCCCTTTGCCGTGCCCAGCTTTCAGCCCGAAAGCGGTGAGGCCGGGCAACTGGCCGTCGATCTGGCGCGCGTCGTCTCAGAAGACCTGACCGGCACGGGCCTTTTCCGTGAAATCCCGGCCAGCGCCTATATCTCGACCGTCAGCGACTTTAACGCGCCGGTGGAATATGCCGACTGGAAAGCGATCAACGCGCAGGCGTTGATCACCGGGGCGGTCAATGTTAGCGGCAACAGCGTCAACGTAAAATTCCGCGTCTACGATGTCTTCTCGGGCGAGGAATTGCTCGACAGCAGCGGGCAGGGCGGTCTGCAATTCAGCGGCACCGTCGATGGCTGGCGCCGCATGGCGCATAAGGTGGCCGATGCGGTCTACAGCCGGATCACCGGCGAAGGCGGCTATTTCGACAGCCGTGTGGTCTTTGTTTCCGAAACCGGGCCGAAGGACGACCGCCAGAAGCGTTTGGCGGTAATGGATTACGACGGGGCCAACCTGAAGTACCTGACCGATTCCGGCTCCATCGTGCTTGCCCCGCGATTCTCTCCCAGCGGTGACCGGGTGCTCTACACCAGCTACGAAAGCGGTTTCCCGCGCATCTATGTGCTGGACATCGGCACCGTCCAACGCCGCGCGCTGCAAAGCGCCGAGGGCTCCATGGCCTTCGCGCCGCGCTTCTCGCCCAGCGGTCAGACGGTTGTCTATTCGCTGAGCCAGGGCGGCAATACCGACATCTTTTCGATGGATATCAACAGCGGCCAGTCGGTACGCCTGACCAACACCCCCGCGATTGAGACCGCGCCCAGCTTCTCTCCCGATGGCAGCAAAATCGTCTTTGAGAGCGACCGCTCGGGCAGTCCGCAGCTTTACGTCATGCCCGCCACCGGTGGAGAGGCGACGCGGATTTCCTTTGGCGAAGGGCGTTATGGCACGCCTGTTTGGTCGCCGCGCGGAGACTTGGTGGCTTTCACCAAGCAGAATAAGGGCCGCTTCCACATTGGCGTGATGCGCCTTGATGGCTCTGAAGAGCGTCTGCTGACCGCCTCTTTTCTTGATGAAGGTCCGACTTGGGCACCCAATGGCCGGGTGATCATGTTTGCCCGTGAAACCCAAGGGGCAGGCGGCTCGTCCTCGCTCTATTCAGTCGATATTTCGGGGCGCAACCTTAAGCCGGTGCGCACGCCCGAAGGCGGCTCTGACCCCTCTTGGTCACCGCTGCAGCAGTAACGTTTTCCAGACCTCCCATACGGGCGCGGGCAATTCCAATGATCCTGCGCCTGTGTTAACACCAGCAACAACAACGCGACCACAGAGAAGGCAGACCTCCATGAAACGTATTTTGACCAGCACGCTTTTGATTTCCGCATTGGCCGTGTCGGCCTGTACAAACCCCGACCGTTTTGGTGCCGATGGCATGGGCGGCGCCGGGGTCAATGCAGGCGCAGGGGTCAACGCCGGCGTGGTTCCGGGCAGCGCGAACGACCCCACCTCCACCGCATATTTCCAACAGGCTGTTGGCGATCGGGTGCTGTTCCTTGTGGACCAATCCACATTGACGGATGTAGGCCGCGCCACGCTCGACGGTCAGGTGGCTTGGTTGCAGACTAACTCGGACTACCAAGCCGTGATCGAAGGCCATGCGGATGAACAGGGCACGCGCGAATACAACATCGCGCTTGGCGGGCGTCGCGCCAATGCTGTGCGCGAATATATGATCTCGCGCGGGATCGCGGCTTCGCGTCTTAAGACCATCAGCTACGGCAAAGAACGCCCGATCGAGATCTGCTCGGAAGAGGCGTGCTATGCCAAGAACCGCCGCGCCGTAACCGTTCTGGCCGGTGGCGCGCTGACCAGCTAATCGCGGCAAAAGCCAACACAATGACCAATTCAAGGAGGCCGATGTGCTGAAGCGATATATCTTCGTGGCGGTGATGGGACTGATGACTGCCCCCGCCGCGCTTATGGCGCAGGACAACGATCAAACGCTGGCGGACATCCGCCAGCAGCTGACCGTGCTGAGCGTCGAGGTGCAAAAGCTGCGCCGCGAACTCTCAACCACGGGCGGCGGCTCGGTCGAGACGGGCGGCAACTCCGTGTTGGAGCGTGTCGGCACGATGGAAAGCGAACTGCAGCGCCTGACGTCGAAAACCGAAGAAATGGAGAACCGCATCAACCGGGTGGTCGCTGACGGCACCAACCGGATCGGCGATCTTGAATACCGTTTGGTCGAACTTGAGGGTGGCGATCTGGGTGCGCTTGGTGAGACATCGACTCTCGGCGGGGGGGCGGCACCCACCGTCGTCGCGCCTGCGCCAGAGGCGGACCGCGAGGTGGTCGAAACGACCCCCGGCAGCGGTGGCGCAGCGACAGCCGGCGGCATCATCACCCCCATCAACGAGGCAGAGCTGGCGGTCAGCGAAAAGACCGATTTCGAGCGGGCGCAGGGGGCGCTCGCCTCCGGTGACTTTCGCAGCGCCGCCGATCTCTTTGCGACCTTCAGTCAGACCTATCCCGGTGGTCCGCTAGCCGCTGAGGCCGAGATGCGCCGCGGCGAAGCCCTGACCGGATTGGGCGACAACCGCGAAGCGGCCCGTGCCTTTCTTGCGGCCTTCAGCACCGACCCCGAAGGGCCAGTGGCCCCCCAGTCGCTATTTGAACTGGGCCGCGCGCTTGGTACGTTGGAGCAGACACAGGAGGCCTGCGTGACCCTGTCGGAAGTCGCCGTGCGGTTCCCGGGCGCGCCGCAGGTGAGCCAAGCCGAAGCGCAGCGCCAGACGCTGGGTTGCTCCTAACCGCTGATGACTGCACCTGCCGCTTCGGCTGACGCAACGCTGATCGACGGGCTGATGGCGGGGCTTGGCGGCAGGCTACCTCCCCGCTTGGGCGTTGCCGTTTCAGGCGGGAGCGATTCCATGGCACTGCTGTCGCTGTTGCACAGGCTATCGGCGGCAGCGGGCACACATCTTGAAGCCGTCACCGTTAATCATGGCCTGCGACCCGAAGCGGCGGAAGAAGCGGTGTTCGTGGCGCGTTATGCGGGCACTTTGGGCCTGCGCCATGAAACGCTGCGCTGGCGCGGCTGGGACGGGCAGGGCAACCTCCAAAACGCGGCGCGTGAGGCGCGGTATCGGCTTATGGCCGATTGGGCAGGGCGGCGCGATTTGCCCGCAATCGCCCTTGGCCATACGGCGGACGATCAGGCCGAGACGGTTCTGATGCGGTTGGCCCGCCGCGCGGGGGTGGATGGGTTGTCGGCCATGGCGCCCCGCAGCGATAGGCACGGCATCACATGGCTGCGCCCCTTGCTTTTTGCCCGGCGTGAGGCATTGCGAGCGCATCTGCGGCGCGCGAACCTTGAGTGGGTCGAAGACCCCAGCAACGATGACCCCCGCTATGCACGTATCCAGACCCGCCAGAGCCTTGCGGCACTCGCCCCCTTGGGCATAGATGTCGCGACGCTGGCCGAGGTGGCACGCAACATGGCTGCCGCCCGGGAAGCGTTGGAACGTCAGACCAAGCGTGCCGCAGGCGAGATTCTGCGCATTGAAGGCGGGGCGGTGGTGATGCAGGCCGAAGCCTTCTTTGCCGAACCCGAAGAGATCCGCCGCCGCCTGATGATCCGCGCGCTTGGGTCGATCAGCGGCAGCGCCTACCCGCCCCGTCGTAGCCCCGTTGCGGCCCTGATTGCGGGGCTGGAGACGGGGCAGGCAGCGACGCTGGATGGATGTCAGGCGCTCCTGCGGCGCGGTGAAATCTGGGTGTTTCGGGAATATAACGCGGTGCGTGACCTGCGGGTGCCTGCGGATCAGCTGTGGGATGGGCGCTGGCGCGCGACACCGCCGGACAGGTTGTCGGAAGGCACCGAGTTGCGTGCCTTGGGGGCCGAGGGCCTCGCCCAATGCCCCGATTGGCGCAGCCTTGGGCGGCCCCGTGCCATGCTGCTGTCAACCCCGGCGATCTGGCAGGGAGAGTGCCTGCTTGCAGCGCCCCTTGCCGGGCTGGTCGAGAAATGGCATGTCCAGCGCGAAAGCGGCGCGGAATGGAACGAAACCGCGCCATTATCGCATTGAACATGAGCGCATCATGTCTATCTTAGTGTGGTGGTTGCCCGGACGGGCGCCCCTTGGGTCGCGGGACTTGCCTGCGGCCATGTGAATTTAGGAGAATTCCCTTGGGAAATGTTCGTAACCTCGCCTTCTGGGTTGTCCTGATGTTGCTGGTACTGGCGCTGTTCAACCTGTTCAGCGGATCCAGCGGGTCGCTGCAAAACAACGAGGTCAGCTATTCAGAGTTCGTTACTTCCGTGCAGGATGGTGATGTCCGTAATGTGACACTGGATGGCGAGCAGGTTCGGTTCCGCAAGGCGGATGGCGCCGACTACCTGACGATCAAACCCGGCGATGCCGAGTTGACCCAGCTTTTGATCTCCAACGACATCCCGGTCAAAGCGCGCCCGCAGCAACAGTCCGGTTTCCAGACCTTCCTGATGTCGCTTTTGCCCATCGCGCTGCTGATCGGTGTCTGGATCTACTTTATGAACCGCATGCAGGGCGGCGGCAAAGGCGGGGCCATGGGCTTTGGCAAATCCAAGGCCAAGATGCTGACCGAAAAGCAGGGTCGCGTGACTTTTGACGACGTGGCGGGCATCGATGAGGCCAAGGAAGAGCTTGAGGAAATCGTCGAATTCCTGCGCAACCCGCAGAAGTTCTCGCGCCTTGGCGGCAAGATCCCCAAGGGCGCGCTTCTGGTGGGCCCTCCGGGCACCGGTAAAACGCTCCTGGCCCGTGCGATTGCGGGCGAGGCGGGCGTGCCCTTCTTCACCATCTCCGGCTCCGACTTTGTCGAGATGTTCGTCGGCGTCGGCGCGTCCCGCGTGCGCGACATGTTCGAACAGGCCAAGAAAAATGCCCCTTGTATCGTCTTTATCGACGAGATCGATGCCGTGGGTCGCCACCGGGGTGCCGGTTATGGCGGCGGCAACGACGAGCGTGAGCAGACCTTGAACCAGCTTCTGGTCGAGATGGACGGTTTCGAGAGCAACGAGGGTGTCATCATTCTCGCCGCGACCAACCGCCGTGACGTGCTCGACCCCGCGCTGCTGCGGCCGGGCCGTTTCGACCGTCAGGTCACCGTGCCGAACCCCGACATCAAAGGCCGCGAGAAAATCCTCTCGGTTCACGCCCGCAAGACCCCGCTGGGGCCGGACGTTGACCTGCGTATCATCGCACGCGGCACGCCGGGCTTCTCGGGTGCTGATCTGGCGAACCTTGTGAACGAAGCCGCGCTCATGGCTGCCCGTGTGGGCCGCCGTTTCGTTACCATGATTGACTTCGAGCAGGCCAAGGACAAGGTCATGATGGGCCCCGAGCGCCGCTCGATGGTGATGACTGCCGAGCAGAAGGAGATGACCGCCTATCACGAAGCCGGTCACGCGCTCGTGGGCATGACACTGCCCAAGTGCGATCCGGTCTACAAGGCCACGATCATCCCGCGCGGCGGTGCGCTCGGCATGGTGATGAGCCTGCCCGAGATCGACCGTCTCAACATGTTCAAGGACGAATGCCACCAGCGTCTGGCCATGGCCATGGCGGGCAAGGCGGCTGAAATCCACAAATATGGCCCCGATTCCGTGTCCAACGGCCCGGCGGGCGACATCCAGCAGGCCAGCGCTCTGGCCCGTGCGATGGTGCTGCAATGGGGCATGTCGGATAAGGTCGGCAACATCGACTATTCCGAAGCGGCACAGGGCTATCAGGGCAATACGGGTGGTTTCTCAGTCTCGGCTAATACCAAGGAATTGGTTGAGAAAGAGGTCCAGAAATTCATCCAAGACGGCTACGACCGCGCGATGGAGATCATCACCGAGAAAGAAGTCGAGTTTGAGCGTCTGGCCCAAGGTCTGCTGGAATATGAGACCCTGACCGGGGATGAAATCAAACGTGTCATGGAGGGGCTGCCGCCTGCGGAAGATTCCGACGACGACAACTCCGACGCGGGCAGTGCGCCCAGCGTCACCGCGATCCCAAAGGCGAAGGGCAAAAAGACCCCGCCAAAGGATGGCGGGATGGAGCCTGAACCCTCGGTCTAATTTCCTGTCGAGACCTGTAGAATGACCCCGCTTCGGCGGGGTCTTTTCGTTGTGATCCGCCTATCTGACTAGGAGGGCAGGATTTCGCTATCGCTTCGCAGCCGCCAGCGGGTTAGACAGGATCGAATGTCTTTACCTAGCGGGACTTATGCGACGCACCCTTTTTGCCTTAGCCGCTTTCTCTGCCCTCATCACCGGCGCCGCTTGGGCCGAACCGCAAAACTACGCGGTCGCCTTGGGCGGGCGGCAACTGGGTACCTTGCAGTTCAACGGGCAAAGCCGGAATGCGGCGTTTCTTCTGTCGCTGAATAACGCGCCTTTCGGCATCAAGAACGGCACCTTCAACGCGGCAACCCAGTCGGCTGGCAGTGAGGTCAACTATCTGGGATCAAACCGGGGCAGCGAGACGCGCGATATCGTGATTGCACGGACGGCCGGGCAGGTCACCTCGGTGGAAATCACGCCGTCGTCGGAAATGACGCAGCTGTCAGAGGCCAAAGCGGTGCCTGCCGGGGTCCTCTTCCCACCAGAGCTTTTTGCAGCGCTTGCGAATGCCGAAAGCTGTCCATCTCCGCTGTCCCTTTATGATGGTCGCCGCGTCGTCCAGATTGCCACTCAGGCCGTCAGTCAGAACGGTGCCTCGGTGCTTTGCGATATGTCTTACCGCGTAGTCATGGGGCCGGGCTATGTCTCTCCCTTTTACCTCAAGTCCTTCGGAATGGACCTCGTCTATACCGCTGGCAGGCTTGCCAAAGCATCCCTAAGTGGCGGCGGATTTAGGGTGCATCTGACCCGCCAATAGCCATAGGTTTTCCCATCCGATCCAAGCATTTAAGGACAATAAGATGCCCGAGCTTCGCACGACGGACCACACCGCCCGGATCACCTGGCTGGGCATGGTCCCCCAAGACCGCAAGAACATCCGCTCGGTTCCTATGGCGCAGGCCTATGCCAGTTATGCAGGGTTCGAAGGGGATTTTCACGCCGGTCTGACCCGCCCCGCCTGCGTGCGCGTGCGCAACCTTCATCTCAAGGGAACCGAAATCCGCAATACGCGCCAGCTTTCTATTCTCTCTGCCGAAGAAATGGCACAGATTGCTAAGGGCATCGACCTGCCGGAGCTTGACCCCACACTGCTCGGCGTTTCGATCATCCTTGAAGGCATCCCGGACTTCACCCTGGTCCCGCCCGGATCGCGGTTGCAGAACGCCGAAGGCACCACATTGGTGGTGGATATCGAAAACGGCCCCTGCAATTTGCCGGCGCGCGAGATTGAGAGTGAGGCCTCCGGCCATGGCAAGGGCTTCAAGGCCGCAGCGCAGGGCAAGCGCGGGGTCACAGCTTGGGTCGAGCGGGAAGGGCCGCTCGCCTTGGGGGACGAATTGCGGCTTTTCGTGCCGAACCAGCCGATCTGGCCCCACCTCGACTAACCGCGCGCCGTTTCGCGCTGCTTGAGTGTCGGAAACACGTCCCCCCTGCGGGGGCTTGTCGCGCTATGGCTTGAGTATAAAGATCGCCACCAACGGCAACAGGGGAATCTCATGGCTTTTAAAACCGACATTCAAATCGCCCGCGAAGCGGCGAAACGCCCTATTCAGGAAATTGGCGAGAAGCTGGGCATCTCCAGCGATGACCTGCTGCCCTATGGCCATGACAAGGCGAAGGTAAGCCAAAGTTTTATCGACAGCGTCCAAGACCGCCCCGATGGCAAGCTGATCCTCGTCACAGCGATCAATCCCACGCCAGCGGGGGAGGGGAAGACCACCACCACCGTGGGGCTGGGCGACGGGCTCAACCGTATCGGCAAGAAGGCGGCTGTCTGCATCCGCGAAGCCTCGCTCGGGCCGAACTTTGGGATGAAGGGCGGGGCTGCGGGCGGCGGCTATGCGCAGATCGTGCCAATGGAAGAGATGAACCTCCATTTCACCGGAGATTTTCATGCCATTACTAGCGCGCACAACCTGCTGGCCGCGATGATCGACAACCACATTTACTGGGGCAATGAGCTTGAGATCGATACCCGCCGCGTTGTCTGGCGGCGCGTGGTCGATATGAACGACCGCGCGCTGCGCCAGATCACGGCCTCCTTGGGCGGCGTGCCGAACGGTTTCCCGCGCGAAAGCGGATTCGACATCACTGTGGCGTCCGAAGTCATGGCGATCCTGTGCCTCGCGCGCAATTTGACCGACCTGCAAGAGCGTTTGGGCGCGATGATCGTCGCCTACCGCCGCGACCGCAGCCCGGTCTATGCGCGCGACATTAAGGCCGATGGTGCGATGACCGTACTGTTGAAAGACGCGATGCAGCCCAACCTTGTGCAGACGTTGGAGAACAACCCGGCTTTCGTGCACGGCGGCCCTTTCGCCAATATCGCGCATGGCTGCAACTCGGTCATTGCCACGACCACAGCGCTTAAATTGGCGGATTACGTGGTGACCGAAGCAGGCTTTGGGGCCGATCTCGGTGCCGAGAAATTCATGAACATCAAATGCCGCAAGGCCGGGCTGGCCCCCTCAGTAGTTGTCGTGGTGGCCACGGTGCGCGCGATGAAGATGAACGGCGGCGTGGCGAAAGCGGACCTTGGGGCCGAGAATGTTGAGGCGGTGCAAAAGGGCTGCGCCAACCTTGGCCGCCATATCGAGAACGTGAAATCCTTTGGCGTGCCTGTGGTGGTGGCGATCAACCATTTCGTCACCGATACCGACGCCGAAGTGGCGGCGGTCAAAGACTATGTCGCGGCCCAAGGGGCCGAGGCGATCCTGTCGCGGCACTGGGAATTGGGCTCCGAAGGCTCCGCCGATCTGGCCACTCGCGTGGCGGAGATCGTCGATGGCGACAGCGCCAATTTCGCACCGCTCTATGCCGATGACATGCCGCTGTTCCAAAAGATCGAAACCATCGCCAAACGCATCTACCGCGCGGACGAGGTATTGGCCGACCAAAAGGTGCGCAACCAGCTGAAAGACTGGGAAGCGCAGGGCTATGGCGATCTGCCGGTCTGTATGGCCAAGACTCAATACAGCTTCTCGACCGACCCCGATCTGCGCGGTGCGCCCACAGGCTTCAGCGTGCCAATCCGCGAGGTGCGGCTCTCGGCGGGGGCCGGGTTTGTCGTCGTCATCTGTGGCGAGATCATGACCATGCCGGGCCTGCCAAGGGTGCCTTCTGCGGAGGCAATCAAGCTCAACGCCGACGGTGATGTCGAGGGATTGTTCTAAGGCGGGTTGCATTGCCCAGCCGTCGCGGTGATGTAGGGCGTGTTCAACGTGCAGCGAGCGAAAGTGAGACGGATATGGCAGCGACAATCATCGACGGCAAAGTCTTTGCGGCAACGGTGCGTGAGAAAGTGGCAAGCCATGTCGACCGGCTCAAGGCGGATCACGGCATCACGCCCGGCCTCGCCGTGGTGCTGGTGGGCGAAGACCCGGCCAGCCAAGTCTATGTGCGTTCCAAGGGCAAGATGACCCGCGAGGTGGGCATGACATCGGTCGAGCACAAGCTGCCCGCCACCGTGGAGCAAAACGCGTTGCTCAAGCTGATCGATCAGTTGAACAACGACTCCGAGATCCACGGCATCCTCGTGCAACTTCCGCTGCCGGATCATCTGGATGAAAAGCGCGTGGTGAACTCGGTATCTCCGGCCAAGGATGTGGACGGGTTTCACATCTCCAACGTCGGACTGCTGGGCACAGGGCAAAAAAGCATGGTGCCCTGTACGCCGCTGGGCTGCCTGATGATGCTGCGTGAGCACCATGGCGATCTGTCGGGGATGAACGCGGTGGTCATTGGCCGCTCCAACATCGTCGGCAAACCGATGGCGCAGCTCCTTTTAGGGGATAGCTGCACCGTGACGATGGCCCACAGCCGAACCCGCGATTTGCCGGAGGTGGTGCGCCGCGCCGATATCGTTGTCGCCGCCGTGGGGCGCCCCGAAATGGTGCCCGGCGATTGGATCAAAGAAGGGGCCACCGTGATCGACGTGGGCATCAACCGGATCGAAACTGGCGAGAAAACCAAGCTGGTCGGCGATGTGGATTTCGACAGCGCCAGTCAACGCGCCGGGGCCATCACGCCCGTGCCGGGCGGCGTAGGGCCAATGACCATCGCCTGCCTGCTGGCCAATACGGTCACCGCCTGCTGCCGCGCCAATGGGTTGGAAGAACCCGAAGGGCTGACCGCCTAAGAGGCAGGCACAGGCACGATGGTGCCCTGCAAGATGGCGATGAGCTTGGTCTCGCCATCCATTTCCGCATGAACCTCCGCGGTCACCACGCAAAGCCGCCGGCCCGGTTTCACCACCCGGCCCGTGGCAATCAGTCGGTCCCCGCGGGCCGGGGCCAAAAGGTTGATCTTGATCTCAGACGTGACGACATCTACCTCCGGCGGCAGCACGCTTAGCGCCGCATAACCCGCCGCCGAATCGCCGATGGAAAAGGTCAGCCCCGCATGGCCAAACCCCTGCTGCTGCATCGCGCCGGGCAGGACCGGCGCTGAAACCCTGACCAGACCGGGCTGCACTTCGATGATTTCAGCCCCGAGGGTTTGCATCATCGTCTGCGTCGCAAAGCTCTCCCGCACACGGCGTTCAATCTGGTCCATCATCGCGCCTTTCCGGGCATGGGGATCGCCACCGGTTGCGGCCCTGTCAGCACCGCGCAGGCTTCCGGACCCATCAGTTCACACAGCACCCGCGACTGGCTGCGCAGCCCGCCGGTATAGGTGCCATATGCAGGCAGGATCAGCCGCCTGCTGTCAAACAGAAAGGCCGGACGCGAAATGCTGCGCCCCCGTGCGCGGATCGACGCCTTGGGGTGATAGTGCCCCGACACTTCGCCCCGCCCCTGTGACGCGGCGCTATGCCGGAACGTCAATGGCCCCAAGGTAAGTTCCGCAAGATGCGTGCCACCCAAACCTACGGGGCCGGGATCATGATTGCCTTCGATCCAATCCCACCGCCGCCCGGCTTGCAGCCCCAGAATCCAAAG
The DNA here is from genome assembly GCF_025143985.1 of Sulfitobacter sp. W027. Classification (NCBI taxonomy): domain Bacteria; kingdom Pseudomonadati; phylum Pseudomonadota; class Alphaproteobacteria; order Rhodobacterales; family Roseobacteraceae; genus Sulfitobacter; species Sulfitobacter sp. W027. The sequence continues at coordinate 821,376 of NZ_CP083564.1, forward strand.
CCGCTCTTCCTCCGGCAACGCCTGCGCCGCGCTGAGGTCGTCAAAACTATCGCCAAGGCAGATCACATGCCGCGCCTGCGTTAAGGACAGGTCCGCCGCCAGTCGGGTCAGCGTATCCCGTGTCTCATAAGGCGGCAGCGCCGATCCGCCACGCCGGACGATCCGCTCGGACTTCCCCAGATGCAGATCGCTCACACAGAGCAACTCCTGGTCACGCCACCAAAGCGCGCCAGAGCCGAGCGCAGTTAGTCCCGCGCCCGAAAAGGAAAAACTCAGTCCGTTCATCCTTTGTTCATCTGAGATCGCGGCTGATTTGGCAAGGGGCCAAACACACATGTCAGAAGAGTGGAAAGGACAGTGCAGCGGTATTTAAGAAAAGATGAAATGCAGAAAGCGCGCCTCGCGATCGGGCGGCAACCTGACCGGAGACGCGCCTTCATCCTTTGCGGTCATCGGCTCCGCAGCCTGTACCGCCCCGAAAAGATGCGCGACGTTGGTTAAAGAACTCTTAATCATCTTCATCCTTTTTCAAATACCTTCCAGAACCTTTCCACCCGCGGAAGGTTAGAGTTCAACGTCCATCTCGCCAGGGCGGTTGATCCGAGGGCGGCGGGGTAAGTTGCGCGAGGCCGGAGGCTTCCATCAATCGCTGAGCCTCTTCCGCCAGCATGCGTTCCTGTCCAGCGCCTTCGACGGGCACGCGACCCATTTCCAAGAACAGCGGCGCCGCCAGCGGGCTTACGCGAGTCAGTTTGCGATGCGTGATGCGCCCGGCGATACGGGAGAGCATTTCTTCGATCCGACCGAAGTCTACCAGCCCGCTCAGCGCCTCTTCGCGGGTGATGTCGAGCATCAGATGGTCCGGTTCATAGCGGTGCAGCGTGTCATAAAGGATGTCGCTGGAGAAGGTCGCTTGACGTCCGGATTTGCGGGCCTGCGGGGTGTTGCGTTCGATCAGCCCGGCAATGGTCGCAGCGGCGCGGAAGGTGCGTTTCATCACGGCATTGCCCGCCAGCCAGCTGTCGAGGCCCTCGTGGAGTACGGTGGGGTCGAGTAGCGGTGCGGGGTCGTCAACGGGCGAGAGACCCCAGATGAGCGTGGCATAGTCGGTGGCTACAAACCCTAAAGGGCGCAGGCCGAGGTCTTCCATGCGTTTAGTTAGGAGAAGCCCCAAGGTCTGCTGGCCGTTGCGGCCGGCAAAGCCGTAGAAAACCGTTTGTTCGGCCATGTCATGGGGGAAACTTTCGACCAGCAGGGTGCCGGGCTGCGGCAATTGGCTGACTTCGCGCTGCAGGCTGAGCCATTCGGCGGTATGGCGTGGCAGTTCCGGCCAGCTGTCTTGGGTGAACATCTGTTGGACGCGGGCGGAAAGCTGTGTGGAGGTGGCGAATTTGGTGCCGCCGAAGGTCGCCACTTTGGGCTTTTTGGCGGCGTTGCGGCTGACTTCGACCACGGTTTCGCGCAGCCCTTCGTAGCGGACGATCTGACCGCCGATCAGAAAGGTGTCGCCTTTGGTCAGCGTAGCGGCAAAGCCTTCTTCGATCTCCCCCAAGGGTTTGCCGCCGCGGTTGCGTTTCATGCGGACCTTCAGCTTATCGGTATCTTGGATCGTGCCGATGTTCATACGGATCCGTTGGGCGGCGCGCGGATCACGCAATTGCCATTGGCCGTCGGGGCGCTGCAGCAGGCGCTGCCAGCGGTCATAGGCGCGCAGCGCGTAGCCGCCGGTGGCGCAGAAGTCGAGGCAGGCGTCGAACTCGGCGCGGGGCAGGGCGGCATAGGCGCCAGCCGAGCGAACTTGGGCGAAGAGATCATCGGCGTCGAAAGGGCCGGCGCAAGCGGTGATGAGGATGTGTTGGCAAAGCACGTCGCGTGGACCGGGGCCGCGGGGATCACCGTCGAGTGCGCCTTCAAGCACAGCCTCTAGGGCGGCCACGCATTCGACCACTTCAAAGCGGTTCGCGGGCACGAGAAGGGCTTTGGAGGGAGCGTTGTAGCGGTGGTTGGCGCGACCGATGCGTTGAACGAGGCGTTTGACGTTCTTGGGCGCACCAATCTGAATGATCAGGTCCACATCGCCCCAGTCAATGCCCAGATCCAGCGTGCCGGTGCAAACGATGGCACGCAGATCGCCGCGGACCATGGCGGCTTCGACCTTTTCGCGTTGGGCGCGGTCAAGGCTGCCGTGGTGGATCGCGATCGGCAGGGCGTCTTCATTGGCGAGCCAGAGGTTGTGAAAGAAGATCTCGGCCTGCGCCCGGGTGTTGTGGAAGATCAGCGTGGTTTTGTGTTGGCGCACCTGTTCCAGCACCGCCGGGATGGAATAGGCCGCGCCGCCGCCGGCCCAAGGCGGTGCCTCTTCGGTGTGTAGCATCTGGATATCAGGGGCGGGGCCCGGGTCGGCCAGCAGCACTTCGCAGGGATCAGGGTGGCGGGCCATGAGGTGGGCGATGGCGGCGGGGTCTTCGACCGTGGCCGAGAGGCCCACCCGTTTAAGGCCGGGGCAGAGTGATTGGAGACGGGTCAGCGCCAGCATTAGTTGATCGCCGCGCTTGCTTTCGGCGAGGGCGTGTATTTCGTCGATCACCACGCGTTTCAGCCCGCGAAAGGTGCGGGCCGCGTCCTCGTAAGACGTCAGCAGAGCAAGGCTTTCTGGTGTGGTCAGTAGGATATGCGGCGGATCAGCCCGTTGGCGGCGGCGGCGCGATTGCGAGGTGTCGCCGGTGCGGTCTTCGATGCGGATGGGCAGGCCCATTTCCTCAACCGGGCGGGTCAGGTTGCGTTTGATATCCGCCGCCAGCGCTTTGAGCGGTGAGATATAAAGCGTGTGCATCCCTTCGTGCGGCTCTTCGGTCAGATCAACAAGGGTTGGCAGAAAGCCCGCCAGTGTTTTACCGCCGCCTGTCGGCGCGATAAGCAGCAGGGCGGGGGCATCGGCACGGTCCAGCATCTCTTGCTGGTGCGGGTGAAGGGACCAGCCGTTCTGGGCGAACCAATCGGCGAATTTGGGGGGTAGGGCGCGCATGCACCCAATGTAGTATCGGCAGGCCGTGGGGCCAGCGGCTGGGGCTATTTAACGATCACCTCATCGCGGACGAACATGTTTGCCCAAGCGCGGTCCACTAGATCAGGGTTCATCTGGTAGGGGATGCCTTCGAAATCGCAGATGGCGATCATCTGGTCGATAAGGAAGTTTGGCTGATAATTCGCATAGACGTTGTCGATCGTTGGGTATTTCACCTTGAGCAGATGGATCAACGTCGCCTCGTCCAGCGGCATGCCGCGTTTGCGGGCAACCATGGCAAAGATCTTGAGGAAGTTCTCTTGGTCCGGTCCGTCGATCTTGATTTTGAAGAAGATGCGCCGCAGGGCGGCTTGGTCGAAAATCTCGTTCGGGTGGAAGTTGGTGGAGAAGATCACCAGCGTGTCGAAGGGCACCTCGAATTTCTCTCCCGACTGCAGGGCGAGGATGTCTTTGCTTTCTTCTAACGGCACGATCCAGCGGTTGATGATGCTTTGCGGTGGTTCCTTCTGGCGGCCAAGGTCGTCGACGATGAAAATGCCGCCTGTGGCCTTGAGCTGCAGCGGGGCCTGATAGGTCCGTGCCGTGGGGTTGTAAACCAGATCGAGCATGTCGAGCGTCAACTCACCGCCGGTGATAACCGTCGGGCGCTCGCAACAGACATAGCGGGCATCATAGCGGGTGACGCGGCGCAGGGAGGTGGGATCTTGAACCTCAGCCTCGGCGGCGGCATGCACGATCGGGTCATAGACGGTGATGACTTGGCCTGCATATTCGATGGCGCGAGGCACATAGACTTTGTCGCCCAAAGCGTCGCGTATGCCGTTAGAAATGCTTGATTTTCCGTTGCCCGGCGGGCCGTACATCAGGATCGACCGTCCGGCAGAAACGGCGGGGCCAAGGTGGTCAAGCAAGCTGTCGGGTAGGACCAGGTGGCCCATGGCCCCGGTCAGTTGATCGCGGGTGATTTGCAGGTTGCGCACGGATTGCCGTTTGACCTGCTCGCGGTAGACCTCAAGCGGGACGGGCATGGCGCCGAAATATTCGGACTGCGCAAGCGCGTCCAGCGCCCGGGCCTTGCCAGCATCGGTGAGTTGATAACCCATTTCATTGCCGCTGGTGGCGCTGAGCGTGCCTGTTGCTTCGAGCAGGCGCTGGCCGCGGGCTTGGTCGACCATTTCCTGCGTTACTTGGATCGGCAAGCACAGCGCCTGCGCCAGGTCGCTGACCATTTCGATGTTCTTGCGGAAGATCGTTTTCAGAAGGATGTCGCGCATCATCACGATGGGCAGCTTCATTTCCTCCAACCGCTTGGGGGGCGGCGGGGCAAGCACAGTACTGGTCGGGGCGTTCATCAATGGCTTCCTTGGAAAGTCATACGGCGGTGCGGCTTGTCGGTCAGACTGCAGGGTAAATGTTGAATATGGCGTGAATGTGGACAATTTAATTGCCACGTCAAAGTTTGTGCCGGGTAGGAAACAACCTCAGACGCCGTAAATCGCCCCCAGAATGAGATAAAGCCCCAGCGTGGCACCAAGGGCGAGGCCCATGGGGAATTTCTTGGTTTCCTGCCAGCTTTGCCAATCGGGAGCGAGGCGGCGCAGGGGGGTGTATTTTACGCCGCGATGGGTGGCGGCGGCGGCAAGAAGGGTTGCCATGAAGAGCATCATCAGCAGGCGCAGATCGCCCATCGCGATAAATGGCGCTGCAGCGGCAGCGAATTTGGCGTCTCCGGCCCCCATGACACCGGCGGCGTTTAGCACGATGCCGACACCCAAGACGAGGACAAGGCTCAGCAAGCGCCAGAGATAGGTTTCAAAGGGTAGCAGGAACAGGCCCAACACCACGAAAGTCGCAGTAAGCAGCAAGACCGCTTGATTGGTGATGCGCATCTGCTTCATGTCCGTAAAGGCGACATAAAGACAGATCGGCAAAACGAAGGGCAGGAACCACAGGGCCGCCGTGGCAGAGATCGCCATGGGTTAGCCGTTTTCCAATGCGCGCAAGGAACGGACGGCGGCTTCGAAATGCTGGGGGTGGGTGTCGATTGCTTCGCGCAGCAGGCTTTTGCCGGTCTCCACATCGCCGCGTTTAATCGCAGAAAGCGCCATCGTGTGCAAAAGCTGCGCGCGCTCGGATTGCTCCATCGGCATCACGGGCAGGGTGTAGTCGCGCTGGGCGGCGCGGGCCATGATGAGGTTGTTCTTGGCGGTGAAAAGCGTGTTGTCTTGGCGGATCGCCTCGCCAAACAGACGTTCGGCTTCGGCGTAGTCGCCCCGGGTCAGCTTGGAATAGCCCCAGTTGTTCATTACTGCCGCAGGTGTCGTGGTTAGGCCAACGGCGATTTCATAAAAGCTGTCGGCGCGGCTCCACTGTTCCTTGCTGTCGGCGACCATCGCCTCAAGCCGGTAGCGGGCGAATGTCTCATGGGTGGGGGGGATGCCGTTCAGGACCGTTTCGGCCCGCGCCCAGTTGCCCGAGCGGATCAGCGCATCGGCCAATTGCACGCTATCCTCGGGCGTGGCGCCCTCCATCTTGATGACTTTATCCCATGCGCCCACAGCTTCGGTGGTGCGTTTGGCGCGCACGAGTGACGCGGCGAGACCGCGCTGGTGATCGACGCGGTCGGGGCTTTCTTTCACCGAACGCGCGAAGTAACTCACCGCCTCATTGGGATCGGCCACGGTCAACATCACGTCAGACAGGTTGGTTTCATCCACCACATTGACGTCCTTGAAAGCCCGTTCAACGGTGGCGTTCGCATCTTTTTCACCGCAGCCAGCAACCGCGGTGATGCCTGCCATGCAGACGGCCAGAATGATTGGATGGCGCATTTTGCGTCCTTTTACTGCTCTGCCGGGTCATGGTGTCGGACGGATCAGGTAATCCCCGCTGCCGCGCCGCACCAATTTGTAATTATCCTCATTGACTTCTGTTATAACAGATTTTTCCGTTTTTGCGAGCGCCAAGCGAAGATTGTCCCGGATTGCGTCACTTTCGCCATTATCCAGCGCATAAGCTTTACGGAAAATTTGCTCGGCCTCGGCGGTTTGACCGCTTTCCATCAGTACAACGCCAAGGTTGTTCCAGACTTCCGGCTCCGCGGCGTCCTTTTCGACCGCGCGGCGCAGCAGAGTCTCGGCTTGGCCCAACCGGCCCAACCCAAGGTTGGCACTGCCCAAGGCCGAGAGGATTTCGCCTGTCAGCCCGTGATCGAGGGCGGCACGGTTGAAGGATTTGATGGCCAGTTCATACTGCCCCGCCGCGATGAGCCTGTGGCCCACTTCGATCCCGTCGACAGCCTCTGCCCGCTGATTTACGCCGGGGGCATAGACACTCTCGGGGGGGCGATCCCCGCGCAACGCGGAAAAGCCGCCTGTTGAACAGGCGGCCAGAGCAAGGCCCAAGAGCGGCCCGATGAAAACGACGCGGAGAAGGCTGCGCCGATTTTTGCCCGTCATTAATTCCCTACCTGACCCAATTGCGAGATGCCATGTGCCGAGGGGCCGATCAGAATGATCAACAGCGGCGGTACGGTAAGGCCCATAGTGGCAAGGGTCATCTTGGTTGGCAACTTGTTTGCCGCTTCCTCGGCGCGCATCACGCGCTTGTCGCGCATCTCTCCGGCATAGACACGCAGCGCATCGGCGATGGAGGTACCAAAAGCCGCCGATTGAATCAGCACGGTCACAAAGGAAGAGACATCCTGAACGCCGCAGCGCTCCCCCATGTCGTTTAGCACGCTGATCTTGTCTTTACCGGCTTTCATCTCATAAGCGACCATCTCGAACTCTTCGGCAAGGGCGCGGTAGGAGGCGCGCAATTCGCGGGCGACCCGGACGATACATTGGTCCAGCGATTGCCCGGCCTCGACGCAGACAAGCATCATATCAAGCGCGTCGGGAAAGCCGCGGGTGATCTCTTCTTTGCGCGAATCGACCCGGCGTTTGACCCAGTATTTGGGCAGGTAATACCCAATGGCGCCGGGGCCGATGGCCCACATCATGGTCTGCTGGGTGGTCAGCCCCTCGCCGCCGCCCAAGATGTTGGTATAGACCAGTCCGCCTATCAGCCCGAGCATCCCAAGGGCAAACTGAGCGAAGTAATAGAGCCGGACCGCATCGCGCGAACGGTAGCCCGCTTGGCGCAGCATCAGTTGTTTTGCGCTAAGTTCGGCCACGTCCTCCGGCTCAAGAAACTTGGCGAATTTCTGCAACTGTGCATTCTGGTCAGACTGGCGCAACTTCTCGCGCGACCCATCCCCCGAAGGGGCAGAGCTGGTGCGTTTGAGCTTGGCCAACGGGTCTTCGGGCTGACGCAGCATCAGCACCAAGGTGATTGCCACCAGCGTAACACCCAAAGTGCCGATGATGATGATCAGGCCCATTGGCCCCAAAAGTTCGCTGATCTGGTCGTTAAGTTGATTGAAAAGTTCCACCATCGGCCTCTCAGACTTTGATATTGGTAAGGATGCGCATCACAAACAGGTTCAGCACAAGGAAGATGCCCACGATGAAACAGGCGGGGATAAAGTAGGGGTGATCGCGCACCTCGTCGTAGTAATGCGGATCGCCAAGGTTGATCACCACCAGCGCGGCCAATGGGAAGCCTGACAGAAACTTGCCCGACCATTTCGCCTCGGCGGTGATCGCTTTGACGCGGCGGAACAAGCGGAAGCGCGCGCGGATCACCTTCGCCAGACCGGCAAGGATCTCGGCAAGGTTGCCGCCCGATTGCTGCTGGATGGTGACGGCCACGGCCAGAAAGCGCAGATCCTGCATGTCGAGCCGTTCGGCCATGTCTTTCAGCGCTTCACCCAGATCACGGCCATAGGCGGCCTCATCCGCGATAACCCCGAATTCCGAGGCGAGCGGGTCTTGAATCTCCTTCGATACGATTGAGATCGCGTTGGAGAAGGGGTGCCCGACCCGCAGGCTGCGAACCATCAGTTCAACAGCATCGGGAAGCTGTTCTTCGATCATCGCCATGCGTTTGCCCGCTTTGTGCGACACCCAAAAGAAGACGGCACCAACCCCCATGGCGACGGACATCATTGCACGTACCGATACCGATGTATCAGTGCCGATGGTCAGCCCCAAAAAGGCCAAGACGGCCAAACCGGCCATAATCATTAAAAGTTGCTGCGGCGTGAAGGCAATCGCGGCCTTCTGCGCACGTTCTGACAGCAGGGAATAAAGCGGGATCGACTTGGCGTTCATATGCTGCTGCATTTCCTTGCGCAGCTTGTCCAAGACTTCCTCGCGGCGGGCGCCTTTTTCCAGCATCTCAAGACGGCGGTTCACCCGGCTATTGAGGCTGATCGATTTGCCGAAAGCGACAAGGTACAGCCCTTCGACCAGCACCAAGACGCCGATGAAGATCAGACCATAGATGATTGGTTCGGCACTCATTGCATCAATCCTTACTGAGCCGCCACGGGTTCGTAGATGGAGGCGGGCAGGTCATAGCCCCACATGCGGAACCGCTCAGAGAAGTGGCTGCGCACACCGGTCGCGGTGAAATGGCCGATGATCTTGTTCTCGGGCGTCAGCCCCACGCGCTGATAGCGGAAGATCTCTTGCATCGAGATTACCTCACCTTCCATGCCGGTGATCTCAGTGATGGAGGTCATACGGCGTGAGCCATCTTGCAGACGCGAGGCCTGCACGATCAGGTTCACCGCTGAAGAAATCTGGCTGCGCACGGCTTTGAGCGGCATTTCGATCCCGGCCATGGCGATCATGTTCTCCAGACGCGACACACCATCGCGGGCAGAGTTCGCGTGGATCGTGGTCATGGAGCCGTCGTGGCCGGTGTTCATCGCCTGCAGCATGTCGATGACCTCCTCGCCGCGGGTCTCACCCACGATGATCCGGTCCGGGCGCATCCGCAGGGCGTTTTTCAGACAGTCGCGGGGGGACACCTCGCCCTTGCCTTCGACGTTGGGCGGGCGGCTTTCCATCCGGCCTACGTGGGTCTGCTGAAGCTGAAGTTCGGCGGTGTCTTCGATGGTCAGGATGCGTTCGTCATTGGCGATGAACGACGACAGCGCGTTCAGCGTGGTCGTTTTACCCGAACCCGTACCGCCGGAGACGATGATGTTCAGACGGGTCGCCACGGCGGCTTGCAAATAGGCGGCCATCTCTTCGTTGAAGGCGCCAAAGGCCACCAGATCATCGATGCCAAGTTTGTCTTTCTTGAACTTACGGATGGAAACCAGCGAGCCATCCACGGCCACTGGCGGCACCATGGCGTTGAAACGCGAACCGTCTTTCAAGCGCGCATCGACGTATGGATTGCTTTCATCCACGCGACGCCCCACTGCCGAAACGATCTTGTCGATGATGCGCAACAGGTGCTTTTCGTCCTTAAAGGTGACGTCGGTCAGTTGCAGCTTGCCGTCGCGTTCCACAAAGATCTGCTGCGGGCCGTTCACCAGAATATCGTTGACAGTATCGTCTTTCAGCAGCGTCTCCAGCGGGCCAAGGCCGGTTACCTCGTCATAAAGCTCTGAGTTCAGGGTCATGCGGTCTTCGCGGTTAAGCACGATGCTCTTTTCCGAGAGGACTTCGACGGCGATATCGTTGATCTCTTGGCGCAGTTCGGCCTCAGAGGCATGTTCCAGCGCGGCAAGGTTGAGGTTGTCCAGCAGAGCGCGGTGCAGCTCAAGCTTGATCTCGCTCATCCGCTGCTTGCGTTTGACCTCGCGGTCTTCCGGTGCGGCAGCGGCAGGCTTAAGGGCGCGGCGCATTGAAACCGGTTTGGCGGCCTCAGCAGGCGCGGCGACTACAGGAGCGGCCTCGACGACCGGGGCAGGCTTGGCCTGACGGGCCGTCGGGGCAGGAGCCGCTTTTGGGGTCGCGGAGGTTGGTTTCTTATACTTGGAAAACATCGATACGCTCTTTCGCTAGGGGGCTCAGGCCGCTTTGGCCTGCTCGCCCTTGAGATCGTGGATGGAGCTTGCCAGCTTGGCGATTTCGCGCCGCAGCGGGCTTTTTGGGGCGGAGTTGGCAAGCGGTAGGCCATGGTCGTTGGCCTGCGTCACCGCTTTGCCGCCGTCAGGCAATTGTACGTCAATCGAGATGCTGAGCGATTCGGCCATGCGCTTGACCCGGCTCTTGGCGCTGAGGTCGGTGAACTTTGGCGCGCGGTTCATCACATAGCGCAGCTTCTCAAAGGGCAGTTCTTCGGATTGCAGCGCGCGTTTGAAGCGCAATGCGTTCTGGGCCGAGCGCATGTCGAGCTCTAGCATCGCGAAGTAGATATGCGCGCTGGTCAGCACGGTTTCGGACCATTGCACCAGCGTCGAGGGCATATCGACGATGACATAGTCAAATTGATTGCACGCCATGCTCAGGATGCGGTCGACGTCTTCATTGGTGATGATGTCGAGCGGCAGCATCTCCGCAGGAGCGGTCAGAACATGCAGCTTCTCTTCAAATGTTTGCAAGGCTTGGCCGAAGATCTCTTCGTCCATGGATTCCGTGTCGGACATCATTTCATAGACCGCCTCGCGGCGTTGCAGATCAAGGAAGGTTGCGACGGAGCCGTATTGCAGATCGAAATCTAACAGGCAAACGGAAGGCGCGGTTTTCTTGTCAGCGTTGGCGAGTTCCCAAGCAAGGTTCACGGCAAGGGTCGTGGCCCCTGTGCCGCCGGCCAAACCATGCACTACGATCAGGGCACCATCTTTGCGCGCGCCGGCTTTCAGTTGAGGGGCGCTGGCCTCTTCGGCGGGTACAGGCGCGGCGTTCTCTCCGGCGCGGACGCGGGCGATGGCTTGGGCCAACTCACCTTCGGGCAGCGGGTAGGGGACGAATTCATCAGCACCCTGACGCAGCAGCGAATGCAGCGCAGCGGGGGTCATGTCTTCGGCAATCAATATCACCCGGATGTTGCGGGCCTTGGCCTGAGTGATGATCTCGCTCATCAGGACAAGGTTGTCCTCGTCGGTCTCATCCATGGCGAGGGCGACAAATTCCATCGCCTCAGCTTCGGGTTGGCCAAAGAATGCAAGCGCTTCGGCGAATCCCAGATCACCCCAGCTTTCGCCCAGAGTGGCCTCCATATCTTCGATCAAGAGGTCGAAATTCTGTACATCACGGCTGATTGTGCAGGCAACGATCGGCGCTGCTTCGGGTTGGGGCATACTGCTGCTCATGACCTTTTGTCCTTTACATCAACGGTTTGGCCAGGGGCGGCGATATTCTGTCGCCGCGACTGCCTGACCTTTGCCACATGCGCGGCCTTTCAGCCGGGCACATCTATCCTTCTGGGTCGAATATCACGCCCAACTGGGGCGAGATTGGGGCCAAAAAGCCTCTATTGTTGGGTATCTTGAAACGATCCACGTTTTAGCGCCCTATTGGACATCTCTTGGCGGGGTACGAGAAAACCCCGTAACCCAAGGGCACGGGGGTGAATTTGCATTACAGAAGATGGCCTTGGCCTTACTCTGCACTGCCAGCTGCCGCAGTGGCACCGGCGCTCAGCTGCGAGGGGGGCACGGCGCTGGCCACATAATCGCGGTAGATGATCTGTGCATATTTGCCGTCCAGAAGCATCGGGTGGCCGTGTACAAAGCCACTGACCTCGGTCACGGTGCGGCGGTTGCGGCGCTCGCGGCCTTGGGTGACGATCAGGGGCTGGGTTTCGCCAAAGGAAACAACAGCTTCCAACCGGCTTGGGCTGATTCCCAAGGTCGAGAGGTAGCCCACCACTGCCTGCGCGCGGCGCAGACCCAACGCCCGGTTATAGGCCTGCGAGCCGACCAGATCGGTGTGGCCATAGACGCGGAAGCGAATCTCGGGGAACTGGCGGATCCATCCGGCCTGTTGGCGCAGGATCGCCTGCGCATTGGCGTCCAGCTGAGCGGAGTTGAACGCGAAAGTCACGGTTGAGCGTACTTCGCTGGCGAAACGGTTCGCCAGATCAAAGGTCACGCGCTTTTCACCGGTCATAACCTGACGGTTGTGCAGCGTGGCATTACCGAACTGTCCCGTGTCCACGACCGATCCTGCTTCGCGGTAGAATTGCGTATAGACCGGATCGTTGCTGGGGGCACAGGCGGTGAGCCCAGTGAGAGCGGCGGTGCCAGCGATCAACGTGAAATGTCTGCGTGTCATCGGATCAATCCAGTACATAACCGTAGGAGCCGCGGAAGTCCTGTTTGGCCACTTCGCCCGCCGCGCCCCGGCTGGGGGTGCGGGTGCCGTCTGCCGTGCGGCCATGCAAGAACAGGTCTTTCTCGGAGGGCGGTTTGATGCGGTCCGTGGGCAGCACCAGAGCTTCGCCGCGGGTCGGCGTGACCAAATGCGCGGTGACGATGATGACCAATTCGGTCTGGCTGCGCTGATAATCCGCCGAACGGAACAGCGCGCCCAGTACTGGGACATCACCGATCCACGGCAGTTGCCGCGTGCTGTCGGTGAAATCGTCGGTCAAAAGGCCCGCGATGGCAAAACTTTCGCCATCACGCATTTCGACTGTGGTCGAGGTTTCACGACGGGTGAAAGCGGAAATTTCGATACCGTTGCCCAGGGCGATGCTGTTGCTCGCATCAATGGCCGACACGGCGGCGTTCATTTCAAGGTTGATGATGTCCTTGTCGACGACGCGCGGGATGAAGGCGAGTTCAACACCGAAGGGTTTGAACTCCACGGCGATGGTGTCACCTGTCTGGGCGACCGGGACGGGGTATTCACCCCCGGCGAGGAACTTGGCCTCTTGCCCTGAGAGCGCCACGAGGTTCGGCTCAGCCAAGAACCGCACAACGCCTTTTTCCTCTAACGCTTCCAACAGGATGCCCACTTGGGTCGAGCCTGCATTAAAGCCGAAAAGCACAGCACCCGCGTTCTGGTTGGAAGAGGGGATCGTGCCGCCAAGAGACGACGCAACCCCGCCAGATGAATTGGTGCTGCCCGTCCCACCGTTGATGCCGGTGCCGCCGATCGCGCCGTTAATGGCCAGCGAAGAGCCCAACGATTTGGACACGTTACGCTGCATCTCTGCAAAGCGGACCTTCATCATGACCTGCTGAATGCCGCCGACGCTCATCAGGTTGCTGACCCGTTCGGGCGCATAGCGTTCGGCCAGATCAAGTGCGCGCTGTAGCCGCTGCGTCGAAGAGACGATGCCCGACAGCACGATGCCGTCGTTGGCGGTGCGCACTTCGATCTTCTCACCCGGAAGAATCTGGCGCAGACGTTCTTTGAATTCTGAGACATCCGCGGCCACGCGGACATCGACGTTGGTGATCAATTGCCCCCCGGCGTCCAAAAGCGTCAGCGTGGTCAGGCCCGGAGATTTGCCAAGCACATAGATCGTGCGATCAGACAGGGAAGAAATATCCGCGATGCCGGGGTTGGCAATGCTGAGTTCTGCGAAGGGAATGTCGCTTTCCACCACCACGGCGCGGTTCATCGGGACGTCGAGGCTGGAGTTCGTGCCACGTTTCACAACGCGCAGCGTGTCGGCGCCAGCAGAACTGGGCAGGGTCAATGCCAATGGCATCGCGCCCAGCGTCAGCCCCAATAGGGCTGCTTTAAGAAATCTATCGATTTTCATGTGACCTGCCTTTTTGATCACGCCTCGGGATGGGTCTTTTCGCCCTCGTTTGGCAGCACTCTGCGGCAAATGAAATTTTATTGCAAGAATCAAGCTCTTCGCGGGTGCTCTGCATGTGGGCTATTCGCAACATAACCATGAAATGGAAAAGACGCCGCAGAGTTTGCGACGTCTTCTCGTAGCTGAGCAAGAGGTTGTTATCGGGTCAGTTTGTGCAGGGGATCGGCAGTTCGACCACTTCGGCACCGCGCCGTGTGCGGATCGTGCAAACCTTTTCCTTGGCCACTTCGGCGATGGTCTCTTGTGCTTGGATCCCAAGGAGCGACCGCTGATCGACTTCAATGGCTTCGGCCACGGTGTCGTCATTGGTGCCAACCAGTGACAGGGACAGTTTGCCGGTTGATTGCGCTTGGGCGAGGGCGGCGACCTGCTGAGGGTTCACGGCCACGGTCACCGTCTTGGCGATTGAGGCTTCCTCCATCACCAGCGCATCGGCGCTTTGGTCAATAGCGATCAACTGCACCGCCGATTCGATCAGCTTGGTCACATCACCATTGCTGGATTGGCTGCCAACGTTCACGCGGCCTGTCCAGTAAACGTCCACCCGGTCACCGGGGCGCAGGAAGCCTGACACGCCACTGGAAACATCCACTTTGATCGTAAAGGCGCGCATGCCACGGGCCAGCCGCGATGTCAGACCAGAGTCTTCGCCGGGCTCGGTTACTTTCACGGCCATGATCGCTTCATCTTTCTCGATGTTGCGCAGCACGATGCGTTGATCTTTGGTGTTTTCAGGAAACAGCATGGTTTCCTCAACAAAGCTGCCCTCAGGAATAGCATTCTCGGGCCATTTGACGGCGCGGACGTCTTCGCGGGTGAGGAGCTGCCCATATTTCAATGGCTTGTCGGCCACCCAGACGGTTTTGGTTGACACCACCTGCGCCAGCGCGGCTTGAGCCTGCGCATTGGCGGCCTGATACTGTGAAATCCGGTCTTTCGCCAGATAAACGGCCCCACCGGCAAGTGCGATACCCACCAAAAGAACCAATCCGAATACGGCTCGCATGTCGTCACCTCTTTGCTATGGAAGCGAGTCTGAGCCCGCTTGTGTCTCTCAGGCAGACTAGCTGCCGAATATGGCGAGATTTGGTCTGTACGGCGGCGATGGGAAGGTGCCTGCCGTGGTCGGTTTTTTGAGCTGTTAACGCACAAGCAATTAAGCTGCCAGCTTTACTCGGATATATTCCACAAGCACATCAACGCTGTCTGAAAACACGCCCAGCAGCAAGATTGCCAGACCAACCAGTCCGGCGGTCAAGACGACCCAGTCCACGCTGACGGCACCACTTTGATCCGCCGAAAAGGTTCTGAAGAAATTGCGCATTGGTATCTCTGTTTGATAACGGCGGGTCGCAATGAAGAAGGGCCGCACCCAGAAAAGGGAGGCGGCCCCTGTGGCTTTCGTCGAAGGGGGCGTTTTGCCGCCCAACTCGATTTTAGCGAGTCGCTGTAACGGCGCCGATTTCGGTAGCGATGCTGTTGGTCAGGTTTTCGGTGTTGTCACCGATGGTGCTGAAAGCAACAATGGCCAGACCAACGATCGCAGCGGTCAGAACGACCCAGTCAACTGTCACGGCACCGTCTTCGTCTTTGCGGAAGTTTTTGATAAAGTTCATCATGTCATGTCCCTCCAAGGATCACTGATTATAAGGTTTTAACCTCGCCGTCCGGTTTGCCTCATTCTCTCATGGAGGCTGTCCGACTTGGTATGACCCTATATAGCCGTGAGATTGGGGCGCTAATTTGGCAGCAAATGTGACTTTTGCGCTTTGGCCGCATTTTTGGTTGAGAAAAATCGTAAGATGCCGTTTTGATTGTATTTATTTTCTAAAAGGTGCTTCTTGGCAGCACGTTTTTCCGGATTTCTCCGTCAATTACGGCGGAATCGCCATGATCGGCACCTCAATCGCTGGCCCGATTCCCTGATTCATGAGATATTGCCAGATAAGCGCGCGTCAGACGCAAGGTAGAGCAGGCATGTTTCGAATATTGGCATTTACGCTGGTCACAGCCCTTATCGCCCCTGCCGCTTGGGCAGGAGGGCCGAATCCCTTTCCCGAGTTTTCGGCCAAACGGGTCACCCCGCCGAAAAAGGGGGCCAAGCGTATCACTGTTCAGATCGATCCGGTCGCCCGCGCGGCCGCCGCCGCCAAGGTTGAAACGGGTCCGGCCGTAGCGGCCTCCCCCACAGGTGCGATTGCCCCTTTGAACGCAGGGCAGTTTGACTGGTTCTGGGATAAGGTCTCTCCGGCGGCGGATCGGGGTGGGGCAGGGCGGTTGGCCCCGGCGATGGCGGCACTCTCCACGGGCAAAGTGCCCGCGCCGCGCCTGCAAAATCTACAAGATATTGCGCGTAGCAACGGCATCGACATCCTACGCGCCACGGTCGGCACCAAGGTTTCTCCGGCGCTGGTGTTGGCGGTGATCAGCGTCGAATCAGCGGGCCGCACCGATGCGGTAAGCCGGGCGGGGGCGGCTGGTCTGATGCAGCTCATGCCCGATACCGCTGCACGTTTCGGCGTTCAGAACAGTATGATCGCGGCTGAGAATATCTCGGGCGGCGTTAAATACCTTGATTGGCTGATGGGGGAGTTCGACCGCGATCCGATCCTTGTGCTGGCCGGGTACAACGCGGGCGAGGGGTCTGTGCGCAAACACGCGGGCGTGCCGCCATTTGCCGAGACGCGCGATTATGTGCCAAAGGTGCTCGCCGCGTTTCAAGTTGCGCAGGGTCTTTGCCTGACACCGCCGGAATTGATCAGCGATGGCTGTGTCTTTGCCGCGCTGAACTGAGCGCATAAGGCGGAGTCCCCGGCGGATGCCGCCGGGGGAACTAAATCAAACGATGGTTGCTTGGGTCGCCGCGCGCAGCTCGTCCTCGGTCACACCATCGGCGCATTCGACGATCCGCAAGCCGCCTTCGACCACGTCGAGCACACCGAGGTTCGTGATGATCCGGTCAACCACGCCCTTGCCGGTCAGCGGCAGGGTGCATTCCTTCAGCACCTTCGACTCACCGGCCTTGTTCTGGTGGTCCATCACCACGATGACCCGTTTGACGCCTGCAACGAGGTCCATCGCCCCGCCCATGCCTTTGACCAGCTTGCCGGGAATCATCCAGTTCGCCAGATCGCCGTTCTCGGCCACTTCCATCGCGCCAAGGATCGCGGCGGCGATTTTGCCACCACGGATCATGCCAAAAGACATGGCGCTGTCGAAATAGGCCGTGCGGCTGAGTTCGGTGATGGTCTGCTTGCCAGCGTTAATAAGGTCTGGATCTTCCTCGCCTTCAAAGGGGAAGGGGCCCATGCCCAACATGCCGTTTTCCGACTGAAGCGTGATGTCCTTGTCGCCGACGTAGTTCGCCACCAGCGTCGGAATACCGATGCCGAGGTTCACATACATGCCGTCTTCGAGCTCCTCTGCGGCCCGCGCCGCCATCTGATCTCTATCCCAAGGCATTATGCTTCCTCCCGCTGGCGTGTCGTGACCTTTTCGATGCGTTTCTCATGCTCGCCTTGGATGATGCGATGCACATAGATGCCCGGAAGGTGGATGTGATCGGGGTCGAGGCTGCCGCGCGGGACGATCTCTTCGACCTCGACGATGCAGACCTTGCCGCACATTGCTGCTGGTGGGTTGAAGTTGCGCGCGGTCTTGCGGAAGACAAGGTTGCCGGTGTCGTCGGCTTTCCACGCTTTCACGATCGACAGATCGGCAAAGATTCCCTCTTCGAGGATGTAATCCTCACCGCCAAACTGCTTGACCTCTTTGCCCTCGGCGATCTGGGTGCCGACGCCGGTCTTGGTATAGAAACCGGGGATGCCCGCGCCACCGGCGCGCATGCGTTCGGCCAAGGTGCCTTGGGGGTTGAACTCAAGCTCCAACTCGCCCGAAAGGTACTGACGCATGAACTCGGCGTTTTCGCCAACGTAGGAAGAGATCATCTTCTTCACCTGCCGCGATTGCAGCAGAATGCCGATGCCGAAATCATCGACGCCCGCATTGTTCGACGCGAAGGTGAGGTCTTTGGCCCCGTTGTCCTTGATCGCCTGCAACAGCAATTCAGGAATGCCGCAAAGGCCAAAGCCCCCTGCGGCGATCAGCATGCCATCCGACAAGACGCCTTCCAGCGCTTCGGCGGCGGATCCATAGATTTTGTTCACGGACGACCTCCCTTGGTTTCGTTGCGCCATATGTGACGCTGCGTTGCCGCAGTGTCAATTACGTGGAGCTACGCAAGGGAAGGCCGCCGCGAGAGGTTTAAATTACGCGGACCTGTGTGCCCACAGGGCACATGCCGAAAAGCTCTTCGATCTTCTCGTTGTAGAGACCGATACAGCCGTCCGAGGAGCGACGCCCGATCTTGCGCGTGTCATGGGTGCCGTGAATGATATAGGCAGGCCAACTGAGATACATCGCGTGGGTGCCGAGCGGGTTATCGGGGCCCGGCGGCATATATTTGTAATGCGGGAAACGCTCCATCATCGAGGCGGTCGGGGTCCAGTCCGGCCCCTCTTTCTTGCGCACGATTTCGGTGTAGCCGCGTTTGGTCAGTTCTTCGGTGGCAGGTACGGAGGTTGGGTAGACCTTGTAAATCTGGCCGTCGGCACTCCAATAATGCAAGGCGCGGCTGATGGTATCGGCCACGATGGCGCCTTTGCCAAGGCTGTCGAAATGATCCTGCCAGCGCTGCGTGGCAAAGCTCGACGCGTTGCGTGATACAGGGGCTTCGTTTGAAAACTCGCGGGCCGCTTGGCCAAATTCCTGCGCACGCAGGATCTGCGGGGTCATCAATGCCGCGCCGCTGGCGGCAATCACGCCGCGTCGGGTGAATTTAATGCCTGACATCTATCTGCCTTTCATATTGGTCTTGCCGTTCGTCCTGATCGGAAAATCCAAGAGAAATAGCAAATCACATATTCATGATGCTGGATGTGACGATGCGCCACAGGCGGAACCGCGCCGATGTCGGCGCGGCCGCGGTGGTGCAAGCGCGTGGCTTACGCGCTGTCAGCCTTTTTGGCCGCCGGTTTCTTCGCTGTAGGCTTCTTGGCCGGTGCTTTTTTGGCGGTGGTTTTCTTGGCGGGCGCTTTCTTGGTCGCCGCCTTTCGCTTCGCCGGTGATTTGGCCAGCTTTTCCTCGATCAACTCGACCGCGCGTTCCATCGTCAGGTCGCCCGGCTCAATCTCTTTCGGGATCGTTGCGTTGACCTTTTCCCACTTCACATAAGGCCCGTATTTGCCTTCCATGACATTGACCGCGCCGCCCAAATCCGGGTGTTCGCCCATCTCGCGGATCGGCTTGGCGGCTTTGCCACGCCCGCCACGGCTGGCAACCTTCTCGGCCAAAAGCTGTACCGCGCGGTTCATGCCAACGGTCCAAACCTCATCAATACCCTCAAGGTTGGCATTGGTGCCGCCCCGGTCTGAGGTGCTCTCAGCATGTTTGATGTAAGGCCCGTAGCGGCCGATGTTGGCCCAGACCATGACACCATCTTCGGGGTGGGGGCCGATCTCCCGCGGGAGCGACAGCAGCATAACGCCCTGTTCCAGTGTCAGGTCCTCGGGCACCCAATCCTTGGGGATCGACTGGCGCGGGGGTTTTTTGTTTTCTTCGGTCACAGCGCCGCGCTGGACGTAAGGTCCAAAACGGCCTTTGAAGACGCGGATTTCGTCGCCCTGATCTTCGCCCAGCAGCTTCCCGTCGGGGGGGATGGCGCTGGCTTCGGCTTCCGGGTCTGGCGGGCCGAAGGGGCGGGTGTAGCGGCATTCAGGATAGTTCGAGCAGCCGATAAAGGCCCCGCCCGAGCGCGCGGTGCGCATCGACAGGCGGCCAATCTCGCAATTGGGGCAAAGGCGCGGATCGCTGCCGTCTTCGGTGGGCGGGAAGAGATGCGGCTCGAGCACCTCATTAATCTTTTCCAAGACCTCGGTGATGCGCAGCTCGGATGTCTCAGCGATGGCGGCAGAGAAATCACGCCAGAAGCGGCGCAGCACTTCTTTATAGGCCGCATCTCCGGCGCTGACCTTATCAAGCTGGTCTTCGAGATCGGCGGTGAAATCATAGCCGATGTAGCGGCGGAAGTAGTTTTCGAGGAAGGCGGTGACCAAACGGCCCTTGTCCTCAGGGATCAGGCGGTTGCCATCCTTTCGGACATATTCGCGGTCCTGAATCGTGGTGACGATGCTGGCATAGGTCGAGGGGCGGCCGATGCCCAGCTCTTCCATGCGTTTGACCAGCGTCGCCTCGGTATAGCGCGGAGGCGGCTGGGTAAAATGCTGCTCGGGCGTGACGGCGCGTTTGTCCATCGCGTCGCCCTGAGAGATTTGCGGCAGACGCTTGTCGTCCTCGTCCACGACATCGTCGCGGCCTTCCTCGTAGACGCGCAGGAACCCGTCAAACAGCACGACCTGACCATTGGCACGCAGGCCGACTTGGCCATCCTCGCTGCCGACCTCTACCGTGGTGCGTTCCAGCCGGGCGCTTTCCATCTGGCAGGCCAGCGTACGCTTCCAGATCAGATCATAGAGTTTCGCCTGATCGGCATCGAGCTTCAGCGCCTTGGCGTCTTTCGTCATATCCGTCGGGCGGATACATTCGTGGGCTTCTTGGGCGTTCTTGGCCTTGTTCTTATAGATGCGCGGCTCTTTCGGGACGTAGTCCGCGCCAAAGCGGTCTTTGATCGCCTCGCGGGCCATGGTCACCGCTTCGGGCGCCATGTCGATGCCATCGGTCCGCATATAGGTGATGTGCCCGGCCTCGTAGAGGCGCTGCGCGGTGGACATCGTTTGCCGCGCGCCCATGGAGAACTTGCGGCTTGCCTCCTGCTGCAGGGTCGAGGTCATGAAGGGGGCAGAGGGGTTGCGGCTGGCGGGTTTTGCCTCGACGCTAGTGACACTGAGTGCGCGGCTTGTGATCGCCTGCACGGCCATCTCGGCCTGCGTGGCATCGGCCAGATCGAAACGCTCCAGCTTCTTGCCCGCAAGCGAGACGAGGCGTGCCTCAAACTCCTGACCGCGCGGCGTGGCGAGCAGGGCTTTGACCGACCAATATTCACGGGCGCGGAAAGCTTCGATCTCCATCTCACGCTCAACGATCAAACGCAGAGTGACCGATTGCACCCGGCCTGCGGATTTTGCGCCCGGCAGCTTGCGCCACAGTACGGGGGAGAGGTTGAAGCCCACCAGATAGTCCAGCGCGCGGCGGGCCAGATAAGCCTCGACCAACGGCATGTCGACTTGACGCGGGTTCTGCATCGCCTCCGTGACGGCCTTCTTGGTAATCTGGTTGAACACCACGCGGCTGACGGGCGTGTCTTTTTTAATCGATTTGCGCTTGGTCAGCGCCTCTTGCAGGTGCCAGCTGATCGCCTCGCCTTCGCGGTCGGGGTCAGTCGCGAGGATCAGTGCGTTGTCTTTGGCCAGCGCGTCGGCGATGGCTTTGACGTGTTTCTTACTGTCGGAGGCGACTTCCCATTTCATGTCGAAATCGGCGTCGGTGTCGACCGATCCGTCTTTTGGCGGCAAGTCCCGGACGTGGCCGTAGGAGGCAAGGACGGTGTAATTGTCCCCCAGATATTTGTTGATCGTTTTGGCCTTGGCGGGGGATTCGACAACGACGACGGGCATAAATACAGGCACCTTAGATCAAAAATGAGGGCAGCTTTGCGCTGTCTCATGTGGGATGGCGGGGGTGTTTGTCAATGCGGCTGCTGAGGATGAGGGTTTTGTGGCGCAGTGGTTTGACGGGCCAAAGATGCGGTGCTGACGACATCCGCGCGCGTTTTCCAGTGCCGCCCTAGCCCGGTTTACGTCGCGCGAATGCCTCGCCGTGCAGCTAACCACTCAGCAGGCGGAAGTGCTCTGACCCGCTAGGCCGAGCGGCTGAGCAAACCGCCGGGCTGACGTTGTATTTCCCCCTCCATCTCAAGGTCCAAAAGGGCCGGGGCCACGTCGCTGCTGGGCACTTGCAGGTCACGGATCAGCTGGTCCTCCGCTATCGGCGCGGTGCCTAGGCGGGAGAGGATACGGGCGTGGAGTTTCGCAATTGATCCCGTATTGCTGCGGGGTGGAACTGCGCGAGGTGGCGACGCGGATGTTTGACCAGAGGCATGTTTCGCGGGGGTAGAGGCTTTCGGCTTTGACCTGTGGACTTCCGGCAATACCTCCAACACATCGGCGGCTGAGCGGACCAGCACCGCGCCGTCGCGGATCAGCATGTTGCAGCCCGCCGCGCGGGCGTCCATCGGGTGGCCCGGCACCGCGAGGACATCGCGCCCTTGATCCAGCGCATCCCGCGCGGTGATCAAGCTGCCGGAGCGGGCCGCCGCCTCAACCACCACGGTCGCCCGGCTTAACCCGGAAATGATGCGATTGCGGCGCGGGAAATGCCGCGCCATCGGTTGTAGGCCCATCGGTTGCTCTGACAGGCACAGCCCTTGTGCTGCGATCTGACCCGCCAGCGTGGCATTTTCACTGGGATATATAATGTCGACCCCGCCTGCTTGAACCGCGACCGTACCGCGCACAAGGGCCGCTTCATGCGCTGCCGCGTCGATCCCACGTGCGAGGCCGGAGACGACGACAAAACCAGCCTCTCCAAGCTCTGCCGCGAGGGCGCGAGCCATGCGCAGCCCGAGCGAGGAGGCATTGCGTGCACCGACAAGGGAAATCATCGGACGGGTCAGCAGTGCGGGGTCACCGATCAGCCACAGAAAGGGCGGCGCATCGGGCAGGTCGCTTAGCAGATCAGGGTAGGGCGCTTGGCCCTCCACCAGCAGCTGCGCCCCGGCGGCGCGGGCGGCGTTAAGTTCGGCCTGAACAACCCCTTCGGGGCAGATGCGATAGTCCGAAATGCCAGCGGCATGGGCAACTTCTGGCAGGACGGTCAGCGCATTGATCGCCGAGCCGTGTTCATCCAGTAAACGCCGGTAGGTCGAAATCCCGACCCGGCGAGAGCGCAACAGACGAAGCCGGGCAAACTGTTCATCTTCCTGGGTGGGTGGGAGTGGGGGGTGAGTGGAAGAAGGATGTAGGTCCTTGTCAGTCATCCCGAAACTCCGTCCGTTGCAGAATCAGGTATAGGATTTAGTGCTTAACAACCTATGAATTTTTTCCTCACCCATTCGAGTCAACTTAGGCGTGCCCTCAGGTTGCGGCCCCGCCTACCGTCAGTCCGCCGATCATCAAAGTAGGCTGCCCGACCCCCACCGGCACCCATTGCCCCTGTTTGCCGCAGTTGCCCATGCCGGGGTCCAGCGTCGGGTCGTTGCCGATGGCGCGAATTTGTTTCAATGCCGTGGCTCCGTCGCCGATCAGCGTGGCCCCTTTGACCGGCGCGCCGACCTTGCCGTTCTGCACGCGGTAGGCTTCGGTGCAGGAGAACACGAACTTGCCATTGGTGATGTCCACCTGACCGCCACCGAAACCAACGGCATAGATCCCGTCTTTGAGGTCCGCCACGATATCACCCGGCGCTGCGTCTCCACCTAGCATATAGGTGTTGGTCATCCGCGGCATCGGGATATGCGCGTAGGACTGCCGCCGTCCGTTGCCGGTTGAGGCGCCGCCCATCAGTCGCCCGTTCTGGCGATCCTGCATGTAGCCTACCAGCTTGCCGTCTTCGATCAGCACATTTCGCGCCGAAGGGGTGCCTTCGTCATCGACAGAGATTGAGCCGCGGCGGTCGGGGATCGTGCCATCGTCCAAAACGGTCACGCCTTTGGCCGCGATTTGTTGACCCATCAAGCCGGCAAAGGCGCTTGAACCCTTGCGGTTAAAATCGCCTTCAAGCCCATGACCGATGGCCTCATGCAGCAGGATGCCGGGCCAGCCGGGGCCAAGCACCACGTCCATTACACCCGCCGGGGCAGGGACGGCCTCAAGGTTCACACAGGCGATCCGCAGCGCTTCGCGGACCTTGGCCTGCCAATCCTCCGGTGCCAGCATCCCATCAAGCCCGATCCGCCCACCACCGCCGACACCGCCGCTCTCCCGGCGGCCGTCCTGCTCGACGATGACCGAAACATTGACCCGCGTCATGGGGCGCACGTCGCGCACCGAATGCCCCTCGGGGCGGAGAATTTCAACCTCTTGGATGCTCGCGGCAATCGTCGCACTCACCTGCACCACGCGAGAATCGAGGCTGCGAGCATAGGCGTCGATCTCGCGCAGGGTATCCACTTTCACCGGGAAGGCGTGGCCGGCAATCGGGTCTTCGTCCGTATAAAGCCGCTTGTTGCTGGCCTGAGGTGCATCGGCCCAAGTGCCGCCGCCATCGCCCACCGCAAGCCGCGCCGTCTCGGATGCGCGGCGCAGGGAGGCTTCGCTGAGTTCGGTGGAATGGGCGTAGCCTGCAACCTCACCCCGCACGGCGCGCAGGCCGAAACCTTCGGCGGCATCATAACTTGCCGTTTTGAGGCGTCCGTCATCAAAAACCAACGCCTCGGAGCGGCGCCGTTCGAGGAACAATTCGCCGTCATCGGCACCGGCCACGGCCTCGCGCAGCACGCTCAGAGCGGTTTCTCGGTCCAGATCGGCCTCGAAGGGGGTGAAATGCGCGCTGCTCATTGGGGATATCCTTGCTTGCTGTCACAAAACTGTCTCGCGCGTCCCTATGACGCAAGCATGTGACTTTATCTTGTAGGCAGAATATGATTGTAAGCACCCAGGATTACAACGGCACCGGATCGCAGCAGTGGTTCAGGTGTCTAATCGGCTTCTTAATGGTCACAAGATCAGGACGACATATGAAACATCTACTCCCCCTTTCCGGTCTTTTGACCAGCCTTGCCGCCCTGCCTGCATTGGCACAGGACAGCCTGCGCATTGACGGGCTTGATGTCATCGGCAGACCTGTTGACGGCGAGACAGGCTTTCAACCCGCCGTTACGCGGGTGGCGCAGGATATCCACGACCTCGACTACCTGATTCTCGTGATCATCACGATCATCACCCTTTTCGTGACTGGTCTGATCATCTGGGTCATGATCCGCTACAACAAAAAGCGGAACCCGAACCCGTCGTCCTTCACCCACCACACGCCGATTGAGATCGCCTGGACGATCCTGCCGATTTTGGTCTTGGTGCTGATCGGGGCCTATTCGCTGCCCATTCTGTTCCGCCAGCAGGAAATCCCTGAGGCAGACATCACGATCAAAGCGACGGGCAACCAGTGGTACTGGACCTATGAATATGTCGACGAAGAGATCGCCTTTGACAGCTACATGATCGGTGCCCCTGCCACATTGGGTGACGGCGATGAAGATGTGATCCCCTTCGTGCTGAACGACGCGATGGTCGCCAAGCTCGAAGACGAAGGCTATGCCCGCGAAGACTTCCTGCTGGCCACCGACACATCGGTCGTGATCCCCGTGGGCAAGACCATCGTGGTGCAGGTTACCGCAAGCGACGTGATCCACTCTTGGACCATCCCCGCATTCGGCGTGAAACAGGATGGCGTACCGGGCCGTTTGGCTGAACTTTGGTTCACTGCCGAACAGGAAGGCGTGTACTTCGGTCAATGTTCCGAGCTTTGCGGTCAGGCCCACGCCTATATGCCGATCACTGTCAAAGTCGTCTCGGAAGCGGCCTATGCCGAGTGGCTTGGTAAAGCCAAGGCGGAATATGCGGGCATCGAACAGCCGCTGACCGTCGCTTCTAAATAAGCCAGTTCCGCGGGGCAGGGCCAAAGCCTTTGCCCCGCGTTTACCCTGGGAAGGTTCGGGATGACTGACATCACCAATACGCCGACAAGTGAATACGACACGCAGCTGGGGGACTACTTTGCCCTGCTCAAGCCGCGTGTGATGTCGCTTGTTGTCTTTACCGCATTTGTGGGGCTGCTGGCCGCACCGGTGTCTGTGAACCCGATCGTCGGCTTCTGCGCCATCTTGTTCATCGCCATCGGCGGCGGTGCTTCGGGCGCGTTGAACATGTGGTGGGATGCGGACATTGACGCTGTGATGCGCCGCACCCGCGGGCGTCCCATCCCATCGGGCCGTGTGCAGCCTGGCGAAGCTTTGACCCTTGGTGTCGCGCTGTCGGGGCTGTCGGTGATGATGCTGGGGCTGGCGACGAATCTGCTGGCCGCCGGAATGCTGCTGTTCACCATCCTGTTCTATGCCGTTTTCTACACCATGTGGCTCAAGCGTTTGACGCCGCAGAACATCGTTATCGGCGGTGCCGCCGGGGCTTTCCCGCCCGTGATTGGCTGGGTCGCCGCCACCGGCAGCTTCTCGGTCGAGGCATGGCTGATGTTTGCGTTGATCTTCATGTGGACCCCGCCGCATTTCTGGGCGTTGGCGCTCTTCATGCGCTCTGACTATGACGACGCCAAAGTGCCGATGCTGACTGTGACCCACGGCCGCCCGGCCACGAGGCTGCATATCCTGATTTATACCGTTCTGCTGGCCGCTCTGGCGATCGGCACGTCCTTTACGGCTATCGGTGGTATCTTCTACTTCGCTGTGGCCTTGGTACTGAACGCCGCGTTCCTGCTGGGAGCATGGCGCATTTGGAACCGCGATGAGGTGATGGCCGAAGCCGACGACTACGCCGAAGAGCGCAAGTTCTTTCGTCTGTCGCTGGCCTATCTCTTCCTGCATTTCGGCGCGATCTTGGGCGAAGCCGCCCTGCGCACCTTTGGGTTAGGGGGCTGGTAATGAGCTTTCGTCCTGAGCATGAGCTGCACAAACGCCGCCGGAGCCGCAACATCGGAGTCGGGCTGATGCTGGCTGCCTTTGTGGTGCTGATTATGGCGCTGACCTACGTCAAAATCACCCAAACTGATTTCGAACTGCCGGCTAACCAGCGTGAGGTGACACAGTAATGGCATTCTCCGGTCCTCAGAAAACAGTGATGCAAACTGTCGGTGTCGTGGTGCTGATGGGCGGTCTCGCCTGGGCGTCGGTGCCGTTTTACGACTGGTTCTGCCGGGTCACCGGCTTTGGCGGTACGCCGGGGCAGGTGAGCGCATCCAGCGGTGAAGTTCTCGACCAGACGGTAAAGGTCCGCTTTGACGGCTCGCTGAACGACGGCATGCCATGGGAATTCAAACCGGTGGTCCGCGAAATGGAAGTGCGCATCGGTGAGACGGGGTTGGCCTTCTATGAGGCTTATAATCCCACCGATAAACCGGTGGCGGGGCAGGCGAGCTACAACGTCACCCCCTACACTGCCGGGGCCTTTTTCGAGAAGATCGACTGTTTCTGCTTTACCGAGCAGGTGCTTGTTCCCGGCGAACGGGTGCAGATGCCGGTCAGCTTCTTTGTTGATCCAGAAATGGTCAACGACCGTGATGGGAAGTTTGTACATACCATCACACTGTCTTATACATTCTACGAAATTGACCTGCCCGAAGGCTATGCCGCCCTCGATCAGGACAGCGCCACAGCAACCAATTAACGACCTGATTAAACAAAGGTGAGGGACCCGAAACCATGGCCCATGCAAAGAACCACGACTACCATATTCTAGCCCCCTCGTCCTGGCCGCTGCTGGGCTCGCTGGCTGGCTTCGTCATGCTTGCCGGTGCCGTCCTGTGGATGCACGGGATGACGCCTTTTGTCTTCCTCGGCGGCTTGATCGCTGTGTGCTACGTCATGTTTGCATGGTGGGCCGAGGTTGTAACCGAAAGCGAAGTGGGCGATCACACTGGTGTGGTGCGGATCGGCCTACGCTATGGTTTCATCCTCTTCATCATGTCCGAAGTCATGTTCTTCGTTGCGTGGTTCTGGTCTTTCTTCAAGCAGGCCCTCTACCCGATGTACGAATATGCCGGGACCACATACGTCAAACCCGAAATCCACGCGGTTGACGCCTTCCACCTGCCGCTGATCAACACGCTGGTGCTGCTGCTGTCGGGCTGTGCCGTGACATGGGCCCACCATGCACTGGCGCATGAAAACAACCGCAAAGACCTGATCACAGGTCTGGCCATCGCTGTCGTCCTCGGCGTTTTCTTCACAGCCCTGCAGGCTTTTGAATACTACGAACTGCTGGTTCATGACGATTGGACCTTCGGCGGCGACATGTATTTCTCCAGCTTCTTCATGGCGACCGGCTTTCACGGCTTCCATGTGATCATCGGCACGATCTTCCTCTTTGTCTGCCTGCTGCGCGCCATGCGCGGCCACTTCACCCCCGAACGCCACGTCGGCTTCGAGGCGGCGGCTTGGTACTGGCACTTCGTTGATGTGGTCTGGCTGTTCCTCTTCTTCGCCGTCTACATGTGGGGCACGCCCTAATATCCGGGCGGGGTTGCATCCGCGCCCCACACCCGTAAAACCCAAACGCGCGAAGCCTTCTTCGCGCGTTTGTCGTTTCAGCCTGAGAGAGTAGCATGCGGCGCAGCCTGTTCTTCATCATCGTCGGTCTTGGCGGGGCGGCCATCCTCGTGGCGCTTGGGGTATGGCAAGTGCAACGGCTGGCATGGAAAGAAGCAATTGTCGCCGACATCAACGCCCGCATCACCGCCGCGCCTGTTGAATTGCCCGCCCAACCTGACTCTGAGGCCGACGCCTATCTGCCCGTGACGGTGGAGGGAGAGATCGGTGCGGACGCGCTGTATGTCTTGGTGAGCCAAAAGCAAAAGGGCGCAGGCTATCGCATCATCGCGCCGCTGACGCTGGACGCAGGCCGCCGCATTCTCGTCGATCTGGGTTTCACTGCGACCGAGAATAAAGACGCGGTAAACCCCGCTGGCCCCGCTAGCATCATCGGTAATCTGCAATGGCCCCAAGAGGTCGACAGTTTCACGCCCAAGGCCGACACCGACCGCAACATCTGGTTCGCCCGCGACGTGCCGCTGATGGCCGAGACCCTTAACACCGAACCGCTGCTCGTCGTCGCCCGCGAGACCAAGGGGGGTGACCCGAAGATCGCCCCGCTGCCCGTCGATACCGCCCGCATCCCCAACGATCACTTGCAATATGCGATCACCTGGTTTTCCCTCGCCGCCATCTGGCTGGCGATGACCGTCCTTTTCCTGCGCCGCCGCCGCGCCCCTGCAACGCCGAAAGTCGACTGACCCCATGCGCTATATTTCTACCCGTGGCTCTGCCCCTGTCCTGTCCTTCGAAGAGGCGATGCTAACCGGCCTGGCCCGTGACGGCGGCCTCTATGTGCCTGAAACGATCCCGGCACTCAGCGCTGACCAGATCACGGCCATGCAGGGTCAAAGCTACGAAGAGGTCGCCTTTACCGTCATGCGCCCCTACATCGGCGACACGTTTACCGATGACGAATTTCGCGCCATCATCGCCCGCGCCTACAAGGGTTTCGGCCACACCGCCCGCGCACCCATGGTGCAACTGGCCCCGAACCACTTCCTGCTGGAACTGTTTCACGGCCCAACGCTGGCGTTCAAAGACTTCGCCATGCAACTTATCGGGCAGATGTTCCAAGCCGCCCTGGGCCGCAAGGGCGAGCGCGTCACCATCGTCGGCGCGACCTCGGGCGACACGGGTTCTGCCGCGATTGAAGCCTTCAAGGGCTTGGATAACGTCGATGTCTTCATTCTCTACCCGCATGGCCGGGTATCGGACGTGCAGCGCCGCCAGATGACGACGCCGTCGGAATCCAACGTCCACGCTCTCGCCATCGACGGTGACTTCGACGACTGCCAAGCCCGCCTGAAGGACATGTTCAACGATTTCGACTTCCGCGATTCCGTGCGGCTGGCGGGGGTGAACTCGATCAACTGGGGCCGGGTGCTGGCGCAGGTGGTCTATTACTTCACCGCCGCCACCAGCCTTGGCGCGCCGCTGCGCGAGATCAGCTTCACCGTGCCCACAGGCAATTTCGGTGACATCTTTGCGGGCTACATCGCCAAACGCATGGGCCTGCCCATCGCCGATCTGGTGGTCGCCACCAACCAGAACGACATCCTGCACCGCTGCCTGTCGGGACAGGGCTATCACAAGGGCGGCGTGACCCCCTCGATCAGCCCCTCGATGGATATCCAAGTCTCGTCCAATTTCGAGCGCGCCCTCTTTGACGCCTACAACCGCGACGCCGGTGCCGTGGCGCAGCTGATGGACGAGTTGGGGCAGGGCGGTTTCGACGTCTCCCAAGGCGCGATGCAAGCGCTGCAAGACACCTACCGCTCAGGTCGCGCCTCAGAAGAAGAAACCAGTGCCACCATCACCGACCGCCGCCGCACCACGGGCGAACTGCTCTGCCCGCATTCTGCCGTCGGCGTGAAGGTCGCGGATGAGCAGCGCGACCCGGCCATTCCAATGGTCACCCTCGCCACCGCGCATCCGGCCAAATTCCCCGACGCGGTCGAAGCCGCCACCGGCATTCGCCCCCCGCTGCCGCCCCGCATGGCGGACCTTTTCGACCGGGAAGAACGTTTCACCCGGCTGCCAAATGACCTCGACGCGCTGAAAGCGCATATCAAAGGAAACCTCCCCGCGTGAGCCTCCAACAGACTACATTGCCCAACGGCTTTCGCATCGTCACCGAACATATGGAGGGGCTCGCCTCCTCCGCCATCGGCGTCTGGGTGAACGCAGGCGCACGGCACGAAACGCCCCAACAAAACGGCATCGCGCATTTCCTTGAGCATATGGCTTTCAAAGGCACCGCGACCCGTTCCTCGCTGCAAATCGCCGAAGCCATCGAAGACGTGGGCGGCTATATCAACGCCTATACCTCGCGCGAAGTCACCGCCTATTACGCCCGCGTGCTGGAAAACGACGTGGCGCTCGGCCTCGACGTGATCGCCGACATCCTGCGCAACCCGGTGCTGGACCCTTCCGAAGTCGAGGTCGAACGCGGCGTGATCCTGCAAGAGATCGGCCAAGCGCTCGACACGCCCGACGATGTGATTTTCGATTGGCTGCAAGAGCAGGCCTACCCCGATCAGCCCATCGGCCGCACCATCCTCGGCCCATCCGAACGCGTCTCGGCCTTCTCCCGCGACGATCTGAAACTTTTCATCGCAGATCACTACGGGCCTGAACAGATGATCCTCTCAGCCGCCGGGGCGGTGGACCACGACAAAATCGTCAAACTCGCCGAAACCCTCTTTGGCGACATGCCGTCCAAGAAGCTCTACGAAGTCGACAGCGCCCGCTTCGGCGGCGGTGAGTTCCGGCAGGTCAAACAGCTTGAGCAGGCGCATTTCGCCCTTGGCTTTGAAAGCCCCGGCTACCGCTCCGACGATATCTATATCGCGCAGATCTACGCCTCTGCCTTGGGCGGCGGCATGTCCTCGCGCCTGTTTCAAGAGATCCGCGAAAACCGCGGCCTCTGCTACACGATTTTCGCCCAAGCCGGCGCCTATGCCGACACCGGCATGACCACAATCTATGCCGGGACCAGTGCCGAACAACTGCCCGAACTGGCAAACATCACCATTGACGAGATGAAACGCGCCGCTTCCGACATGTCCCCCGCCGAAGTCGCCCGCGCCCGCGCGCAGATGAAGGCCGGACTGCTTATGGGGCTGGAAAGCCCCTCCAACCGCGCCGAACGTCTGGCCCGTCTGATCCAGATCTGGGACCGCGTCCCGCCGCTCGAAGAAACCGTGGCGCAGATCGACGCAGTGACCACCGGCGACGTGCGCGATTTCGCCGAGCGTATGGCCACTCAGGCCCCGGCAGCGCTGGCCCTCTACGGCCCTGTTGACGCGGCCCCCACATTGGCCGAACTCCACGCCCGTCGCGCTGCCTGATGCTGGGCCGACGCAAACTGCGGATTGAGACCGAACGGCTGACCCTGCGTCCGCCGATCCACGCCGATTTCCGCGCTTGGTCCGCGCTGCGTCGCGCCAGCAACGATTACCTGCGCCCCTGGGAGCCGACCTGGGCCGAAGATCACCTCACCCGCAAGGCCTTCACCAACCGCGTCTACTGGGCGCAGCGATCGGTGTCCTCGGGCAATGCCATGCCGCTGTTCCTGATCCGCCGCAGCGACCAAAACCTCGTCGGCGCGATTACCCTCGACAACATCCGCCGCGGCCCCGCGCAATCCGGCACGCTTGGCTATTGGACAGGCGAACCCTTCGCCCGCCAAGGCTACATGCGCGAGGCGATAGAGGCGACGGTGCATCAGGCCTTCACCCGGCTTGATCTCTCGCGCATCGAAGCCGCCTGTCTGCCTGAAAACCAAGCCTCCCGCGGGTTGCTTGAGAAGGCCGGCTTCAAATATGAGGGGGTGGCCCAGAGCTATCTGCAAATCGACGGCCGCTGGCGCACCCATGTCCTCTATGCCTCATTACGCAAAGATCGGCGTGGCCGCACGGATGTCGGTTAGACTTGTGCCCACTACACGCGACGCCCCTCGACTGCGGAAGCTTCGCCGGCGGAGCAGACCAAGCACCCTAAGTGGCAGATCAAACGCTTTGCCCTTGTATCCCCCCGCCGCACACAGGATCAAAGAGCCATGACACTGAACCCCGCTGACACCGCCTTCACCGATACCCTGCGCGCGCAACTCCCCGACGACATGCTGCGCAAGCCCGAGCAGCGCTACCTCGAAGAGCCACGTGGCCGCTATGCCGGGCAGGGCGGCGTGCTGGCCCTGCCACGCAATACGGACGAAGTCGCTACCCTGATCCGCGTCGCCCATGCCGCCCGCGTCCCGGTCGTGCCCTATGGCGGCGGCACCGGCCTCGTCGGTGGTCAGATCAGCAGCGATGGCCCCGCTCCGCTGATCCTGTCACTCGAACGCATGAACCGCATCCGCGCCGTGCTGCCCGAAGAAAACGTGCTGGTCGCCGAAGCCGGTGTGATCCTCGCCGAGGTTCAACAAGCCGCCGATGGCGCAAACCGTCTCTTCCCCCTGTCGCTTGCCGCCGAAGGCACAGCACGCATCGGCGGCACGCTCTCGACCAACGCCGGCGGCACCGGCGTGCTGCGCTACGGCAATGCCCGCGACCTCTGCCTCGGCCTTGAAGCCGTCCTGCCCGACGGCCAGATTTGGCACGGCCTCACCCGCCTGCGCAAAAACAACACTGGCTACGATCTGCGCAACCTGCTGATCGGCGCCGAAGGCACGCTGGGCGTGATCACCGCCGCCGCCCTCAAACTCTACGCCCGACCGGGACGCAGTGGCACCGCGCTTCTGGTGGTCGAAAGCCCAGCGGCGGGGCTATCGCTCCTTTCCCTCGCGCGCGATCACTTGGGCGAAATGATCAGCGCCTTTGAATTGATGCACCACCAAGGTTTCGATTTTCTTAACGAAACCCTTCCCCATGTCCGCCAGCCTTTCGCCGAAGCCCCCGATTGGTGCGTGTTGATCGAGATTGGCACACCCGGAGAGATTGACACCGACGCTGCGCTCGAAAGGCTATTCGCCGCCGCGCTGGAAGCGGGCCTCGTCTCAGACGGCCTCATCGCCCAGAACGCCCAACAGGCCAAAGACTTCTGGACCATCCGTGAAACCATCCCCGAGGCCAACCGCCTGATCGGCTCGGTCTCCAGCCACGACATCTCGGTGCCCCTCGGCGCGATCCCCGAATTCATCACCCGCGCCACCGATGCGCTCTTGGCTCTTGGCGATTTTCGGATCAACTGTTTCGGCCATGTCGGGGACGGCAACCTGCATTACAACGTCTTCCCCGCAAAGGGCAAAACCCGCGCTGATTACGAAGATCAACGCGAAGGCGTGAAACGTCTGGTGCACGACCTCGTCCACGACCTCGGCGGCTCGTTCAGCGCGGAACATGGCGTGGGCCGCATCAAGGTCGATGACCTCGAACGCTACGGCGACCCCGCCAAACTCACTGCGATGCGCGCCATCAAAGCGGCCCTCGATCCCAAGGGTATCATGAACCCCGGTGCCGTCCTAAGGGCTTAAAGCCCGTCGAAAGCACAAAGCGCATGGACCTCTTTGCCAAGCGCTTCCAACCGCTTGCGCCCGCCTAGTTCCGGCAAATCAATGATAAACGCGCAAGATACAATCTCACCGCCCAACCGTTCGATCAACTTAATTCCGGCCTCAGCCGTACCGCCCGTGGCCAGCAGATCGTCAACAACCAGAACCTTCTCCCCCGGCTTGATCGCATCGTCATGCAACTCGACAATGGCCTCGCCATATTCAAGCTTATATTCCTGACTGATCACCGTGCCCGGCAGTTTGCCCTTTTTGCGGATCGGTACAAAACCTACGCTCAACTGATGCGCAATCGCCCCGCCGAGAATAAAGCCCCGGGCCTCAAGCCCCACCACCTTATCAATGTCGATCCCCGCATAGGGATGCAGCATCTGGTCGATCGCCATGCGAAACCCGCGCGGATCGGCAAAAAGCGTTGTCACGTCACGAAACATGATCCCCTCATGGGGAAAATCTACAATCGTGCGAATATAGTCTTGAACCTGTTTCATGCCGCCCTTCCGCGTGTTTCAACCCGACCCGTCATAGCGCGCCGCACCCCTGTCGCAAACCCCAATCCTCGCCCAGCAGAAAAGGGGACCACCGCCCCCTTTCCCTTCATCCTTTCCTAAATACCGTCCGCACCCAGCCACGCGCACCAGCGCCCGCGTTCAAAGCATCCGCCCCGCCACCGCATCCAACTTTGCCAGCATTTCCGGATCCCGCGCATCCGGCTGGGTCAGGATCGCAAACTCCAAGGCGCGGTCACAGCCGTGCGGGCAGGGGGCGCGCTCGGACCCCAACAGCGCCGGCAGACGCGATACCATGCTACGGCCCTTGTCAGCGTTGCCCATCAAGGTGGCGATGATCTGCGTCACATCGACTTCGCCGTGGTCCGGGTGCCAACTGTCGTAGTCTGTGATCATGGCGACCGAAGCATAACAAAGCTCCGCCTCACGGGCCAATTTCGCTTCGGGCATATTGGTCATCCCGATCACATCCGCGCCCCAGCTTTCGCGGTACATTTTGGACTCGGCCAGTGTCGAGAACTGTGGTCCCTCCATCGCTAGATAGGTGCCGCCACGGTGAACGTTGATGCCTGAATCCCGCGCCGCCGATTGGCAGGCGTCGCTTAAGCGCGGGCAGGTCGGATGTGCCACAGAGACATGCGCCACACAGCCCGGTCCAAAAAAGCTCTTCTCTCGCGCCATGGTCCGATCGATGAACTGGTCAACGATCACGAAATCCCCCGGCGCCATCTCCTCGCGAAACGATCCGCAGGCAGAGACGCTGATCACATCGGTACAGCCCAACCGTTTCAACGCATCGATATTGGCGCGGTAGGGGACAGAGGTCGGCGTATGTACATGCCCTCGGCCATGACGTGGAAGAAAGACCATGGCGACACCATCCAGCGTCCCGGTCAGCACCTGATCTGAAGGCGCGCCCCACGGTGTCTCGACGGTAACCCAATCGGCATCCTGCAACCCGTCAATGTCATAGATACCGGAGCCGCCGATTACGGCGATTTTCGTGTCTGTCATGGGGGAGCCTGTGCTTTGAGTGGTTACCAGTGAAGCTCAAAGAACCTCATAGAATGCAACGAGGATCAAGTGCTTTCACTAAAATGCCAGACACGTCTCTGTCAGGAATTTAATCAGGTAGAGGCACGGCATCGCCTGCAGAAAAGTGTTTCTGCATTGCAGCAATCCCCGCCTGAATGGGCCAGAGCGCTTTTCTTCACGGTGAATTTCCTCTAGGTGCAGCCCAAAGCGCCCCGCAGTCGCGGTCAGGGCGCTATATCCGTTTTCCGAAAGTCAAAGGACGCCCCCATGCGCGCCACGCTGCACAATTTTGCCAAGAACCTTGATGTGACCGATCTGCGCTGGATGCCGGATGAGGGTTTCTCCGTTGGGCGGCTGCGGATCGAACTGCTGTCGGGGCTGACGGTCGCTCTGGCTTTGGTGCCCGAGGCGGTGGCTTTTGCCTTCGTTGCCGGGGTGCATCCTTTGGTCGGGCTTTATGCGGCATTCCTCGTCGGTCTCATCACCGCGCTGATCGGCGGGCGGCCCGGTATGATCTCGGGGGCGACTGGCGCTTTGGCGGTGGTCATGGTGGCCTTGGTGGCACAGCACGGGGTGGAGTACCTCTTTGCTACAGTGGTGCTGATGGGGCTGTTGCAGATCTTCGCGGGCGTCATGCAATGGGGCAAGTTCATCCGACTGGTCCCGCATCCGGTCATGCTGGGTTTCGTTAACGGCCTCGCCATCGTGATTTTTCTGGCGCAGATGAGCCAGTTTAAAGTGCCCGGCACGATGGTCGATACGGGTCACGGCATGGGCGGCGGTGAGTGGCTATCAGGCCAACCGCTTGTAATGATGTTAGGATTGGTGGCCGCAACCATGGCAATCATTTGGGTCACGCCGCGTATCACCCGCATTATCCCGGCGCCTTTGGCAGGTATCGGGATCATTGCCGCGCTGGTGATCGGCTTTGGCCTTGATGTGCCACGCGTGGGCGATCTGGCCTC
Source organism: Sulfitobacter sp. W027 (assembly GCF_025143985.1). NCBI lineage: Bacteria > Pseudomonadati > Pseudomonadota > Alphaproteobacteria > Rhodobacterales > Roseobacteraceae > Sulfitobacter > Sulfitobacter sp. W027. The sequence continues at coordinate 857,377 of NZ_CP083564.1, forward strand.
GATCCAAGGGGGGCTGCCTGAGTGGCATATTCCTATGGTGCCGCTGACGTGGGAAACCTTTGAGATTATCTTGCCCTATGCGGTGATCCTTGCGGCCATTGGCCTGATCGAATCCCTGCTGACGCTGAACCTTGTTGGCGATCTGACGGGCAAGCGCGGCGGAGCGAGCCAAGAATGTATCGCCCAAGGCTTGGCCAATACCGTCACGGGGTTCTTCGGCGGTATGGGCGGCTGTGCGATGATCGGCCAGTCGATGATCAACGTCAAATCCGGCGGGCGCACTCGTGTGGCGGGCATCGCCGCGGCGGTGTTTTTGCTGCTCTTCATCCTCGTCGGCTCCTCGGTGATCGAACTGATCCCGCTGGCGGCGCTGGTGGGTGTGATGTTCATGGTGGTGATCGGGACCTTCGCATGGAACTCGCTCACCATCCTGCGCAAGGTGCCGTTGATGGACGCCTTTGTCATCATCTTGGTGACCGTGGTTACTGTGATGGAAGACCTTGCCGTGGCGGTGGTCGTCGGCGTGATCGTCTCGGCGCTGGCCTATGCGTGGAACAACGCGCGCCGTATCCATGCAAGCACACGCCAGTCTATCCGTGAGGAAGGGGCCAAGGTTTATGAAATCCACGGGCCGCTATTCTTCGGATCCGCAGATGGGTTCGCCGAACTGTTTGACGTGGAAAACGATCCCGAAGTGGTGATCGTCGATTTTGCTGACAGCCGCGTGGTGGATCAATCCGCCCTACAGGCGATCGAGGCGATGGCCGCGAAATACGAAGCCGCGGGCAAGCGCTTGCAGCTGCGCCACCTCAGCCGCGATTGCCACCGTCTGCTGAACAAGGCCGGGCATCTCATTGTCGATAGTGACGATGACCCCGATTACGAATTGGCCGTGGACTACGATGTGCGCACCGGGGTTCTGGGCGGACACTAAAGAAATGCCTGGCGCTTGTGGAAAGGGCCGGGCTGTTTGGATCACCTCAGCCCGGAATCAAGCCGCAGGCGCCGGGCCATCGCCTGCCCGCGCGTCACGCCAAAGGCGTGCCTAAATATTACTGGCGCACCTTCGGTGCGACCGGGTAGGCGATTGGGTGAGGCCGGGCGCGACATTGAAAACGCGCATCTTGGCTGAGCCATAAAGTGGTTTCAACCACTGTTAGTTCGCCCACCCGCGGGCAGGCGATGGCCCTCGTCAATCATCCGGACGCTTCAACTCAAACAGCTCCCGCACAACCGTGTAATCACGATAGCCCATGCGCGACAGCGGCTGGTACTGCGTCACGTCAAAACGTCCGTCCACCACGCAATCATCACGCAGATGCACGCCAATTACCTCGCCAAACACGACGAAGTTCGCCTCACCGGGCAGTTGCACGATCTGCGTCACCTTGCATTCCAGATTCGCCGGGGCATCGGCCACCCGCGCACAGGCGATTTGATCACATTCCGCCTTGGTGATCCCGGCGCGCTCAAACTCATCGGTTCCATGCGGCAACTGCGCCGATGTCACGTTCATTGCATCCCGCGCGGCGTATTCAACGATGTTTACACAAAAGACACCGGTCTCGCGGATATTGGCGACCGAATCCTTGGTGCCGTCCACATCATCCTTGGCGCTGGTAGAGGCGAACATCACCTGCGGCGGCACATAAGCCACGGCGTTAAAGAACGAATAGGGCGCGAGGTTGTCGCGGCCCTGCCCATCGCGGCTGGAGATCCAGCCGATGGGGCGCGGCGTGACGATGGCGTTAAACGGGTTATGCGGCAGACCATGGCCGTCTTCGGGACGATAAAACATGAACACTCCTTGATGGTTTGCACCTATGGCTAGCCTCATGCTACGTCCAGCGCCACCCGCAATTGCTCCTGAAAGCCTCCGGCCTTGCATCAGACGCTCTACAAGATGACCCCGGAGGGGCCCGCCGACCATTGGGAGGTTGAGGCGCTTTATGACACCTGTTTCGCGCCGGGGCGTGAGGCGCTGTCGTCTTACCGGCTGCGCGACGGTGTGCCGCCCATGGCGGGGCTGAGCCATGTGGCGCGCGATAGCGGTGGGATTCTGGCAGGCGCGATCCGCTATTGGCCGGTGCGCATTGACGCGACGCCGGCGCTGTTGCTGGGCCCCGTTGCCGTCCACCCCACACGGCAGGGCGAAGGACTGGGCGCAGCCTTGATTGAGACCTCACTGGCGCAGGCGGCCCCGCTGGGGTGGGAGCGGGTGATGCTGGTGGGCGATGCCCCTTACTACAACCGCTTTGGCTTTACCCTGCTGCAAGATGTCGAGATGCCCCCGCCGACGAACCCGGCCCGCGTCCTGGGCCGCGCCTTGGCCGAGAACGCTTGGGCAGGGGTGACCGGTAAGGTTCGCCGCTGGTACGATTGATTTTACCCCGCTCCCGACCCACATTGTGCCTAAGCTCAAAGAGGGACGCCCATGCAGATCGAAAGTAACCTGCCCAGCACCATCGACGTCGATGCACGACTGGACGAGATCGCCCGCCGCTATAAGCAGGCCGGGGGCGTGGGCATCCATGTGCTGAACCTGATCGGAGGCAGCGCGGATGGGTTGATCGACCGTTTGCCGGGGGCCGTGCGCCGCAACCTCGAAAGCGCCACGATGAAGGCGCTGAACCACGCGATGCAGGCCGCGCATTCTAGCCGCAGCTATGTAAAGGACCAGCAAGGCTGGCTGAACCAAGCGGTCTCGACCGCCATGGGGGCCGCTGGCGGGGCCGGGGGCTTGCCCACCGCGCTGGCCGAGCTGCCCGTGACCACGACGCTGCTTTTGCGGGTTATTCAGGGTGTGGCCGCAGAACATGGTTTCGATCCGGCGGCTGAGAATGTGCAGTTCGACTGCGTGCATGTCTTCACCGCTGCAGGGCCGCTGGCCGATGATAACACGGCTGATCTGGGATTTCTGACAGTCCGGATGGCGCTTACGGGGCGTGCAATGAACGCGGTGATCGCTCGTGTGGCGCCGCGCCTTGCCGTTGTGTTGGGCCAAAAGCTTGCGGCCCAAGCTGTGCCGGTATTGGGCGCAGTAGCTGGGGCTGCGACAAACTATGCCTATACCAGCTATTACCAAGATATGGCCCATGTGCATTTTGGCATGCGCAAATTGGCGATAGAGGCGGATATTCCGCAAGAAGAACTGGTCGCCCGGCTGCGTCAGAAAATGGGTCGAACGCCGCCCAAAATTTGATCAGCGCCCGATACTGCCGGGGGCCACGGTGGTGGCCTTGATGATGGCATAGCAGTCCATCCCCGCGCGCAGGTCGAGATCGCGCACCGCGCGGGCGGTGACGCGGGCGAGCAGACGGTCGCCGCCTGCATCCAGCGCGATGGCAGCGCCCGGTCCGTCGCCGGGATGCACGGCATCAACCCGCACGGGCAGGATATTGACCGAAGACAGCCCCTCTGGCCGTTGCCGGGACAGGATCACATCCTGCGCCAGAACCCGCAGGCGCACCCGCGCGCCTATGGGGGCCTGCACCCCCGGCAATTCCAGCTGCCCCGCCCGCACAGCAAGGGTCGAGAGCCCATCCTCTGCATGGACGAGGACGTCAGCTTCCAGCACTGCGCCGGCTTCGCGCACACCCAGCAGAGGTACCGCAGCAGGGTCGGCCATGACGTCAAACAACGCGCCCTGCGCTCTCAGCCGTCCGTTTTGCAGCAGCACCAAACGGTCGGCAAGGCGCGCAATTTCGTCCACCGCGTGGCTGACATAGAGGATCGGCAAGCCCAAGGCTCCATCGCGCAGACGTTCGAGGTAGGGCAGGATTTCCTGCTTGCGCGGACCATCAAGGCTTGCCAGAGGTTCGTCCATCAGCAGCAGGCGAGGGTGGCAGAGCAATGCCCGGCCTAGTGCGACGCGCTGTTTCTCTCCGCCCGACAGCGTGGCCGGGGCGCGGTCCAAAAGCGGGCCCAGCCCCAAAAGAGCGACCACATCATCAAGACCAGCTCCCCTGCTGCCCCGCGGGGCGTAGCGCGCGCCGAAGGTCAGGTTACTGCGCACGTCCAGATGCGGGAAAAGCCGCGCGTCTTGAAAGACATAGCCCAGCCTGCGGCGATGCGGCGGCACCCAGATGCCGCGCTGTGTATCCAAAAGCACCTCACCGTCCAGCACCACGCGCCCGACATCGGGGCGCAGCAATCCGGCAAGTGCGTTGATCACCGTCGTCTTGCCCGCGCCGGAGCGGCCAAAGAGCGCGGTAATCCCGCCTTGGGTGGTGAAAGACAGATCCAGATCGAAGCCATCGAACCCATGGCGCAGCGTAACCTCCAGCATCACCCCGCCCCTGAAATCCGTTTGGCGACCCGTCGCGCCAAGGCTTCTGAAAGTAGCACGGCGGCCAGCGCCACCAGCCCAGCCAGTGCCGCCATAGCCAGCGCGCGGTTTTCGCCGCCCGGCACCTGCAAGGCGGTCCAGATCGCACTGGGCAGGGTTTGGGTCTGGCCGGGGATATTGGCGACAAAGGTGATCGTGGCACCGAATTCGCCCATCGCCTTGGCAAAGCCCATCACCGCTCCGGCGAGGATACCGGGAAAGATCAGCGGCAGGGTCACGCGGCAGAAGACGCTGACGCGCGGCGCGCCGAGGGTGGCGGCGGCGTCCTCGATCCGGGGGTCGACCGCTTCGATCGCCAACCGCATGGCGCGGACCATCAGCGGGAAGCCCATGATCAGCGCGGCCAACACCGCGCCCGTCCAATGAAAGGCAAGGCCGATGCCGAGGCTTTCTAACAGCCGACCCAAAGGGGCGTTGCGGCCAAAGCTGAGCAGCAGCAGATAGCCCGTCACCACTGGAGGCAGCACCAGTGGCAGATGGACCAGCGCACTCAGCAGACCCTTGCCGCGAAACTCCTTGCGGGCAAGAATCCACGCGACCCAAAGCGCCAGTGGCAGCGAACAGAGCATCGCCACGCTTGCCACCCGCAGCGAGAGCAACAGCGCGGCCCAAGCGGCGGCGTCAAGATCCATGATTGGCCCGGACGAAACCATGGTCTTCGAGGATCGCCTGCGCCTGTTTCGTGGTCAGAAACGAGACCAAAGCCGCGCCGGCGGGCGTCAGGGCGGCGGCAGGATAGGTGATGGGGGCATGGGTGTCGGCGGGGACCTCATAGACGATCTGCACGTCAACCTCGGCATGGGCGTCGCTGGCATAGACCACACCAAAGGGCGTATCGCCGCGCGCGACCAAGACCAGTGCGGCGCGGACATTGTCCGTCTCGGCCAATCGGCTTTGCAAACCCTCCCACATCCCCTCATGCGTCAGCCAATCGCGGGCATAGCTGCCTGCGGGCACCGCGTCGCGCTGGCCCATGGCCAGCCGACCCGTGGGGCCAAGCCGGGCAGGCAGGTCGGCAGGTTGGGACAGGGGGGCGGTGCCGAAGGGGGCAATCAGAACCAAGTGGTTGCGGGCGATGATCTGCGCCTCATCGGCGGCGGCGATCCCCTGATCCGCCAACCAATCCATCCAGTCGCTATTCGCCAGCAGAACGACATCTGCAGGCGCACCGGCTGCGACCTGTCGTGCCATCGTGCCCGACCCGCCATAGGCCAAGACCAAGGGCGTGGGAAACGCCGCTGCGATCTCCTCCAGCGCGCCGCGCAGGCTGGCGGCGGCAAAGACCGTCACCGGTGCCTCGGCCCGAAGGGGCAGGGCGAGGCTGCATAGCAAGGTCAGAAGGGCGCAAAATCTTATCATTTTGGTAGTATCTTTGATGCATTGAAGGGGGGCAAGTGCATATGGTCAGACAGGGATCGCCACGCTAGGGTGAAAGCGAAAACAACCAGCCAAAGGGCGCGGCTGCAGCGGATGACGACACAGGCACCGATATCCTTGAATGGCGGACAGAAGGACGATCTGCGCATTCAGTTTGCCGCACTTTGCTGGCGGCGCAAACGTGGCAAGTTGCAGGTTTTGCTGATCACCTCGCGCGGCAGCAAACGCTGGATCATCCCCAAGGGCTGGCCGATGGAAGGGAAGACCCCCGCGGCCTCGGCCTTGGTCGAGGCATGGGAGGAGGGCGGCGTTGTTGGACAAGTGCGCGGGCAATGTCTGGGCGTCTATAGCTATGCCAAAACGGGTGAGGACGGGGCAGTGCCCTGTCTGGCGATGCTCTACCCGGTAAAGGTCAAAGCCTTGGCCAAACAGTTCCCGGAAAAGGGACAGCGCAAGCGGATGTGGTGCTCGCGCCGGAAGGCCGCGCGGCTGGTGGATGCCCCCGATCTGGCGCGGCTGATCCGCGATTTCGACCCGCGCAGTGGTGGGTTGGCGGGTTAACTGCGCAAAGATGTGACTTGCAGGCCAATCCTGCCCATCTTGACCTCTCCCCCGCCGCAGCCCATTTAAAGTACAGAGTTTAAGGACCGGGCGAATGATCCGTTATGCGTTAAAATGTGAGGCCGGGCATGGTTTCGACAGTTGGTTCCAATCGGCGGCAGCCTTTGACAGCCTCGCCCGTGCCGGTCATCTAAGCTGCGCCGTCTGCGGATCGGGCGAGGTGAGCAAATCGCTGATGGCCCCGCGCGTGACGTCGAGCGATAGCGTGGCTGAGGCCCCCAAGGCGGCTGAAAAATCCGTACCCGTCTTGTCCAATCCTCCGAGCGATGTTGAAAAAGCCCTGACCGCGCTGCGCAAAAAGGTGGAATCCACATCGGATTACGTCGGCAAGAACTTTGTTCGCGAAGCGCGCGACATGCACGCGGGGCGCATTCCTGAGCGTGCGATCTATGGCGAAGCGCGGCTGGATCAGGCGCGGGCCTTGGTAGAGGAAGGCGTGCCCCTAATGCCGCTGCCGTTCAAACCCAAACGCCAGCTTTCCTGAAATCTCATTCTTGTAAAGGCCCATTCTTTGTAAAGGATCGCCCATGACCATCGTTATCACCGGCGCAAGCCGGGGCATCGGCGCGGCGCTGGCTGCACTGTATAAAGATGCAGGCGAAGAGGTGATCGGCACCGCGCGCGGGGCGGGGGCGGAGGCCGCACTGGATGTGACTGACCCGGCAAGCCACGCCACCTTTGCCACCCAGTTGAAAGATCGTCCGCTGGATCTGCTGATCTGCAATGCTGGCGTCTACCTTGATAAGGGCGATGATCTGGAAACCGGCTTTGGTGCCGATCTCTGGGCACAGAGTTTCGCGACCAATGTGACCGGCGTGTTCCTGACGGTGCAAGCGCTGCTGCCCAACTTACGGGCTGCTTCGGGCGCGAAAATCGCGATCATTGCTTCGCAGATGGGGTCTTCAACGCGGGCACCGGGCGGCAGCTATATCTACCGTGCCTCCAAGGCGGCGGCGATCAATCTGGGGCGCAATCTGGCGGTCGACCTCAAGCCCGAAGGCATCGCCGTGGGCATCTACCATCCCGGCTGGGTGCGCACGGATATGGGCGGCGATCAGGGCGAGATCAGCGTCGCGGAGTCTGCGCAAGGCCTTGCGCAACGGATTGCCGCGCTGGACCTTGCTCAGACCGGCGCGTTTGAGACATGGGATGGACGTCCGCATCCGTTCTAGGCCACGCAGCATAACCTCATGTTAAATAGGCTTGCCCTTGCCGTGCCGTGGGCTTAGACCGCGCTGGACTGTTGCGCGGGGGACAATATGCCTGTTCTGGTTATGAAATTCGGTGGGACTTCGGTCGCCACTTTGGACCGTATCCGCCGCGCGGCAAAGCGCGTCGGTGTCGAGGTTGCCAAAGGCTATGACGTGATTGTCATCGTCTCGGCCATGTCGGGCGAGACGAATAAGCTGGTGGGCTTCGTCAATGAGACCTCACCGCTCTATGATGCGCGCGAATATGATGCCATCGTGTCGAGCGGGGAGAATGTTACCGCCGGGTTGATGGCGCTGACCTTGCAGGAAATGGATGTGCCCGCGCGCTCCTGGCAAGGCTGGCAGGTGCCGGTGCGTACCACCGATGCCCATTCCGCCGCGCGAATCGAAGAGATCCCCACAGACAACATCAACGCCAAGTTCGGCGAAGGCATGAAGGTGGCCGTGGTCGCAGGTTTCCAAGGCATCAGCCCGCAGGGCCGGATCACCACGCTCGGCCGGGGCGGATCGGACACGACGGCTGTCGCCTTTGCTGCCGCCTTTGATGCGGAACGTTGCGATATCTATACCGATGTGGATGGCGTTTACACGACCGACCCACGGGTGGAATCCAAAGCACGCAAACTTGACAAGATCTCCTTTGAAGAGATGCTGGAACTGGCCTCTCTCGGGGCAAAGGTTTTGCAGACCCGTTCGGTCGAGCTGGCGATGCGCTACAAGGTTAAACTGCGGGTGTTGAGCAGTTTCGAAGAACAATCTGACGATGCCGGGACGCTCGTCTGCGATGAGGAGGAAATCATGGAAAGCAATGTGGTGGCCGGGGTCGCGTTTTCCCGTGATGAGGCAAAGATGACCTTGGTGTCCGTGGCAGACCGCCCCGGAATCGCGGCGACGATCTTTACCGCGCTCAGCGAGGGTGGCGTGAACGTCGACATGATCGTCCAGAACATCGCCGAAGAAGGTCGCACCGATATGACGTGGTCTTGCCCCGTCGATCAGGTGATCCGCGCCGAAAAGGCGATGGAGAAAGCCCATGAAGACGGCATCATCAACTACCAAGAGTTGATCGCCGACAAGGGTGTGGCCAAAGTGTCCGTGGTCGGCATCGGCATGCGCAGCCACACCGGCGTGGCCGCCAAGATGTTCAAGGTGCTCTCGGATGAGGGGATCAACATCAAGGTGATCACCACCTCTGAAATCAAGATCAGCGTGTTGATTGACCGCAAGTATATGGAGCTGGCCGTGCAGGCGCTTCATGATGCTTTCGAGCTGGATAAAGCCGCTTAAGCCTCTGCGATCAAATGGGTTTTACGCGAGGTTGCGCCTTGCGTAAAACTGCAGCATCCCGCCGATATGCTGGCAGAGGATGCAGGGTATGTCGCGAATAGCATTTCTATCCTTGCGCGAGTGCGCTAAACCCTGCTCCAGAGGGACAGGGACCAGATCATATGGCCGAACGGGTTGAAACAGAAAGCCGCAAGCTGCTGGGGCGGCTGCGCGATGCGATGGCCAGTGATGTGGCGGGCCAAGCGCGGCTGGATAAGATCACCCAGTTGATCGCCAACTCTATGGGCTGCGAAGTTTGCTCGATCTATCTGTTCCGTGATGAAGACACGCTTGAGCTTTGTGCGACCGAAGGTCTGAACGAGGCGGCGGTACATGAAACGCGGATGAAACTGGGCGAAGGTCTGGTGGGTCGGGTCGCCAAACGGCGCACGGTCATCAACACGCCCGATGCCCCGCAAGCCGCCGGTTTCCGCTTTATGCCAGAGACGGGGGAGGAGATTTATTCCTCGTTCCTTGGCGTGCCGATCCAGCGGTTGGGTGAGACACTGGGCGTGCTGGTCGTGCAGTCCAAAGTCGCGCGGGAATTTTCGGCGGATGAGGTCTATGCACTTGAGGTCGTGGCCATGGTGCTGGCCGAAATGGCCGAGCTTGGCGCTTTTGTGGGCGAAGGCGCGGCGATGTCGGCCCGGCACAGCCAGCCGGTGCTGCTGCGCGGCACCGTGGGGCAGGAGGGTGTGGCCGAGGGCCATGTCTGGCTGCATGAGCCGCGTGTCGTGGTTTCCAACCCTATCGCTGACGATCCCGAACGCGAGACTGAGCGCCTGACCGAAGCGGTTGATCAGTTGCGTGTCAGCGTTGACCAATTGTTAAACCTTACCGCCGACAAAGAGCAGCAACAGGTGCTCGAAGCCTATCGCATGTTCGCCAATTCCAAAGGCTGGATGCGGCGCATGGTGGAGGATATTCAAAGCGGGCTGAGCGCCGAAGCTGCGGTCGAGAAGGAGCAATCCATGGCCCGCGCCCGGCTGGGGCAGGTCAATGACGCTTATCTGCGGGAGCGACTGTCGGATCTGGATGATTTGTCGAACCGCTTGCTGCGGCATTTGACGGGGCAGGGCAGTGACACGGGCGCAGAGATGCCCGTCGATCCGATCCTTGTGGCGCGCAACATCGGCCCGGCGGAGCTGCTGGATTACGGGCGGACGCTGCGCGGCATCGTATTGGAAGGCGGCTCCGTCGGGTCGCACGCGGTTATTGTAGCGCGTGCGCTGGCGATCCCGCTGATTGTCCATGCAAGCCGCATCACCAACGACGCGCTGAATGGCGATCATATCATGGTGGATGGGGAACAGGGCGTGGTCCATCTGCGCCCCGACGATACCGTGGCCACCGCCTTTCGCGACAAAATCGCGATGCAGGCCGCCGCGCAGGAACGCTATGCCTCGATCCGCGACAAACCGGCTGAAACGAAATGCGGACGGATCATCAGTCTGCAGATGAACGCCGGGCTGATGGCCGATCTGCCCTCGCTCGAAGGGTCGGGGGCCGAAGGGGTGGGGCTGTTCCGCACGGAATTGCAGTTTCTGGTGCGTAACCAGATGCCGCGCCGGACCGAGCTGGCCGCGCTCTATGCCCGCGTGTTGGATGCCGCACATGGCCGCCGGGTGGTGTTTCGCACGCTCGACATCGGGTCGGACAAGGTGCTGCCCTACATGAAACCCAATGACGAGCCAAACCCGGCCTTGGGTTGGCGCGCGATCCGTGTGGGCTTGGACAAACCGGGCGTCATGCGGATGCAGCTGCAGGCTCTGATCCGCGCCGCGGCAGGGCGGCCCCTTGCGGTGATGTTCCCCTTCGTCGCCCAATTTGAAGAGTTCCGCGCCGCCCGTGCTGAGGTCGACAAGGCGATGGAGCGCGAGCGTATCTTAGGCCATGTTTTGCCGGAGAAACTTGAAATCGGCGCCATGCTTGAGACCCCCAGCCTCGCCTTCGCACCGAAGAAATTCTTTGAAGAGGTTGAGTTCCTCTCGATCGGGGGCAACGATCTAAAGCAATTCTTCTTTGCCGCTGACCGCGAGAATGAGCGGGTGCGGCGGCGCTATGATACGCTGAATGTCTCGTTCCTGACTTTCCTAGAAGGCATCGTTGAACGCTGTGCCGAGACCGACACGGCGCTGTCCTTCTGCGGAGAGGACGCGGGCCGTCCTGTCGAGGCGCTTTGTTTTGCGGCCATCGGGCTGAAGACGCTGTCAATGCGCCCGGCCTCTATCGGACCGGTCAAAAGCCTGCTGCGGCGCTGCAATCTTGATGATGTGCGTGAGGTCATCCATGCGGCGCGCGAACGGGGCGATATGTCGGTGCGCGGCGCGGTAATGGACTATGTGCGCCAGCAACATCAGCAATAATCGGTGCTGCTACTTGGGCGTAGGCTGTCACCAAGGGAAGCCTTTGCAAAACGAACCGGTCCGTGGATGATCCTGTCGGACAGTCACTGCAGGTAAGATGGACCTATGCCCAAAAATGTTCTTTTCATCATGTGCGACCAGCTTCGCTGGGATTACCTCTCGTGTACGGGGCACCCGCATCTGCATACGCCCAATATAGACGCGCTGGCCGCACGCGGGGTTCTGTTTGACCGCGCCTATGTGCAATCGCCAATTTGCGGCCCCTCGCGCATGTCCTTCTACACGGGGCGCTACGTCAGCTCGCATGGATCTACGTGGAATGGCATCCCGCTGAAGGTGGGGGAGATGACGCTGGGGGATCATCTTCGTCCTTTGGGCGTGCGCACGGCACTCTGCGGCAAAACCCATATGACAGCTGATATCGAAGGGCTGCGTCGCCTTGGCCTGTCACTTGACAGTGAGATTGGCGTGCTGATTTCGGAATGTGGTTTCGAACCCTATGAGCGGGACGACGGGCTGCATCCTGATGGGGGGCCATATGCCCGCAACGCGGCCTATGATGCCCATATGAAAGAGCGCGGTTGGGCGGACAAGAACCCTTGGCACACGGTCTCCAACAGTGCCGAAGACGCAGACGGCAATATCTTAAGCGGTTGGTTTCTGGATCATGCCGACAAACCGGCCCGCGCCGCAGATGAGGAAAGCGAGACGCCGTATATTACAGGGCGCGCGATGGATTTTATTCGCGAGGCCGGGGATAAATCGTGGTGCCTTCACCTGAGCTATATCAAGCCGCACTGGCCCTATATCGTGCCCGCGCCCTATCACGATATCTACGGACCCGAGAGCCATTTGAACCCGGTACGAAGCGCCGAAGAAAAGCGTGATCCACATCCCGTTTACGGTGCTTTCATGGAAGAGCGCGTGTCGCGGGCCTTCAGCGATGACACCGCCCGGACCCGCGTATTGACGGCCTATATGGGGCTGATCAAGCAGCTGGATGACCAGATCGGCCGCCTAATGACTTTTGTCGAGGCACAGGGGATTGCGGATGAAACGATGATCGTTTTCACCTCGGACCATGGAGACTACCTCGGCGATCATTGGATGGGTGAAAAGGAGCTTTTTCACGATCCCTCGGCCCGCATCCCGCTAATCGTTGTCGACCCCAGCCTCGAGGCCGACGCCACACGCGGGGTGACATCCTCTGCGCTGGTTGAAGCGATTGATGTGGTGCCCACCATCCTCGACTATTTCGGCGGCGCCTCGGTGCCCCATATCATCGAGGGGCGGTCTTTGATACCTGTGCTCCACGGGAAAGCTGACAAGCTGCGCGACTTTGCGGTATCGGAATACGACTATGCGCAGCGCGATGTGCGCAAGCGGCTCGGGGTCGAGGTGAAAGACGCCAAGCTGACGATGCTCTTTGACGGGCGGTGGAAATACATCTTTGCCGAAGGATTTCGCCCGATGCTCTTTGACCTAAAAGCTGACCCCGATGAGTTGACCGATCTGGGTGCCGACCCGGCCCATGCACCAGTAATCGCCCGCATGGAGCGTCTGTTTTTCGACTGGGCGCGCAGAACTTCGCAGCGGACGACCATATCGGACGCGCAGATCGCGGGGAAAGATGCCACGATTGGGGAGGCACAGGCGGGTATCTTGATCGGGTACCGAAACGAGGATGAACTGCGCGAGGTCTTGGCGGCGGCGGCGCGGGGTGAGAAATAAGGGTAATAGTCCTAGTGCTTAGCAATACCAACGGTGAAAGAGGTCGAATGGCGAAGCATGACAGATGTCAGCAGCGACGTTACCTATAGTGAACAAATATATTTAGATGGGATAAATGGAGGCGAGTACCGGAATCGAACCGGTGTACACGGATTTGCAATCCGCTGCGTAACCACTCCGCCAACTCGCCGTCCGGTGGTTGGCGCACTGCTACCGGATCACGAAGAGCGCCGCAAGACCCATATGCGTGCGAAAATGCGGTCAGGGCGTTGCCGCTGGCCCGGCGATGTGGCACACCATTCTCCAAACACCCTGAACGAATGAGTTTAGCTGATGAGTGATTTCGCCGCCCGCCGCATAACCATGGTAGATACGCAGGTTCGTCCTTCGGATGTGACCAAGTTCCCGATCATCGATGCGATGTTGACCGTGCAGCGCGAAGACTTCGTGCCGGCGGCGCAGCGCGAGGCTGCTTATCTGGGCGAGAACCTCGATCTCGGGCAGGATCGTGTGCTGCTTGATCCACGCACTCTGGCTAAGATGCTTGATCATCTCGACATCACCAATGACGAACTGGTGCTCGATATCGGCTGCGCCATGGGCTATTCCAGCGCCGTGATCGCGCATATGGCCGAAGCCGTCGTTGCCGTCGAAGAGGATGAGGCCATGGCCGCCGAAGCGCAGGAAGCGCTGGCGCAGGCTGGGGCGGATAACGTGATCGTCCATGTCGCCCCGCTGACTGAAGGCGCGCCGCAGCATGGGCCCTATGATGTGGTCATTATCCAAGGTGCCGTGGGCGAAGTGCCCGAAGCCTTGTTGGAACAGGTGAAAGAGGGTGGGCGCATTGCCTGTCTCTTTATGGATCGGGGTCTGGGCGAGGTGCGTCTGGGCTATAAACGGGGCGGCCAGGTGTCTTGGCGGCCCGAGTTCAACGCCGGTGCGCCGGTGCTGCGTGGCTTTGAACGTCAGGCAGAATTTCAGCTGTAAGTGGAAGCATGGCGCACCGGCCGATATCGGGCGCCACTCCGCTTTCAGGGTAGGGGCACCCGTCCCGGTCGGGCCTTTGGGCCGGTCAAAAAGGTCTATAAAAGCCATTCAGGGGCATTGAGCCATGAGCGCGAATAGTTTCACAAAATCCCTCAAACGTTTTGCCATCGCGGTGCCGGTGAGCCTTGCTTTGGCAGGCGGGGCTGCCTTTCCGCGCGTGGCCTCGGCCGAGACTTTGGCCGATGCGCTGGTCGGCGCCTATGAATACTCCGGCCTGCTTGAACAGAACCGAGCGCTTTTGCGCGCCGCTGACGAAGATGTAGCCGCAGCGAAATCGACGCTGAAACCCGTGCTGCGATGGGCGGCGGGGCTCACGCAGAGCTTTGGTACCACGCGCACCTCCTCCCTACTGGCGGCTCAATCGACGGAAGGCCTTAGGGCATCGATCAATCTCATCGGCGAGCTGTTGATCTATGACTTCGGTGCCAGCGCCTATCGGATTGAGGCCGCGAAAGAGACCGTGCTGGCCACCCGCCAAACGCTTGTGAACCTTGAGCAGCAGGTGCTGTTGCGCGCTGTTGCGGCCTATATGGGGGTGATCGAAGCCTCAGAAACGGTGGAGCTGCGCAACAACAACCTGCGTCTGTTGACCCAAGAACTGCGCGCCGCGCGGGATCGCTTTGACGTAGGCGAAGTGACCCGTACCGATGTGGCTCTGGCCGAAGCGCAGCTTGCGAATGCCCGCAGCGGTCTCGCCGGGGCGGAGGGGGCTCTGCTCCGTGCGGTCGAAGAATATCGCAACGCCGTGGGCCGCACACCCGGCAATCTCAGCCAGCCACCGAGCCTGCCAAATGTTGGTGGCAACCTCGCCGCGGCCAAGGCTTTGGCCGTGCGCCAGCATCCGTCAATCATCTCAGCGCAGCATCAGGTGGCCGCCGCCGATCTGGGGGTGGAGGCCAATGAGGCCGCGATGGCGCCGCGTATTACGCTGAACGGCCAATACGGCTTGAATGAGACCTTCAACAGCGACGCCTATACCCGCAGCGGCAGCGTTGGGGTGGAGGTCGGACAGACCATTTATCAAGGCGGGGCGCTTTCCTCGGCTGTGCGCCGTTCGATGGCTCAGCGAGATGCGCAGCGTGCGAATCTGCATGTGGTGCGCCGGAATGTGGAGCAGGAAGTAGGCAATGCCTATGCCGCGCTGGCCTCGGCCCGGGCGCAGTTGGAAGCCTCTGACCGGCAAATCCGCGCCGCGCGGATCGCCTTCCGGGGGGTCCGCGAAGAAGCCACTCTCGGCGCACGTACAACCTTGGATGTGTTGGACGCCGAACAATCCTTGCTGGATGCGGAGTCGACCCGCGTGTCGGCCCGCGCAAACCTTTATGTGGCGGCCTATTCGGTGCTGGCGGCGACAGGTCAGTTGACAGCATTGGACCTCAAGTTGCCGGTGCAGATCTACGATGCGGGGGCCTATTACAACCTTGTTAAGGACGGCCCCGCTAAATACTCAAAAGAGGGCCAAGCGCTTGATCGAGTGCTGCGCGCGCTGCAAAAAGACTGACGCTTTGCACGGCGCTTTGACATTTTGCACCGCCCCATTGTGAGAATCCCCCCACGCGGTTAAGCTGTCCGCGAGGAAAGAGTGGTAGAGAAATATGTCCGAACCCGTCACAAATGCGGAGGTGGAAGACGTCCTGTCGTCGATTCGCCGATTGGTGTCTGAAGATAAGCGTCCCCTGCAAGCATCTGGCCCCGTAAAGGAAACCGCCCCCGAAGCTGCCGCGCCGCCGCGCGCGGCGCAGGCGGGCGAAGAGGGCGAGTTCAAGAGCGCGCGCGGAGGGTCTTCGGAAACCGTATCGCCAGATGATTTTACGCCGCATCTGTCGCTTCGTTCTGCCTCTGCCAGCCCGATGCGTTCCTTGAGCGGGCAGGAGGCAGCCGGCAAAACGCTAGAGGCCGCACCGCGTCCTTTGCCCCTGACCCAAGCCATGCAAGCAGAAGGTGACAACAGCTCTCACAAAGCAGAGCGTCCCTTTGTCTCTGCCCGTCGCCCCTCCACAGCGCCTGCCGCGAAAGCGCCGGGTGCATCCAGCGATCGTTTGGTGCTGACCCCGGCGCTGCGCGTGGCCACTTCGGATGGCAAAGACCGCCCGCAGCCCACCGCTGCTGAGCCTGCTAAAGTGTCGCCCTTGGACTACGACATGCTGCATGACGATCCCAGCGACCTCCATGCCGAAGACTACAGCAGCCCCCCGCAGGAAGCGGCAGCAGAGGCCGAAACCGTGGCTGAGACGGTGGTTAAGGCCACCGGTGGCACCCGCAGCGACAAGCTGGCCGCGCTGGAAACGGCGATTGGCAAGATTTCTGACGATTGGGACCCGGACAGCCCCGGTGACAACGACTATTCCGGCACCGAACCTCCGGCGATGGAATGGAAAGACGATGTCGAGTTTGAAACCCCGGAGACTCCGGAGATTGCGGAGGCCCCGATCGCCGATACCGCCACGGTAGAGGCAGAGGAGCCTGCACCACGCCCGCGCCGTCCGCAGCCGTCAACACCTCAACTCGAAGAGCAGGTGCGGCGCTTTGCCGACAGCGGCCCCCGCGTGGCCGACCCGGCTGCGACCGCGCCGGAATTCGGCTATGCCGCCCCTGCGCAAGACGATGGTATGGCCGGCGATGACCAGTTCCTCGACGAAGAGGCGCTGCGCGATTTAGTGACAGAGATCGTTCGCGCTGAGTTGCAAGGTGCCTTGGGCGAGCGGATCACCCGCAACGTGCGCAAATTGGTGCGCCGCGAAATTCACCGTGCGCTCACGGCCCAAGACCTCGAATAACCGGACTGGCAGCATCCCCGCGCCAGACTTTGACGAGATGACGCTACGCGACCCGCCTCGCGTGGCCTTGCGACATATGCGCCGCCGTTTACATTAGACGCAACAGGGCGGAAGGATCACCGATGGAATTGACGATAAACGGCACGGTCCACGAAGTGGATGTGGAAGACGATATGCCGCTTCTGTGGGTCCTGCGCGATGAGTTGGGCATCACCGGTCCTAAATACGGCTGCGGCATCGCGCAATGCGGCGCTTGTACCGTACATGTTGACGGGCTGGCCGTGCGGTCGTGCCAACTGCGGGCGGCGGATGTGAACGGAAACGTCACCACCATCGAAGGCTTAGGCACGCCCGAGGCGCTCCATGTGGTGCAGGCAGCATGGGTCGAGCATCAAGTGGCACAATGCGGCTACTGCCAATCGGGGCAAATCATGCAAGTGGCCTCTTTTCTTGATCTCAATCCCGATCCGACCGACGATCAGATCGACGCGGCGATGAGCGGGAACCTCTGTCGTTGTGGCACCTACCCGCGCATCCGCGCCGCCGTCCACAGCGCCGCCGCCCGACTGCGGGGGGCCTGAACATGTCGCGTTTGCGCACCATCACCCGCCGCAGTTTCATCATCGGCTCTGCGGCCATCGTCGGGGGCGTCGCCTTTGGCACCTACCTCTATAGACGTGACCTGAAGAATCCGCTGCTAGAGGGGCTGCCCCCCGGCGCGGCGGCGATCACGCCCTATGTTAAGATCGATGCCAGCGGTGTCACCCTAATCACCCCGCGCGCTGATGTAGGGCAGGGAGCATACTCTATCCAAGCCCATATGATCGCTGAAGAATTGGATGTCGATCTCGACACAGTTCAGATCACGCCCGGCCCCCCTTCGCCGGTCTATTACAATGGCGTGGTCGGGGTTGAGGCGATGCCGATTGCCGCGACCTCCGAAACACTGCTGGCGCGCACCGGGCGCGGGGCGTCGGATGTGGCGGGGAAAATTCTGGGCCTGCAACTCACCGGCGGCAGCTCTACCGTGCCGGATATGTATGACCGCCTGCGCATGGCCGGGGCTGTGGCACGTGAAACGCTGCTGGCCGCCGTCGTGGCGCAGACCGGGCTGGATCGTGATCAGCTCAAGACCGAAGCGGGCGCCGTGGTGCTGCCTGATGGCATGCGACTGACCTATCAAGACCTTGCCGCCGCCGCGGCAGACATTGATCCAGTGACCGAGGTGACACTGCGCGATCCCAGCGAATGGCGGCATCTGGGCAAGACGCAGATGCGTACCGATATTCTGTCCAAATCCACCGGCACCCAGACCTATGGCATCGACATGGCGATGGAAGGGATGCTCTACGCCACCACCCGCACCAATCCGGCGCAGGGTGGGGAGATCATGGGGTTCGACGCAGGCCGTGCCGAAAAGATGCGTGGCGTGCAGGCCGTGCTGCCGATCACCGGCGGGGTGGCCGTGGTGGCGGACAATACGTGGCGCGCTTTTCAAGCCGTGCAGGCAGTCGACTGTGACTGGGGGCCGTCGCCCTATATTGGCGATACGGCAGAGCAGTTCGAGACTGTTGCCGCATCCTTCACCGACGACCGACAAGACAGTCGGTTTCGCGATGACGGCGATGTAAAAGCGGCGCTTTCTGATGGTGAGGTTTTGGAGGCCGAATATCGCATTCCCTATCTTGCCCACGTCCCGCTCGAGCCGATGAGCGTGGTGGTGAAGCTCGAGAAGGGCCGCGTCGATATCTGGACCGGCACGCAAATCCCGCGTTTCATGCAGGCCAATGTGGCCGCGCTGACCGGGATCGACGCCGAGAACGTGCATATCCATGTGCTGATGTCAGGCGGCAGTTTCGGACGGCGGCTTGAGGATGACTATACCCTGCGTGCCGTCGAAGTGGCGCAGCAGATGCCGGGCACACCAATCAAGATGGTCTGGTCGCGTGAAGAGGATTTCACCCATGACTTCCCCCGCCCGCTGGCCATGGCTCGGGCACGTGGCAAAGTCACAGACGGGCAGATTGCGGCCTATGATCTGGCCATCGCTGCGCCCTCAACGGCGGAATCGCAAATGGCGCGGCTCAACCAGCCGGTTTTCGGCCCCGACATCGCCATTGTTGCGGGCGCGTGGGATCAGCCTTTCGCGATCCCCGACTACCGCGTGACCGGCCACCGGGTGCCCGCGATGGTGCCTGTGAGTTCGTGGCGCTCTGTCGGGGCCTCGGGCAACGGATTCCTGCATGAAAGCTTCATGGATGAGATGTGCCATGCCGCAGGCGTCGATCCGTTGGAGGAACGGCTGCGTCTTTGCACCCATGCGCCCTCGCGCGGGGTGTTGGAGGCCGTGGGCGAGATGTCGGATTGGGGCGTTGACCTCGGGCCGGGGCGGGGTCGGGGGCTGGCGTTTTGCCTGTCCTTTGGCGTGCCGGTGGCCGAGGTGGTCGAGGTCAGCCAGACCGACGCGGGCCTCAAGATTGACCGGGTTTTCGTCGCCGCCGAAGTGGGCCGCGTGATGGATCCGGTGAACTTTGAGGCGCAGCTCTCCGGGGCGGTGATCTGGGGTTTGGGCCATGCGATGAACTGCGAGCTTACCTATCGCGACGGGGTGCCGCAGCAGGACAATTATCACCTTTATGAGGGGCTGCGGCTGTACCAGACGCCGAAGATCGAGGTGCGCGGGTTGGAGAACGGCGGCAAGCTGCGCGGCATCGGCGAGCCGGGCGTGCCGCCCGCCGCCCCGGCGCTGGCCAATGCGATCTTTGCTGCCACAGGCCAACGGATCCGTGAACTCCCCCTCTCCAAATCCGTGGATTTCGCATGAAATACCTCTCCATCTGTGCCGCGCTGATGCTGGCCACCCCTGCGATCGCGCAGGACGATCCCAACCGCGTCGAGGGGCTGGCGGCTTGGGATCGGATCTTTACTGTCACCTCGCACCCACGCTGCACCAACTGCCATGTAGGCGAAGAGGGCCAGCCGATGTGGCAGGCATTGGGCTATGGTCCTGAGGCGGTGCACGGCATGAACGTGCGCGCAGGCGAAAGCCGGATCGGGGCCGAAAGCATTCCCTGCAATGCCTGCCACGTCACCTCTGCCGCTGCGAACACCGTGCCCCATGCCCCACCGCATATCGACGATGCCTGGCGGCTGCCGCCGGTGGAATTGGCGTGGTTCGGTAAATCTTCGGCAGAGGTCTGCACCCAGTTGCGCGACCCTGAGACCAATGACGGCCATGACATCGCCTCTCTGGTCGACCACCTGCAAAGCTCGGCCTTTGTGAACTGGGGTTTCGCCCCCGGTGCGGGGCGCTCGGTGCCCGAAGGATCGCTCGATGCGCTGGTGCATGATGTGACGGTCTGGGGCGCAGCGGGCACGCCTTGTGAAGGTGATCAGGGCTGATCGCTCATCGCGCGGGCCAATCTGCGGATGCGCAGGGCGCGGTTCAGCTCCCCGCCAAAGATCAGCACCAGTGCCGCGAGATACATGAAATACAGCGCCGCAATGATTCCGGCCATGCCCGCGTAATAGCTGGAATAGGTGGCAAAGCTGCGCAGGTAGGACGAAAAGAGCACAGCAAGCAGGGTCCAAGCGACGGCGGTTGCCACCACGCCGGGCCAGATGTTGTTAAACTTGGTGCGACGGGCAGGCAGGATCACATGGGCGGCAAATAGCGCCACCAGCAGGATCGTCGCCGAGACCGGGAAGCGCACAAGGCCGACGGTCACCGACCCCGGATCAAACCCCGGCATCAGCATATGCAACCAAGACCCCGCGCGCGGGGCCAGCACCAGCAGGTATCCGACGATCACAAGGATCAGGCTTGCCAGCAGCACCATCACCACTTGCACCGCATAGATCGTGAAAACTGAACGTGTTTCGCGCAGCCCATAGGCCCGGTTCAGGCCCACGCGCACCCCATCAACCCCGCCCACGGCAAACCAGACGGTGAGCAGGATACCCACGCTCAGCAAATCACCGCGCGGCACGGTCATGACCTTTTCCACCTCCGACACGATCGGCTCGATCAGGGCAGGGGGGACGATGGCGATCAGGAAATGGATCAGGTCATCGGCCATCGACCGGTCGCCGACGAAGGCGGTGAGCGAACTGGTGAAGATCAGGAACGGGAAAATTGCCAGCAGCGCGCGAAAGGCCACGTTTCCGGCCATGCCAAAGGCATCATCGCTCCACAGACGCAGCACCGCTTCGTGCAAAACTGCGCGCGCGACCCGCAAGCCGGTGCCGTGAAACAGGTCCTCGGGGTTCTCGCTAAGAACACCGTGGGTCATCACCACTTCGCGCTTCTGGTCGTGAGCCGGTCTGCCGTCCATTCCCATGCCTCATTGCAGTCTGTGAGGTAAAGCTAGTGCCCCTTTGGCTTCGCGACCACCTTGATAACGGAGGGCGGGCGAAAGCAGGCTCATGCAATTGATCCCGCGCAAGATGCATCGCTCCACTTGACGGTCCCTAAGCGATAAAATAGGAGGAAACCGTAGCGCGGGCGTTGTGTAATGGTAAGACCTCAGCCTTCCAAGCTGATGATGCGGGTTCGATTCCCGCCGCCCGCTCCACTTCTCCCCCCCCCCCGATGCGATTTTTATGACGGCAGCAGCGCTGAGTGCGTCCGTCCGCTGGCCCATGGCGGGGGCGGCAGATTGTCCCCATCGCGGCGGACACGCTTGACCCCGCCCAGCCCCCGCGCCATGACCGATGTGGAAAGACAAAGGAAAGCCCATGGCCCGCACTCCAACCCCAGCACCGACCGCCAAAGATGAACGTGAAAAGTCGCGGCGGATCGGGGCTTTGGCGGCGCTGATGCCGTTCATGGTGCCCTATCGCTGGCTGATGGCTGCGGCCGGAGCGGCGTTGGTGTTGACCGCTATGATCTCGCTGGCACTCCCCCTGGCCGTGCGCCGGGTGATCGATAATTTCGGGACGGGCGAAAGCGAGTTGCTCGACCAGTATTTCGTCGCCGCCTTGCTGATTGCGGCTCTGCTCGCCGTGGGGACCGGGCTGCGCTATGCGCTGGTCACCCGGTTGGGCGAGCGGGTCGTGGCCGACATCCGTCGTGCGGTGTTTGACCGGGTAGTGGGCATGAGCCCCTCTTTCTATGAGCGTATCCTGACCGGCGAAGTGCTGAGCCGGATCACGACCGACACCACGCTGATCCTGTCTGTGATCGGGTCTTCGGTCTCCATCGCGCTGCGTAATCTGCTGATTTTTGTAGGCGGGTTGGGGCTGATGTTGCTGACCTCGGCCAAGCTTACCGGACTGGTTCTGCTGATTGTGCCTGCCGTGGTGATCCCCATCCTGACGCTGGGCCGCCGCCTGCGCGTGCTGAGCCGTGAGAACCAAGACTGGATCGCTGCCAGCTCGGGCAATGCCTCGGAGACGCTAGGCGCGGTGCAAACCGTACAGGCGTTCACCCATGAGGCGGCAAGCCGGGGCCAGTTCGCGCAGATGACCGAAGCGTCTTTCGACGCCGCGCAACGCCGCATCAAAACCCGTGCCGCGATGACGATGATCGTGATTTTTCTGGTCTTTGCGGGCGTGGTGGGCGTGCTATGGATCGGCGCGCGCGATGTGCGCGCTGATGTGATGAGCGCAGGCGCACTGGTGCAATTCGTGATCTATGCGGTCATGGTGGCGGGCGCGGTCGCCGCCCTGTCTGAGATTTGGGGCGAGTTGCAGCGCGCCGCAGGCGCCACAGAACGGCTGGTGGACCTGCTGCAAACCGAAGACACGGTGAAAGACCCGGCCCATGAGGCGCAGGTCAGACTGCCGCAACCGGTCGCGGGTAAGATCGCCTTTGAGAAGGTGCAATTCACCTATCCCGCCCGGCCCGATGTCGCGGCCCTCGATGGGATCGACCTTGAAATCAGCCCCGGCGAGACGGTGGCCTTTGTCGGCCCCTCGGGCGCGGGGAAGACGACGATCATCCAGCTGATCCTGCGGTTTTATGACCCACAGTCGGGTCGGATCACGCTGGACGGTGTCGACCTACGCGACGTAGCGCGGGATCAATTCCGCCGCGCCGTGGCGCTGGTTCCGCAGGACCCGGTGATCTTTGCCGCCACGGCTGCCGAGAATATCCGCTTTGGGCGTCCGGACGCCAGTGACGCGGAGGTTGAGGAGGCCGCCCGCGCGGCAGCGGCACATGAGTTCATCACCGCGCTGCCAGAAGGCTATGACAGCTATTTGGGCGAGCGCGGCGTAATGCTGTCGGGCGGGCAGAAACAGCGTATCGCCATCGCCCGTGCTATTCTCCGCGACGCACCGGTTCTGCTGCTGGACGAGGCGACCTCTGCACTGGATTCCGAAAGCGAAGGGCTGGTGCAGGCTGCTGTGGACCGCCTGAGTGCCGATCGCACCACGCTGATCGTCGCACATCGTCTCGCCACCGTGAAAAAGGCCGACCGCATCGTGGTCATGGAGGCCGGGCGCATCGCGGCCATCGGCACCCATGACGAACTGGTGGCGCGCGACGGGCTCTACGCACGTTTGGCGCGGCTGCAATTCACCGATGGGGCCGTCGCCGCCTGAACCATTCTTGATCCGCGCAACCCCGGCGTTACGTCACCCTCGTGTGACGTTGCGTTTGTTGTTGCCGATTGCTTGCGAAACGGCGCGTTTCGCCGCAATCTGGCGCGAGGAGAATAAGCCGGAACACCGGCATAGGGGAGGAGACACCATGACATTCGCCGGGATCGAGGACCGCAATGCAATTGCGGCGGAAATGCCGTGGGAAGACCGCGACGTGGCCAAGACGCTCTACGGGATGCTGAGCAATACGACCGCGAAATTCCCCAACCACAACGCCGTCAGCTATCAGATTTTCTCAGGTCCCAAGGACAAGGCGGAAACGCTGTCGTGGAAAGAGCTGCATGGCCGTGTGACGCAGGCCGCGAACCTGTTCCGCAGCCTTGGCGTGGGCGAAAAAGACGTGGTGGCCTATGTGCTGCCGAACTGTATCGAGACGACGATCACCCTGTTGGGCGGTGCCGTGGCCGGGATTGTCAGCCCGATTAACCCGCTGCTGGATGCCGAACAAATCGGGGCCATCCTGCGCGAAGTTGGCGCATCGGTCGTCGTCACTCTGCGGCCTTTCCCGAAAACGGATGTGGCGCAAAAGACTGCCGAGGCGGTGCAGCTTGCGCCCAAGGTGCATACGGTGCTCGAAGTCGATCTGGTCCGCTATCTCACCCCGCCGAAAAGCTGGATCGTCCCGCTGGTCCGGCCCAAGGGGATGGTGAACAATCAGGCGAAATACCTCAACTTTAACGCCGAGATCGCCAAACAAAACACATCGCTCAACTTCGAGGACGTGCAAGAGGATCGCGTCGCTTGCTATTTCCATACCGGTGGTACGACCGGGATGCCGAAGGTGGCGCAGCACAAATACTCCGGGCTGATCTACAACGGTTGGCTGGGTCATCGTCTGCTCTTCAGTGAGCAGGACAATATCATGTGTCCGTTGCCGCTGTTCCACGTCTTTGCCTGCCATGTGATCCTGATGGCCGCCGTGTCCTCTGGCGCGCATGTGGTCTTCCCCACGCCGCAGGGCTATCGCGGCGAGGGGGTGTTCGACAACTTCTGGAAGCTCGTTGAACGATGGAAGATCACCTTCATCATCACCGTGCCCACCGCGATTTCGGCCAAAATGCAGCGCCCGATTGATGCGGATGTCAGCACCGTGAAAACGGCCTTCTCCGGCTCGGCCCCGCTGCCGCTGGAGCTCTTTCGCCGCTTTGAGAAGGCCACCGGCGTCACGCTGGTCGAAGGCTACGGCTTGACCGAGGCGACCTGCCTTGTGTCCTGCAACCCAACGGATGGTGTCAAAAAGGTGGGCTCAATCGGCATCGCCTTTCCCTATTCGGATGTGCGGATCATCAAGGGCACGGCGGACGGGCCGATTGATGCGGATGTCGATGAGATCGGCGAGATCTGCGTGTCGAACCCCGGCGTCTTCGCGGGCCATACCTATGTCGAAGAAGAGAAGAACAAAGACCTCTTCTACCACGGCAAATACCTGCGCACGGGCGATCTGGGTCGGATCGACGCTGATGGCTACATCTGGATCACGGGCCGCGCCAAAGACCTGATCATTCGCGGCGGGCACAACATTGACCCGGCTGAGATTGAGGAGGCGCTTTTGGGCCATGAGGCTGTCGCCTTTGCCGGGGCCATCGGTCAGCCCGACGCCCATGCGGGCGAGGTGCCCTGCGCCTTTGTCGAACTGGTGGACGGCGCCAATGTGACCGAGGAAGAGTTGCTGGCTTTCGCCCGTGAGAAAGTGGCAGAACGCGCGGCCCAGCCAAAACACCTCAAGATTATGGATGAACTGCCCAAGACCGCTGTCGGTAAGATTTTCAAACCCGATCTGCGCAAGGATGCCATTACGCGGGTCTATAACGGCAGCCTTGAGCAGGCCGGGTGCGCCGCGCGGGTGACCGACGTGATCGACGACAAAAAGCGCGGGCTGGTGGCCAAGGTCACGATGAACGGCGCATCACATGATGACGTGTCCAAAGTGCTCAGCGTCTATACACGCCCGTGGGAGCCTGCGAGCTAAGCTGCGCAAAGGCGGGGCGGCTAAACTGCCCCCATCCCCCCTAAATATCCAGATTGCAGCCCCGCTGCGTTGCGCCGATGCACAATTCCTGTGTGTCGGCGCAAAAAATTTGGGCTATTTTGCCTATAGTTAGAGGTCGGCCTTTCGCGTCAGGCATAGCGCCTATGCAAATTCTGCGGGTTCAAACTACGGTCAGAGCGTACTACTTCTGCATTGCAGCATTAATAATGCACTTGCAGCATTCTGAAAGGAGTTGCGCTTATGACGATGGCAATCTCACGTGGCACCACCCTGAGCTCCGCGCTCGATGGGCTTCACCACACCTATGACGGCCTGCGCCGTCGTGTGGCCCAGATGAAGGCCCGGCGCGCAGCTTACAACCGAACTTTCACAGAACTTAACGCACTGAGTGATCGCGAACTGTCGGATATCGGCATCGCGCGGTGTGACATCCGACGTCTCGCGTCGGAAGAACTTTTGAAGGAACAGACCTATGAAGTATAACAACACCCTATCCGCCCCTCACGGTTTCTCCCTGCGGGATGCGACGGCACCGGTCCTCGGTGCGCTCGGCACCGCTGCGGGCAAAGTGGGCAACATGCTGGCGCGTGGCGTCACCCAGATGCAGATTTCGCGTATGCAGTCCGTGTTGAACGGCATGAGCGACGAGCAGCTGGAACGCGCGGGCATCGAACGCAACCAGATCCCGCAGCACGCCGAAGCGCTGGTCACCGAAGAATACGACGGTCTGTAAGCCCGCAGGCTTGCACCCTTCAGGAATCAATGTCGCGCTCTGAGCGCCGCATTGTCAGGCGTCGGACCCCGTTCCTCCCCGGGTTGATCTGACACCGCATTTTAACGGTCCTCCTCCCGGACCCGTTATACCGGCCGGCAAGCTTACCTCCTCCCAAGCTTGCCGGCCCATGCTTTCCCCGCTTTCGATCAAGGTGCCGCGCTGTCGAGCCAAAGGGTCACCGGCCCGTCATTGACCAGCGCCACGGACATATCCGCGCCGAAACGCCCCGTCTGAACTGGAATATCCAAGGCGGTGAGGCTGCGGGCGAAATGCGCATAGAGCGTTTCGGCCATGTCGGGCTTTGCCGCGCCGGAAAAACCGGGTCGGTTGCCGCGTGAGGTATCGGCGGCGAGGGTGAACTGGCTCACGACCAAGGCTGCGCCGCCGGTCTTAGCGAGGCTCAGGTTCATTTTACCGCCCTCATCCTTGAACAGCCGCAGTTTCGAGATTTTCAGCGCCAGCTTCTCTGCCGTTTCTTCCGTGTCCTCGGGCATGGCGCAAACGAGGATCAGCAGGCCGTGTCCGATCTCTCCGATGATCTCACCTTCGACCGTGACCGACGCCTCGGTCACCCGTTGCAGCAATGCGCGCATGTCAGTCTTTCCAATCGATAATGTCTGAGGGGGTCGCCCGTTCGGTGCGGAAGGCGTTGGCCGGGTGGTCGCTGTCTGCATAGCCAAAGGAGATAGCGCAGAGCACCAGTCGATCTTCGGGCAGGTCAAGCACCTCACGCACCAAGGGCGCATAGGCGGCGATGGCAGCCTGCGGGATGCTGGCCACGCCAAGCGCTGTGGCGGCGAGGGTGAAGGCCGTGACGAAGCCGCCGCAATCCATCGCGCCATAGGGGCCAAGCTCGGCAGGGGAGGTCACGATGGCCACATGCGGCGCATCAAAGAGCGCGTAGTTGCGCAGCATCTGCGCCTTACGCGCTTCGCGGTCAGACTTGGCGATGCCCACCGCATCATAGAGCTGGAACCCGCAGGTGCGCCGCCGCTCGGCATAGGCGCCGGAGTAGCCTTTGGGCCATGGTAGATCGGGTTCAACCGGGGCGCCCTCGCTCGCGGCTTTGAGGAGTGCGCCGCGGAAGGCTTCTGTGCCAGCGCCCCGCGTCACGGTCACTTGCCATGGCTGGGCATTGCACCACGATGGCACATGGCGTGCGGCGCTAACGATCTGGGTGATGGTTTCCTCCGGCAGCGGGTCGGGCCGAAAGGCGCGGCAGGAATGGCGCGTCTGCAAGAGGTCGGTAAACTGGTCGTAACTCTGGGTCATTGCTGTGCCATGAAATAGCCAACGATGGCGGCGGCAATCAGCCCCAGCACCACGGCAAAGGCGATCTTGATTGCGGAATAGGGGCGTTCGCCCTGCACCTTGCCCGAATGCCCGTTAACCACGAAGCGATAGGTCTTGCCACGGTACTTATAGGCGGCCAGCCAGACCGGTAGTAGGATATGTTTGAAGGTCACGTCACTGATCTGCGTGTTGATGTCATGCACGCGCTGACGGTCACCGCCGATGTCGAACTTCACGTCGCGTTCAATCACCCGGTCCATATGGGCGCTGGCCTGAACGAAGCCTTCCTCCAGCGTGACGCCGTAGGCCTCGGCCCGAAAACCGGCGAGGTATTCGGGCGCATAGGGTTCCAGCGCGGACAGGTCCCAAGGGTGCAGCGCATCGGTGTGTTTCTTGGGCAGAGACCGGGAGGCCAGCACCAGCACGTCGTCAAAGAACCGCGCCACCCGGCCCGAGGCCGCCCGCCAGCGCACTTTCGGCACCTGCTGCTGCACGCGCTTGCCGTCGCGCATGACCGTTTGCGTGACGTAATAGACCGTGCCCCGTTCGCCGCGATAGCTGGAGGCCGTCTGCGCGTCATAGGTCCAGTAGGGCACGTAAATCCCCTGCATTTTCCGCCCCTTGCGGGCATATTGCTGCAAGCCATTGGGCGCGAACCAGAGGCTGCCCAGCCAGTCTTTCATCGCGCTGCGGGCGCTTTCTTCGGATTGGGCGAAGGGCAGCACGGCGCGGGGTTTGATGTGACGGTTGGTGCCGGTATCGACCACGATTGGCGTGGCGCAGAAGGGGCATTCGGTGGCGTGTTTGCCAGCCTCGAACTCCACCTCCGCCGCGCAGTTGGGGCAGGTGGTGACGCGGGTCTCTTCCATCTCGACGGCGGGCAGCGCGGCCTGCAAGCCTGCGCGAAAATCTTGCTCGGCGATGGCATGGGCGTGGCGGCCTGTGCCGTCGATCGGTTCAACATTGCCGCAGTGGTCGCAGATCAGCAGGGACTGCGCCGGGTCAAAGCGCATGTCAGAGCCGCAGGTATCACAGGGGAAACGGTGCTCTTCAAGCGGGGCGGCAGGGGGCAGATCGGTGGCGGACATGAGATATGCTTTGCAAGGTCAATCGCGGCGGAGCCTAGCGGCCTTGGGGGGCATGGGCCAGACCTTGAACCTCACAAAAAGCGGTGCAGGCATTTCGGCGCCATGATCCGCAGTGCGTTGTCGCGCAGGCGCAAGTGGCGCCAAAGATGAAACAGCGCATGGGCGCCCGCAATGGCGGCCAAAAGGTAGAATTCATAGATGTGGATTTTGCCAATCAGATCATGCGCACGCGGCAGGTTCAGCGGCGGGGCCACCGGCACCAGATCGCCCGCCATAAAGAGACGCGGTGCAGTAAGACCAAGGCCAAAGCCCGTGAGTGCCACGCCAAACAGCCCCCAAATCAACGCCTTATGCATCCACTGGTGCACATGCCGCGCCCAAGGCGGCAGCTTTGGCCCCGGTCGGCTGGCAAGACCCCGGCGCAGGTAATCGGCAGTCCAGAGCAGACAGGCGGTGACAAAGACCAGCCCCAGCAGCGAATGGATACGAAAGGCCGTGGGGCCAAAGGGCAGTACATCAGCGGGGGTCACAAGGATGAACCAAATCAGCAGCGGCACCATCGACCAATGCAGCACCTTGAGGGCGCTGCGGCGGTGCGGAAATTTGAGGCGCGTGATCATAGGAAAACCACGGGCAGGCGCGCGCAAAAGTTTCACTTGGCGCGCCACCAGATCATCCCGTGGCTGGCGGCGGGGGAGGTGGCATCACGGTGAAAAGTTGCGCCAGTTCGGCCACATCCTCGGCCCGCTGCCAGCCGTCTTGGCCCGGCGTCCAGACCAGAGAATCGCGGGTAAGGCCGCCGTCAGTCACCTTGCGCCCCATAGCGGCCTTGGAGAAGGGGCCAGAGGTCGCGCCATCCTTGGCGATGTGCCAGACTTTTTCGACCGGCGGTGGGGGCGGCGGCACGGGGGCGGCGGCAGTCGGGGCAGGGCGCGCGCCCCAGGGGCCGGCCTGCGCGGTGGCGGCCTGCGCCATGCTCATCCCCAGCCCCGCGCCAAGACCGGTTTGCATCGCCGCACCCCCGGCGCCATCTCGGCCAAGGGCTTCGGCGGCTTGGAACTGCATGTATTCGTTTAGATTTCCGACCACGCCCATCGAAGTGCGCTTGTCCATCACCGCTTCGACCGCGGGCGGGAGCGAGATGTTTTCGATGTATAGCTCCGGCATCGCCAAACCGTATTCCGCGATCTGCGCGGCGATGTCCTTGCCTACCAACTGCCCCAGCTCGCGCGTGTTGGCGGCCATGTCGAGCACCGGGATGCCAGAGGATGCCAGCGTGCGTGAGAAGGCTTGAACGATGATGTTACGAATTTGGTAAGAGATTTCGTCCATGGTGAATTCACCATCGGTGCCGACGATCTCGGTCAGGAATTTCGCCGGGTCGCTTACCCGCACCGAATAGGTGCCATAGGCCCGCAGGCGCACGGGGCCAAACTCAGGGTCGCGGGCGATGATCGGATTTTTTGTGCCCCATTTTAGATCGTTAAACCGAGTTGTGTTGACGAAGTAGATTTCGGATTTAAACGGGCTTTTGAAGCCGTGATCCCAGTGTTGAAGCGTCGTCATGATCGGCATGTTGTTGGTCTCAAGCATATAGAGACCGGGGGTGAAGACATCCGCCAACTGCCCCTCATGCACAAAGACCGCTGCTTGCCCTTCGCGCACCGTCAGCTTGGCGCCGTATTTGATCTCATGGCCTTCACGCTCAAACCGCCAGACCATCGTGTCGCGGGTGTCGTCGGTCCAGTGAATGACGTCGATGAACTGGCCAGAGAGGAAATCGAAAATGCCCATGGGGATGGTCCTTATTCTTTCGTCGTAAGGGTGCGTTACACCGGCCCGTCCGTCAACTCGCGTGCGATGATCCGGGTGATCGGGTTAACCTGCTCCGCCGTCATGCCGGGGCGCAGACGCGTGTCGTAGAGCATCTTGAGCAGAAGCTCGTCGTGTCGGGTCAGCAGGGCAAATTCGTCGTCGTCGTTAAAGATCGAAGGCCGCGCGGCGGGGCTGTCGTTGGCCAGACCCAGCCCCTGGGCCAGTTCTTCGTGGATGCACGACAGCCGGAGCAATTCGGGGTTTTCCGAGCGGATCACAGCCACGGCGGCGGTATAGACATTAGGATTGTCGCCAGCAGCATAGGCGGCCACGGCGCAATAGGTGTCGCGGCGCATGTTGCGCATGGCCCGCAGCGAAGATTTGCTGACCCCCGCCACCTTTTCTGCCGCTTGCGCCAGCGCATCGACGCGGTCGTCTTCGGACGCAACGATGACCATGAAATTCGGCCTGTCACTGACCGAGACCGAATGGCCGGTGACCCGCGCCAGGCGGCGGACAAAGGCGTTGATCTTGGCGGTGTCAGAGCGGCGCTGCGAGGGCGGCACGCTGTCGCCAAAGATGATCTGCATCCGCACTGGCGATTCCCAACGACGCAGCGGGCTTGCACCCCCCTGGCCCGAGAAATCCCCGTCATATTCATTGTAGAGCGCGATCTGCTCAAAGTTTCGCGCCAGCATCT
Source organism: Sulfitobacter sp. W027 (assembly GCF_025143985.1). NCBI lineage: Bacteria > Pseudomonadati > Pseudomonadota > Alphaproteobacteria > Rhodobacterales > Roseobacteraceae > Sulfitobacter > Sulfitobacter sp. W027. The sequence goes on from NZ_CP083564.1 coordinate 888,448, forward strand.
CGCTGGTGAAAGGCGTGTCTTCCCCGCCGCCGTCTTGGCGCAACAGGTCTTGGCCCAATTGCGCCTTTTCGACCTGATGCAAATAGCTGCGCAGCATGGCGCTTTTTTGCGATGTGGGCTGGGCCACCACCGGCGCGGGCGGGGGCGCCACCGCAGGGCGGGCCTGCGGTTTGGCAACCTTTTGCAAGACAGGCTCAGGCTCAGCGCAGGCCGCTAATAGCGTGCTCAGCGCCAGCGCCCCCACGGCGCGCAGATGTCTGCGCAAACGTCCTTGCATTGCCTGTTCCCTCACCTTGGCCTTAGCTCGGAACCGCGTTGCTGGTGGTGTCTCCCAAACCCGTTTCGCGGGCTTTGGCGGACGCCAAGGTGTCGCGCAGACGGCCTTCCATCTCTTGCAACTCCTTCTCGGCATTAGCGCGTTTCGCCTTGCCCTCATCGGCGATTTGCAAAGATTCCTCAATGGTGCCGATGAGGTCTTCATTGGCCTGTTTCACGGCTTCGATGTCGAATACGCCGCGCTCCATTTCCTGACGGATCACCTTATTGCTGTCGCGTAGATTCTTGGCGTTGGAGGTGAGCAATTCGTTGGTCAGATCGTTTGCCTCGCGCACCGCATGGGCGGCTTCGCTGCTGCGTTGGATGGTGACGGCCTGCGCCAGTTGGGTTTCCCACAGCGGTACGGTGTTCACCAAGGTCGAGTTGATCTTGGTCACGAGGCTCTTGTCGTTCTCCTGCACCAGACGGATCGAAGGCAGGGATTGCATGGTGACCTGCCGCGTCAGTTTCAGATCATGCACCCGACGCTCCAGATCATCTCGCGCGGCGCGCAGGTCGCGCAGCTCTTGGGCGCGCATGACTTGGTCGTCCTCGCCCGCCTTATCCAGCGCGGTCTGCTTGGCGGGGATGGTCTTGTGGTCAAGCTCTACGATCTTGGCCTCACCGGCAGAGATATAGAGCGCCAGTTCGTCATAGAACTGCAGTGTCTTCTCATAGAGCAGATCAAGGGATTTGATGTCTTTCAGCAGCGTATGCTCATGGGCCAGCAGGTTGTCGGTGATCCGGTCGATCTGGCCCTGCACCTCTTCGAAACGCGCGGTGAATTTGGCGAAAGGGGTGGCGCGGCCCAGCAGTTTCTCCCACCAGCTTTGTTTGCGCCGCACGTCAAGTTCCGAGACCGAGAAGCCGCGAATCGCGCTGACCATGGTGCGCAGGCTGTCCCCCGCGGGGCCGACATCCTTGTTGCGCACATCGGCCAACATGGCTTGGCTGATTTCTTGCAGCTCGGCCTGCGCAGCGGAACCAAAGGCGACGATGGACTGGGTGTCAGTCACATCGATCTCGGCCATGCGCTTTTGAATTTCGGCGCTTTGCGTAGGATCGGCCTTGGCCAAGGGGACGATGGCATTGGCATCCGCAGGTTCGGGCAGAACGGTTGCGTTTACTTCTTCGACCAGACCTTGCGACTGGGCAGCTTTTTCACGGACGGCATCGGTCATCACTGATCTTCCTTAGTATTTACAGGGGCGGGCTGTTCGAGCCGGACCCCCTCACGGGAGAGACGCGCGCGCAGCACGTCGATTTCGACATTCAGATCGCTGCGGTCGTCGAGCAGGGATTTCGCCGTGCGGGCGGCAAAATTCTCATCCAGATCGTCGAGCAGCGCGAGGTAGTCATCGCGGGCTTGGTCATCGCGGTTGCGGGCGTAAAGATCGGCGAACTTCACCGTTGCATCATGCGCGCCGCGCAAATAGACGACAAGGTATTTGCGCGCGGCGGTCAGGTCGCGGGGGTCTTCTTCGACGGTGCGGATCAGCTGGCGGGCGGTCTCTTGGAAATCCGCCAGCCGCGCTTCGGCGCGGCGGTCTCCGGCGCGTAGGATGGCTTGGCTCATGCCCGAGAGCAGTTTCTCGGCCTCATCTACCACGCGGGCAACGCGGTCTTGCTGGAAGGTGTCGATGCCCTTCATCCCTTTGTTTTTCAACGGATCAACGCCAAATGCCGCGAGGTGCAGCGCCATGGCCGCGATGCCATAGAGCACGGCTGCGGTAAGGCTGGGTTCATTGGTATATGCCGCAAGCCCCGCACCCAGACCAGCCAGCACTGCGGCGAGGATTTTGCGCGGCAGGACAGGGCGGCGGGCGACCTTGCGCTCGTTATACTCCGCCTCGGCCAGCAAACCTTCGCGCAAAAGCCAGACGCCGGAGGCCAAAAGGAACGCGCCGCCAAGCCCGAGGATCAGCGTGCCCGCCCCAGCAGTGAGTGAGGTCGCGGCCAGCAGGACCGGGGGGAGGAACAGGAGATTCACACGCCCGCCCGCAGGGTCGACCCGCAGTCGCTGCGTTTTGCGCGGGGTGGTGCCGAGCTTTACGTCCGTGCCGGGGCTATATCGGCCCCCAAAACGTTGCGCCATAGATCACAACCCCCCGAGAAAACCGCTGGTCAGGCCAAGCAGTACAACCAGCAAAGCGCCGTAGGCGATTTTCTGAAAGGTTGTTGGCGCCATCATGTTTCCCCTTTTGCTGCCCCAGATGGGGCGCAATGCCGTGCCAGCACTGTCTGCCGCGCGCCCCAAGAGAGAGGCCGCGCCGAGGATGATAACCACGAGCGCAGCCAAGGCCACCAAAAACATCACTATTCGCGCCATATTGCCCTTTTCTGACAGCGGTTTCACGCTTGTCTTGCCTGCCGTTCTCTTGTCAACGCGCGCCTCATGGCAGCGTTCCGACAGCGCAAATGGCTTGGCTTGCGGCAAAGCCAATCAGCGACGGGGTTTGGGGCCCCGGCTGCTGGGCTTTGCACCCGGTCTCGCGCCCGGCTTTGCATTTGGTCGGCCTGTCGGAAGCGCGCCCGGTTTGCCACTGGGCTTGCCCAGTGCGGCCTTGCCATGCGGTGCGTTCTTCGCTTTGCCACCGCCACGGCGGGGCGGCGGGGTATCGTCTTCGCCCGGCTCCACAGGCAGGCCGGGCTGGCCCGCGCCGCCGAAACCACCGGGCTTACGACGCGGCGGGCGGCGCACGGCACTGGGTTTCTTGACGGCGGTGCCGGTCGGGTCTTCCAACTCAAGACCAAGTTGATCGCGCACGACCTTGCGACGCAGTTCTTCGACTTCGCCAGTTTTCAACTCGCCCAGTTGGAACGGGCCGTAAGAGATACGGATCAGCCGGTTAACGGTCAGGCCCACGGCCTCCATCGCGCGGCGAATCTCGCGGTTGCGGCCTTCGCGCAGGCCAATGGTCAGCCAAGCGTTGGCGCCTTGCTGGCGGTCCAGCGTCACATCCATCGGCTGAAAGTTTTCGCCCTCAACGGTGATGCCGCGGCGCAGCGGCTCAAGCATCTCGTCGGTCGGACGGCCATTCACCCGCGCGCGGTAGCGGCGCAGCCAGCCGGTGCTGGGCAGTTCCAGCCTGCGTTTCACGCCGCCGTCATTGGTCAGCAGCAAGAGCCCTTCGGAATTGAGATCAAGCCGACCCACGGTCATCACGCGGGGCATGTCCTCGGGCAGGGCGTCAAAGATCGTCTCGCGGCCCTTTTCATCAGAGTTCGTCGTCACCAAACCGGTGGGCTTATGATACAGCCAGATGCGCGGCGGCTCGGGCGCGCCGACGGGGGTGTTGTCGACGGTGATCTTGTCTTCGGGCGTGACGTTCAGGGCGGGCGAGGTGATCTGCTCACCGTTCACACGCACGCGGCCTGCCTCGATCATGCGCTCGGCCTCACGGCGCGAGGCGATGCCTGCGCGGGACAGCACTTTGGCGATGCGGGCGCCCTTCGCTGTGCTGGCGTCAGCAGCGGAAGAATCATCAGTCGGGCCGGAGCCGGAGAGGGGTGGTTTTGCGTCCATACTCTGCGCTTACCCTGTTTCACGCCCTTGCGAAAGGGTGGCGTTTGCGGCCATGTGAGCGGATGGAGTTTCGCTCATATATGGGTCAGGCGCTGGATCAGGCGCGGGCAGCGGCCACACGCGGCGAGGTGCCGGTGGGGGCCGTGGTGGTCTCTCCGACGGGCAAAATCGTGGCGGCGGCGGGCAATGAGACCCGCGCGCGCCATGATCCCACGGCCCATGCCGAAATGCTGGCCCTGCGCGCCGCCTGTGCGGCGGTGGGGTCAGAGCGACTGATTGGTCACACGCTTTATGTCACGCTGGAGCCTTGTGCGATGTGCGCAGGCGCCATCGCGGCGGCGCGGGTTGAGCGGCTTTTTTACGGCGCGGCGGATCCAAAGTCTGGCGGGGTGGCGCAGGGGGCGCGGGTGTTTGCACATCCGCAGTGCCATCATGTGCCGCAGATTTTCGATGGGATCGCAGCGCGAGAAGCAGAGGAGCTGCTTGTCGGCTTCTTTCGGGAAAAGAGGGACCGATAGCTGGGCAGCGCCGGACCGGGGGATGGCGGTCCTTCGTTGGCAGTTTGGCAATTTATGGCTGCTGCCGTGGCGCGCCCTCCACCGGCTCATCCAGCATTTGCCAAAGCGCCAGCCCATCGCACCAGAGGCGCGCTGTTAAATTGTCGGCACGCCTACGGCGTGACGGACGGTCTGGCGCTGCCCGGCGGCCTTCGGCCTTGGTTCCGAGCTGGGTGGATATTGCGAGGTTCCTCAATGCAGCATCAGCGGCCGCCGGAGGCCCTTTCCAACGCAAAGGGCCACGCGCAGTGCACGTGGCCCTTCAAACCATCAGGTCAGGCGATCTTACTTGATCTTGCCTTCCTTGTATTCGACGTGCTTGCGCGCAACGGGGTCGTACTTCTTGATGACCATCTTCTCGGTCATGGTGCGTGCGTTCTTTTTGGTTACGTAGAAATGGCCTGTGCCCGCGGACGAGTTCAGACGGATCTTGATCGTGGTTGGCTTCGCCATGTGTCTTCTCCTGCTGCAGCGCCGCGCAGGCCTGCGTGAATTCTGAATTTCGGGTTCTAGTCAGACCCGCGCCCGAGTCAACCGCTATTTGCCCGTCCGATGTCGAAAGACGCCGGTTTCGTCGAAAAACCTGTCTTTCGGACCTGAAAGAGCAGGAATATGCGCGGAAGGCCTATAAGCCGGATTTTGTACCTGCCCTAAAGCAAGCGATGACCATTCCTCTGACTGCACCGTTGCCGATGCAGCTACAGCTGCCAACCCGGACCTGCTGGGGCAGAAGAGCCCCGCCTTTGACCCGAAGATCATCGGCGCGCGGTCCCTATTTGGCATTGCTCCCGGTGGGGCTTGCCATGCCAGAGCTGTTGCCAGCCCCGCGGTGGGCTCTTACCCCACCGTTTCACCCTTACCCCTGCGGCTGTTCCGGCAAGCCGGACCGTAGGGGCGGTTTCATTTCTGTGGCGCTTTCCGTCGGGTTGCCCCGCCCGGGCGTTACCCGGCACCGTTCCTTCTTGGAGTCCGGACTTTCCTCTACGTCGCCTTTGCCTCGCAAAAGCGACGCCGCCGATGCCACACATGCGTGTGACGGGAGCGGACGTCGGTCATGCGACACGAGTCGACGCAGCGGCCATCCAGCCTTCCGCGCCTGACCGCCCTAGACCCCGCCGCGCGGCGCGTCAATGGGCGCGGGGCAGGGCGGCGAGGTCTGCGGGGGTGAGAGGGCCGCTCCCCCATGGCCTGAACCGCATACGTACGGTACTCAGCAGCGTGTCATTGTCGCAGGGCGCGGTGAAGCCTGCGGCCCGTGCGGCATCGCGGAAGGTTTCGGCGGTTACGCTGTCAGGAACGGGGCCATCGCCCGCAGGCAGCGCCAGCCCGCGCCGTGCGAGCCGCGCCCAATCGAATCGCGGGCCAGGGTCGATCTTGCGGCCCGGAGCCATGCAGGAATGACCGATCACCCCCTCAGCGGGGATGTCATGTCGGGCCATGATGCCGGGCAGCAAAGTTTCGAGCGCCTGCATTTGCGGCTCAGCAAAGGGGTGATCGCCGCGATTGTCCAACTCTATGCCGATTGAGCGGGAATTAATATCGTCGAGCCCCGCCCACTCGCCTTGGCCTGCATGCCACGCGCGCTGGTCTTCCTCGACCAGTTGAGTGACATCGCCGCGCCCGGAAATCAGGTAATGGGCAGAGACTTCGGAAGAAGGGTCGCAAAGCCGTTCCAGCGCCGCTTGGGCGCTGGCCATGGCCGTGTAATGCAGAACGATAAGTCGGGGGTGTAGCCCGCTACGTCGCGGGCCGCAGTTGGGTGAAGGGTGCACCGTCACGTCAGGCGCGGCGGGCATCTATCAGCCCTGTGCAGCCCGGCGGAAGGGGGTCGGATCCCAGTCACAGGCAAAGCCATCGCCATCAGGGTCCATGCCTTCTCGGTCCTTCTCAGGACCGCCCGCAGCAAGGAAGGCGATCTGCGCTTGGTCGGCATGGCTGTACTGCGAACAGGCCCGTTCAAACTTGCGGGCCTTGTTAAAGCCAATGCGGCTGTAGATTTGCTGACCGATCTGTTGGTTGCTTTGCAGCGCATAGGCGACGATGTTCGGGCCGCTGGCAGTACGTTCGGGCAGCGCTTCGGGCTGGATCACCTCATATTGCGCACGATTGGCGGCGACGCGGGCGGCGTCATCTTGAATGCTGCGTTGGCCGGATACGGCATCAAAGTTGTTCTCGTTCGAGATGCCCACGGCATTGACCGCCGCGGGGGGCGGGTTCGACGGGCTGGCGTTCACCGGGGTCACGCCGGGGTTCAGGGCACTTGCCCCGCCCGGACGGGTGGCGGCCAGAACGCGGGCGGTTTCGGCGGCTGTGGCCTCGGGCGAGCCGTCCGCCGGGGCGGGTGTCGTGGCCGCGATGGCGCTGTCGATGCTGTCATTGGCAAGTGCCGCGTCACGCGCCCGCTGTTCAGCCTCAAAGCTGCCGTCGCCAAAGCCGACGCCGCGCCCGCTGTTGATGCTCCCGGAATCGGGGATCGCAGGTTGGCAGGCTGCCAAAAGACCGCCCGCTGTCATCGCTAGAAGTGTCCGTTTGATCATCTGACCCGCTCTTGCCTGTTAAATAACGCCCGTGGGCTTACCACCATTTTTCCGGCTTGGCCACAAAACCAGCGGCCCGCTCCAGCGCATAGGCGGAGGACAGCAACTCGGCCTCTTCCCAAGGACGCCCGATCAGTTGCAGACCCAGCGGCAAGCCGGTGGCGCTTTGCCCGGTCGGCAGCGCGACACCCGGCAGACCGGCGAGGTTCACCGTCACGGTAAAGACGTCGTTGAGATACATCGCAACCGGATCGGCGTCCTTCATCTCGCCCAGACCAAAGGCCGCCGAAGGCGTGGCCGGGGTGAGGATGCTGTCAATGCCTTGCGCGAAGACGTCTTCGAAGTCCTTCTTGATCAGGGTACGGACCTTGCGGGCGCGGTTGTAATAGGCGTCGTAGAAGCCAGCCGACAGCACATAGGTCCCCACCATCACACGGCGCTGCACCTCATGGCCAAAGCCTTCGGCGCGGGTTTTCTCGTACATCTCGGTGATGCCGTCGCCGTGGTCGAGCTTGGCGCGGTGGCCAAAGCGTACACCGTCATAACGCGCGAGATTCGAGGACGCCTCGGCAGGCGCGATGACGTAATAGGCTGGCAGGGCGTATTTGGTGTGCGGCAGCGAGATGTCGACGATCTCAGCGCCCGCGTCCTTCATCATGGCGATGCCGTCTTGCCAGAGCTTCTCGATCTCCTCGGGCATACCGTCCATCCGGTATTCGCGGGGGATGCCGATCTTCTTGCCGCGGATGTCGCCGGTCAGCGCCGCTTCAAAATCCGGCACGGCCAGATCGGCGCTGGTGCTGTCCTTGGCGTCATGGCCACACATAGCTTCCAACATAATCGCGGCGTCGCGCACCGTCTTGGTCATCGGCCCGGCTTGGTCGAGCGAGGAGGCGAAGGCGACGATGCCCCAGCGGGAACAACGGCCATAGGTCGGCTTGATGCCCACGGTGCCAGTGAAGGCCGCAGGCTGGCGGATCGAGCCACCGGTGTCGGTGCCGGTCGCGGCGAGGCACAGATCAGCAGCCACGGCAGCGGCGGAGCCGCCCGAGGAACCGCCCGGTGTCAGTTCGGCGGAGTCGCCCTGTCGGCGCCACGGGTTCACCGCGTTGCCGTAGACGGAGGTCTCGTTCGACGAGCCCATAGCGAATTCGTCCATGTTGAGCTTGCCCAGCATCACGGCACCGCTGTCTTTCAGCTTTTGGCTGACGGTGCTTTCATATTCCGGCAGGAACCCTTCGAGGATGCGGCTGCCCGCTTGGCTCGGCACGCCTTTGGTGCAGAAGAGATCCTTGATGCCGATGGGCAGGCCGCACATGGCAGGGGCGTCGCCCTGTTTGATGCGCGCGTCGGCCTCGGCGGCCTGTTCCATCGCGATCTCGGGCGTGCGGTGGACAAAGGCGTTGAGCGCGCCTGCGCCGTCGATGGCTTTAAGGCAGGCTTCGGTCAGCGCGGCGGATGTCGTTTCACCCTTGCGCAGGGCATCGCGGGCGTCGGCAAGGCTCAGTGTGTTCAGATCGTCGCTCATTATTCCACCACCTTCGGCACGGCAAAGAACCCTTCACGGGCATCGGGCGCATTCTTGAGGACCGCGTCCTGCTGGTCCCCATCGGTGACAACGTCCTCGCGCCGTTTCAGGCGCTGCGGGGTCACGGAGGTCATCGGTTCCACGCCCTCAACGTCCACCTCAGACAGTTGTTCGATAAAGCCGAGGATGTTGTTGAATTCCTCCGCCAGCGCCGGGAGCGCATTTGGTTCAACCTTGATCCGGGCCAGTTTCGCCACGCGTGCGGCGGTGTTTTCGTCGATCGACATGAACATCTCCATCTCTTTGAGGCTCCTCTACCGTTTGGGACCGGGCCTCGCAAGGGTTTGGGCTGAGTAAGAGAGAGGAGGGTCAGCGCCTGCCCGCAGGTCGGCGATCCTAAGGGTGGTTCATGCCACTTTATGGATTAGCCGTGATGTGCGTTCCGCGAAGTTGCGCCTAGCCTAACGAAATCGCCTACCCGGTCGCACCGAAGGTGGGCCAATATAAACTGGCACACCTTTGGCGTGACGGGCGGGCAGACGATGGCCCGGCGCCTGCGGCTTGATTCCGGGCCGGTGGCATGGGGAACCGTTTTCTTGATTCCGTCGCAAGGAAGCGCAAGTTTGAGGTAAGCAACAAATCAGGAGTACACCCATGAACATCATCTGGCTCGGCCACGGCTCATTCCGCATCGAGATCGAAGATCAAGTGCTGCTGATCGACCCTTGGCTCAAAGACAACCCAATGCTGGACGCAGCGCATCATGCGGAAGCCATCCGGGGGGCCACGCAGATCCTCGTCACCCACGGTCATTTCGACCATACGGCAGACATCGCCGATGTCGCCAGCCGCACCAATGCGCCTGTGGCGGGGATGGTCGAATTGATGGGCTGGCTGGAAGGCAAAGGGGTCGCACAAACCACGGGCTTTAACAAAGGCGGTACGATCCGCGCGGGCGAGGTGGCGATCACCATGGTCCCGGCCTCGCATTCTTCATCGGTGGAAGGCGAGAACGGGCCGATCTACACGGGCATGGAAACCGGTTTCATGATCTCGGGCGAGGGCCATACGATCTATCATTCCGGCGACACGGCGATCATGGCGGATATGGATTGGATGGGCGACTACCACAAACCCGACATCGGCATTCTCTCGGCAGGCGGGCATTTCACGATGGACATGGCGCAGGCTGCCTATGCCGCAAAACGCTATTTTAACTTTAAGACAGTTATCCCCTGCCACTACCGCACCTTCGACGCGCTGGAGCAATCAGCGCAGACGTTGGTTGACGGGCTGCCCGGAGTCGATGTGGTCGAGCCGCAGGTAATGCAGCCGATCAAACTTTGACCCTCCCACCCCCATCGCCTTGCGTTGCAAGGCGGAACAGGGGATACCTCAACATCAACTGCCGGGGAACTGCCATGTCTGCCAAATTGACCGCTGCGATCTTGTTGCTGACACTGGGGGCCTGCGCCCCGCTGGACCGGGCAGAGCCCACCGGCAGCGTCGGCTTCACCGGCGTGGGCGGCGACCGCCCCGTCATCTTCCCGGCACATGTTCTGGTGTACCAGCCGCAATAGACGTAAGGCGGCTGAGATGCCCAGAGAAGGTCACTACATTAACCGCAGCAATTGGCTGCGCGCCGCCGTTTTGGGCGCCAACGATGGTATCGTCTCCTCGGCCAGCCTGCTGGTGGGGGTGAGTGCCGCCGGGATGACGCATGGCAATGTCCTATTGACCGGGCTTGCCGGCCTGACCGCCGGGGCGCTGTCGATGGCGGCGGGGGAATATGTGTCGGTCTCTGCCCAAGCGGATGTCGAACGTGCAGATCTGGAACGTGAGCGCGTCGCCCTGATCGAAGACCCCGACTATGAACTTAGCGAGTTGGCGGAAGGGTTGGAGAACCGCGGCGTGGAGAGCGACCTCGCCTTGGAAGTAGCCGCGCAGATGACCGACCATGACGCGCTCGGCGCCCATGCGCGGGAGGAGTTGGGCATGTTCGGCCTTGCTGGTCAGGCCGATCCCCTGCAGGCGGCGGGCGCCTCGGCACTGGCTTTTGGATTGGGCGGCGGGCTGCCTCTGCTTGCGGCAGGTCTCGCGCCAATGGGGGTACGGGGTCTGTCGGTCGCGCTGGTGGCGATGCTTGCGCTGGTGATGCTGGGGGTGGGCGGCGCGCAGCTAGGCGGTGCGCCGAAATGGCCTGCGATACGGCGCGTGGTCTTCTGGGGCGGTTTGGCCATGGCTGTGACGGCTGGGGTGGGCCATCTCTTCGGCGCGATTGGCTGAAGTCTCACTGTAATGCGACCGCCAAAGAAAAAGGCCGGCTCCTCTGGGAACCGGCCTTTCTTGTTGAGAGGTAAAGCGATTACTCGCGATTACCGAAGAGCGACAGCAACATCATGAACATGTTGATGAAGTCCAGATAGAGGCTCAGCGCGCCCATGATGGCGGCTTTGCCCAACCATTCGGTGTCGCCGTGATGCGCGTGGGCGAGGTATTCGGTTTTGATCTTCTGCGTGTCATAGGCGGTCAGACCTGCAAAGATCAGAACACCGATGGCGGAGATCGCAAACATCAGCGCCGAGGAGGCGAGGAAGATGTTGACGATCGATGCGACGATCAGGCCGATCACGCCCATGATCAGGAAGCTGCCCCAGCCCGAGATGTCCTTCTTGGTGGTGTAACCCCAGAGCGACAGACCCGCGAAGGCGATCGAGGTGATCAGGAAGACTTGCGCGATCGAATAGCCGGTGAAGACCAAGAAGATCGAGCTGATCGAGATGCCCATGACAGCGGCGAACGCATAGAAAACCGTCTGCGCCGTCGCAGCGGACATTTTGTTGATCATCGCGCTAAAGCCAAAGACAAAGGCCAAGGGCGCGAACATCACAACCCATTTCAGCGGCGAGGCATAGAGCGCGTAGCCGATCTGCGTCAGGTATTTGCTCTCGCTCAGCTGAGCGGCACCAGCGGCAGGATCGGTGGTAACCGACAGGCCGGAAATGGCCCATGCGGCGGCAAAGGTGATCAGCATGCCAATCGACATGGTGCCATACACCTTGTTCATATGAGCGCGCAGGCCTGCGTCGATCGCAGAGGCGCGCGTCCCAGCGGTTGAGCGAATTGTATTGACGTCAGCCATTTAGTGACTCCCATTGGCAAAATTGCGTGTCGAAAGCGAGCCGACACGTTCTTGGCTTTGAATATCGGGTGTGAGAGGCGAAATTTCAAGTGTCTTGCCGCCTGATTTCAAGGCGATAATTGCGGATTTCGGAGCGTTCGGGTCATGGAACAAAGCGCGGACTGGCTGAGACCCTCATTCGGGACGCGCAGCGCTGCCCCTAGTGAGTCGATCAGCGAAAAAATTCCTATTCTTTTGGCCCGCGGCGGACGCAGCGCGATGACCGTTCGCAAAGCCTTGAGGTCAAAAATGTGGCATTTGTTGCATTGACTGGGAACCGATTGATATTCTTTGCGTTCACCCACTGGTTGCTAAGCGGGGAAGCAATAAAGTCAAGGAACATAGCACTTTAACATCCGTCTGGCAGTGAGAGGATAGGAGCGTTGCACCGCCTGAGGTTGCAGTCGATATGAGGCGGATTTTTACCATCACGTAAAATTTCTTGGCCGAATTGAGCGCAACCGCTATGATAGGGGGTAGAACTCTTGCGCAACCCTTGCGGTATTGCGCGGGGTGACGGCGCAATTCGTTCTTGTTTGGAAATGAGGTTGGCACGGTGGCATGTGCCCCTATAAGGATTAGGCAATATGGTACATGTGGTAGATGTGCATGTGGGAAAACGCATCCGGCAACGGCGGTGGTTGACCGGGATGACCCAACAAAAACTAGCAGAACTTGTCGGCATCAAGTTTCAGCAAATACAGAAATATGAGACTGGGGCGAACCGGGTCAGCGCATCGCGTCTGTGGGATATCGCAGATGCGCTCGGAGTACCGGTGTCCTTCTTTTTTGAGGGGCTGAAAGACGAGGCGGTCGATGGCTCTGCGCCGATTGACGGGCTACCTGCCGATCTGATGGCCGACAAAGAAGCGATGGAACTGGTGCGCTCTTACTATGCCATTCCGGAAAATCAGCGGCGCAGGCTTTTTGAGCTGGCCCGCGTATTAAGCGACGTGGCCTGATTTATCCCCGGCTTCCTTGTAAGGCGCTGACAGGCTTGCGCAAACCGGCGCAAGCTGTCAGGTCTTGGCCATGATGAAAACCACCGATTTTGATCCCGATATCCGCCGCGTTGCCCACCTCATGGCGGATGCCGCTCGCCACGTGATCCTACCCTATTTCCGGAGCCTTGACCTTGAGGCCGACAATAAGCTCGGCTTAGGCTTTGACCCGGTGACAGAGGCTGACCGTGCCGCCGAACGGGCGATGCGCGATATCTTGGCAGCGGAGCGGCCCATGGATGGGATCTTGGGTGAAGAATACGGTGCGCAGCCCGGTACTTCGGGGCTGACGTGGGTGCTTGACCCCATTGACGGCACGCGCGGCTTTCTCAGCGGCACGCCGACTTGGGGGGTGCTGATTGCTGTCTCCGATGCTTTAGGGCCGTTCTATGGCATTATTGACCAGCCCTATATTGGAGAGCGGTTTGAGGGCGCTCCGGATGGCGCGTTTTTGACCGGACCGCATGGGCGGCATGCCCTAAAAACCCGTGCAGCACGCGATCTGCGGCAAGCCATCGTTTTCACCACCTTCCCCGAAGTCGGCAGCAGCGAAGAGGCCAGCGCCTTTCGTGCCGTTGCATCGCAAGCATTGCTGACGCGCTATGGCATGGACTGTTACGCCTATGCACTGGTTGCGGCCGGACAGGTCGATCTGGTGATCGAGGCGGGGTTGAACGCCTATGACATTCAAGCGCCCATTGCGGTGATCCAAGCCGCGGGCGGGGTCGTGACCGATTGGCGGGGCAATCCGGTGCATGAAGGGGGCAGGGCGCTCGCCGCGGCTAACCCAGAAATCCACGCGCAAGCGTTGCAAATCCTATCGGCGTTTTGATCACATTGTCAAAAAGCCACGGATTGACCGGGACGGGAATGTTGCGATAAATGGCGCATAGGTCGGTTCTCTTGCCCGTTTTCCACCGACCTCCCACACTTTTCATGAGGCGGGCGTCAAGAAAAGTGTGACCTATGGCCGAAACTCTCATCCGCTGCGCGGATTATCTTATCACGATGGACGATACCCGGCGGGAGCTTGCAGGCGCGGACCTGCTGCTGCGCGACGGGGTGATTGCCGAGATCGGGCAAGACCTCCGGACAGGGGGAGAGATTGTCGAGGCCAAGGGCTGTGTTGTCACACCCGGCCTCGTGAATACGCATCATCACCTTTACCAAAGCATGACCCGCGCTGTGCCGGGGGCCCAGAATGCGCTGCTCTTCGGCTGGCTGCAGCGGCTCTATCCGATCTGGGCGCGTATGGGGCCGGAGCATATGTTCGTCTCGGCACAAATCGGGCTGGCGGAACTGGCGCTGTCGGGCTGTAGCCTGAGTTCGGACCACCTCTATCTCTACCCAAACGGCGTGCGGCTGGAGGATACGATCCACGCCGCTGCCGAGCTTGGTCTGCGGTTTCACCCCACGCGCGGATCGATGAGTATCGGTGAAAGCGACGGCGGATTGCCCCCGGACGCGCTGGTCGAGCGTGAAGCGGCGATTTTGGAAGACAGCATTCGCGTAGTTGATGCGTTTCACGATCCCGCGGAAGGGTCGATGTGCCGCGTTGGCTTGGCCCCTTGTTCGCCCTTCTCCGTCAGCCGCGAATTGATGCGCGACACGGCCCTGCTGGCCCGTGACAAGGGTGTCATGCTGCACACCCATCTGGCCGAAAATACCGAAGACGTTGCTTATTCGCTAGAGACATTCGGCTGCCGCCCCGGCGAATATGCCGAAAGCCTTGGTTGGCTGGGCGATGACGTCTGGCATGCCCATTGCGTGCAACTGGACGCGTCCGAGATTGACCTCTTTGCCCGGACCCGCACGGGGGTGGCGCATTGCCCCTGTTCGAATTGCCGCCTTGGGTCAGGCATCGCGCCGGTGCGGGCGATGCTGGATGCGGGGGTGTCGCTGGGGCTGGGCGTCGACGGGTCGGCCAGCAATGACAGCGGCAATTTGGCCGCCGAGGCACGGCAGGCGATGCTGTTACAGCGCGTGACCCGCGGCGCTGATGCGATGAGCCCGCGTGCGGCGCTGGAACTGGCGACGCGGGGCGGGGCGGATGTGCTGGGGCGCGCTGATTGCGGCCGCCTGATGCCCGGCAAACGGGCCGATGTGGCGATCTGGGATGTCTCGGGTGTGCAAAGCGCGGGCAGTTGGGATCCTGCTGCGCTGCTTCTTGCCGGTCCGACGGCGGTGCGCGACCTTTTCGTTGAAGGCCGTCAGGTGGTGCGCGATGGTCGCGTCACCACGATTGACTTGGCCGCACAGGTGGCGCGGCAGAACGAATTGGCGAAAGGCTTGGCTGAATGAGGCCATTTTTTCTATCGATACTTATGTTGGCAGGGATGCCAGCATGGGCCGACCCGATGGGGTTGGAGCGCGTAAACGCGCTGCGGGATGTGCAGGGGCTCAAACCGTTGATCTATGACAGCCGCTTGGCGCAGGCGGCGGGAACCCATGCCAGCGATATGGCAGAGCATGACTATTTCAGCCACAAGGGCCGCGACGGCACGGATGTAGGCCGTCGTGCCGCGATGGCGGGCTATCAATGGTGTTTTGTCGCTGAAAACATCGCCAAGGGGCAGCAGTCCTTGGATGAGGTCATGACCGGCTGGACCAATTCGCCGGGGCATTACCGCAATATGGTCGACAGCCGCGCCGAAGAGATGGGGCTGGTGCGGACCGATAGCGAGGTCTGGGTCATGGTGTTGGGCGCGCCCTGCTGACGTGACCCAATCGCGGGTGGTGCGTTACGCCGTGCCACCCCGACGCGCACCCGCAACCCAAACATCTGCAATCGCGCGGTCATCGCCCATCATGATGGTGGCGAAGAGGCTTTCCCAGATATCTTTGGCAGCCGCGTGACGCTGTGCGATAGCGGGGGTCGAGTCGAGCGATAGCACGGTGATATCCGCCTCCATCCCAGTCGCTAGAGAACCCACATGATCCTGCAGATGAAGGCTGCGGGCCGAGCCTGCGGTGGCAAGCCAGATCAGCTGCGCCGCATGTAGCGGCGTGCCGCGCAACTGGCCGACCTCATAGGCTGCCGCCATGGTGCGCAGCATCGAAAACGACGAGCCGCCCCCGGTATCCGTCGCCAGCGCCAGCGGAATGCCCCGCGCGGCAAGGCCGGTCATGTCAAACAGCCCGGAACCGATGAAAGTGTTGGAGGTCGGGCAATGCACCAACGCGCCGCCCGTCTCTGCCAGCCGGTCGATCTCACGCGGCTCTAGGTGGATCGCATGGCCGTAAAGGCCTCGTTCGTTCAGCAGTCCGTGGGTCTCATAGGTATCAAGGTAATCACGGGCCTCAGGAAACAACCCGCGCACCCATTCGATCTCATCCGTCTGTTCGCTGAGGTGGGTTTGCATCAGACAGGTCGGATGCTCTGCCCAAAGCGCACCGAGGGCCGAGAGTTGCTCGGGCGTCGAGGTCGGAGAGAAACGCGGCGTGATTGCATAGCTCGCGCGGCCCTTGCCGTGCCAGCGCTCAATCAGCGTTTTGCTGTCTTCATAGGCCGATTGCACCGTGTCGCGCAGCCCCTCAGGGGCGTTGCGATCCATGCAGGTCTTGCCCGCCACGATCCGTTGACCGCGATCCTCTGCCGCCTGAAACAGCGCGTCGGCACTGTGGGGATGGATCGTGCAATAAGACGCGACCGTGGTGGTGCCATGGGCCAGCGTCAGGTCCAAATAACGCGCGGCGATCTCATCCGCATAGGCCGGATCCGACAGGCGCATCTCTTCGGGGAAGGTATAGGTGTTGAGCCAGTCGATCAGCCGCTTGCCCCAAGAGGCGATGATCGCGGTCTGGGGATAATGCACATGGGCATCGACAAACCCCGGACAAATCAGCGCGTTGCCGTAGTGCGTCACCTCGGTCTGCGGATGCGCGGCGCGCAGGGCGTCTCGATTGCCAACCGCCGTGATCCGGCCTTCTTCGATCAAGACACCGCCTTCGGTGTCGATCTTCACGGCATCCTCCCAGGCGCTTTGCATCGGGTTGCCGGAATAGCTGAGCGTTGCGCCCAAAAGGAGTCGTTGATTTGTCATGCCAGTGGTTTAGGTGAGGGCGAGACGGGGAACAATACCGAAGCGTCGCGGGTGCCGTTGTACCCCCGAGGCCGCTCGCCTATTGTCGCCTCCAACAAGGGCACAGGCACGGAGAGCAGCGGATGTCAGAGCAGATCGAAGAGCTGGATCCGGCGGTAGCCTCTGAGGAGACTGCCGAGGCCTATATGCTGGACCGTAAGGCCGTTGCCGCGATCCTTGAAACCGTGGAGGCCGGGGATCAGGCCCATCTAACCCAGCTCATGGAACCGCTGCACGCGGCGGACATCGCTGACCTTTTGGAGCAGATCGACGAGGATGACCGCGCGGCGCTGATCCGGCTCTATGGGCAGGAATTCGACGGTGAGATTCTGTCGGAACTCGACGAGTCGATCCGCGAAGAGGTCATCTCCATCCTGTCGCCGCAGGTTCTGACCCAAGCGGTGCGCGAGCTGGACAGCGATGATGTCGTCGACCTGATCGAAGATCTGGAGGATGCGCAGCAGGAAACCATCCTCGACGCGCTGGAGGAGACTGACCGGGTCGCCGTTGAACAGGCGCTGAACTGGCCGGAGTATTCCGCCGGTCGTCTGATGCAGCGCGAGGTCGTCATGGCGCCCGAGCATTGGACGGTTGGTCAAGCCATCGACCACCTGCGCGCCACCAAGGAAGAAGACCTGCCCGATCAGTTCTATCACATCGTCATGGTCGACCCGCGTCTGCACCCGGTGGGCAATGTGACACTGGGCAAGCTGATGCGCTCGCGCCGCGAGACGCGGCTGGCGGATATCTTGGAGGACACATTCCAGATCATTCCCGCCATGCGCGATGAGGGCGACGTGGCCTATGCGTTTAACCAGTACCACCTGATTTCGGCCCCTGTCGTCGATGAAGAGGGGCGGCTGATCGGGGTCATCACCATCGACGACGCGATGGCGGTGCTTGATGAGGAACATGAAGAAGATATCCTGCGTCTGGCGGGTGTGGGCGAAGGCTCTCTCTCTGACCGGGTGACGGAAACGACCAAACAGCGCCTGCCGTGGCTTGCGGTGAACCTTGTGACGGCGATTGCGGCATCGATGGTGATTTCTCAGTTTGAAGCAGCCATCGCGCAGATCGTGGCGCTGGCGGTGCTGATGCCGATCGTGGCCTCGATGGGCGGCAATGCAGGCACGCAAAGCCTGACCGTGGCAGTGCGTGCGATTGCCACCAAAGACCTCACCGGCTCCAACGTCTGGCGGGTGATCCGGCGGGAGGTTCTCGTCGGCTTGGTCAACGGGGTGATTTTCGCGGTGATCATGGGGATCGTCGGCGTGATCTGGTTCGGCTCTCCGGCGCTGGGCTATGTGATCGCCACGGCAATGGTGATTAACCTTGTGGTGGCGGGGCTTGCAGGCACTGGTATCCCGATCTTACTGGAGCGGTTCGGGATTGACCCGGCACTCGCCTCGGGAGCCTTTGTGACGACGGTGACGGATGTGGTCGGTTTTTTCGCCTTCCTCGGTCTCGCGGCGCTGGTGCTGTTGTGAGTGATGCTGCGGCCCGCAAGGCCGCGGCGCGCAAGGCCGCCTTTGCCCGCCGCAAGCCGTTGTTTGAGCAGGCGAATGCCGCGCAGGGGGGCTATTTGTCTGAGGTGCTGGCAGGCTACCGTGGCGTGCCGCTTTCGGGGTTCATGCCGATCCGGACCGAGATTGACCCCCGTCCCGCCATGGCAGAGGCCTGCGCCCATGGGCCGGTTGGCGTGCCGGTGATCATGTGGCCTGACCATCCGCTCTCCTTCTCGCGCTGGACGCCGGAGACGCCAATGGTTTCGGGCAGCTTCGGCGCGATGATCCCAGAACATAACGATTTTTTCGAACCTGAGATCGTGATTGTGCCGCTCTTGGCCTTCAACCGCGCAGGCGCGCGGCTGGGCTATGGCGGCGGGTTTTATGACCGGACGCTAGCGATGCTGCGCGCGCGGAGGGCCACGATGGCGATTGGTTTCGCCTTTGCAGGGCAGGAGTGGGATGACATTCCGCTCGAGGAAACCGATGAGCCGCTGGACCTGATCGTGACAGAGGCCGGTGTGATCGAAGTGACGCAACGCTAACCCGCCCAGGCGGAATAAGGGTTGCCGCCAAGGCGTCTGCGTCCTAGTCCATAGTTTATGAAGATTTTGTTTCTTGGCGATGTGATGGGCCGGGCCGGACGGCGGGCGATCACCGAAAATCTGGCGCGGCTGCGGCGCGACTGGAAGCTCGATTTTATTGTGGTGAATGGCGAGAATGCGACCGGGGGCATGGGCCTGTCGG
Source organism: Sulfitobacter sp. W027 (assembly GCF_025143985.1). Classification (NCBI taxonomy): domain Bacteria; kingdom Pseudomonadati; phylum Pseudomonadota; class Alphaproteobacteria; order Rhodobacterales; family Roseobacteraceae; genus Sulfitobacter; species Sulfitobacter sp. W027. The sequence goes on from NZ_CP083564.1 coordinate 907,427, forward strand.
GCGCGCATGCCAAAACGTTGCTGGATGCCGGAGCTGACTGTCTGACCCTTGGCGATCACGCTTTCGATCAGAAAGACATGCTCAGCTTTATCGAGCAGGAGCCGCGCGTGATCCGCCCGCTGAACTTCTCCAAATCCGCGCCGGGCAAAGGGGCCAAGCTGTTCACGGCGCAGAACGGCAAGAAGGTTCTGGTCACCCAAGCGCTTGGCCAAGTCTTTATGAAACGGCCCTTTGATGATCCTTTCTCGGCGCTGGAGCCGGTGCTGAAAACGCATCCTTTGGGCGGCATGGCGCAGGCGATCATCGTCGATATGCACTGCGAAGCTACGAGCGAAAAGATGGCCATGGGCCACTGGTGCGACGGGCGGGCGAGCCTTGTTGTCGGCACCCATACCCATGTGCCCACCGCCGATGCGATGATCCTGCCGGGCGGGACGGCCTACCTCAGCGATGCGGGCATGTGCGGCGATTATCATTCGGTGATCGGCATGGATAAGGCCGAGCCGCTGCGCCGTTTCATCACCGGCATGCCGCGCGAACGTTTCACCCCGGCCAATGGCGAGGCGACACTCTCAGGCGTTTATATCGAAACCGATGACCGCACGGGCCGGGCCACGCGGATCGTGCCGGTGCGCGAGGGCGGTGCCTTACAGGCCAGCGCGCCCTGAGGTTCTGACAGCATGCGCTTTTGCGTCGGGCTTGCGCAGGGCGCGTCAATCGGCGTAACTGGACAACGGCCTTTTGCCCGAATGACAGGTTCTTGATGGAATTTTTCAGCTTCTCTCCGATGGAGACGGCCGTACTCACCCTTGTGGTGGTCGGCATGATGTTCGTGCTTTTCCTGCGCGAAGCTTTCCCTACCGAAGTGGTCGCCATCGCCGGTGCAGCGCTGTTGCTGGCCATTGGCGTCCTGCCCTATGACGATGCGCTGGCAGTACTGTCAAACCCCGCGCCTTGGACGATTGCGGCCATGTTTATCATCATGGGGGCGCTGGTGCGCACCGGGGCGCTTGATGTGCTGACCCGGCTTGCCGAACGGTCGGCCAAGACACATCCTAAGACGGCGGTGGCGGGGGTGATCCTGTCTGTCATGGCGGCCAGTGCGATTATGAACAACACGCCCGTCGTCGTGGTGATGATCCCGGTGGTGGTGCAATTGACCCGCACGCTCAATACCAAAGCCTCTAAGTTGCTGATCCCACTAAGTTATGCCGCGATCATGGGTGGTTCTCTCACGTTGATCGGCACCTCGACCAACCTTCTGGTCGATGGTGTGGCACGGTCGCAGGGGATGGAGCCTTTCGGTATCTTCGAGATCCTCCCCGTTGGCCTTGTGGTCTGCGCGTGGGGCCTGATCTACATGCTGTTCTTCGCAGACAAGCTACTGCCCGCGCGCGACAGCATGGCGAATATGCTGTCGGACCGCTCTAAAATGAAGTTCTTTACCGAGGCGGTGATCCCCCCGGAAAGTAACTTGATTGGCCGTGAAGTATTGGATGTGCAGCTGTTCAAACGCGAAGGCGTGCGGCTGATCGACGTGGTGCGCGGTGATGATTCATTGCGCCGCAACCTTAAAGGCGTTGAGCTTCAGGTCGGAGACCGCGTGGTGCTGCGGACCCAGATGACCGAGCTGTTGAGCCTGCAAAACAACAAGGAACTGCGCCGGGTTGATCAGCTTTCGGCAGTGGAGACCACGACCGTTGAGGTGCTGATCACGCCGGGCTGCCGGATGGTGGGCCGTTCGCTGGGCTCAATGCGGTTGCGGCGGCGCTACGGGGTCTATGCGCTGGCGGTGCATCGGCGGAACCAGAACATCGGCCAGCAGCTTGATCAATTGATCATCAAAGTGGGCGACACGCTGCTGCTGGAAGGCGCGGCAGAGGACATTCAGCGGTTGGCCACCGACATGAACCTCGTCGATGTAACCCAACCCTCGGCCCGCGCCTTTCGCCGGGGCCATGCGCCGATTGCCATCGCCGCGCTGGTGGGGATCGTCACATTGGCGGCCTTCAACGTGGCGCCGATCTTGGCTTTGGCCGTGATTGCTGTGGCCGTGGTGCTAGTGACGGGCTGTATCGACGCGGAGGAGGCATTCTCTTTCGTGGAAGGGCGCTTGCTGGCGCTGATCTTTGCCATGTTGGCCGTGGGGGCCGCGCTGCAAAACTCGGGCGCTATTGCGCTGATTGTCGATAATATCGCACCGGGGCTGGCGGAACTGCCGCCCTTCTGGATCATCCTGTCCGTGTTCCTGCTGACGACGACCCTGACCGAGATCGTCAGCAACAATGCCGTGGCGGTGATCATGACGCCCATCGCCATCAGCCTCAGCACTGCGCTTGGCATGGACCCGCGCCCGCTGGTTGTGGCGGTGATGATCGCGGCCTCCTGCGCCTTTGCCACGCCGATTGGGTATCAGACTAACACGCTGGTTTACGGGCCGGGGGGGTATAAATTCACCGACTTCATGCGCATCGGGATCCCGCTTAACTTAAGCATGTCGCTGCTGGTAAGCGCGGTGATCCCGCTGTTTTGGTAGGTCAGGCGCTGCGCTGTTTTTCGGTCTGAGCGGCGATCGCGTCAAAGCCTGCCTGCGCTTCAAGGAAGTTGCGGGTCAGTGGCGCGGTCAGTTCGGATTGGTCTGAGAAATAAGCCCCAACCCGGCAGATATGCGCCGCAAATTCGGGGTGTACGCCCGCGTCATCATAGCGCCGAATGCGGTCCTTGCTCAGCCAGCCACGCTTCTTGGCCTCCTTGCTGATCAGCTTAAGCCGCTGCACCGCATGGAAGGTCAGGTAGACCGAAAGATAGTCGAGGTAGTCGGGCAGGGGAATGCCGCAGGTGGGATCAAAGGCCTCGATCACCACGTCGACCATGTCCTGCGGTGCCACGGGCCACGCCTCATCCCCGATCAGCCACGCGATGTCTTCGGCCCCATGACGCAGGCCGGCATATTCAAAGTCGAACCAGCGCAATTTCTCGTCGCGGCCAATTGCGGCATTGCCTGACCGGCAGTCCCATTTCACAAACTGCCGCGCCGGGGCGTTGATGCGCTCATAGGCCGCGGTGCGGTCGAATTGGTCCGAGATCCCGCCACCGAGGTCTTTGAGGAAGTCCACCGCATCGACGAAGTTCAACACCCAGTCGCGGTTGTTGCCAAGGTGCGGCATGATGGCATTCAACTCGGTCTGGCGCGCCGCGCCGTGGATGCGGAAGATGGCCGCAACGGCCTGTGCCGCCAGATCGAGTTGTGCCGCCGGTTCCACCTGCGCAACCTCGACGTTGAGGCGGCGTTTGCCCACATCCGATTGGAACATGATCTCCCCCACCACGCCCAAACATTCGGGTAGATCGCTGCAATGGCGACCGAGTTCAGTCAGCACATGCGCTTCCAAATGGGTCCGGCGAAAGTTGGGGCGCAGGGTGGCGATGATCGTGCGGTCGGTCAGATGCAGGCGAAAGCTCGACCGGTTTTCGCCCCCGGGGGCCGACACCCGCGCCACGTCCTGACCGAAATGCTTGCGCGCCGCTGCGACGATCTGCGCCTGAGAGCTTTGTTCCTTGGGTCGTGCCATGGGGCCTCCGCTGGTGTTTTCGTCTGTCTAGACTGGCTGGCTGACGAGGGTACGGCGGGTTTTGGGCAAAACAAAGGCAATTTCACCCCTATGTAGATGGAGTGATTCGTCAGCATTAGGAGGGATTGACCTATACTAAAGAACAATGGCCCATGAGGGGGGTGGAATGTTTCGATAATGCGTTAGAGCTGCGCCCAATTCACCGAAAAGATGGAAAGAATTTGCCGAAAAGAAGCGGTGCCTGATAGATTAAAAGGTCTGTGGGGGGCGCGCTGCTGCGGAGCGGTCGCGACTGCAAATGTATATGAGGGATTGGTGTCATGGGTTATAGATTCTCGAAGGATTGGAACAGCACGGCTGATAGTTGGTCCACCGACGGTGCGGCGGGCAGTGGATGTGATGCCAGCGGAACGAAGTCCTATCACAATGGCGGGGTAGAAGGGTCTTCCTTCGCCAAGTGGTATGACGAAAACCTGGCTGGGAAGTTCGACGGGAGCGATGACGTCAATGGCTCCGGCTCTGGCGGCACGAAGGGTTCCGGCTCTGGCGGCACGAAGGGCTCCGGCTCTGGCGGCACGAAGGGCTCCGGCTCTGGCGGCACGAAGGGTTCCGGCTCTGGCGGCACGAAGGGCTCCGGCTCTGGCGGCACGAAGGGTTCCGGTTCGGGCGGCACGAAGGGCTCCGGCTCTGGCGGCACAAAGGGTTCCGGTTCTGGCGGCACGAAGGGTTCCGGTTCTGGCGGCACCAAGGGTTCCGGCTCTGGTGGCACGAAGGGCTCCGGTTCGGGCGGTACGAAGGGCTCTGGTTCCGGCGGCACCAAGGGTTCCGGTTCTGGCGGCACGAAGGGGTCCGGCTCTGGTGGCACGAAGGGCTCCGGCTCGGGCGGCACGAAGGGTTCCGGTTCTGGCGGCACCAAAGGTTCCGGTTCTGGCGGCACGAAGGGTTCCGGCTCTGGCGGCACCAAAGGTTCCGGTTCTGGCGGCACGAAGGGTTCCGGCTCTGGCGGCACGAAGGGCTCCGGCTCGGGCGGCACCAAGGGCTCCGGCTCGGGTGGCACCAAAGGCTCCGGCTCTGGTGGCACGAAGGGTTCCGGTTCTGGCGGCACCAAAGGTTCCGGTTCTGGCGGCACGAAGGGTTCCGGCTCTGGCGGCACGAAGGGTTCCGGCTCTGGCGGCACGAAGGGTTCCGGCTCTGGCGGCACGAAGGGCTCCGGCTCGGGTGGCACCAAAGGCTCCGGCTCGGGTGGCACCAAAGGCTCCGGCTCTGGCGGCACGAAGGGTTCCGGCTCTGGCGGCACCAAGGGTTCCGGCTCTGGTGGCACGAAGGGCTCCGGCTCTGGCGGTACGAAGGGCTCCGGTTCTGGCGGCACGAAGGGGTCCGGCTCTGGTGGCACGAAAGGTTCCGGCTCTGGCGGCACGAAGGGCTCCGGTTCGGGTGGTACGCAAGGTGGTGATACGGGTGGCGATGACAAGTCTGTTCTAAATTTCCTGATGGGAGAGAATGGAGAGATTACAATCGCCGTTACGGAGATGCCGAATGGGCAGTTGCACTTTAACCTTTCACCCACAGACCCTGAGGCTGAGTCTCACGCAGACATCAACGGGCTTTTCTTCAATGTGACTGATGGCAGTGCAATCGAAGAACTGAACTTCTTCCCTGACGTGAACGCTGAAGGCTATCACCTTACGGACGTGAAAGCAGTTGATGACGGTGTCGACGGTTTCGCTGATGGCCCTCAAGCAGGGGGAAGTTTCGATGTAGGTCTGCAATTCGGCACCACGGCTGACAGTTCAGATGGTGAGGTCACAAGTACAAACTTCACCCTGTGGACCTATCCCGGTTCGCTGTCGTTCGAGGATATCGATCTGAGCGGCATGCGCGTTGTCGTCGACTCGGATGAGACTGGCGGCGAGGTGCTTGAGGTGACCGGTATGGTCGATCCAGACATGGATGACCCCGACACCGCCGATACCTCGGACAGCGCAACCGCCCTTATGGATGCGCTCAGCCTTACCTCCATGCCTTCGGAAGAGGACGAAGAGACCGACACCTATGAGGATGACGCCTTCGACATGGCTTAAGGCCCCGTCATTCTAGAAATGAAAGGCGCGTCCCTCGGGGCGCGCCTTTTGCTTGTCCATTTTCAGCGCTTGCGAAACCAAAGTACGAAGGGCAGGGCCACCAGATACATGGTGATCCCATAGACCGCCGAGGGCAGAGCATAGGCGCTGAACCCTGATGTTTGACCCGAGATCAAAGCGGCGAGGGTGATGCCCAGAGTGGCGTTCTGGATGCCCACCTCAATCGAGATCGTCTTGCGCGTCTGCCACGCCAGTCCTGCGGCCCCGGCGATGCCAAGCCCCAGCAGCATCAATGCCGCGTTCAGGCTGATAAGCGCAGGCCCTAGGCTGGCGAGGTTCTCGGTGAAGAGCCGCCAGTTCCCGGCAAGGGCAGCCAGCACAATCACCGCAAAAAGCAGCGCGGCGAGGGCCGATAGGCCCGGCTCAATTCGCGCGGCGAGGGTTGGAGCGCCATGGCGCAGCAGCAGCCCAAGCGCGACCGGCAGGGTGGTGATCAAGAACATCGCCAAGGCGAGTGCGGCGACCGAGACATCCGGCGCAGCGTCGCCCATGAGATGCCGCACGGCGATGGCGGTAAAGATCGGCACGGTCAGGATGCTCAGGAGCGAGACGACCGCCGTTAATGTCACCGAGAGCGCCACATCGCCCCGGGCAAATTTGCTGACCATGTTTGAGGTCACGCCGCCGGGACAAAAAGACAGGATCATCAGCCCCACCGCCAGCTCTCCGCTGAGGCCAAAAGCCGTGGCCACGGCCCAAGCGGCGGCGGGCACCAGCACCACTTGGCACAGCGCGCCCAACCCGAAGGCGCGCGGGTATTTTGCGACGCGGGTGAAGTCTTGGACCGTAAGGCCGACCCCCAGCGACAGCATGATGATCGCCAAAGACAGCGGCAGTACGACGTTGATTAGAATATCCATTTGTCCCCCCTAAAGCTGAAATCAGCCTAGGGGCGGCAAATGTGATCTGGCAAGCCTGACGCGCGCTGGAGGCGCAACGTCAGAGTGGCCAGAAGACGAGGATCGCGGGGATCGACACGGCGACCACGATGATCTCAAGCGGCAGCCCCATGCGCCAATAGTCGCCAAAGGAATAGCCGCCGGGGCCGAGGATCAGCGTGTTGTTTTTATGTCCAATCGGCGTGAGGAAGGCCGAGGAGGCCGCCACCGCCACCGCCATCAGGAAGGGGTCTGGGGAGACCCCTAGGGACTGCGCCATCTGAATGCCAACAGGTGCGGCGACGATGGTTGTCGCCGTGTTGTTCAGCACATCCGAGAGCGACATGGTCACCACCATCAGCACCGTCAGCACGACCCAAGCGGGCAGCCCTTCGGTCAATCCGACAAGTGCGCCCGCAATCAGCTCGGTCCCGCCTGAGGTTTCCAGCGCCGCCCCCAGCGGGATCATCGACCCCAAAAGCACGATCACCGGCCATTCGATATGCGTGTAAAGCTCTGACAATGGCACAATTTTGGCCAGCACATAGCCAACCACGACAATCCCAAGCGCGATGGGCAGATAGATCAGTCCAAAGGAGGCCGCTGCCACCGCCCCGGCGAACATACCGATGGCGAGCCACGTCTTGCTGTCTTGGGTGACGGCAAGGCCACGGTCGGCCAGCGGCAGCACGCCCAGCCAGTCGGTGACATGGGCAACCGTATCGCGCGGGACCAGCAGTAGGAGAATGTCACCGGGCTTCAGCTCGGTCGTGCGCAATTGCGAGGTGATCTTGCGGCCTTGCCGAGACAGACCCAGAAGCACCGTGCGCTGACGCCACGAGAGGCCCACCGCCTGCGCCGTGCGACCGTTGAGGCGCGAGGCTTCGGTCACCACGACCTCGACAATTTCGACCCCGTCGCCATCGGCCAGCAGCAGGTCTTCGCGCTCACTGTCCGCCAACGCGAGGTTCAGGGTGCTGCGGAATTCATCCAAAGCGTCGGGCGTGGCCTCCAACACCAGCGCGTCCCCGGCTTGCAGCACCGCATTACGCGCGGTGCCATAGCGCCTCTTGCCATCCCGCATCAGCCCAAGGATCGCCACATCGGCCTTATGTGCTTCTTCCTGTAGTTCTGCCAAACGCTTGCCGATCTGTTTGTTGCCCTCGGGCACGGTCAGCTCGGCGATATATTCCGCGATATCCTCAGCCTCGATCATGGCGTCTTCGCGGGCGGGGATCAAACGCCAGCCGATCAGCGCCACGAAGATCAGCCCGGCGATGGCCGCCAGACCGCCCACCGGGGCAAAATCGAACATCTTGAACGGCGCGCCCAGCGATTCCTGCCGGATTGACGCGATGATGATATTGGGGGGTGTGCCGATCAGCGTGGCCATGCCGCCAAGGATGGTGGCAAAGCTCAGCGGCATCAGGCTCAGCCCAGGCGCGCGGCCCGCTTTTCGGGCGGTTTGGATGTCCACCGGCATCAGCAAAGCCAAGGCCGCTACGTTGTTCATGAAGGCCGAGAGCACCCCACCTACAGCGCCCATAATGGAGATATGCGCCCCAAGCGAGCGCGAGCTGTCCACCAACGTCCGGGTGATCAACATCACCGCGCCCGAGCGCACCAGCCCGGCAGAGACCACCAGTACCAGTGCCACGATCAACGTCGCCGGGTGGCCAAAGCCGTCAAAGGCGTTCTTGGTCGGCACCACCCCCAGCACCACCCCGGCCATCAGCGCCGCAAAGGCCACGATGTCATAACGAAAGCGGCCCCAGAGCAGCAGGCCAAAGACCGCGCCGAAGAGGGTGAAAAGAATAATCTGATCTGTGGTCATATATACGGTCTAACGTGGTTGCCTCATCGGCGGAAAGCTAAGCACAGGCCGGGTGGCTTGTTCCAGCGGTGATGCTGGCATATAGAGTGGCGCAAACGCATTGCCAGAACGAGGTATTCATGGCCGGTCACTCCAAATGGGCAAACATCCAGCATCGCAAGGGCCGTCAGGACAAGCTGCGCGCCAAGGTGTTTTCCAAACTCTCCAAGGAAATCACCATCGCGGCCAAGATGGGCGATCCCGACCCGGAAAAGAACCCGCGTCTGCGCATGGCCGTGAAAGAGGCCAAGGGCCAGTCCATGCCCAAGGACAACATCGAACGCGCCATCAAGAAAGCGATCGGCGGCGAGGGCGAGGATTACGAGGAAATCCGCTATGAGGGCTATGGGCCGAATGGCGTGGCGGTGATTGTCGAGGCGATGACCGACAACCGCAACCGCACCGCCTCGACCGTGCGTTCGACCTTCACCAAGAACGGCGGCAATCTGGGCGAGACGGGTTCGGTCGGCTTTATGTTCGAGCGTAAGGGCGAGGTGATCTACCCGGCTTCCGTCGGCGACGCGGACACTGTGATGATGGCGGCGATCGAGGCCGGGGCTGAGGATGTGGAAAGCTCTGAAGACGGCCACGTCATTTATTGCGCCGACACCGATCTCAACGAAGTCTCGACCGCGCTCGAGGCCGAATTGGGCGAGTCGGAATCGACCAAACTGATCTGGCGTCCGGTCACGACGACAGAGATGGATCTTGAGAACATGGAAAAGCTGATGAAGCTGGTCGATGCGCTTGAGGAAGACGACGATGTGCAGCGCGTCACCACCAACTTTGAGGCTTCCGACGAGGTTATGGCGCAGCTTTAACGCGCCTCTTGCACCAGCGCCTCGCGCGCCGCGGCCCGAATGGAGGCGGTGAGCAGGGCGAGCGCGGGCGCCATGATCCGCGCGACCTGCCAATAGAGCGGCACATCCAGCGGCAGAGCCTCGTCGAATGAGACGAGGCGGCCCATCTCCATATCCTCAGCCACCAGAGGGGCAGGGTTCATGCCCCATCCCAAGCCTTCGCGCGCCGCCGCCACGAAGCCGTGACTTGAGGGCAGGTGGTGGCTGGGCGGGGTCAGTCGCTGCCCGGTCTTTTGCATCAGCCAACGCCCCTGCAGTTGGTCCTTTCGGTTAAAGGTCAGCATCGGCGCACGCGCCAGTGCCTCGGCGGTCATGCCATCTGCAAACCAGCTTTCCACATAGGCGGGGCTTGCCGTCGCATGGTATCGCAGCGCACCCAAAGCCAGCACATCGCAGCCCGGTGCCGCGCGGGCTTGTCCTGTCACCGCCGCGCTGACCTCTCCCCGGCGCAGCCAATCTGCCGAGGTGTCTTGATCGTCAATCATCAGATCAAAAAGCATCTCGGGCACTTGAGCCAACGCCGGGATAAGCCATGTCGCCAATACATCCGCAGGCACCGCCAGCCGCAGCCGGGGTGGGGCGGTGGTATCACTGGCGCCCAAAGCCTGCGCTTCCAGCAGGGCAACATCTTCGGCGTGTTTGGCGAGACGCTGGCCCATCGGTGTGCCGGTGCAGGGCTGACCGCGCAAGACCAACGTCGCGCCGACGCGGTCTTCCAAAGCCTTCACCCGCTGCGAAATCGCCGAGGGGGTCACCCCAAGCGCCGCCGCCGCTGCATCAAAGCTCCCAAGCCGTAGGATTTGCGCCAGAGCAGTAAGCTGGGCGCTATCAAGCTGCATAAGTTTTTCTAATCCCGACGTAGACTATTGAATTTGAGTAATCTGGACAACAAGGCTAGGCAAGTGCAACCTAAGACAGGACGCCCTAATGCTGACCTCCTTCCTCCCCGGCTTTGCGCTGAGCCTCACCCTCATCATGGCCATCGGCGCACAGAACGCCTTTGTGCTGCGCCAAGGGCTGCGGCGCGAGCATGTCTTAGCGGTGGTTCTGGTATGCGCCACCTCGGATGCGATTCTGATCACGGCGGGCGTGGCGGGTTTCGGCGCGCTGGCCGAAGCGGCACCGTGGTTCGGCCCCTTGATGCGCTACGGCGGCGCGGCCTTCCTGCTGTGGTACGGCTGGCGCAATGCGGTGTCAGCTTGGCAGGGCGGGGAGGCGCTGGAGACCGAAGGGCAATCCACCCGGAGCTCGGGCAAGGCGATCCTGACCTTACTGGCGCTGACATGGCTAAACCCGCATGTCTATCTTGATACATTAGTGCTGCTTGGGTCGATCTCGGCGCAATATCCCGACCGTCTGAGCTTTGGCATCGGCGCAGCGCTGGCGAGCTTTGTGTTCTTCTTCGCGCTTGGTTATGGCGCGCGGCTTCTTGCGCCGCTCTTCGCCAAACCGCGCAGTTGGCAGGTTTTGGACGCGGTGATTGCCGTAACCATGTGGGCAATTGCGATCAAATTGGTTGCGATGTGAATAAATTGCCGCGGTGATCTTGCCCTTGCCCGCACTTTGGGAAAGGGTCGCGGCATGACACAAAACCCGGCCACCACCCCCGACATCCCCGTTCCCACCAATCGCCCGCTTGTCGGAGTGTTTTGGATGCTGGTCACGGGGGCTTGTTTTATCGGCGTGACCGCGCTGGTGAAATATATGGGGCCGCGCTTGCCTTCGGCAGAGGCCGCCTTTCTGCGCTATGCCATGGGGCTGGTTTTCATCTTGCCGATGCTGCGCTCGCTGCTGGCCACGCCGGTCAGTGGGCGGCAATGGGGGCTGTTCGGTCTGCGCGGGTTCTTCCACGCGGGCGGGGTGATCTTGTGGTTCTACGCCATGACGCGCCTGCCGATTGCTGAGGTGACGGCGATGAACTACCTCGCGCCGATCTATGTCACCGTCGGCGCTGCGCTCTTTCTGGGCGAAAAGCTCGCGGCGCGGCGCATCGTGGCGGTCTGTCTGGGGCTGGCGGGGGCGGCGATCATCCTGCGGCCCGGCTTTCGCGAAGTCTCAACCGGGCATCTGGCGATGCTGCTGGCGGCGGTGGTTTTCGCAGGCTCCTACCTTTTGGCCAAAGTGCTGGCGGATGAGGCGCGGCCTGTGATGATCGTCACCATGCTGTCGATCTTCGTGACCATTGGCCTTGCGCCCTTCGCCTTCACCGTCTGGATCACGCCCACTGTGCAGGAATTGCTGATCCTCGCCGGCGTCGCCTTTTTCGCCACGGCGGGGCATTTCACCATGACGCTGGCCTTTGCCGCGGCCCCCGTGACGGTGACGCAGCCGGTGACTTTCCTGCAATTGATTTGGGCCACGATCCTTGGCGTCGTGGTCTTTGCCGAGCCGGTCGACATCTGGGTGGTGCTGGGCGGCGCGGTGATCTTGGGCTCGGTCACCTTTATTACTTGGCGCGAAGCGATGCTGAAACGGCAGGTCACGCCGCCCGCTCACGCCACGAAATTCTGACGGAGGCGGTGGTCTCTGGTAACTTGATTGACGAGTCAATAAAGATTCCCCTATCCTGAGGCGGTCAACACTGCCCCAAGGACCCGAATCCAATGCCCAAAGTCGGAATGGAACCCATTCGCCGCTCTGCGCTGGTCAAAGCCACCATCGCCGAGATCGGCGAAGCTCAGTCGCTGGATGTGACGGTGAGCCAGATCGCCAAGCGGGCGGGCATGTCGAGCGCGCTGGCGCATCACTATTTCGGCGGCAAGAATCAGATCTTCCTCGCCGCGATGCGTCATATCCTGTCGGAATATGCCGCCGGGGTGCGCGAACGGCTAGCCACGGCCCGCACGCCGCATGACAGGGCAGCGGCGATCATCGTCGCCAGTTTCGACGACACCGGCTTTCACCCCGGCACGATCAGCGCATGGATGACACTCTACGCCCATGCCCGCACCAATCCCGAAACGCGGCGGCTGCTGACGGCTTATCAAAGCCGCCTGCGCTCCAACCTCACCCATGCGCTGCGCCCGATCAGCCCTCAACCCGAAGGTGACGCCGACACATTGGCGGCGCTGATTGATGGGCTCTATCTGCGCGCCGCGCTGTCGGACAATGTCAGCGCTGCCGAAGCCATGACCCGCGCGCTCTATACCCTCGACCTGCTGCTGAAAGCGGGCCGCTGAACACGGCGGAGAAGGGCGGCATTGCCGCGCTCCGCCTCCTCGAACACTCCGCCCCTCAGGCAAGAAAGTATCTTTGATGTCCTATGATCCCCAACCCACAGCCAGCCATTTCATCGACGGCGCCTATGTCGAAGACACGAACGGCACGCCGATCCCGGTGATCTATCCCGCCACGGGCGAGACGATCGCAACGGTCTATGCCGCGACGCCTGCAATCGTCGAGCAGGCCATCACATCGGCCCGTAAAGCCCAAGCCGGATGGGCTGCGATGAGCGGGACTGAGCGGGGGCGCGTGCTGCGCCGCGCCGCTGACATGATCCGCGACCGCAACCATGATCTGTCGGTGCTCGAGACCTATGACACCGGCAAACCCTATCAAGAAACCTCTGTCGCCGATGCCACCAGCGGAGCCGACGCGCTGGAGTATTTCGGCGGTCTGGCGGGCAGCCTGACGGGCGAGCATATCCAATTGGGCGAAGACTGGGTCTATACCCGCCGCGAGGCGCTTGGCCTTTGCGTTGGCATCGGCGCGTGGAACTACCCGACCCAGATCGCCTGCTGGAAAGCCGCGCCCGCGCTGGCCTGCGGCAATGCGATGATCTTTAAACCGTCTGAGACCACGCCGCTTTGTGCGTTGAAGGTGGCTGAAATTCTGGTCGAGGCCGGACTGCCTGCGGGCCTGTTCAACGTGGTGCAGGGCATGGGCGAAGTGGGCCGGTCGCTGGTGACTGATCCGCGTGTTGATAAGGTCTCACTGACCGGATCGGTGCCGACGGGCCGCAAGGTCTATGCGGCAGCGGCTGAGGGCATCAAACATGTGACCATGGAACTAGGCGGCAAGTCCCCCATGATCGTCTTTGAAGATGCCAACATCGAGAACGCGGTAAGCGGCGCGATTTTGGGCAACTTCTACAGTTCCGGGCAGATTTGCTCAAACGGCACGCGGGTCTTTGTGCACCGCGACATTAAGGAAGCGTTTCTCGCCCGCCTCGCCGAACGGCTGGGCAATGCGGTGATCGGCGATCCGATGGACCCCGACACCAGCTTTGGCCCGATGGTCAGCGAACGGCAAATGCAGATCGCGCTGGACTATGTGGCGAAGGGCGAGGCCGAGGGCGCGCGTCTGGTCTATGGTGGCCAGCGGATCGAACGCGAGGGTTTTTACATGCGGCCCACCGTCTTTGCCGATGTCAAAGACGACATGTTAATCGCCCGCGAAGAGATTTTCGGCCCCGTCATGGCGGTCTTGGATTTCGCGGATGAGGCCGAGGTCATGGCCCGCGCCAATGCCACCGAGTATGGCCTCGCTGCGGGGGTCTTTACCAATGACCTCAGCCGCGCGCACCGGGTTGCGGCCGGGTTTGAGGCGGGCACCTGCTACATCAACACTTATAATGATGCGCCGGTCGAAGCGCCTTTTGGGGGCATGAAAAACTCCGGTGTCGGGCGCGAGAACTCCAAGGCGGCGATCAACCACTACAGCCAGTTGAAGTCGGTCTATGTGCGCATGGGCGATGTCGAAGCGCCGTTCTGAACGCCGAAAATGAGCGGGCAGCGCGGGCCGGTTCGCCGGGCGCTGCCCCGTACCCGTACGGACCCACGGAAGGTGAAGAGAATGGAAGCTGAATTTGTCATCGTTGGCGCGGGCTCCGCGGGCTGCGCCATGGCCTACCGTCTGGCCGAGGCAGGCCGCAAGGTCACGATCATCGAACACGGCGGGAGCGACGCGGGACCCTTCATCCAGATGCCCGCCGCGCTCAGCTATCCAATGAACATGCCGCGCTACGACTGGGGCTACAAATCCGAGCCGGAGCCGCATTTGAACGGGCGAGAGCTGGTCTGCCCGCGCGGCAAGGTGATCGGCGGCTCGTCTTCGATCAACGGAATGGTCTATGTGCGCGGCCACGCCAAGGATTTCGACCATTGGGAAGAGAGCGGCGCGCAGGGTTGGTCCTATGCGGACGTGCTGCCCTACTACAAGCGCATGGAGACATGGCACGAGAACGGCCACGGCGGCGATGCAGCCTGGCGCGGCACGGATGGGCCGCTGCATGTCAGCCGTGGGCCACGGGCCAATCCGCTGTTTGATGCCTTTGTGCAGGCGGGTGCGCAGGCGGGCTATCAGGTGACCGAGGATTACAATGGCGAGAAGCAAGAGGGCTTTGGCCCGATGGAGCAGACCGTCTGGAATGGGCGGCGCTGGTCGGCGGCGAATGCCTACCTGCGGCCTGCTCAGAAAACCGGAAACGTGACGCTGATCCGCGCTTTGGCACAGCGGGTGGTGATTGAGGACGGGCGCGCCGTGGGCGTTGAGGTCAAGCGTGGCGCGGCCACCGAGGTCATCCGTGCGCAGCGCGAAGTGGTGCTGGCCGCGTCGTCGATCAACTCACCCAAACTGCTGATGCTGTCGGGCATTGGCCCGGCGGCGCATCTGGCGGACCATGGCATCGACGTAGTCGCCGACCGCCCCGGCGTGGGGCAGAACCTGCAAGACCATCTGGAGCTCTATATTCAGATGGCCTCAAGCCAGCCGATCACGCTTTATAAGCATTGGAACTTGCTGTCGAAGGCGGTGATCGGGGCGCAGTGGCTCTTTACCAAGACCGGCATGGGCGCGTCGAACCAGTTTGAATCCGCGGCCTTCATCCGCTCGAAACCCGGCGTGGAATACCCTGATATTCAATACCATTTCCTCCCCATCGCGGTGCGCTATGACGGGCAAGCGGCGGCCGAAGGACATGGCTTTCAAGCCCATACCGGGCCGATGCGCTCCAAATCGCGGGGCGACATTACCCTGCGCTCGGCGGACCCGGCCGAGGCGCCGCGCATCCGCTTCAACTATATGTCTCATCCTGACGATTGGGAGGAATTCCGCACCTGCATCCGCCTCACGCGCGAGATCTTCGGGCAGGAAGCGTTCAAGCCCTTCGTGAAGCATGAAATTCAGCCCGGGGCCGCGCTTCAGTCGGATGCGGAGCTTAATAGTTTCATCGCTGAACATGCGGAAAGCGCCTATCACCCCTGTGGCACCTGCCGCATGGGCGCAGCGGATGATCCAGGCGCGGTGGTCGACCCGCAGGCGCGGGTGATTGGGGTTGAGGGGCTGCGGGTGGCCGATAGTTCGATCTTTCCGCGCATCACCAATGGCAACCTAAATGCGCCGTCGATCATGGTGGGGGAAAAGGTCTCGGACCTGCTTTTGGGGCGCGATCCTTTGCCACGCGCGAATGAGGAGCCTTGGTTACACCCCAATTGGCAGGTGGCGCAGCGATAGCTGTTAACCTCTCTTAATTTAGCGGCTTGAAGGCAACGGGGCAGGGCGTCATACCTGCCCCATGTTAAGGATTTGTTCACTTTTCACCCTCAGTCTGGCGCTGAGCTTCGGGGCTGTTCCTGCCGATGCGCAGACTGTCTCGGGCGTGGTGCGGGTGATCGATGGGGATACCATTGATCTCAACGGCACGCGCATCCGTCTGCATGGCATTGATGCGCTTGAGGCGAGCCAGACTTGCGAAACGGCCACGGGGCAGCCATGGGCCTGTGGCGATTGGACAACGAGGGAGGTGCGCGAAAGATATCAAGGCGCTAAAGCTGAATGTGAGGCGCTGGACCGCGACCGCTATGATCGCATCGTCGCGCGCTGCCAAGTGGGTGGCGTCGACGTGGGGCAGACGCTGGTGCGTGACGGGCTGGCATTCGCCTATCGTAAGTATTCGATGGACTATGATCTGGATGAAAAGGCCGCATTCGTCGCGGAACGTGGCATTCATGGGTTCAAGACGATCTCTCCCGCACGCTATCGCGTGACCCGCCGCAGCGGGACAGAGCCCACGCGGCCCAAGGGAAGTTGCCAGATCAAGGGCAATATCAGTGCCAAGGGAACCAAGATTTATCATATGCCGGGGCAGGACTTTTACACCCGCACGCGGATCAATACCCGCAAGGGCGAAAGATGGTTCTGTAGCGAAGCCGAAGCGCGGGGTGCGGGCTGGCGACCTGCGCGGCGCTAGTCATTCGACCCGATAGGGCAACACATCACGCAGGTGGGGATCAACAACAAGCTGCCGCTCCAGAGGCGGAACAGAGCGTTGATGGCAGTCCCGCCGTTCACAAATTCGGCAGGAAATGCCAATCGGCTCAAAAGCATCGCTGCGGGTAACGTCCATCCCATCGGCATAGACCAGCGCTGCCGCATGGCGCACTTCGCAGCCCAGCGAAATCGCGTAGCGCCGCACCGGCGCGCCAAAGCGTCCGGCCGGTTTCGAAATATCCCGCGCCAGACTGATATAGCGCACCCCATCCGGCGTCTCGGCCAGTTGCCGCAGGAACCTGCCCGGCGTCTCAAAGGCGCGGTGAACATTCCATAACGGGCAGGCTCCGCCAAAACGGGCAAATTGCAGACGTGTCGCGGAATGGCGTTTGGTGATCGTGCCCGCCTGATCGACCCGCACAAAGAAGAAGGGCACCCCCTTGGCGCCGGGCCTTTGCATCGTCGAGAGCCGATGCGCCACTTGTTCGATCGAGGCACCGAAATGTCCGGCCAGCACCTCAAGATCATGGCGACAGTCCTGCGCCTTTTGCAAAAACCGTCCATAAGGCAACAATGCCGCACCGGCAAAGTAGTTCGCCAGCCCTATCTTGGCGATATCCCGCGCGGCTGCACTATGGAACCGGGCTAGATCAAGCGTCGCTTCCAGCAGCGCGTCCTGCTGGGTCAGCGCCACTTGCAATAGGATTTGAAAGGTCTGCGTCTCAGGCGCTGCGCGGGCAGAGAGATGCAGCGTTTTACTTGTTGGATCATAGGCACGCAGACGGTCGTCGTCCTTAAATACCACCGTCACCCCGGCGCGGTCGAGCGCATCTATAGCGGTTATGCGGGTATCGCTGCCTGAGCCTTCACGGGTGGCAAAATGCTCGGCCGCGCGGTCAACTGCATCGATGTAGTTGTCGCAATAGTGAAAGAAGTCGCGCACCTCCTCCCAGGGGGAAGGCGTGGCGCGGGCGTCCTCGCGGCCCAGTGCTTCGTCCAATGATGCCAGCCGCTCGTGCACCTGCCGATAGCTTTGATGCAAAGCAAGGAAGGCATGCGCCAACCCCGGCGCATTGGAGGCCGTGAGGCGCAGATCGGCCATCGGGGGTGCCTTTCCGGCAAAGATCGGATCGGCCAACGCCTCACGCAGATCGCTCACCAGCCGCTCCCCGTCGCCGCTGGAAAGCTCGGTCACATCCAGCCTGAACTCCGACGCCAAGGCCAGCACGACATTGGTGCTGACGGGCCGGTTGTTGTTTTCCATCTGGTTGAGATAAGGCAAGGAGACGCCCAGCCGGGCGGCGAAGTCCTTCTGGGTCAGCCCCGCGCGTGTCCGGGTCTCACGCAGTTTCACACCGGCATAGAGTTTCTGGATCGCCATCTGGGCACCTTTGCAACTTTGCAGTCAGGCGCAGCGTAGCTTTGCAAACTCTTCCTAGCAAGCCCGAGGCGGGGTGCAGGTTAAAGTCCCAGGGCTTTCTCGCGCCGGATCACAACCCATATGGAGGCGACCGAGGCGATGGCCGTCAGCAGCATAAGCCACAACAGCGGATAGGCCCCGGTTTCCGGGGTGAGCAGGGCGCCTGCCAGCGCGCTCAGCGCCGCACCACCGACGATCATGATCGCCCCGCCAAGACCAGAGGCCGTGCCCGCCAGATGCGGGCGCACCGACAGCATCCCGGCAGTGGCATTTGGAATGCACAGCCCGTTCCCCAACCCCACAAGGGTCATCAGCCCGAAAAAGCTGAGCGGGGAGCCATAGCCCGCAAGGAAAATCAGCAGCGACACCGTGCCGCCCACCGCGTTGGAAATGCAGCCCCAGAGCACAAGCGTATTCACGCCAAAGCGGGTCGCAGTGCGCGCGGTGATGAAGTTGCCGATGAAATAGCCAATCGCGGGCGCGCCGAAATAGAGGCCCAGCACCGCAGGCTCCATCCCGAAAACGACGGTTCCAACGAAGGGTGCGCCGCCGAGATAGGCGAAGAAGGCGCCCGAGCAAAAGCCCGTCGCAAGCGCATAGCCCCAAAAGCGTGGAGAGCGGAGCAACTCCGGGTACTCGCCAAATTGCTGCGCCAGTGACTTGCCGCTGGCACGGGCGGTCTCACCCAAATCAGCCCAGGCCACCCAGAACACCAAGCCGCCGAGGATTAGCATCGCCCAGAATGACGCCTGCCAGCCAAAGCCCTGCTCCAACAGGCCCCCCAAAGCCGGGCTGATCATCGGCACCAGCGCCATGCCCATGGTGACATAGCCGATCATGGAGGCCGATTCTTCCTGAGTATAGAGGTCGCGGATCACCGCGCGGCTCAGCACCATGCCTGTGGCGATCACGGCCTGCGCCATGCGAAAGACCAAAAACACAGCGATGTTCGGAGCCAACAAGCAGCCCACCGTGGCGGCAAGGAACAGGCCCAGCCCCCAAAGCATCACGCGCCGCCGCCCGAGGTTGTCCGAAATCGGCCCGATGAAAATCTGCAATATGCCGCTGAAGAACAGGTAGAGCGGCACAGAAAGCTGGATCACTGCATAATCCGTGCCAAAATGCTCTGCCATCTTCGGCAGGCTGGGCAGGAAGATGTTCATCACCATGGCCGAAAGCCCGGCCAGCAGGATCAGCGTGGAAATGTGGGGTGGGGTTGTCCGATTTAAATATCGGACCCGGGGGATATCGCTCATGCAAATGCAAGTAGTCTGGGGCATGGGAAATGTCCATGTTAACTAGATTGATTTGCAACTTTTCATTTTGCGCAACGCTAGCTGTATTAGTTTTGCAAATTTGCAAAATTGCTCTTTGGTCACCTGCGGTCCTCCGATAGAATGCTCGAAATCACATTAGGGGTGCGTCATGAAAGACATTCTCGAACAACTGGAGCGGCGCCGTGAAGATGCGCGTTTGGGCGGCGGTCAGGCACGGATCGATGCGCAGCATGGCCGCGGAAAGCTGACCGCGCGGGAGCGTGTCGATCTGCTGCTCGACGAAGGCTCGTTCGAGGAGTTCGACATGTTCGTCACCCACCGCTGCACCGATTTCGGCATGCAAGATCAAAAACCTGCGGGCGATGGTGTGGTTACGGGCTGGGGCACGATCAACGGTCGCCTCGTCTATGTATTCAGTCAGGATTTTACAGTTTTCGGCGGCTCCCTGTCGGAAACCCACGCCCAGAAAATCTGCAAGATCATGGACATGGCGGTGCAGAACGGCGCGCCCGTGATCGGCATCAACGATTCCGGCGGGGCGCGCATCCAAGAGGGGGTGGCAAGCCTTGCTGGCTATGCCGAAGTCTTCCAACGTAACATCGAAGCCTCCGGCGTGATCCCGCAGATCAGCGTTATCATGGGCCCCTGCGCGGGCGGCGCGGTCTATTCCCCGGCGATGACCGATTTCATCTTCATGGTCAAAGACAGCTCCTACATGTTCGTGACCGGCCCCGACGTGGTGAAAACCGTCACTAATGAGGTCGTCACTGCCGAGGAACTGGGTGGCGCCACGACCCACACACGCAAATCCTCCGTCGCTGACGGGGCCTTCGAGAACGATGTGGAGGCACTGGCCGAGGTGCGCCGTCTCGTCGATTTGTTGCCCGCCAACAATCGCGAGAAGCCCCCGGTTCGTCCCTTCTTCGACGACCCCAACCGGATCGAACCCTCGCTCGACACGCTGGTGCCGGCCAACGCCAACACACCCTACGACATGAAGGAATTGATCCTGAAGCTGGCGGATGAAGGCGATTTTTATGAAATCCAAGAGGAATTCGCCAAGAACATCATCACCGGTTTCATCCGCCTTGAAGGCCGTACCGTCGGCGTGGTCGCCAACCAGCCGATGGTGCTGGCCGGATGCCTCGACATCGACAGCTCGCGCAAAGCGGCGCGTTTCGTGCGCTTCTGCGATGCTTTCGAGATTCCAATTCTGACCCTTGTGGACGTGCCCGGCTTCCTGCCCGGCACCGGTCAGGAGTTCGGCGGCGTCATCAAGCACGGTGCGAAACTGCTGTTCGCCTATGGCGAAGCGACCGTGCCGATGGTCACTGTGATCACACGCAAGGCCTATGGCGGCGCCTATGACGTGATGGCCTCCAAACATCTTCGCTCGGATTTTAACTACGCATGGCCCACCGCTGAAGTCGCCGTGATGGGGGCCAAGGGCGCGACAGAGATCATCCACCGCAAAGACTTGAACGACCCTGAGAAAATCGCCCAGCACACAAAGGATTATGAAGACCGTTTCGCCAATCCTTTCGTCGCCGCCGAACGGGGCTTCATCGATGAGGTGATCCAGCCGCGCTCTACCCGCAAACGGGTCGCCCGCGCCTTTGCCTCCCTGCGCAATAAAAAAGTGCAGACCCCGTGGAAAAAACACGACAACATCCCGCTCTGAGCACCATCATGCAGCTTCATCCTTTCTTAAATACCGATCCCACGGGGGCCGCGCGCGGAACCCCCGGCGGGCTGGGTGGTTTCCTCTGCAAAGGAGGATCTGACCGTGCCGAACGCATCCATCAAGGACGAAAAGACCTACAAGTCCCTGCGCGAGGACGGGGCGAGCAAGGAGAAAGCCGCCCGGATCGCCAATGCGCAGGCCAACGACAGACAGCATCCCAGCAAGAAGGGGGGCAAGCAGCCGTCCTACGAGGATTGGACCAAGGACGCGCTTTACGACCGGGCGCAGGAACTTGGGATCGAGGGACGCTCGGACATGGACAAGGACGCGCTGATCGACGCCCTGCGCAGCCACTAGGCGCGCGATTCACCCGCGCCGCCTTGCCAGCCGCGCTGATTTTTGCGCTGGCGACGCCAGCTTTGGCCATCGACGTGCCCTCGGGGCAGGTCATCGATCTGCAAGAAGTGCTGGTCGAGGATATGGGCGAAGAGACTTGGCTGCGCTTTCGTTTCATTGCGCCCCAGATCGCCGAAGGCCCGGATGCCATTGCCTATGATTTGGCCGCGCCCGATATGGAACACCTCTGCGCGGCTGTCGCACTGCCCTATATGATTGAACATGCGCTCGTGGGGCAGGTGATAGTTGTCTCCTTGGCCGACCGTGCGGTGGAGTTTGGCGCAGCCGACCCTGAAGCCACCCAGTATTTCGAAGCTTTTCGCGCTCAAAACGACACCTGTATTTGGGAAGGTTTGTGATGGGCACGCCATATCTTGCAAGAATCCGCCGATCCCCCATTTGGAATGATGCTTTGGAGTCACAGCGCCACCGATTGCGCTTGCAACCATATCCATTGCCATGTGAATCGCATATGATGCAGTCAAGGAATACCCACGTATCCCTTGCCTCAGAACCCGGGCTTGGTCGGCATGATGTCGCACCAGGTTCCACTAACATTAATAGGAGATTTACATGTCCAAGAGCATCAAATTGCTGGCAGCTATCGGTTTCGTCGCAGCTGTTTCGGCCTGCGCACAGCAAGAAGAAGAATTCGTTGTTGTCGAGCCCGCGCCCATCTCGGTTGAGCCCGTCTACACCGGCAAGTACAAGTAATGCCGTTGCAGGGCAGGCGTCCACGCCTGCCCTGATCCCTAACACCCCTGCAATCGGGAGGGGTGTCTGATGCCCGCCTATATGTTAAAGCACCGCGGGTTCCCCGGGCGTCTGCCTGGCACCGATTTTCAATTCACCATTCGCCGCCCGAACCCCAAAGGGGTCACGCCGATCACACGGCGTGAGCGTCGCCCTGACCGCCGGGCGCCAGACCGTCGCGCTGACACCGCTTTTGTCAAAGCCCTTTGGGAAGCCTTTGGCGAGCATCCTTTCGAGCGTGGCAATCTCGATGCGGGCCGGCTGTCTTGGCTATTTGGCCGCGAGGTACTGCCCGCAACCGATCCGTTTGATCCCGCCGATTACGAAGCGTTGCTGGTGCTCGACGTCGCCGCTGCGCGGGCTGCCTTCCCCGAAGCATTCGAGGGTTGATCGGCATGTTGTCGCCGCGTCTCGCCGTAAATCAGCACAGCTTTGCCGAAGTCAGGCCGCCGTTCACCGCGCGCTTGGCGCGGGTGCGGGTTTGGGGCAGGTTTGCGGTGCTTGGCGGCGCATTATTTGTCCTACGTGCCACCAGACATGAAGACCATACCCCTTCCCCTGTCGGGCAGCGGACGTGCCGATCGGCACCGCTGCCCGACTTTTTGAATGCGTGGTCTTTTAAACACAGGGCATCAGGCAGAAAATCTGACCGGGAACCCGCCAATAGGCGGGGCGTTGGTCGGACAGTAGACAGCAGTGAAGGAACAGGCACATGTCAATCCGTAACATCATTCTCGCGCTTGGCGCGACAGCCGGGCTTGCCGCATGTGGCGACAACATCGGTGAACAAACCCTTGGCGGCGCAGCCGTCGGCGCAGGCGCCGCAGCGGTCACAAGCGGCTCGCTTTTGCAAGGTGCAGCCATCGGCGCCGCAGCCAACGTCGGCTATTGCCAGCTCAACCCCGGCAAATGTAACTAGCCAATTCGCCGCTCTGCCCACCCTCCGTGCGGGCAGGGCGGCTCTGCCCACCATCTTTACCTCTATAGGCAACGCGCAGCCCCCGCTGACGCGGCTTTTTGCGTTGCCTGTCACCGTCAAAGGAACTGCTGATGTTTGACAAGATCCTGATCGCCAACCGGGGCGAAATCGCCTGCCGCGTTATCAAGACTGCCAAGAAAATGGGGCTGACCACCGTCGCGATCTATTCAGACGCGGACGCCAATGCGTTGCATGTCGAAATGGCGGATGAGGCCATTCACATCGGCCCACCCCCTGCGAACCAATCCTATATCGTTATCGACAGGGTGATGGAGGCGGTCAAGAAATCCGGCGCGCAGGCGGTGCATCCGGGCTATGGGTTCCTCAGCGAAAACAGCAAGTTTGCCGAGGCTCTTGATGCGATCGGCGTGGCGTTTGTCGGCCCGCCCGTCGGTGCCATCGAGAAGATGGGCGACAAGATCACTTCCAAAAAGATCGCGCAAGAGGCCGGGGTGTCGACCGTGCCGGGCTATATGGGCCTGATCGAAGATGCCGATGAGGCGGTGAAGATTTCCAATGAGATCGGCTATCCGGTGATGCTCAAAGCCTCTGCAGGTGGCGGCGGCAAGGGCATGCGTATCGCCTGGAATGATGAAGAGGCGCGCGAAGGTTTCCAATCGTCCAAGAACGAGGCCGCGAACTCCTTCGGTGATGACCGTATCTTTATTGAAAAGTTCGTCACACAGCCGCGCCACATCGAGATTCAGGTACTCTGCGACGCGCATGGAAACGGTATCTATCTGGGCGAGCGCGAATGTTCGATCCAGCGCCGCAACCAGAAGGTTGTTGAAGAAGCGCCGAGCCCCTTCCTTGACGAAGCCACCCGTAAAGCGATGGGTGAACAGGCCGTCGCTCTGGCGCAGGCGGTGGGCTACACCAGCGCGGGCACCGTGGAGTTCATCGTCGACGGCGACAAGAACTTCTACTTCCTTGAGATGAACACCCGCCTGCAGGTGGAACACCCGGTGACGGAACTGATCACCGGCGTCGATCTAGTCGAACAGATGATCCGCGTCGCCAATGGCGAAAAACTGTCGATCACCCAAGACGATGTGACACTTACCGGCTGGGCCATCGAAAACCGACTTTATGCCGAGGACCCTTACCGCGGCTTCCTGCCCTCGATTGGCCGTCTGACCCGCTACCGCCCGCCGCAGGAAGTGGCCGCCGGCCCGCTCTTGGACCAGGGTACATGGCAGGGCGATGCCCCTGCAGGCGACATGGCCGTGCGTAACGATACCGGCGTCTATGAGGGCGGCGAGATTTCGATGTATTACGACCCAATGATCGCCAAACTCTGTACTTGGGCACCGACCCGGGCCGAGGCGATTGAGAAGATGCGCGTGGCGCTTGATAGTTTTGAGGTCGAGGGGATCGGACATAACCTTCCGTTCCTGTCTGCCGTAATGGATCACCCCAAGTTTATCTCGGGCGAGATGACCACCGCCTTTATTGCTGAAGAATACCCCGAGGGTTTTGAGGGCGTTACCCTGCCAGAAGGCGAGCTGCGCCGCATCGCCGCCGCCTGTGCCGCCATGCACCGCGTCGGCGAAATCCGCCGCGCCCGTGTCTCCGGCCGGATGGACAACCACGAGCGCAAGGTCGGCAGCGACTGGAACGTGAAGCTTCAGGGTGAGAACTTTGACGTGGTCACCAAGGCCGATCCCGAGGGGGCGACGGTGGTCTTCTCCGACGGTGTCGAGATGCGCGTCAGCGGCGATTGGACGCCGGGCGACCAACTGGCAGAGATGACGGTCGATGGTGCACCGCTGGTGCTGAAGGTCGGCAAAATCTCAGGCGGTTTCCGCATTCGTACACGCGGCGCGGACCTCAAAGTCCACGTTCGCACCCCACGTCAGGCGGAATTGGCCGCGCTGATGCCCGAGAAACTGCCGCCTGACACCTCCAAGATGCTGCTCTGCCCGATGCCGGGTCTGGTGGTGAAACTCGACGTCGAGGTGGGCGATGAGGTTCAAGAAGGTCAAGCGCTCTGCACCATTGAGGCGATGAAGATGGAAAACATCCTGCGCGCCGAAAAGAAAGGCGTCGTCAGCAAGGTCAACGCGGGCGCGGGCGACAGCCTTGCGGTGGACGATGTGATCATGGAGTTCGAATAGGGTGCGATGCGCTGGCGATCAGGGCGGGCAGGGCGCGGGGCATCAACGGATGACGTCGCGCTCCTTTGCCTCTCTGATTTCACGCTGGCGCAGCGGCATCTTGTCGATACTACGGGTGATCTCGCGCACGTCCCATGGAAAGGGTTTGCGCAATTCGATCTGGCCTTCCTTGTCGACCAGAACCAGCATGAAGCCTCGCGGGCGCATCCGCAGCCTGAGCGGGCTGCGCGCGGCGGGGTCGGTATCGGTCAGCACGATGACATCACGCAGGCGCAACTCCTCCTCGCGGTCGTGTAGATACTCCATCTGGGCGACAAATGCGGGGTCGTTCTCGGAATTGGCAAAGACCAGCACGGGCCGCTTTTTCCACTGGAAGGCGCTAAGATCGGCCATATCGGCAACCAGAAACAGCGGATCCTCCTCGGGGGTGTCGGCCCCTTGGGCAATCGCTGTGCTCGCGATCAATCCTGCAAAAACTAGTGAGATCAAACGTTTCATCAAGGCTCCTGTCCCTTCAGATATAGGTGGCCTGTACCATTTTGCGAAGGGCAAAGCGCCGCAGGGGGTATTTATCCCCGTGAGCGCGCGCTCCGTGACAATTCAGCCGCCGGTGATGCGCAGGCCCATGCCTGCCACTCGGCGTTAAGGGAGAAGGACAAGCATATGACATCCGACCAAAAGGACGCCAAGACACGCTGGCAGGAACTGGCCACGGGCGAATTGCGCGGACGCAGCCTTGATGATCTGACGTGGAAGACATTGGAGGGGATCGACGTACAACCGCTTTATACCGCCGACGACGTGAACGGGCTGGAGCATCTCGGCAGCATCCCCGGCGAAGCGCCGTTTACGCGCGGTGTGAAAGCGACGATGTACGCGGGCCGTCCTTGGACGATCCGGCAATATGCGGGTTTTTCGACGGCTGAGGAATCCAACGCTTTCTATCGCCGCGCGTTGGCCGCCGGGCAGCAGGGTGTTTCGGTTGCTTTCGATCTGGCGACGCACCGGGGCTATGACAGCGATCACCCGCGCGTTGAGGGCGATGTCGGCAAGGCCGGCGTGGCCATCGACTCGGTCGAGGACATGAAAATCCTCTTCGATGGCATCCCGCTTGATCAGGTTTCAGTCTCGATGACGATGAACGGCGCGGTAATCCCGATCCTCGCAAGTTTCATTGTCGCGGGCGAAGAGCAGGGCCATGACCGGGCCAAGCTTTCGGGCACGATCCAGAACGACATCCTCAAGGAATTCATGGTACGCAACACCTATGTTTATCCGCCGGAACCGTCGATGCGGATCATCGGGGACATCATCGAATACACCTCGGACCACATGCCGAAGTTCAACTCGATTTCAATCTCGGGCTACCACATGCAAGAGGCGGGCGCGAACCTCGTGCAGGAGCTGGCCTTCACCATTGCGGACGGGCGCGAATACGTGCGCACCGCCATCGCGGCGGGCATGGACGTGGACCGCTTCGCGCCGCGGCTGTCGTTCTTTTTCGCCATCGGCATGAACTTCTTCATGGAAGCCGCTAAGTTGCGTGCCGCGCGTCTGCTCTGGTCACGGGTGATGGAGGAATTCGAGCCGAAGAACCCCAAGTCCTCGATGCTGCGCACCCATTGCCAGACCTCCGGCGTGAGCTTGGCCGAGCAGGACCCCTATAACAACGTTGTGCGCACCGCCTACGAGGCGCTCTCTGCGGTCTTGGGTGGCACGCAGTCGCTGCACACGAACTCGCTGGACGAAGCGATTGGCCTGCCGACCGAGCATTCGGCCCGCATCGCCCGCAACACCCAGCTGATCCTGCAAGAAGAGACCGGCATCACCAATGTCGTCGATCCGCTCGCTGGCAGCTACTACGTCGAGAAGCTGACCGCTGATCTGGCCGAGGCCGCGTGGAAGTTGATCGAAGAAGTCGAAGAGATGGGCGGCATGACCAAGGCCGTGGCCTCAGGCATGCCGAAACTGCGCATTGAAGAGGCGGCGGCACAGCGTCAGGCGGGCATTGACCGGGGCACCGAGGTTATCGTCGGCGTGAATAAGTATCGCCGCGACAAGGAAGAGCCGATCGACATCTTGGACGTCGACAACGTCAAGGTCCGCGCCGGTCAGGTCGCGCGGCTGGAACGCATCCGGGCAGAGCGGGACGACGCGGCATGCGAAGCCGCATTGGCGGAACTGACACGGCGGTCCGCCGAGGGCGGCAATCTGCTCGACGCGGCGGTGGAAGCCGCGCGCGCGCGCGCCACAGTGGGAGAAATCAGCATGGCGATGGAGAAAGAATTCGGGCGGCACCGGGCCGAGGTCAAGACCCTCTCGGGCGTCTATGGTGCGGCCTATGAGGGTGATGCGGGCTTTGCCGATATCCAGAAGTCAGTCGATGAGTTCGCCGAGGCCGAGGGCCGCCGCCCGCGCATGCTGGTGGTCAAAATGGGCCAAGACGGGCACGACCGCGGGGCCAAGGTAATCGCCACTGCCTTTGCCGACATCGGTTTCGACGTCGACGTGGGTCCATTGTTCCAGACGCCTGCCGAAGCGGCGCAAGACGCCGTGGACAATGACGTGCATGTCGTCGGCATCTCCAGCCAAGCGGCGGGGCATAAGACATTGGCACCGCAGCTTATTCAGGCGCTGAAGGATGCGGGGGCCGAGGATATTCTGGTAATCTGCGGCGGCGTCATTCCGCAGCAGGATTACAAGTTCTTGCAGGACGCTGGGGTCAAGGCGATCTTTGGGCCGGGCACCAATATCCCGACCGCTGCGCAGGATATCCTCAAGCTGATCCGTGAGACGCGGAAGTGACGCAGGCGGCTGATGGCTCCGCCCCAAGGGGCGGGGCGATCCGCCCGGCAGAGCCGCGCGATGCCGTGGCAGTGGCCGATCTTTGGAACGGCATGATCCGTGATAGCCTGTCGACCTTTACCACCGACGAAAAGACGCCTGAGGATATCACTGCGCTTATCGCCACCCGCGCCGGTGCCTTCTGGGTGGCTGAGGATGCGGGGAAGGTGCTGGGCTTTGTTACCTACGGCAGCTTTCGGGGCGGGCCGGGCTACGGCGCGACGGTGGAGCATAGCATCGTGCTGTCGGACGCCGCGCAGGGGCGGGGGCTGGGGCGCGGCTTGATGACGCGGGCCGAGGAGGCGGCTGCGGCGGAGGGCCATCATGTGATGGTCGCCGCAATCAGCAGCGCCAACCCCGGTGCCGTGAATGTCCATGAAAAATTGGGCTTTGCACAGGTGGGCCGGATGCCCGAGGTAGGGCGCAAACACGGCCAATGGCTTGACCTGATCTTGATGCAAAAAACGCTGCCAGCATCCTGACTTCCCCGGTGCCAGCGGTTAAGCTGGGGGCCGAATACCAAGGGGTTAACCCATGTCGATCTGGACGCGCATTACCGAAGCTTTGTCAGCCCTCACCGCGGGCGAGGGGCTGTCGGCTGTCTTTGACCGCCTGCGCAGCCCGCCTGAGCGGTCGGTGGCTTTTACCATCGCGGTGATCGCCTTGGGTGCAAAGATGGCCAAGGCTGACGGATTGGTGACTCGCGACGAGGTGACCGCCTTTCGCGAGGTCTTCCAAATTGCCGAAGGGGACCAAGACGGCGCGGCGCGGGTCTTTAACCTTGCCCGTCAGGATGTGACGGGGTTTGAGGAATACGCCAAACGCATCGCCAGTATGTTCAACGACCAACCCCAGATGCTGCATGATCTGATGGAGGGGCTGTTTCACATCGCCATGGCCGATGGCATCTATCACCCGAATGAGAACGCCTTTCTTGAGGATGTGGCCGCAATTTTTGGCATGGGGGAAGAGGCGTTCGCCTCGCTCAAGGCGCGTTTCGTACCGGATAGTTCCCCCCTGCCGCGCACGGTTCTGGGGATTGGTCCCAATGCCACGCTGACAGAGGCACGTAAGGCCTGGCGGCGGTTGGTGCGGGAGAACCACCCCGATGCGCTGGTGGCGCGCGGCCTGCCGCAAGAGGCGATCAAAATGGCCGAGAAACGCATGATCGACATCAACCGCGCGTGGGAAACGATCTCGGGCAAACACGCTTGATGCGCATCGCGACCTACAATGTTGAGTGGTTCGCGAGCCTGTTTGACAGCGACAACCAGCTTTACGACGACGGCGAATGGTCGTCGCGGTATCAGGTGACGCGCGCAGAGCAAACGGCGGCTCTGGGGGTGGTTTTCGCGGCGCTGGATGCGGATGCGGTGATGGTGATCGAGGCGCCAAACCATGGGCGGCGGCAGTCTACTGTGGCCGCGCTTGAGCATTTCGCCGCACGGTTTTCCCTACGCGCGCGAGAGGCCGTTATGGGGTTTTCCAACGAGACAGAGCAAGAGATTGCGCTGCTTTATGACCCCGATAAGCTCACGGCCCGCCATGCGCCGCTGGCCGCTGCCGATGCCCCGCGCTTTGATCGGACGCTGCGGATTGATCTTGACGTGGATGCGACAGAAGACGCGGTGGTCTTCTCCAAGCCGCCCTTGGAGTTGGAGGTGACCACGAAGGCCGGGTTTGTATTTCAGATGATCGGCGCGCATCTTAAGTCCAAAGCGCCCCATGGGGCCAAGTCCGCCGCCGATGTGCTGCGCATCGCCATCGCCAACAGGCGCAAGCAATTGGCGCAGGCGATCTGGCTCAGGCGGCGGATCGACATGCATCTGGCAGCGGATCGCCCCGTGATGGTGATGGGTGATTTGAACGACGGGCCGGGGCTGGATGAATTCGAAAGCCTGTTCGGGCGGTCGTCGGTTGAGATCATTCTGGGGCAGGGGGCGGCGGCGCTCTTTGACCCGCATGCTAAACAGGCGCTTAGCCGACGTTTGGGGGCCTCTCCCACCAGCGCGCGGTTTTGGATCGCGCCCGAAGAACGCTTCCTTCAGGCGCTATTGGACTACATCATGGTCACGCCACAAATTCAGGCCCGCGACGCCCGGTGGCGCATCTGGCATCCAATGGAGGATCCCGCCTGCTGGCAGAACGTGGCGCTGCGCGATGCGCTGCTGGCGGCTTCCGATCACTTCCCCGTCACACTGGATGTCGACCTCTAGGCGGGCTTGTGCCAGCGCATCGCCGCAGGACTAGAAATCCCCATTGCACCGCCTACATGTGTCGCATGACACGTTTCATGCCCCTTATCGCCCTCTGCACGATGCTGCCGCTTGCGGCCCATGCGCAAGAGGAAACCGAAGAACGCGGCCTCGGTTTGATGGAGCGCGGCGCGCAGATGTTCATGGACGGGATCATGGATGAGATGGGTCCAGTCATGGAGGGTTTTGAAGGCTTCACCGAAGCCATGCGCCCCGCGCTGCGCGATTTCGCGCGGGAGATGGGGCCGAAGCTGACGGAGCTGCTGGACGACGTTGAGGATTGGAATGCCTATCAGGCACCCGAGATGCAGCCCAACGGCGATATCATCATTCGCCGCAAGCCGGATCACCCCATGGTGCCGCCAGAAACCCCGACCGAGCCTACGCCCCAGATCGACCTGTAAGGCTTTTCTCTTTTTACCGTGCAGGCCGCTTGCCAGTGCGCACATGCACTTCGGCGTCAAGCGATTTGGCGAGCGAGTTCAACCGAGCCTCTGCGACCTCGCCGAAGAGGGGCACCATGTCTGGGGTCAGCCATAGCTCCAACTGCTTTTTCTTGGGGAACCAGCGCAATTCGCCGCGCTGCTCGTTCTTGTCCATCCACAGCATTGCGCCAAAGCGCATGGCCTTGCCCAATATCTCGGCCTCAAGCCGGGTCTGTTCGTCGACCATCTCATAGAGATCTTCAAACCGCGTATTCTCGCGCTTGTTGGAGTAGCGGTGCAGCAGCGCCAGCCCAAGATAGATACGTTCCAAATGCTTCAGGCCGCCCAGATTGGCGCGGGTGGCATTGTCAAAACAAGTCTCCGCCCGGTAGTCAGGGTGCGCGCGCCAGCTCACGTCATGCAGCAGACACGCGGCTTTGACGAGGCGTTTGAGCGCATGCGGTGCAGAGCGGTAGAGCGGCAGGATGAAGTTATACAGCACCTTACCAAAGCCGGGCATCCGCGCGTCTTTGGCTTCGGCGAAATAGCAGGCTTCGATCAGTGGGTCGCGGTCGCGCAGGCGTTGTGGCATCTGCTCATAGAGCATGCCTTCGCGAATGCCGTAGCTGGAAATAGCGATGTCCTTGGGGCGGAAGGTCTTGACCAGACGGCTGAGCACCTCGGCGGCATAGGGCACCAGCGACATCCGGCTGGACGAGACGTTACAGGCGTTGCGCAGTTCTTCGAGATCAGAAGCTTGGATGAATTTCACCGTTTCGCGCACCGAGGTGACGGTCATGCGGTATTCATGCAGCACATGCAGCGGATAGCCGCGGCGGTACATGTCGATCCGCGCAATCGCCCGCCATGAGCCGCCCACAAGAAACAACCGGTCACGCTGGCTGCCCATCTTTTCCTGAAGCCCGGTAATAACCTCTTTGATATGGGCGTGTCGGCCTTTGGCACCGCCCTTGAGATCGCGCAGCTTCAGCGGCCCGAGTTGCGAGGTCACCCGCCGCCCGACGCGCCCACCAGAGATTTCTGCAAGCTCCATCGAAGAGCCGCCGATGTCGCAGACAAGGCCATAGGCACCGGGCCAGCCCAGCAGCACCCCTTGGGCCGAAAGCCGCGCCTCTTCCTCGCCGTCGATGACCCAGATGCGCAGCCCGGTCTCGCGCAGCACATCGGCGCAGAACTCGCGCCCGTCGCTGGCGTCACGCACTGCTGCAGTGGCGACGACGGTGAGTTCCGACAGGCCCATGCCATCGGCCAGCTTGCTGAACCGGCGCAGCGCCGAGAGGGCACGCGCGCGGCCCTCGGGCGATAGATGGCCGGTTTCGGACATGCCCGCGCCTAAGGCGCACATGATCTTTTCGTTATAGAAATAGGCCGGAGAGCGGGCCGCGCCGTCGAACACCACAAGGCGGACAGAGTTCGAGCCCACATCCACCACGCCCACCCGCGCCAAGGCGCGTGCGCCCGGATCTTGAAACAACGGTTTCGCGAAAAGGCCCAGTTCCGCCACGCCGGTCTCAGGGACGGGGGCGGCTCGGGAAGGGTCGGTCTGGTCTGCCATCAATGCTCCTGCGGGCCATCCGTTTGAGGGGATAATTGGCGCAGGGGGGCGGTGAGGTCAATTGCTAACGGGCCGCCTGCCCGGTCAATCCTCGGTATGGGTCAGCTTGGGCACATCCGACGCCCCCGCGCTGCCGCGCCCCGAAAGCGAGGGGTTTTCCATAAAGAAGCGGTGGCAGTTAAACGCGAAAGTCCCCTCCGGCACGGCGGGCCGGGTGAATTTGCCATCCGGCCCCATGACCCAGCTTTGCGCCACGTCAGCCAGATTGGCGGCCATGATCTGGCTGGTTATCTGCGCCTTGACGGTGGGGTTCTCGATCTCGACCAATGTCTCGACTCGGCGGTTGAGGTTGCGGCCCATCCAGTCGGCGGAAGACATGAAAACCCGCGCCTTTTTATGCGGCAGCCCATGGCCATTGCCGAAACAGACGATGCGGCTGTGTTCGAGAAAACGCCCGATGATGGATTTGACCCGGATGTTGTCCGACAGACCTTTCACACCGGGGCGCAGTCCGCAGATGCCACGAATGACAAGGCTGATTTCTACCCCCGCTTGGCTGGCGTCATACAGCGCATCGATCACCTCGGCGTCGATCAGCGCGTTCATCTTGGCCCAGATCACGGCAGGGCGTCCGGCGCGGGCATGTTCGGCCTCAGCGTGGATCATCTCAAGCAGGCGCGGCTTGAGCGTGGTGGGAGAGATGGCGAGATTCTCCAACTGCTCTGGCGGGGCATAGCCCGAGAGGAAGTTGAAAACTTTCGTGGCATCGCGCCCAAGGCTCGAGTCGCAGGTGAAAAGCGACAGGTCCGTATAAATCCGCGCGGTGATCGGGTGATAGTTGCCGGTGCCATAGTGGGTATAGGTCACCAGTTGGTCGCCCTCGCGGCGCACCACGGTCGAGATTTTGGCGTGGGTCTTGAGGTCGAGAAAGCCGTAAACCACATGCGCGCCCGCGCGTTCCAAACGGCGCGACTGGCGGATATTGGCGGCCTCATCAAAGCGGGCCTTCAGTTCAACCAAGGCGGTGACGGATTTACCATCCTCGGCAGCCTCGCAGAGCGCACTGACGATCGGGCTGTCGCGCGAGGTGCGGTAGAGCGTCTGTTTGATCGCCACCACATCGGGATCCCGCGCCGCTTGGGCGAGGAAGCGCACCACCATGTCGAAAGTCTCGTAAGGATGGTGCAGCAGCATGTCCTTTTGCCGGATCGCCGCGAACATATCCCCGTCGTGGTCACTAACCCGCTCGGGCACCCGCGGGGTGAACTGCGGCCAAAGCAGGTCGGGCCGGGCGTCTGTCACAAGTTTTGACAGGTCGGCAATGCCCAACATGCCTTCGATCTCGATCACGTCTTGGGGGCGCACGCAAAGCTCGCGCATGACGACGGATTTGAGCTTTTCGGGCGCGCCTGCGGAATGGGTCAGGCGCACGACCTCACCGCGGCGGCGGCGTTTCAGGGCGACTTCGAATTCCCGCACGAGGTCTTCGGCCTCGTCTTCGACCTCAAGATCGCTGTCGCGTAGCACGCGAAATTCGAAATGCGCTTTGAGTTTGTAGCCCGGAAAGAGGTTGGGGATGTTGATGATCAACAGGTCTTCGAGCGGCAGGTAGCGCAGGCAACCATCGGGCGCGGGCAGGGGCACGAAGCGGTCGATCTGGCCGGGGATCGGTAGCAGCGCTTGCAGGGGGCGTTTGTCGCGGCTGCGTTCCAGTTGCAAAGCCAGCGCATAACCGGTGTTGGGGATGAAAGGGAACGGATGCGCAGGGTCGATGGCCAGCGGCGACAGCACGGCGAAAACTTGGTTGAGAAAGACCCCTTCGAGATGCTTAAGGTCCGCCTCGGTCAGGTCCGCCGTGCGTTCCAGCATGATATTCTGGTCGTCCATCTCGGCCATCAGATCGACGAGCACGCGCTGCTGGGACATCATCAGGTTGCGGGCGTCTTCGTTGATCAGCACCAATTGCTCACCGGGGCTTAGCCCGTCGGCGGCGGCGGTGGTGTTACCGGCTTGGGCCAGTTCGCGCAGCCCCGCGACGCGCACGGTATAGAATTCATCAAGGTTGGTGGCCGAGATTGACAGAAAACGCAGCCGTTCCAGCAGCGGTACGCGCGGGTTCTCGGCCTCTTCCAGCACGCGCCAGTTGAAGTCGAGCCAGCTCAGCTCACGGTTAAAGAAACGTCCCGGCCCGGCGGTATCAAGCTCGGGCAGATCGGTAGCGGGTGGAAAGGGCGCTTGCAGGAAATCAGCTTGGGTCATGCGGGCCTCATGACATTGGAATGTAACGGGTTTGCGAATGCGAACGTTAATTATTCCAGTATCACGCGCGGGGCGGGGCGATGTCCAGCACCTGCGCAGCCAGTGCGCGAGTCAGCGGACGCTTCTGCGCAAGGCTGGCGGCATCCAGCCGGTTTACCAGTGCGATGGCGGCGGCAAAGGATCGGTCCATCCGGGTCATCAGGTAGTTGATCAGCTCCGGTTTCGGCGTCAACTGCCGGTCGGCCAGAAGCTTGACCAGCAGGGCGGAAAGGAGCGCATCATCCGGCGCTTCCATTTCGACCATCGTGGCGCCGCGCATACGGCTGACCAGATCGGGCAGTGTCAGCCCCCAATGTGCCACGGGGCCGGTGCCGGTGAGCAAAAGCGCCTGACCCTCGGCCAGCACGAGGTTGTGCAAGTGAAAAAGCGCCGTTTGCGCCGCCGCGTCTCCGGCGATCAGATGCACATCCTCCACGGCCACAGGCCCACGGGCGAGGGCTGGGATACCGGCCTCCATCAGGTCCGCGGCGCTGATGATCCGCGCGCCTGAAAGGTCCGCCCAAACATGCGTCAGATGCGTCTTGCCCGACCCTTGCGGCCCGGTCAGTGCCAGCTTGCCGCCGGCCCAACCCCGCCAGCCGTCGACCATCGCCATCGCCATCGCGTTGGAGGGGGCGACAAAGAAAGCATCGCGGCCCAGAGCCGTTCGGCTGGGCAGGTTCAACCCGAGTTGATGGGCCATGTCAGCGGATGTCCTCGTCGACCGTCGTTTCAGGTTCGCGGCCCATGTAGAGCACGCTTTCACGGTACCGCGCCGTGGCGAAGCGCGCGATGACGCCGATGGCGGCGGCCACAGGCACGGCGACCAGCAGACCGACGAAGCCAAAGAGCGTGCCAAAGACCGACAGCGCCAGCAGCAGCCAGACCGGGTGGAGCCCGACGGAGTTGCCGACCAGCTTTGGCGTCAGCAGATTGCCCTCAACGATCTGGCCCAGCACGAAGATGCCGGCGACCAGCCCAATTGAAAGCCAATCACCCCAGAACTGAAACAGGGCCAGACCAATCGCCAGCGCCCCGCCAATCAGCGCGCCGAGGTAGGGGATGAAGGTGACCAGCCCGGCGATAAAGCCCACGACAAGGCCGAATTGCAGCCCCACCAGCATCAGCGCCACGGCGTAGTAGGTGCCCAAGATCAGACAGACTGTGCCCATACCACGCACGAAGGAGGCCAGCGTGGCATCTATGTCGCGGGCGAGTTGCCGGATCGTCGGCGCGTGGTCACGCGGCAGCAGACGGTCAATGCCAGCGACCATACGGTCCCAGTCGAGCAGCAGATAGACGGCCACCACGGGCACAATGACAAAGAGCAGCAGGATGTTGATGAGCGAGGCAAAGGAGGCAATCGCTGTCTGGAACAATTCTCCACCACGTTCTTGGATAGTGGTGCCCAGCGTGGTCAGCGAGGTGCGCAGCGTCGAATCGTCGTCCAGCAGCGAGGGGAAACGGCTCGTAATGAAATCGGTGAAGTTGCGGGTGACCTTGGGCGCGGTCTCGATCAGGTTGACGGTCTGATTGACCAGCGTCGGCACCACCAAAAGTGCCATGAGCACGAAGATCAGGATCGCCGCCACGGTGATCAGCGCCGTGGCCATGACGCGGCTGAGCCCCAGCCGTTCAAGCCGGTCGGCGACGGGGTCGAGGAAATAGGCAATCGCCCCGCCCAGCAGGAAGGGCAGTAGCACATCGCCCATGAACCACAGCGCCACCATGAACACCGCCGCAGCGATGCCCCAGTATTTCAGTTGGTCTCGGATTGGCAGGGCCATGATGCTCTCCGTAAAGGAATGTTCTCACATCGCCCATGTGGCGTTTCGTTTCAAGTCTCGCTTGTGGCCGGGGGCGCTTGACAGTGGCACGAATCAGGCGACCATGGCGCGAAAATGGAGGGAGCATATGATGCGTAGCGAATTTGACGATGAGCTAGAACAACGGTTGGTCCGCTATGCTAGGATCGACAGCCAGAGCGACGCGGACAGCCCGACATCGCCCAGTACCGAAATTCAGCTCGATATGTCGCGGCTGCTGGTGGAGGAACTGGCCGCCATGGGCGCCGAAGAAGTGACACTCACCGACTATGGCGTGGTTCTGGCGACGGTGCCCGCCACGGTGAAGGGCGGCCCGGTGATGGGTTGGCTCGCGCATGTGGACACCGCACCGCAGTACAATGCGACGGGCGTGAAGCCGGTGGTGCATCGCGGGTACAATGGCGGGGATATCACCTTTGCCGATGCGCCGGAGTTGCGGCTGTCGCCCGAGAATTCGCCCTATTTGGCCGAGAAGCAAGGCGAGGATATTATCACCGCCAGCGGGCTTACCTTGTTGGGCGGGGATGACAAAGCGGGCGTTGCGATTGCGATGACGGCTGCGCGGCATCTGATCGACAACCCCGACATCCCGCACGGCAAAATCCGTCTCGCCTTTACCCCCGACGAAGAGATCGGGCGCGGTGTGCATGCGCGGTTGCCCAAGGATCTGGGCTGCGACTTCGCCTATACCTTTGACGGCGGCAAGCCGGGTGAGATTGAGTATGAGACCTTCAGCGCCGATGGGGCCACGGTGAAGATCACCGGTGTCTCCGCCCATCCCGGTTTCGCTAAGGACAAGATGGTCAATGCGCTGCATCTGGCCTCCAAAATTGTGATGACCCTGCCGCAAGCCACAATGACGCCCGACACCACTGAAGGGGTCGAAGGGTTCATCCACGTCTCCGAGATCAACGGCGGCTCTTCGGTGGCTGAGATCAAGCTGATCCTGCGCGATTTCGAGCGTGACGGCCTGCAGGCCAAGGGCGATCTGCTGCGTCAGGTCTGCGCTGCGGTCGCCGCAGGAGAACCTCGGGCGAAGATCGAAGTCGATATCCAGCCGCAGTACCGCAATATGCGCTATTGGCTGGAGAAGGACATGACACCCGTCGAACTGGTGCGCGGTGCTGTCGAAGCGGTGGGGCTGGAGCCGCGCTCGGTCCCCATTCGCGGCGGCACCGATGGCTCGCGGTTAACTGAGATGGGCGTGCCTTGTCCGAATGTCTTTACCGGAATGCAGGAAATCCACGGGCCGCTGGAGTGGATCTCGGTGCAGGACATGGCGCTGGCCACCAAGGTGGCGGTGGAACTGGCGCAGCGCACCGCAAAAGCCTGTGGCCTTGCTGCGATGTGATTGTCTCGCCCTTTGACATGCACTAGTCAGGGGGCAATTCGTCAATGAGGAAACACCATGCGTCTGTCCCAATATTTTCTGCCCGTGCTGAAGGAAAACCCTGCCGAGGCGCAGATCGTCAGCCACCGGTTGATGCTGCGGGCGGGGATGATCAAGCAATCCAGCGCGGGGATCTATTCTTGGTTGCCGCTGGGCTACAAGGTGCTGCGCAAGGTCGAAGAGATCGTGCACCAAGAGCAACAGCGCGTGGGCCATATCCCGATGCTGATGCCGACGCTGCAATCGGCGGACCTGTGGAAGGAATCGGGCCGCTATGACGCTTACGGCCCCGAGATGCTACGCATCCGCGACCGTCAGGACCGCGACATGCTGTACGGTCCCACCAACGAAGAGATGATCACCGACATCTTCCGCAGCCATGTCGGCTCTTACAAAGACCTGCCGCTGACGCTTTACCACATCCAGTGGAAATTCCGCGACGAGATCCGCCCGCGGTTCGGCGTGATGCGGGGCCGCGAGTTCCTGATGAAGGACGGATACAACTTCGACCTCACGAAAGAGGACGCGCTGCACGCTTATAACCGCCATCTGGTCAGCTATCTGCGCACCTATGAGCGGATGGGACTTCAGGCGATCCCGATGCGGGCGGATTCCGGTCCCATTGGCGGCGACGACACGCATGAATTCCTCGTATTGGCCGACACCGGTGAATCAGAGGTCTTCTATGACAGCGAGATCACCGATCTGACCTTTGGCGACCGCGAGATTGATCCCAGCGATCATGACGCCTGCCGTGCTGTGCTGGATGAGTTCACCTCGCGCTATGCCCGCACGGATGAGACCCACGACCCGGAGCTTTTCGCAAAAGTGCCCGAAGAGCGCCAGCGCACCGCGCGCGGCATCGAAGTGGGGCAGATTTTTTACTTCGGCACCAAATATTCCGATGCAATGAACGCCAAGGTCCAAGGACCGGACGGCAAGCAGGTGCCGGTGCATATGGGCAGCCACGGCATTGGCGTCAGCCGTCTGCTGGGCGCGATCATTGAGGCCAGCCATGACGACAAGGGTATCATCTGGCCTGAGGGCGTGACCCCGTTCCATGCGGGTATCGTCAACCTCAAGCAAGGCGACGACGAAGCCGATTCGGCCTGTGACGCGCTTTATAAGAGCCTCAAGGCGCTGGGTCTTGATCCGCTTTATGACGACCGCAAGGGCGGGGCGGGCATGAAGTTTGCGACGATGGACCTGATCGGTTTGCCATGGCGTATCACCGTTGGGCCGCGCGGGCTGAAAAACGGTGTGGTTGAGCTGACCAGCCGCCGCACGGGCGAGAGCGAAGAACTGCCGCCCGAACAGGCGGTCGAGAAGCTGGCGAAAATCTACGCTGGCATCGCCTGAGGGCTGCGATGATCCTGCGGGTGCTGACATTGGCCGGTGGGATCATAGGGGCAGGAGTTGCGGCGCAAGGCCCGGGTTTTTCCCGGGCCTATGTGTTTGAGCTAGAGGCCGCAGAACGAACGCTCTCCGGTGTTGTGGCACATTTTGATGCTGCCGCAAGCGCCGCCGGGCTTGACCGAGAGGCCGCGCTGGCGCGGCTGCGTGGGTCGGCCTTGTTGGAACGCCGCCGTATCGATCTGACCCGCAACCTCGAACGCCATACGACGCTTGAGGCGCAGGTGCCCCGACTGCAAACGGCGGGTCCGTTCCTGCGAAGTTATTACCTACTGCGCGCGCCGGACACAGAAGCCTTGCACGCAACCGCGCAGATGTTTTTGCCGACCGCGCCGCGCAGCCGTGCCGAAGTGATCTTTGCCGCCATAGGCTTCGTCGCCGGAACAGCCTTCGCGCGGCTGCTCCTCTGGCTCCCCACATGGCCCGGGCGCTACTGCCGCCGCCGGGCATTGCGTTCTTGACCCTTCTGAGGCAAAGCCTCAGGTTGCGCGCACCTCAGACCGGAGCCCTCCCCGATGGCCAGTAAGCCCACCCGAACCGCCCCATTCGCGGCCTTTGAATGGATGATCGCTTGGCGCTACCTGCGCGCCCGCCGCGCCGAAGGCGGGGTGAGCGTGATGACATGGATCAGCCTTATCGGCATCACGCTTGCGGTCTTTGCGCTGATCGCGACCCTGTCGGTTCGTTCAGGGTTTCGCGCCGAATTCGTCGACACGATCCTTGGCGCCAATGCCCATGTCACGGTCTACACGATGGGCGAGGTTCAAGAGACCGGCCAGATCGACCGCACCATCGCCAACTATACCGATATGGCTGCCGAGGTCGCAAAAGTGCCCGGCGTGACCCGCGTGGCCCCTCTGGTGCGCCAGCAGGTCATGG
The DNA here is from genome assembly GCF_025143985.1 of Sulfitobacter sp. W027. NCBI lineage: Bacteria > Pseudomonadati > Pseudomonadota > Alphaproteobacteria > Rhodobacterales > Roseobacteraceae > Sulfitobacter > Sulfitobacter sp. W027. The sequence goes on from NZ_CP083564.1 coordinate 947,492, forward strand.
CGAACCGGCGGCAATCCAACGCAGGCGTTGAGGTCTTTGGCATCGCGTCGGATGATCTGATGACCATCCCCGGCATCCAGCCCTCAGAGCGTTCTTTCGGTGACATCGGCCGGTTTGAAGAGGGCATCGCCATCGGCAGCGGCGTGGCGCAGAGCTTGGGCGTGCAGGTCGGCGATACGATCAAGCTGATCTCGCCTAATGGGGTGAAAACCGCCTTTGGCACCAGCCCGCGGGTGAACGGTTATGAGGTGGTCTATATCTTCTCGGCGGGGCGCTATGACATCGACCGTACCCGCGTCTACCTGCCGATTGCCGAGGCGCAGAGCTTTTTCAACCGCGAAGGTGTCGCGGATGAGTTGGAAGTCATGGTCGAAGACCCCGAGAGCGTCGACGCCATGGCACCGGCTTTGATGCAGGCGGCGGGGGATAATGCGCAGGTCTGGACGTGGCGCGATGCGTCCGGCTCGTTCCTGTCGGCGCTGGATATTGAGGACCGTGTAATGTTCGTGATCCTCTCGGTGCTGGTGTTGATTGCCGCAATGAACATCGTCTCGGGGCTGATCATGCTGGTCAAGAACAAGGGCCGTGACATTGGCATTCTGCGCACCATGGGGCTCAGCGAGGGCTCGGTCCTGCGGGTGTTCTTTATCTGCGGCGCGTTCACGGGGATCATCGGCACCGCCGCAGGCGTGGTACTGGGCGTGCTGTTCGCGATTTATGTCGACCAGATCTTCGCCTTCGTGAACTACCTCAGCGGCGGCAACGCTTGGGACGCCTCAATCCGGGGCATCTACTTCCTGCCCGCGAAACTGCAACTGGGCGATGTGCTCTCGGCCGTGGCGCTTTCACTGGGCCTGAGCTTCATCGTGACGATCTTTCCCGCCCGCCGTGCCGCGCGGATGAACCCTGTGGAGGCCCTGCGCTATGAATGATCCCGTCCTGCGCCTGTGCGGCATTTCCAAGGCCTACAACCCCGGTAAGCCCAACGAGGTGCATGTCCTGCGCAGCATTGATCTGGAGGTCGCTTCCGGTGAGGTCGTGGCGCTGGTCGCGCCCTCCGGGGCCGGCAAGTCGACCCTGCTGCATATCGCGGGGCTGTTGGATACGGCAGATAGGGGCACGGTGGAGATCGCGGGCGATGATCTGACCGGCCAGAGCGACCGCAAGCGCACCGGGGTGCGCCGGGCGGATGTCGGCTTCATCTATCAGTTCCACCACCTGCTGCCGGAGTTCACGGCGCTGGAAAACATCGTGCTGCCGCAGCTTGCCAATGGCGTGGCGCGCAAGGCGGCAGAGGCGCGGGCGCGTGATCTTCTGGCGCAGGTGGGCATCGCCGAACGCGCCGACCACCGCCCCGCCGCCATGTCGGGCGGTGAGCAGCAACGGGTGGCCTTCTGCCGGGCGCTAGCCAATGAGCCGCGCCTGCTGTTGGCGGATGAGCCGACGGGGAACCTTGATCCCTCGACCTCGGATCAGGTGTTTGCCGCGCTGATGGCGCTGGTGCGCGGCACGGGGCTTTCGGCGGTGATCGCCACGCATAACCTCGAACTGGCCGCGCGAATGGACCGACAGATCCGGCTTGAGGCCGGGCAATTGGTGCCGGTCTAAATCAGCCGCAGATATTGCCCAACTCAACCCCGTCCCAAGGCAGGCTCACGTCATAGGGGCGGCTTTGGGGCAGAGGGGCCACGGGCATGACCTCGGTCAGCATCGCATGCAGACGCTGGGTGCGCGGCGCCTGCGGATCAAGCGCGCGGCAGCAGACGAATTCCTCGACGATCGAGCCTTGCTGTTCGTAGCCGAAATCAAGGAAGCGCGGCTGGGTGTCGACCTCGAAGAGGTAGGGGTCCGGGCTGGTGAACTGCTCCGAGGCCGCGCGCAGCGGCGAATAGCCGGTGAGGCGGCGGTTCTGCCATTGCCAGACATGGGTGATCTCATGCGCCAGCAGCATCGCGGCGATCAGCCCGATGCGGTCAGGGTGATCGGGCAGGTAGTCTTCGAGATACCAATCCTTGTCGAAAAGCACGTGATTAAAGAGCGCTACGGCGGCGGGTTTCGAGGTCACGGTTTCGCCCACCTGTGGCGGCAGGATCAACTCGCGGCAAGTGGTGCGCGGGCGCGGCTTGCGGGTGAAGGTGACGGCGCGGGTGGGGGCGCCGTCATGCAGGCGGACGCGGTCGTAGTTAACGGAAGAGCCGTGGATGGTGGAGAGGTAGGCGCGTTCGTTCTCCGTCAGCGGTCGGCCGCAGGCGGTGAGGAGGAGGAGAAGGAGGAGGGCGCGGATCATGGGGGGAGTTAGGCGCGGTGTGGGCGGCGGATCAAGGGGAAAGATTGGGGCTTTGCGATAATAGGGTGGTTCATGCGGAGCTTGATTTTAATGGCTATTATGCAAGTATAGAGGGAATTTTAGTTTATAGAGTATTTATTATGTCCGAATTAGAGCACGGTGGAAAAGCCCTCGCGAGTATCCACAGGAAAGCGAACGATAAAAAGTTTTTCTGTTACTTCACTGGATTTTTGGAAGGGATCGCTGCCAGCGGGGACCTAGAGCCCGGAGAGATTTCGCCTTTGGTTGACCAATGCCTAGAATTTGCAGCGAACGTATCTGATACGGATGCGATCGATATTGTACAAGATTTCGAAATCGATCTGCTTGAGCACGAGTCTATTGTAAATGCTATCGAATACAGATCTCAAGAAATAGACAATGCATGCGATAAGAGTTCTTTAAACAGGTTCATGGGATATTGCGCGGGTATTGCATGCGATGACCTAATCAAGTTTCGGGAGGCGCAGGGAATTGTAGAGTATGCCGAACAAAATCCTGCAGTGCTCGCCGATCCTCTTGCCAAAAGTATCGTGTATATCTGCAGAGATGCCCTAATTGATGGAGTTATCGATCAAGGAGAGTCGACTGATATTTGCGAGGCGATAACCCGTTTGGTGGGGGATTCTTATGCGGATACGGGTCTTTCATCACTCGGAGGTGTGCCTGCATTCCCTGAGGGGGCGCTGCCACACGATCTGTCAGCTTTGGATGGCATGACAGTGGTTTTTACGGGAAATTTCGAAGCAAAACCGCGACGCATACTCGAAGATCAACTGGCAGAGTTCAACGCTTCTATTGCGCGGACTATTACAAAGAAAACTGATTTTATCATTGTAGGTTCAGAGGCGGCACGAGATTGGGTATTTACTCACAAAGGCAATAAGTTGAGCAAAGCCTTAGAGATGTACCATAAAGCACAGAGGCCGATCTTTATCTCTGAGGCTCAGCTGAAAAAAACACTGCTTAGGGAGCGGGAATAGCCCCGCCCCTCAAACATCCAACTCCTCCACAAACTGCGCGTTCTGTTGAATATACTCAAAGCGCATCTCCGGCTTCTTCCCCATCAGACGTTCCACCAAATCCCCGGTCTCACCCGGCACATCCTCGTCCACGGTCACGCGGATGAGCTTGCGGGTCTCGGGGTCCATCGTGGTTTCCTTGAGGTCCTTGGCGTCCATCTCGCCCAGACCCTTGAAGCGGCTGACGTCGATCTTGCCTTTGCCACCCAAGCCCTTGGCCAGCCACATGTTTTTCTCGGCCTCGTCCAAGCAGTACACCCGCTTGGCGCCCTGCGTGAGGCGGAAGAGCGGCGGGCAGGCGAGATAGAGGTGCCCGGCGTCGATCAGCGGGCGCATCTGGGTGAAGAAGAATGTCATCAGCAGCGAGGCGATATGTGCACCATCCACGTCGGCGTCGGTCATGATGATGATCTTGTCGTAGCGCAGATCGTCGAGGTTAAATTTCGTGCCCATGCCGACGCCGAGCGCCTCGCAGAGGTCGTTGATCTCGGCGTTGGTGGTGATCTTGCTGGAGGCCGCGCCAAGTACGTTGAGGATCTTACCCTTCAGCGGCAGCAGGGCCTGCGTGTTCCGGTTGCGCGCGCCTTTGCCGGAGCCGCCCGCAGAGTCGCCCTCGACGATGAACAGTTCCGTGCCCTCGCGGGTCTTGCTGGTGCAGTCGGTCAGCTTGCCGGGCAGGCGCAGTTTCTTGGTGGCGCTTTTGCGTTGAGTTTCTTTTTCCTGACGACGGCGCATCCGTTCCTCGGCGCGCAATACGAGGAAATCGAGGATCGCGCCGGCGGATTTCGTATCCGCCGCGAGCCAGTTGTCAAAGTGGTCGCGCACGGCGTTTTCCACTAGACGCGCGGCTTCGGTGGTGGCCAGACGGTCTTTGGTCTGGCCAACGAATTCCGGCTCGCGGATGAAGCAGGAGACCAAAGCGCAGCCCCCCGTAATCAGGTCATCGCGGGTGATGTCCTTGGCTTTGCGGTTGTTCGCCAACTCGCCGTAGGCCCGGATGCCTTTGAGGATCGCGGCCCAAAAGCCGCCTTCATGGGTGCCGCCTTCGGGCGTGGGGACGGTGTTACAGTAGGACTGGATGAACCCGTCGCGGGCAGGGGTCCAGTTGATCGCCCATTCGACCTTGCCCGGCACGCCAAAGCGTTCTTGGAATTCGACGGTGCCCGCAAAGGGGTTCTCGGCATAGGTGGTAGATTTGCCCAGCGTTTCGCGCAGGTAGTCGGCGAGGCCACCGGGGAAGTGGAAGGTCGCCTCCATCGGAGTGTCGCCGTCCTCGATCTCGGACTTCCAGCGAATTTCGACGCCGGAGAAGAGATAGGCCTTGGAGCGGACCATCTTCAGCAGGCGTGCGGGTTTGAACCGGTGCGCGCCGAAGATTTGCTCGTCGGCGTGGAAGTTCACCGTGGTGCCGCGTCGATTGGGGGCGGCGCCGATTTTCTCCACCGGGCCTTGCGGGATGCCGCGGGAGAACCGCTGCTCGAACAACTCGCGGTTGCGCGCGACCTGCACGACCATGGAATCAGACAACGCGTTGACCACCGAGGCACCAACCCCGTGCAGGCCGCCTGAGGTTTGATAGGCCTTGCCCGAGAACTTGCCGCCCGCGTGCAATGTGCAGAGGATCACCTCAAGGGCGGATTTGTCTGGAAACTTGGGGTGCGGGTCAATCGGGATGCCGCGGCCGTTGTCGCGGATGGTGACGGAATAGTCCGCGTGCAATTCGACCTCAATGCGGTTGGCATGGCCCGCCACCGCTTCGTCCATAGAGTTGTCGAGCACTTCGGCGACAAGGTGATGCAAAGCGCGCTCATCGGTGCCGCCGATATACATGCCGGGGCGTTTGCGGACGGGCTCCAGCCCTTCCAGCACTTCGATGGAGGAGGCGTCATAATCTGTGGGTTCTTGGCCGGAAAGAAGATCGGTCATGCGGGCCTGCTCTTTGTTTGTGATTGGACGCTATTTTGACAGGGCCGCGCGCCGGGGGCAATCGCGGGTTTGTCTTATGGCTCGGATTCGGGTCGGTTAGGTGGCTTTGGCGTGGAGCCAGTCGGCGAGGGTGTCTTCGTCAATGCGGCGCTGAGCGACTTCGCGGATCAAATCGCCCGCCTCAATGGTTTCATGCGTGATGCGGATACCGTTCAGATGCAAGCAAACGATCATGGTTTTATATGCCGTACGCTTATTCGCATCGTTGAATACATGGCCGGTCGCCACCGCCACGCAATAGGCAGCGGCAAGGTCGAAGATATTTTCGATCATTCCGTAGACGAGCCTGTTGTCCACCCGCGCCAAAGCGCCATCAAGAGATTTGTCGAGCGCCCGTCCGGCAAGCTCTCCGGGGTTCAGAACCGCATCGTGAATCGTTTCGACAAGACCGGCGTTCAGAAGAACGTAGGTCATTTATCTTTGAGGTAGTCGAGCACGGGCTGGGTTTGCTCACGGGTGGCGGCGATACTCTCCATCACCTCATCCAGCGTCGCCACACGCGGCTCTTCTTGCAAAGTCGCCTCTGCCGGAACGAAATAGCCCACACATCGCGAATTCTTCATCACCGCCACAGGTTTGCCGCCAGAGCGTTCCAGCACCTTATGCGGTTCGCGCATTTCGGTCATGGTGGCGATGTGGTTGGTGTGGATACGGGTCATAATCGGCTCCTGAATATATATTTAAATATACATTATCACCCCTGATTTACAAGGGCCGCTGCGGGCACCAGCTCAATATCGCTTCCGCCACAGCCGCCGGCCTTTGGTGGTGCAGCCAATGGTCAGCGCCCGCAATCTCTATGCGTGTGAGGTCCTGAACAAATGTTTCCAAACCTGCTGTGGCTTCGGGTAGAAGCGCAGTGTCATCCGCGCCCCAAACCAAAAGATGCGGGCAACTTACCCGCAAACGCTCAACCGGAAATTCAGGCAGACCGCGCAGAGGTTCGCCGGGGTCTGCGACCTGTAGGGGGGAGGCGCGATACCAGTTGATCATCGCCCGCAGCCGCCCCGGCCGTCCCCATTCCGCGCGGTAGGCCTCAAGCCGGTCGGCTGTCATCCAGCTTAGGTCCATATGGGCTGAAAACAGCTTGAGCAGCCCCGCGAAATCGTCTTTGGCCAGTCTTACGGCACTGCCTTCGGCGCGCAGCGTGTTAATGTACTGCGAAGCCTGCGACTGAGCGCCACCAGCGGCCATGGCCCGTTGAAACGGCACCGGATGTACGCCGTTCAGGATGATCAACCGGGCAACCAAATCGGGCCGGAACATCGCCAAGGCATAGCCGACCGAAGCGCCCCAATCATGGGCCAAGACAGTCACTGACCTTTCGCCGATCAATTCGGCCATATCGGCCATGAGATGCGCCATGGCATAGGGTTCGATCCCCTCGGGCGCGCTGCTTTGGCCATAGCCGCGCTGGTCTGGCGCGATACAGTGAAAATCGTCGCAAAGTAGGGGAGCCAGATCGCTCCAAGCGCCACCATACTCGGGAAAGCCATGGAGCATGAGCAGAGGTGGCAGGCTTTCATCGCCCCAATGGCGGATAAAAATCTCCTGACCGTTTATTCGGCGGGTTTCGGTCCGTGTCGGTTCCATCGCCAGCCCTCCTGCATCCAGCTTTGCCGTTAAGGGCCGCGGACGCAAGGAATTCATGTCAAAATTGGGGCAACAAAGCCCCGCAACCCTATGACAGAGCGTAAAAACCGGACTTTCCCTTTGCAGTGGCCCGGCGTAAGGCTTTCTCATGACCAAAGTAATGACCAACCGCAATCACGTCCGGGCGATCTTGACGCTTGGCCTGCCGCTGATCGGCGGACATTTGGCACAGATGGCCATCGGGGTGACCGATACGGTCATGCTGGGTTGGTATTCGGTTGAGGCGTTGGCGGCGGTGGTGCTGGGCAGTACCTATTTCTTCGTGCTGTTCATCTTCGGTTCGGGCTTTGCCATGGCGGTGATGCCACTGGTCGCGGCCTATGATGCCGAGGATGATGAGATCGGGCTGCGCCGCGCCACGCGCATGGGGCTGTGGCTGTCGGTGGGTTTCGCGTTGATCGCGCTGCCTGCGATGATCTGGTCGCCTGCGGTGCTGGACCTGCTGGGGCAGGGGCCGAACCTTGCCGATACAGCGGGCGATTACCTCAAAGTCGCAGGCTGGGGCATCGTGCCTGCACTGCTGGTCATGGTGCTGAAATCCTACCTCGCCGCTTTGGAACGCACGCAGGTCGTGCTGTGGATCACCCTGCTGGCCGCGGGGGTAAATGCGCTGGCGAATTACGCGCTGATCTTCGGCAACTGGGGCGCGCCCGAGCTTGGCGTGATGGGCGCGGCGGTGGCCTCGGTCACCACGCAGTTCGTCTCGCTGATCGGGGTGGTGATCTATGTGCTGATCGCCCTGCCGCAACACAGCCTGTTCGTGCGGCTGTGGCGGGTTGATACGCAGATGCTGGTGCGGGTCTTTACGCTGGGTCTGCCGATTGGTCTGACGACGCTGAGCGAAGTTGGTCTGTTTGCGGCCTCTTCGTTGATGATGGGCTGGCTGGGGACGATCCCGCTGGCCGCGCATGGCATCGCGATCCAACTCGCCTCTCTGACCTTCATGGTGCATCTGGGGCTGAGCAATGTCGCCACGATCCGCGCGGGAAATGCCTATGGCCGCCGGGATGTGCCGCATATGAAACGCGGCGCGGTGATCGTGACGGGGCTGTCGCTGGTCTTTGCGCTGATCACTATGGTCGGTTTTGTCGGCTGGCCCGAGCCGTTGATCTCGGTCTTTATGCAGGAGGATGAGCCTGCGCGGGTTGAGATCCTTACCATCGGCACTGGGCTGTTGGTGATGGCGGCTCTGTTCCAACTGGTCGACGGGGCGCAGGTGGTGGCGCTTGGCCTGCTGCGCGGGGTTCAAGATACCAAGATCCCGATGGTGATGGCCGCAATCAGCTATTGGGTTGTTGGTATGCCATGTTCCTATTTCCTTGGCTTCACGCTGGGGTTCGGAGCAATGGGGATTTGGGCTGGTTTGGTTGCCGGGCTGGGCGTTGCGGGCCTGTTGCTCAACGCGCGGTTCTGGGGCGTCACGGTCAAGTCGCTGGCCGGATAACTCTCAGCCCCGATCCATCCGATCCGCTTTTTTGCGCACCAAGGTGCTGCGCAGATCATGCATTGCCAGCAACAGGTCATCGGTCACGGCGTCAAGCTCGGCATCCGTGGCACGCGATTGCACCCATTGCGTGGTGAGGTTCAGATGCTCCACCGCGCGGCGGATATCGTCAATCTCCCGCGCATTAAGGGCCCGGCGGCGGGCATCGGCCCAGCGGGCGATCTCGGCCTCATCGGCTTCGGTCAGACGGTGCTGCCCATGCGGCTTTACCTCGCCACTGCGGATGTTGACCACGGCGATCTGCTCCATCTCGATCCGGCGTTGGCGGTTTTCGGCATCAAGCCGAAACACCGCCGCGCCATTCTCGCGGACCCTAAAGTAATAGTCGGGAAGATCGCCTGCCATGGTTCGCCTTTACATCAGCCCGGCGCAGAAGGTCTGGATGCGGGTGCATGCCTCTTTCAACGCCTCGTCAGACGTAGCGTAGCTGACGCGGAAATTTGGCGAAAGACCGAAGGCCGCGCCAAAAACGACCGCAACACCGGTTTCCTCCAGCAGGGCGGTGGCGAAAGTCTCATCATCTGTGATTTTGGTGCCCGCCGCCGACGTCTTGCCGATCAGCCCCGAGATGGAGGGGTAGACGTAGAAGGCCCCTTCGGGCGTGGGGCAAGTGACGCCGGGGATGGCGCTGAGCATCTCGACCACAAGATTGCGGCGGCGCACGAACATCTCGTTATTCTCGGCAATGTAATCCTGCGTGCCGTTCAGCGCCTCGACCGCCGCCCATTGGCTGATGGTGCAGGGGTTGGAGGTGCTTTGCGACTGTATCTTGCGCATCGCGCCGATCAGCTTCTCCGGGCCTGCGGCATAGCCGATGCGCCAGCCGGTCATGGCATAGGCTTTGGAGACGCCATTGACGGTCAGCGTGCGGTCGTAAAGCGCGGGTTCGACCTCAGCCGGGGTGCAGAACGCGAAGCCGTCATAGGCGAGGTGCTCGTACATGTCGTCACTCATCACCCAGACATGCGGGTGGCGCATCAGCACGTCCGTCAGCGCCTTCAACTCGTCCCGGCTGTAGCCCGCCCCGGTGGGGTTCGAGGGCGAGTTGAAGATGAACCATTTGGTTTTCGGCGTGATCGCCTCTTCCAGCGCCTCTGGGGTGAGCTTGAAGTTGTTTTCCAACGTCGCAGGCGCAATCACCGGGGTGCCGCCTGCAAGCAGCACCATATCGGGGTAGCTGACCCAATAGGGCGCGGGGATCACGACTTCTTCGCCGGGGTTCATCGTGGCCCTCAGCGCGTTGTAGAGGATTTGCTTGCCCCCCGTCCCGACGCTGATCTGCGACGGCGTATAGTTCAGCCTGTTGTCGCGTTTGAATTTGGCGCAGATCGCCTGTTTCAACTCGGGAATGCCGTCGACGGCTGTGTATTTCGTCTTGCCCGCGTTGATCGCGGCCACTGCAGCGTCCTTGATGTTCTGCGGCGTATCAAAATCCGGCTCCCCTGCGCCAAGCGCGATAATGTCGCGCCCCGCGGCCTTGAGTTCTGCGGCCTTGGTGGTGACGGCGATGGTGGGCGACGGTTTGACCCGATCAAGGGTCGCGGACAGCAGTTCCATTTCAGCCTCGGATTGCTTATGAATATCCCCACGTTCATAGGGGGCGTCCCCGCACCCGGCAAGGGTGTCTGGCAGGAGATGAAACATGACCGACGAGATTGACTGGTACGGCCCCGAGGCCGCCACCTTTGGCGACCGGGTCGCGGCGGCCCGCGAACAGACTGGCATGACACAGGCGATGCTGGCCAAACGGCTCGGCGTGCGTCTGGCGACTTTGCGAGGCTGGGAAGAAGACCTGTCCGAGCCGCGCGCCAACCGGCTTTCGATGCTGGCGGGGCTGCTCAATGTCTCCATGATGTGGCTGATCAATGGCGAAGGCGAAGGCGTCGATGCCCCCGAAGCGGGTGAAACCGCCCGCCGGGTTGATCTCGAAGAGGTGCTGGCCGACATGCGCGCCCTGCGCACCGACCTGCTGAAAAAAGCCGAGACTGTCGGCAAATTGGAAAAGCGCATTCGGCGCCTTATGACGGAGCCCGCAGATGCCTGAAATCCATGAACACCGGTTGAAACGCCTGCAAATGCGCTCCATGCGCCGGGGCATCAAGGAAATGGACCTGATCCTATCGGCCTATGCCGAGGCGCGATTGCCGCAGATGGATGACGCGGGCCTTACGCTTTATGATCAGATGCTGAATGAGAACGATCACGACCTCTATCTTTGGGTCAGCGGGCAAGCCGAAGCCCCCGCCGACTATGCGGCATTGGTCGCGGATATTCGCGGACAATTGGCCGAGACACGGGCTTAATTCAGAAAAACCCTGCGGGTTTAACGAATTATTCTGCTTTTTTAGAGAGTTTCCAGTTCAAACAAGGTGAACCGGAGATGTCGCATGAGCATTCAAGACCCCGCCAGGCAGCCGATGGCCGTGAAAGGTTTCATGGTCGGCTACCTTGAATCCCTGTCTTTGGTAGAGCGTTTACACCGCCTGCTGCTGGACGTGATCAAGGATGAATTTGAACGCGTCGGCGTGTTGGAGATTAATGCGGTGCAAGCGCTGCTTTTGTTCAACATCGGCGATAATGAGGTAACCGCGGGCGAGTTGAAAAGCCGTGGTTACTATCAGGGCAGCAATGTCAGCTATAACCTCAAGAAACTCGTTGAGATGGGCTATATGCACCATCAGCGCTGTGAGATTGATCGCCGGTCGGTCCGTGTTCGGTTGACGGAAAAGGGGCGCTATATCCGCGATGTCGTTTCAGAACTTTTCTCGCGTCACGCGGACGGGATGGAGAGTAAGGGCGTATTGGGGGACGCGGGGATTGAGGATATCACCCGCTCACTCAAACGGATGGAACGCTATTGGACGGACCAAATTCGCTATATCTACTGATCCATAGGGGCAGGCGGTGTGAGTTGGGAAAACACCATCCCGTCCAATTCCCGCAGCAGTTTCTCGGCCATGGCGCGCGCGTAATCCTCGAACCCCAGCGAGGTTTGCACGAAAGCCTCGGGGCCAAGCATCACCTCAGCCCGGTAGTAGGATGCTAGCGCGCCAATCTCGGCCTGTCGGCTGTCGCCAGAAGCGGGATCATCCGCACCGATCACCAGACCATTGATGGTCAGCCCGAGCGGACCAAAGGAGAGCGTCGCTAGACCGTCACGCACATCACGGGGGCGGGGGCCGAAGTTGGAGATGCCATCGCCGGAGATGTCGAGCGTGTGTTTCTGGCAATTGGCCCGCTCTGTGAGCAGTCGCGCGCCAAGTTGCATAGCCGCGCCAAGGGCCGTACCGGGCGAAGCCTCTCGCCGCTGGGTAGCGCGCAAGCGGCCAATGGCTACGTCAAGCGTGGCGGTATCGCTCAGCGTTGTCCAAGGCAGGATCACGGCCTGATCACCCGATCCGCTCCATTCGAAAACCAGAAGATCAACGTGATGCCCCGGCAGCATGAGGAGAGCCTGCCGCACCCGGGGGTCGTTCAGCGCATCGGCCAAGCCGCCGATCTGCAACCGATATTCCCGCGCATCAACTGAGCCGGAAACGTCTAGTCCCAGAGCGAGCGCCTGCCGACAGGCGGCCTCGGCCCCAGCCGCGCTGTTGAGCGCGAGACAGAAAGCAAGCGCCGCGCGGATCATCCTTTTGGTCCCTGTATCTGCGGCAGCGCGCCCAAAGCTGGGGGAGAGACTTCTCGGATCAGTTTGACCCGCATGGCGCGTTCCAAATCGGCAAAGCCCGAAGCGACGATCATGAAGGCCCCCAGCCCATGCGCACTTGGGATTTGTAAAAGGCAATGAGGCCAAGTTCCCCTTCGAAATCTGCAGCATTCACGACAAGTCCGTTTACGGAGATCTCCGAAAAATGCGCCGCGCGATAGGCCGTTTTTGGCCCGAAACCTTCGTTGTTCTGCCCATCGCCTGCCATATCGATCACCCGGGCATCGCAGGCAGGCGCGCCGTCAAATAACGTCGCACCAAACCGCAAAGCGTGGCCCATCGCGGTGGGCAGGCTGCTTTCGCTCCGCAAGCTGGTCTCAATAATGTCAGCGGCGCGGGTGAGGGCGGCGGGGTGGTCGATCAGCGTCCAATCCAGCACGATCTGCTGATGCGCTTCGCCGGACCATTCATAGGCTGCAAGTGCCACAGCCGTGTCGCTGGCAAAAAACGCCCGAGCAACCGAGGGCGCGCGCAGTGTCGCAGCCAGCCCGCCGCGTTGCAACCGGTCCTCCTCGGGATCAACAGAGGAGGAGACATCCAGCGCCAGTAACAGCGCAAGACGACAGGGTGCCGCCTGCGCTGCGGCCATGGGCGCAAGCATCAGCGCCAGCGCGGCACTGATGCAAAACCTTACCAATGACCGGTGTTCTCCATGCTGGCCCAAGGCTCCTGCGCGGGGAGGGCATCGCCCTCTTGCAGCAACTCTACCGAGATATTGTCGGGCGAGCGCACAAAAGCCATACGCCCGTCGCGCGGTGGGCGGTTGATCGTTACGCCGTTGTCTTGCAGCATCTGGCAGGTCTCATAGATATTCTCGACCGTATAGGCGAGATGGCCGAAATGGCGGCTGTCGCTGGGCAATTCATCATCGCCGTCCCAGTTGTAGGTCAGCTCAACATCTGCATGGCCATCGTCCATGCCCGGCGGGCAGAGGAAGACCAACGTGAAGCGGCCCCCTTCGTTGTCGATACGGCGCCGCTCAACAAGGCCCAGAAGTTTGTAAAATGCGATAGAGGCGTCAAGATCCTTCACGCGCACCATGGTGTGCAGGTATTTAATGGGCATCGGTGTTCCTTTGGTCGGTTGGGGCCGGTCAGAACAGGGATTGAAACCCCATGTTCAGGCCGAAATTCTCTGTCTCGAAGCGGGTGACGTTGGAATTTGTCTTCCGCGCTTCAAGGGTGAGTTTAGGGGCGAAACCGTAGGTGTCAAAGTCCGTAAAGACCAGCGAGGTCGAAGCAACGGCACCTAGATCAGCACGCGGGTCGGGGCCATAGAGCGGATCGTCATATTGTTTGGCCTGCGCACTCAGCGCAACTTGAGCCGTGGCACCGAGGACGGGCTTTGCAAAGGTATATTGCATGCCCAATGTGAGGGCCGTATGTGTCAAGGCCCGACTATCCGTATCGGTCCGCCCAAGTGTGGCGTTCCACGATAACCGCCCGCCGCTTGCGGTGGGACGGGCCCAATAGCTGCCCAGAGAGGCCGTCACCCCCGAGCGCAAATCGCTGTCTTTGCGGTGGGAATAGCCAAGCTCTGCGTTCCACGAAAACAGACGCTGCTCAGGCCGGACGTATGTTTGGCGCCAGTCGACCTTAACCTCATCGGCCAACGGGTCATTGGCAGACCAAAGCCTGCCAAAGCTCAGCGACAAGGTTTGACGCGGCGCCTCTGGTCCGGTGTTGAAGTCCCGCCCGATCTGGGCCTGTACCCGGCGAAAGGCGAAGTCCGAGGCGTTAACCCCTGCGGGCACGTCATCATCGGTAAAGACAGTGTGGCTTTCGGTCCAATTCAAGGAGACGAAATTCCGCTCGGTCTGAGTGGTGCCAAAGTTATAGCGCAGCGCCGTATTTTGACGCAGTACAACGCCTGAGATCGGGATGGCAGCGGGGTTGGTAAAGATCAAACCGCCCAGCACAAAGGTGTTGTCGCTGGGCGCTCCGTTGACATTGTCGCTGGGATTAATGCTGAAAGACAGGTTCACCGACCATGGGTTGGTGGTGCTGACATAGCGGTAATCCCGGATGGCGCGGGCGCGTGTAGGCGCATCGGGGGCCACATGAGCGGCCCGGCGCAGCCAGAACTGGGCTCTTGTCTTGGCCCCGTCTGACGACAGTGCCTGCGCCATGGCCATCGCCGCGCCAAAGCGCTCTACCGGCCTCTCGGCAGTCTGCCATCCTTGCCGTGCAGCTTGGCGGGCGCGGGTGTTGTCACCCAGGGTACGTCGGGCATGGGCATTCAGGATCAGACTGGTGCTGTCTTTGGGATCACGCAGTACCAGCACATCGGTGATATCTGCGGCGGCCTGTGCATGACCGCGCGCCAAAAGCTGCGCTGCAGTAAGCCGCGCGGCCTCAGGTTCAAGCGTGGTTTGAGCCGCGCCAAGGCCTGCGAAACTTTGGCTTAGCGCAGCGGCGAGGGCCAGCTTGTGCATCATTGCGTGGCAATGAAACCGCCGACTTCACGCACTCCGGAGCTTTCGACAAAGACGATGCCCGCGATCTCGCTCCCGCCCGGACCGGCAAAGACGCCCTGCCAATTGCCGGCGGCGCCTGTCGCTTCGCCCAGGCCGTCACGTTCGGTAGCGGTGGACGATGTAAGGCCGCTATTATCGAAGTCGATAGTCGTATCGGTAAGCGAAATAAACCCGTCCAACGCCCCGAGAGCCTGCCCGTTGACGTCATAGATCTGACGGTTGCTGATCGTGCCGCCCGCCGCGCCATCGACATCGAAATCGTCGAAATCCACCCGCAGAGTTGCATCGCCTGTGACGAAGGTCACCCCATTGTTTGACCCGTCGCGCGTGGTCCGGACGGCGGCATATTCACCGTTGTAGGAGTAGATCCCAGAAGAAGGCAGGTTGGGCTGTGACCCAAGCCGCTGCGCGCCCGCACCGCCATAGCCAAAGTCGACGTAGCTATTGGTCCCGGCCGCGGCGACCTGCGAAGCACCTGTATCTGAGCGCCGGAAGACCGCGAAATACTGCACCTCGTTGGTGCCTGCGGCAGGGTCGCTCTCATAAGCATCGAAGCCGTTGTTAAAGTTCTCACGGGCGATCCGCCGATAGGCATTGTCGGGATCATCGAAGGGAATATTGTTAAGCGTCAGCGTGTCGGTCGTGCGATCGTAGGTGATGTTGTTCAGCGTTAGAAACTCGTTCTGCTCGGTAAAATAGACACTGTCGGTGCCAGCATCCGCATCCCCATCGCCTTCGCCGCCAAAGGGCGGTGTTCCACCACAGGCCGAAAGCCCCAAGCCGAGCACGAGGCCCGTCCAAATCCGTGTCATAATGCTCTGCCTCGATTTTATGTCAGCTTGTTTTGGCAGACTGTCCCAAAGTGACGGATGTTCTGTCAACGTGCTTGGAGCGTGACGGGCAACTTGGGGGAAGAGTGCAGCCGAAAAGCAATAGCGCCTGCATAAGAATAGGGGCGCTTGAGGATGTGGACGTGGACAGCTATGCAGAAGCAGATACCACGAATAACGGGGGGTGCCGCGTGAAACAGTACCATGATGCGCTGCGCGAAGTGCTGGAGCAGGGGGTGACCTCGACCGACCGCACCGGGACGGGGACGATCTCGCATTTCGGGATGCAACAGCGCTACCGGATGGCCGATGGTTTTCCGTTGGTCACAACCAAGAAGCTGCATCTGAGATCCATCGTGCATGAGCTTTTGTGGTTCCTCGCGGGCGACACGAATATTGCCTATCTAAAGGAAAACGGCGTCTCCATCTGGAACGAATGGGCGGATGAGAACGGCGACCTCGGCCCGGTCTATGGCCATCAATGGCGGCGTTTTCCAATGGTGGGCGAACCCATGCCGCAGCCCGATGGCACGGTGCTGCATCAAGCAGGTCAAGTCGATCAGATCACCAAACTCATTGACGCGATCCGCAAGACCCCCGACAGCCGCCGCCTGATCGTCTCGGCGTGGAACCCCGGTGAGGTGGATCAGATGGCGCTGCCGCCCTGCCATACGCTGTGGCAAGTGCGCATCGCGGGCGGCAAGCTGCATTTGCAGCTTTACCAACGCTCTGCGGATATGTTCCTCGGCGTGCCGTTTAACATCGCCTCCTACGCGCTGCTGCTAGAGATGCTGGCGCATGTGACCGGCTACGCGCCCGGTGATTTCGTGCATACGATGGGCGACGCGCATATCTATTCCAACCATGTAGAGCAGGTGCAGACCCAGCTTGCCCGCACGCCCAAGCCACTGCCGAAGCTGCGGATCAACCGCAAGGTCAGCTCGATCTTCGATTTCCGCTATGAGGATTTCACCTTCGAAGGCTACGATCCCGATCCCGCGATCAAAGCGCCGGTAGCGGTCTGATGCTGAGCCTGGTCGTCGCCCGCGCCCGCAACGGAGCCATCGGCAAAGAGGGCGACATCCCTTGGTCGCTGCCTGAAGACCTGAGGTTCTTCCAACGCGAAACCACGGGCGGTGCCATTATCATGGGGCGTCGCACATGGGAGAGCCTGCCGTTTAAGCCATTGAAAAATCGCCTGAACTGCGTGGTCTCCAGCGCCGATATTGATGGTGTCCACGTGGTGCGCGACCCGCATGAGGCCTTGGGCTATTGCGCGGCAGAGGGCTACCGCCGCGTTTACGGCATT
This sequence comes from Sulfitobacter sp. W027, assembly GCF_025143985.1. Classification (NCBI taxonomy): domain Bacteria; kingdom Pseudomonadati; phylum Pseudomonadota; class Alphaproteobacteria; order Rhodobacterales; family Roseobacteraceae; genus Sulfitobacter; species Sulfitobacter sp. W027. Next base: position 964,307 of record NZ_CP083564.1, read on the forward strand.
GGCGGCGAGGGGATTTACCGCGCGCTTCTGCCCTTAGCGGATCGGCTCTTGGTAACCGAAGTCGATCTGGAGATCGACGGCGCGGACGCGTTTTTTCCTGAGTTCGACCCCGAAGAATGGATTGAACTGGGAAATCTCTGTCTGCGTGCAACCGGACCTCGCGCCGTCGCGCGAGAGTGGCTGCGTCGCTGCTGACAGACCATTGACACGGGCCGCGCGCCGCGCATCACTGCGGCCTATGTTTGATCTCTCTGCACCCCCTGCGGGTTTTGTCGAAAACCCGTTCCCGCATTATGACCGTCTACTGCGCGAAACACCTGTACTGCCGCAGCCCGATGGCTCTGTGCTGATCTGCCGCCACGCAGACTTGAACGCGATCTACCGTGACACGACGCTCTATATCTCGGATAAAAAGCTGGCCTTCGCCCCGAAATTCGGCCCCGGCAGCCCTTTGTTCGAGCATCACACGACCAGTCTCGTCTTCAACGACCCGCCGTTGCACACCCGCGTGCGGCGGATCATGACCTCGGCCCTGACGCCCAAGGCGCTGGCGCGGATGGAGCCGGGGTTGATCGGCACCGTGGACAATCTGCTCGAAGGGCTCGGCCCGACGCCCGATCTGATCGAAGACTATGCCAGCTGCATCCCGGTGCAGATCATCGGCAATCTACTGGACGTGCCAATGGAAGAGCGCGGCCCGCTGCGGGACTGGTCATTGGCGATCCTCGGCGCGCTGGAGCCCACTTTGAGCGACGCGGAACTTGAGGCGGGCCATAGGGCAGTGCGCGAGTTCAAAGCCTATCTGCTAGACCTTATCGCGCGCCGACGAGCAGCGCCGGGCGATCCAGAGACCGACGTGCTGACGCGATTGATCGCCGGGGATGATGGTGGCCAGTTGACTGAAATCGAATTGATCCAGAACTGCATCTTCATCCTCAACGCGGGTCATGAGACGACGACCAACCTGATCGGCAGCGCCCTCGCGCTGCTGCACGACCACCCGGATCAAAAGGCGCGGCTTCTGGCCGCTCCTGAGTTGATCAGCCCCTGTATTGAAGAGGTGCTGCGCTTCCGCTCTCCCAACCAATTCGGCAACCGTGAAACCACCGCTGCTGTGACGCTGGGTGAGGTTGAGATTGCGGCTGGTAGCAACCTGCACCTTTGCATCGGGGCTGCCAACCGCGACCCGGAAGTCTTTGATCGCCCCACAGAATTTGACATCGCGCGCAGACCCAACCGGCATCTGGCCTTTGCCGGTGGCCCGCATGTTTGCGTGGGTCTCACCTTGGCACGAATGGAGGGAAAGATCGCCTTGCATCGTTTTCTGAACCGCTACCCGCACTACGAGATCAGCGATACGCGAAGGGGCGGGGGACGCATTCGTTTCCACGGCTATGCGATGCTTCCTGCCCGATTAAGTTAGGGTGCATCCCATTACAAAAGACTGGACTTGGCCAAACGGCCCCGGCAATCTTTGCTGTATTGGACATAAGTACAGTGATTTGCGAGGATTATCATGCGCCTAACTACAGCATTAGCAGCAGCCGTAGGGCTCTTTTCCGCGGCCATAGCCGGTGAAGTTTCTGCCGAGCTCAAGATTTACGCCTATCCCAGCAGCGCTAATTTTTGCCCCGCTGGACTGCAACCAATTACCATATCCGGCGTCATTTGCTGCGGCACCCCGAACCAAACCATGACCTATGCCGAGGTCAAGGCCCATCCCGTGGTCCGCCGCCAGCCTGTCGTTAAGGCGCGTCATGCAGCACCGCGTCGATCAGCCCGGGTGCCTTGCCCGGTGGGCGCAAAGGGCTGTTCATATGACTGAGTTGCAAAGCAACGCCCGGCGCGGGACGCCGGGTGTTATTTTGCGATGTCTTGGCTAGAGCAGGGCGAGTTCGGTGGCCATTTGTCGACCGTCGCGCCCTTCGGTCAGTTCATAGCTGACCTTTTGGTCGTCTGCCAAGCTGGTCAAGCCTGAGCGTTCGACCGCCGAAATATGAACGAATACATCGTTACCGCCGCTCTCGGGAGCGATGAACCCGTAGCCTTTAGTGGTGTTAAACCATTTCACGGTGCCAGTTGGCATGATTTCCGCGCCTCCTTTGTCTTTGACGTATCTGCCCAAGGCAGAATGGCGAAACCGATTGAATTGCGACCCGCCATAATAGAATGATCGCGCGGACTTCGAAAAAATCAAGCGATCAAAGGCGAAACCCGCAAAAGGGCTTATGGTCGCAAAGCTGAGGAAGAGGGTTATGCTGATTTACGGGCTGAAAAACTGCGACAGCTGCCGCAAGGCCATGAAGGCGCTGCCGGAGGCGCAGTTGGTCGATGTGCGCGGGGCGGGTGTGCCGGACGCTGTGCTGACGCAGGCATATGAGCGCTTCGGATCGGCCTTGCTCAACACGCGCTCAACGACTTGGCGGGGGCTGGATGACGCGGCGCGCGCACAAGAGCCGCTTGCTTTGATCCAGGCGCATCCCGCCGTAATGAAGCGGCCCTTAATTGAGGTCGATGGAGTGCTATTTCTAGGTTGGAACAAAGAGATAGAAGGCGACGTTAATGCGATGCTTTAACTGCGTTTTGCAAATAATCGGTCTAAAGATATGGGCCCGGCACCCTTGAACATCAGGACCAGAAGCAAGAAAACCCAGAGCGCCCGTTGATCCAGGATATGGGCGTCAGGGAACCGGTCAAACCAAGCGCCGAGAGCGCTCCACTGCCCATGGCCGTAAAGGTCAGTCAGGGATTGAACGATAACGAATCCGATCATCGCCATGGCTGCCAGACGGGTGAGAAGGCCAAGAACGATCAGTAGAGGCAGGATGAATTCAGCCAATGTTCCGGCAACCACGACGAGCTTGTGGAACAACCCAAGTGCGGCACTATCATAGCCGACAGCCTCAAAGGCGCGCGGAAAAATCTGGGCATAGGCCCCGGTTGAGGGATTAAAGATGCCCAAGGGTCCGTCCCCGAGTTTGGTCAGTCCGGCATTCAGGATATAGACCAGCAGCACGGCAGCAAAGAGGAAGCGTGCGAGGGTCGGAAGCAGCCAATCGGCGTCCTCAAAACGGTCTGTCACACCGCGGTACAGGCCAAGAAGCTGGGTCATTCGATATCCTCCGTGGAAATCGCGCTGAATACACCGTGGCTGAGGGCAAGGGTCAGGGCGGCGGCCAAGTCAAACTCAGGCTGCGCGGCGACCGTGGCCTCATGTGCCGCGCCGAAGGACATGCCATCGGCAAGATGAGACAGCCAGATGGCCGCTCCGGGTGGCAGTAAATGGGGGGCGGGGTCAAACGCGGGCCGGGTGATTGCCACGTCTTGCGGCACGCCGCGCGGTTTCGGCGCGTCTTCGGTGAAGTTATAACGCCAGATGTCGAACAGCGGCCAGTCTGAGCGCAGAACCTGGGTCGCGGGCGCGATAGAGAGATGGGCAGTCAGTAAGGCTTCGGGGGTTAGCGTCTGGAGGACTTGCGGGTCCAAAGGTGTCGTGTCGGCGGCGTGGTAGGAGGTTCGCAGCGCGAGGTCGAGCCGTGCGGCATCGGCAAGGTAGCCGATCTTAGCCAGCGGCGCGAAACCCGCGATGAAGCGCGGGAACTCAGCACCATAGTGCATCATCATCGGGGATGTCGGCGGATGTGCCCGTACATAAAGCGGGGCCAATTCGGCGAAATTCCGACCGCCAATCAGCTTGCGAACAAGCGGAAAGGCGACTTCGAGCGCTGCAATCAGGGAATGCGTAACGTTGTTGCGATAGACCCCATAACGCGCGCCTGCGGGCTGCCCTTTGCCATCGCGCAGGCCTTCGGGTGCAAGGCGGGACGGATCAAGCAGGGGCGCGCGAAAACTTTGCTGGTCGGTCATACCAGCACCTCAGCGGCGCGCGTTGCCTCGGCTCGCAGGGTGGGCCAATCGGGAACGTCATTGTCCCACTCGACGAGCACCGGCTTAGGCCCGGTCTGATTGAGCGTGTAGGAGAGCAACTCCCAAACAGGGTCAACAACCGGCTTGCCGTGGCTGTCTATCAGCAGCGGCGCGCCGTGATCGTCGGTATCGTCATCGTGTCCGCCTACATGAATCTCGCCCACATGGTCCGTTGGGAAGGCATCGATGTAGTCTTGTGGGGACAGACCGAGGTTCGTCGCGGATATGAAGACATTGTTGACATCCAGCAAGAGACCGCAGGAGGTGCGCCCAATAATCTCGGTCAAAAAGTCAGTTTCCGACAAGTCCGATTCCGCGAAAACGAGGTAGCTGGAGGGGTTTTCCAGCAGCATTTGCCGACCCAGAACATCTTGAACTTGGTTGATATGGGCGGCAACGCGGGCAAGCGTTTCTTCGGTATAGGGCAGCGGCAGAAGGTCGTTCAAATACTCCATCCCATGGGTCGACCATGCCAGATGTTCTGAGAAAGATGCAGGCTGGGTCCGATCGCAGAGGGTTTTCAGCCGCGCGAGGTGATCTCGATCCAGAGCGCCTTCACCGCCAATCGACAGGCCGACACCATGGACCGACAATGCGAAATTCTCTTGAAGGGCGCGCAGTTGCGCATGGGGGCGGCCCCCGTCGCCCATGTAATTCTCGGCATGAACCTCAATCCAGCGGACCGGGCCGGGATCAGCCATCAAGCCGTCAAAGTGCCGGGATTTGAAACCAACGCCGGGGGCATTGGGCAGAGTTGTAAGTGGGGGGGTATCGTCGCGCATATCAGCCTCCGGCATGTTGCGGGGCGGGGTTCCGGGCAGGGGTGCCGCCCGGAACGCTATAGATTAAGCGGGCAGGTCGCGGTCGAGCGCTTCCAATGAGCCGTTACGCTCGGTCCCGTCTGCCATGGCGGGCAGTTCCATTTCGGTGCAGGTGCCTTCGTCAACGAGGGTCCATGCATTGCCTTGGTAATCCTTGACCGAGGTGCCTGCGCAGGTGGTGCCGGGACCCGCGGCGCAATCGTTTTCGCCGGCCAGCGAAACGCCAAAGCATTTCTCTTGCGTGGCGGCCTGAACGGTGGTGGCGTGGCTGCTGAGTGCGGCAGCGACGGCCCCGGCGATGGCGGCGGTCTTGAGTGTATTGGACATTGTTGTCTTCCTTCCTGATGGTTTGGATAGGCTTACTAGACCAGTCTGTTTCATCACAAGCCAGTCACGAGGCAGTGTGTCACAGTCCCGTCAGAAATAACCCGAGAAAACAGAGAAAATTGCAACCTTCCCGCGCAGGAGGGGGTCAATTGTTACAAAAACGCTCCGGCGAGCGAGGGGCAGGTGATGCCCAACGCCGCCGAAGCGCAGTTTTGTTACACGTGGTCAGCGCAGATCGGGCGGGGTGGCATCCTGCGCCAATTCAGCGGTGAGCGTGTCGAGCGGCTGCACCGAAGTCTGCTTCTGACCCAGACGGCGGACAGAGACGGTACGCTCTTCGACCTCACGGGCACCGACGGCGAGGATCACTGGCACTTTGCCGACCGAATGCTCGCGGACCTTGTAGTTGATCTTCTCGTTGCGCATGTCAGCCTCGGCACGCACGCCAGCGGCCTTGAGGGTCTCGACGACCTCGCCCACATAGTTATCCGCCTCAGACGTGATGGAGGCCACGACGACCTGACGCGGGGCGAGCCAGAAGGGCAGCTTGCCCGCGTGCTCTTCGATCAGGATGCCAATGAAACGCTCGAAAGAACCGAGGGTCGCACGGTGCAGCATCACGGGGCGGTGCTTGCCGCCATCCGCGCCGATATAGGTCGCGTCCAGCCGTTCGGGCAGGACGAAGTCCACCTGATGGGTGCCACACTGCCAGTCGCGGCCAATGGCGTCGGTTAGGACGAATTCGAGCTTGGGGCCATAGAATGCACCTTCGCCGGGGTTCAACTCAGGCTCAATCCCTGCGGCGCGGGTGGCCGACAGCAGGGCGGCTTCGGCCTTGTCCCACACCTCATTGGACCCGGAGCGTTTTTCTGGGCGGTCGGAGAATTTCACTTTAAAGTTTTCAAAGCCGAGGTCGCGGTAAATCTCGCTCAGGAACGCGATGAACTTGGCGGTTTCGGCTTCAATCTGGTCTTCGGCGCAGAAGATATGGCCGTCATCTTGGGTGAAACCACGCACCCGCATGATGCCATGCAGCGCACCCGAAGGCTCATAACGGTTGCAGGAACCAAACTCAGCCATGCGCAGCGGCAGGTCACGGTAGGACTTCAGACCCTGATTGAAAATCTGCACGTGGCAGGGGCAGTTCATCGGCTTGAGCGCGTTGACCGCTTTTTCACGGGCATGTTCTTCGTCCACTTCGACGATGAACATGTGGTCTTGATACTTTTCCCAGTGGCCAGAGGCTTCCCACAGTTTACGGTCCACGACCTGCGGGGTATTCACCTCAACATAGCCGCCCTTGCGCTGCTGGCGGCGCATGTAGTCTTGCAACTGGGTGTAGATCGACCAGCCGTTAGGGTGCCAGAAGATCTGGCCGGGGGCCTCTTCTTGCATGTGGAAGAGGTCCATCTCGCGGCCCAATTTGCGGTGGTCGCGTTTGGCCGCTTCTTCGAGCATGTTGAGATGCGCGCGCAGCTTTTCCTTGCCGGTGAAGGCCACGCCGTAGATCCGTTGCAGCATGGCGCGGCTCGAGTCGCCGCGCCAATAGGCACCTGCGATGGACATCAGTTTGAACGCATCGCCCGGCACTTGGCCGGTGTGCTGCAGGTGTGGGCCACGGCAAAGGTCTTGCCAATCGCCATGCCAATACATCCGCAGCGGCTCGTCGCCGGGGATCGCGTTGATCAACTCGACCTTATAGGGCTCGTTCAAGTCTTCGTAATGCTTGATCGCGCGCGCGCGGTCCCAGACCTCGGTGCGGACGGGGTCGCGTTTGTTGATGATCTCTTTCATCTTCTTTTCGATCGCGCCAAGGTCTTCGGGGGTGAAGGGCTCTTTACGGTCAAAATCGTAATACCAGCCGTCCTTGATCACCGGGCCGATGGTGACCTTGGTGTCGGGCCAAATTTCTTGCACGGCGCGGGCCATGATGTGCGCGAGGTCGTGGCGCACCAGTTCATTGGCCTGCACTTCGTCAGCCATGGTGTGGATCGCGATGTCGGCATCTGCTTCAATCGGCCAAGCCAGATCGAAATGTGCGCCGTTGACGGTGGCGCTGATGGCCTTTTTGCCCAGCGATCTTGAGATGTCGGCAGCCACTTCGCCAGCGGTGATACCGGCGTTATATTGGCGGCTATTGCCATCGGGAAGGGTGAGGGAGATTTGGGCCATCTTGGGCGCTCCTCGTCGGTTTGGCGCCTACGAGACGCCCGGTTGCGGGTTATGTGTTGCGCCTATGTGGCGGGGCGGGGGCGCCTTGTCAATGCAAGCAGAGCTTGTGTGTGGAAGTGGCGCCGCGCGGGCGGCGCGCTATGTCAGGCGGGCAACAACGAGGATGGGCTAGATGCAAGACGACACCGTGCAGCGCGCTTTCGAGACGATTTCGGGGGCGGATGACCCTGCGCCGGGGTTGGACGACAAGGCGCAGCAGGCCGAGGCGCGCAACGGCCTGCGCCATATCGTGTCGCTGTCGATGACGAAAGTGGCCGACGGTTTGATTGACCCCAAACTGGTGCTGGCATGGTTGCTGAGCGCCCTTGGCGCGCCCGCGGTTTTTGCAGGCGCCTTGGTGCCGATCCGAGAGGCCGGGTCGCTTTTGCCGCAGATCGCGCTGGCGGGCGTGGTGCAACGTACGGCACAGCGCAAATGGGCGTGGGTCTTGGGATCGGTCGGGCAGGGGGTGGCGGCGGCGCTGATTGCCCTCGCCGCGCTCAGCCTTGAGGGGGCCACGGCGGGCTATGCCATCTGCGCCGCCCTCGCAATGCTCGCCGTTTGTCGCGCGGCCTGTTCGGTGTCGTTCAAAGAGATTTTAGGCAAGACCGTGGGCAAAACCCGGCGCGGATCGGTAACCGGCTTAGCGGGGTCTGTGTCCTCGGTCGGGGTGGTGATCTTTGCCGGGTTGCTAATGTCGGGGTTGTTTCAAAGCCGGGGAGTCGTTGTGGCGGCGATTGCGCTGGCGGCAGGGCTTTGGGTCGCGGCAGCGCTGTTGTTTTCGACAATTGAAGAAACGCCAAGTGAGACCGAAGAGGCCGATGGCGTCGATTTCAAGCTGCTGCGCGACAATCGCGACCTGTGGCTGTTCATTCTGGTGCGCGGGCTTTTGGTCTCTACCGCTCTTGCGCCGCCCTATCTGGTGGTGCTGGCCGGGTCTTCCGAGGCGGGACAGCTGGGGCAACTGGGCGCTTTGGTGCTCGCCTCGGCGCTGGCCTCGCTGGTGAGTTCCTACGTCTGGGGGCGGCTGTCGGATATGTCGAGCCGCCGGGTGCTGATGTTGACGGGTGTCGTCGGCGCGGTGGCGATGGCGCTGGCGGTGATGTTGTGGTTCCTCGGTATGGCAGAGCAGGTCTGGGCGATGCCTTCTGTGCTCTTTATCCTAATGGTCGCTTACCACGGTGTGCGGCAGGGGCGCTCAACCTATTTGGTTGATATGGCTCCGAAAGATCACCGCGCCGCCTATGCTGCCGTCAGCAATACGGTGATTGGCGTGCTCTTGTTGCTGGCAGGGGTGCTGGGCGGTGGGGCGGCGCTGATCGGGCCGCAGGCGACGCTGATGCTGTTCGCCGTGATGGCTGTCGCCGCCGCCGTTCTGGCCCACTGGCTGCCGGAGGTCGAGCATCTGGCCGACGGGTGACTTGCCCTCAACCGCGCCGATGCCCATGATTGGGTCAAAGACGGAGGCAGCATGTCAGACAGCAAATTCATCGACACCCCAGAGGGGCGGCGCATCGCGTATCACAAGACCGACGGGGCGGGGCCTTGCGTTGTTTTCCTCGGCGGTCTGAAGTCCGACATGATGGGGACCAAAGCGGTCTATCTTGAGGACTGGGCGCGGGCCAAGGGGCGGGCCTTTCTGCGGTTCGACTATTCGGGTCATGGGGAATCTTCAGGCAGCTTCACCGAAGGCTGCATTGGCGATTGGCACGAAGATACGCTGGCCGCGGTGGGCGCACTGACTGAGGGGCCACTGATCGTCGTGGGCTCCTCCATGGGCGGCTGGCAAGCGCTGCTTTTGGCGCGGCATCTGCCGGAGCGGATCGCGGGACTGGTCGGCATCGCTGCGGCACCTGACTTCACCGAAGATGGCTATTGGGCGAACTTCACCGACGCGCAGAAACAGATGCTGGAAGAGGTCGGGCAGGTCGAATTGCCGTCGGACTATGTGGAGCCCTATGTCATCACTCGCCGCATGATCGAGGACGGGCGCAAGCGGCTGGTGTTGCGCGCGCCGCTCGACTTGCCGTTTCCGGTACGCCTGTTGCAAGGCACTGCAGATACCGCCGTAAGCACAAACACCGCCGTACGGCTGTTGGAGCATGCGCAAAGCCCCGATATGCAACTGACGCTGGTGAAGGACGCAGACCACCGCTTTTCGGACGCGCGCTGTTTGGCGATGGTTGTGGATGCGATTAACGAGGTTTTCGACGCAGCGGGCTGACCTACGAAAGGAAGGCGCGGCACCGCTTGCGGGCATGGAACCGCCGACGCGCGCCGCGCCCCGATGCCACCTCAAAACACCCATGCTAAGAGGCAGACAAACCCAAGGGGGACGGCATGAAACCACGTCATTTCAACTGCATTTCGCGCTGGAGCGTGGCCCATGGCTGAGCCGCTCGTTCTGCTGCCTGGCATGATGTGTGACGCCCGCGTCTTTGCACCCCAGATCGAGGCGCTGTCACCGCGCAGTACCGTGGTGCTGGCACCGATCACCCAAGGGGAACGGATTGAGGAAATCGCCTCGGGCCTTTTGGATCAACTGCCGCCGCGTTTTGCGCTGGTGGGGCAGGGCATGGGCGGGGTCGTGGCCCTCGAACTTTTGCGCCGCGCACCGGATCGCATCAGTCGAATCGCATTGCTGGCCACGCAAGTGCTGGCCGAATTGCCGGCCATCGCAGCAGACCGCGAGCCGCAGATCATTATGGCGCAGTCGGGCAAGCTGCGGGAAGCGATGCAGGCGCGGATGGCCTCAGGCTTTCTGGCCCCCGGCGTAGGGCGTGGAGAAGTGCTGACCCGCGCGATGGAAATGGCCGAGACCCTGGGCGGCGATGTCTTTGTCCGCCAATCCCGCGCCTTGCAACGGCGGCGCGACCAAGAGGCGGTGCTGCGCAAATGCAAGGTGCCTGCACTGGTGCTTTGTGGCGAACACGACACGCTTTGCCCCGTCAAACGCCACGCCTTCATGGCCGAGATGATCCCCTATGCCAAGCTTACGGTGCTGGAGGATGCAGGCCATTGGCCCAGCCTAGAAGCACCAGAGGCCACCACCGCCGCGCTGCGCGACTGGATGCATCAGCCTCTGGTACTGCAATAGGGCCGCAGGTTACGCGGCTGCCGTTTTTGCGGGGGTCTTCTGCTCGGGTGTTTTAGGCTCGGGCTTGCCGTTGTTGGCATCGATGAAGTCGAGCACCAAGGGCCGGATATTGTTGCGCCAGCTTTTGCCCGCGAAAATCCCGTAGTGGCCCGCGCCGTCCTCAAGATGACTCGCCTTTTTGGAATCCGGCAGCCCGGTCAGCAGATCAAGCGCCGCGATGCATTGGCCGGGGGCCGAGATGTCATCCTTGCTGCCCTCAACCGTCTTGACCGCCACCGTGGTGATCTTACCGATATCGACCTGTCGGCCCGCCACGGTAAAGACATTGCGGGCGATCTCGCGCTCTTTAAACACGCGCTGCACGGTCGACAGATAGAACTCTGCCGGCATGTCCATCACGGCGAGGTATTCGTCGTAGAACTTGTTGTGCTTGTCATGCTCATGTGCCGCTTTTTGCGCGACGCGGGTGATCTGATTGGTGAAAGCATCGCGGTGGGTGTCATTGTTCATCGAGATGAAAGACGCCAGTTGCAGCAGGCCCGGATACACCTTGCGGCCCACGCCTGCGTATTTAAAGCCAACCTGCTGGATCATCATCTGCTCAAGCTGGCCCATGGTCACACTGTGGCCGAAGTCGGTTACATCGGTGGGCGCGGCATCGGGATCGATCGGCCCGCCGATCAGCGTCAGCGTGCGCGGCTGCGCCTCGGGTGCTTCCTCGGCCAGATAGGCGGTGGCGGCCAGCGTCAGCGGGGCCGGTTGGCAGACCGCGATGACATGGGTGTCTGGGCCAAGGTGATGCATGAAATCAACGAGGTAGAGCGTATAATCCTCGATGTCGAACTTGCCTGCACTAACTGGAATATCACGCGCGTTGTGCCAGTCTGTCACATAGACGTCGCAATCAGGCAGCAGGGAGATCACAGTGGACCGGAGCAAGGTGGCATAATGACCGGACATCGGCGCAACCAGCAGAACCTTGCGGCCCGTCTCTGCGCGGCCTTGAACGGTAAATTTCAACAGATCGCCAAAGGGGCGCTCCATCACCGGCTCGATGCTGACGAGACAGTCTTGCCCCTTGGGGCCGACAACTGGGGGGATGTCCCAATCGGGTTTGACGACCATGCGGGCAAAACTACGCTCCGTCACTTCGCCCCATGCCGCCAACCATTCCATCGCGGGGTTTGGAAACAAAGAGAAAGCGGGGTAGGATGCCATAGCAAGCGCAGAAGCGCCGAGCCATTGATTGGTGTTCCGAATGGACTCCATCATGTCGTAGGTGGCCATATAGCGCATGTGGGGGCTCCTTTATGCTGCACCTGCGAAGATAGGAGGTAAGGGTTAAGATGCAATCAGAATCCACCAATTCGGACCCAACGGCACCTGCGGCGCTGTCGCGGATGGCACAAAACCTCAAGAAAGTTGAGGCATTAGCCGAACGGCTGACCCGTGTGATGGCCTCCCGCGAGGGGCATCAACCGGCTTTGGACGCTCCGAACCAACAGCTTTTCGCCAAGGCTGCGCAGTCTTATTGGGCCGAAGCGATGACCAACCCCGCACGGTTGATGGAGCATCAGATGGGCTATTGGACCAAGTCGGTCACCCATTTTGTCGAAGCGCAGCAAGCGCTCGCCGCTGGCGGCGCGGCCCCGGTGGAGGATGACGCGCCCAGCGACAAGCGTTTTGCCAACCCCCTGTGGCAGACCCACCCCTATTTTAACTTCATCAAGCAGCAGTATCTGATTAACGCCGAAGCACTTCGCCAGGCTGTCGAAGATGCGCAGGACATGGATCCTGCGGAAAAGAAGCGGTTGGTTTATTTCAGCCAACAGATCATCGCGATGATGTCGCCGACCAACTTTCTGGCTACCAACCCAGACGTGCTGGAGCGTGCAGTTGAGACAGAAGGCGAAAGCCTAGTGAAAGGGCTTGAGAACCTGATCGCTGACCTGGAAGCGAACAACGGCGAATTGGTCGTGAAACTGGCTGACGACAGCGCATTCGAGCTGGGCCGTAACATCGCCACCACGCCCGGCAAAGTAGTCTTTCGCAACCGCATGTTTGAGCTGATCCAATACACGCCCAGCACCGAGGAGGTGCATAAGACCCCGCTGCTGATCTTCCCGCCTTGGATTAACAAATTCTACATTCTCGACCTCAAAGCGCAGAACAGCCTCGTGAAATGGCTGGTGGATCAGGGCCATACGCTCTTCGTCGTGTCTTGGGTGAACCCCGACGCTAGCTATGCACAGATCGGCATGGAGGATTACGTCGAAGAGGGCTACCTCGCCGCGATTGAAGAAGTAAAGGCGATCACGGAAGAAAAGCGCATCAACGTGGTGGGCTATTGTATCGCGGGCACCACCTTGGCGCTCACCTTGTCGCTACTGAAAAAGCGCGGCGACAACTCTATCAAGTCTGCCACCTTCTTTACCGCGCTCACTGATTTTTCTGATCAAGGGGAATTTCTGCCTTTCCTCACCGACGACTTTATCGATGGGATCGAGGCCGAGACGGCGGATAAAGGCATTCTGCCCTCGGTCGTCATGGCGCGGACTTTTTCCTTCCTGCGGTCCAACGATCTGGTCTACGGCCCCGCCGTGCGCAGTTACATGATGGGAGAAACTCCCCCGGCCTTTGATCTGCTATATTGGAACGGGGACGGCGCCAACTTGCCGGGGCAGATGGCAATGCAATATCTGCGCGGGCTATGCCAGCGGAACGAATTGGTCGAAGGTGGTTACAAGCTGCTAGGTGAGAGGCTGACGCTGGAAGACGTTGACGTGCCGCTTTGCGCGGTGGCTTGTGAGACCGATCACATCGCGCCTTGGAAGGACTGCTACCGCGGCGTGCAGCAAATGGGGTCGACTGATAAGACCTTCATCATGGCGCAATCGGGCCATATCGCTGGGATCGTTAACCCGCCCAGCCGCAACAAATACGGCCACTATGTGAACGGCGATCTGGGGCAGGACTACGCGGCTTGGCGCGAGGCGGCGAAATTTCACGAAGGCTCTTGGTGGCCGCGTTGGGGTAAGTGGCTTGTCAAACGGGCGGGTAAGATGATTCCTGCGCGTTTCCCCGGCGACGATGGTCGAGAAATTTTGGCAGAGGCACCCGGAACCTATGTGGCACGCAAAGCAAGCGACTGATTACGTTGCGTAAACCAAACATGGATCGCTTCATGCTGCGATGCAGAAAAAAACCTTGAAATGCTGCGCTGCGGCATCTATATTGTGGTCAGACGCGAAACGGACGGGTCCTTCCCGCTCCCCTGCCACTGTAGCATTAAAAGGATTGAGACATGACCAAGACACCTGACATGACCGCAATGTTCAAAGACGTGCTGGGCGCTTTCCCTGTTGATAACGCCGCCATGCAAGACGCCTTCAAAAACACAGCAACTCTGAATGAGAAGCTGTCCGGCGTTGCCTTCGACGCAGCAGAGAAGTCCGCCGACATCTCCTCGGCTTGGACCAAGGAAACACTGGCCCGCTTGACCGAGATGACCAAAGTCAAGGCCGAGCCTACAGACTATGCCAAAGCGATGACCGATTTCGCTTCCGCTTCTGCCGAAGCCGCAGCCGAGCATATGGCCGCCTTCGCTGAAGTAGCCAAAAAGGTTCAGATGGAAACTGTTGAGCTGATGATGGCTGCTGGCAAAGACCTGCAGAACGAAGCAACAGCTGCAGCAACCAAAACAGCCGAGAACGCTCAGGCTGCTGCCAAGAAAGCCACCTCGAAGTAAACCGTCCGCCGGTTTTACCTTCACGGTATGATGCCTAAAAAAGGGGCAGGTCCATTCGGGCCTGCCCTTTTGTCATGCGCTCTTTCTATTTGGTGAATGCTGTCCTAAGCTGCGATGCAGCACCACTGGTCGGGAGTAATATCATGGCGGAAAAACCGAAGCCCTTGCTGATAAAACGCTATGCCAGCCGTAGATTGTACAACACCGAAACCAGCGATTATGTCACGCTAGAGGATATCGCCGGCTTCATCCGCGATGGCCGGGAGGTGCAGATCGTCGATTTGAAGTCCGGCGATGACCTGACACGGCAATATTTGTTGCAAATCATCGCCGAACACGAGAGCCGGGGCGAGGCGGTGTTGCCAGTTGACGTGCTGACCGATCTGGTGCGCAGCTATATGTCCGGCAATGTTTCGGTCGTGCCGCAGTTCTTGCAGGCTTCTTTCGACATGCTGCGCGATGGGCAGAGTAAAGTGGTCGAAAACATGAGCGCGCTGAACCCGATGGCCAAGATGCCAGGGCTCGAAGCGATGCAGGCGCAGCAAGAGGCCTTTATGAAGGCAATGACCGGCGGCTGGGCCAAATCCACCGGGCCTGAGCCTTCTGGTAAGAAGCCCGAGCAGGGCGACGATCTGGACGCGATCAAAAAGCAACTGGCGGAGTTGCAGGCTAAGCTCTCGAAAATGAGCTGACCGAGGCGTCACTGCGCGTGATGTGAGGGAGCCATGTGCTCCCTCTTTTCGTTGAAAGCCTAGGCGGCCTGCGCATCCGCAACCTCGGCCAAAGCGCCCAAGATCACATCCGCCACAGCGTCGATTTGCGAAAGGGTCAGCTGGACCGGGAGGCGTACGTCACAGGCCCGCATCAACATCGCACGGGTGCGCGGAAGTTCGGGCAGGTCTTCGATAAATTGCCAGTTCCAGAAGGCGCGAGCGTTGTCGGTGCTTTGGCCGAAGACCTGAACTTTGACACCGGCATTTTCTGCTGCGGCAGCAAAGGCACGGATCGTTGCGTCGGGCAGACCGACCACATTAAATTGGATCGAATCCGGCGCGCGGGTTTCGCCGGGCAGGGGGCTGGGCACATCTATCAGAGGCGACGCCGCAAGCCGCGCGGCCATGTGATCGTGATTGCGCAACCCATCCGCCACCCGCCGCGGCAGATGCGGCAGCTGCGGGCGGATGATCGCAGCCGAAAGGTTCGACATGCGCAGATTGTAAAGCGGCAGCCGGTTTTGCCACTTGGCAAAGCTCTCCTGCAGCGCGGAATGTTTCTTCCAGTTGTGCTCATAAGCGCCCGACATGATGATAGCGCGGGCCACCAAATCAGCGTCACCGGTGATCAGGATACCCCCTTCGCCCGCATTAATCATTTTGTAGGACTGGAAAGAGAAGCAGCCGATCTTGCCAATTGTCCCGATCTTCTGACCCTGCCATAGCGTGCCAAGCGAATGGGCAGCGTCTTCGATCACCGGGACATTCGCCGCATCGCAGAGCGCCATGATCGTATCCATATCCGAGGTATGCCCGCGCATATGGCTGATGATCACGGCCTCAACACCGGGCAGTTTTGCTGCGAAATCTTCAAGATCGACACGGTAGTTCTCCCCCACCTCACAAAGCACGGGCTTGTACCCTGCATGGATCACGGCAGAGGGAACGGCAGCAAAGGTGAAACCGGGGATCAACACGCGCGCATCTTTCGGCAGGTCCAAGGCGAGCAATGACAAAAACAGCGCGGCAGAACAGGAAGAGACGGCAAGCGCATATTTGCTGCCCATCATCTGCGCGAATTCCACTTCCAGCAAGGAAACAGGCGCGTCTTTCGCCGCCGTATAGCGAAAGAGATCGCCACTTTGCAAAAGCGCCGCTAGGGCGGCCTCGGCTTCGGCGGGGATCGGTTCGGCGCGGTGCATGTCAGGCAGTGCCATATTTCAAAATCCTGAATAATGATTTCTGAAATTGTAAAACAATGTGCCGCGTAGGCCAAGGCCCGAAGGGGTTCCTGTCAATCACGCCTGCCCCTAAAGGCCCCGTTGCGTTTCACACCCCACCTCTTCCCCTTCATCCTTTTAAAAATACCCGCGGGGGAATCGCGCCTCCGGCGCGATGGGGGCAGCGCCCCCCACTTCTCGCCGACCTGCCCAAATGGCAGAACCCAAAATTTCCCCCTCTCACGAGGTCAGAGCCCGAGCCGGTCCCGCGTTGCGTACCAAAGCATGGCAAGCACCAAAAGCGGGCTGCGCATCGAAGCGCCGCCGGGGAAAGCCTGCGTCGGGATCGCAGCCATCGTGTCGAACCCTTCGGCATCGCCTTCGATGGCCTTGGCCATCAGATAGCCCGCATGGGTCGCCGTGCCGACCCCATGGCCTGAGTAGCCAGAGGCCGAGAGGATATTGGGCGCAAGCCGCGCGACATAGGGCAGGCGTTTCATGGTGATGCCCAAGGTGCCGCCCCAAGCATAGTCAATCTTCACGTCCTTCAATTGCGGAAAGACCTGCGACATTGGTTTGCGCACCCTGGCGGCGATGTCCTGCGGAAAGCGGTAGCCATAGCTTTCGCCGCCCCCAAAAAGCAGCCGCCCGTCGTGCGACAGGCGGAAGTAGTTCACCACGAAACGGCTGTCGGCGACGGCAACATCACGCGGCAGCACGTCTTTCACCCGGTCTCCCAAGGGTTCTGTTGCGGCAATGAAGTTGTTGATCGGCATGACCCGCGCGGCAACTTCGCCGTTCAACTTTCCGAGATAGCCGTTGCAGGCCAGCACAACATGGTCGGCGGTGACGCTGCCGGTGGCGGTCTGCACAATTGCATTACTGCCTTCGACGATATTCTCGGCGGGGCTTGTCTCATGGATGCGCACCCCTGCGGCGGCTGCGGCACGGGCCAGGCCAAGCGCATAGTTCAGCGGATGTAGATGCGCCGCACCCATGTCGAGCACGCCGCCCTTGTAGTCGGGCGAGGGGCAGACCGATTGCAGCGCGGTGTGGTCCAACACCTCAATCTCATCATAACCGTAGTGCTTTTGCAGATGTTCCGCATAGTCGTGCAGATGCCGCACGTCAGAGACGGTCGATCCGGTCCATGCCACACCGGGTTTCAGATGGCAGTCGATCTCATGCTTCTCGATCAACGATTTGACCAGCGCCTTGGCTTCTTGCCCCATATCCCAAAGCTTGCTGGCATGGTCTTGGCCCAGCATCTTTTCCAGACTGTCCTGCTCAACCCGCTGACCGGACCCCAACTGCCCGCCGTTGCGGCCCGACGCGCCAAAGCCCACGCGCTGCGCGTCCAACAGCACCACATCATAGCCCGCCTCGGCCAAATGCAGCGCAGCTGATAGGCCGGTATAGCCCCCGCCAACGACACAGACATCGGCTTTGGTATCACCCTGAAGCGGTGGGTAGGCCGTATGCTTCGTGGCGGTGGCGGCATACCAGCTTGTGGGGTACTGGCCGGGCGTGTCATTGGCGTAAAGCAGGTTCATCGGTCCTCCGGGCTTCAGACGTTCATCAGTAGATGTTCACGTTCCCAAGGCGAGATGACCTGAAGGAACTCTTCGTATTCGGCACGTTTCACGATGGAGTAGACGCGGGCGAAGTCGGGGCCCAAGACCTCGTGCAACTCCGTGGCTTCTTCAAACAAATCAAGCGCTTCGCCCAAGACCTGCGGAATGTCTCCTTCGCCGACATATGCGTCACCCTTGAACTCGGGCAGCGGGTCTTTTTGTTGGGTCAGGCCCAGATATCCGCAAGCGAGGCTGGCGGCGATGCCCAAGTAGGGGTTGCAGTCCATCCCGGCGAGACGATTTTCCACCCGGCGTGATTTCGGCCCCGAGAGCGGCACGCGAATGCCGGTGGTCCGGTTGTCGCGGCCCCATTCGAGGTTGATGGGGGCTGCGTGGTCTTTCACATAGCGGCGGTAGGAGTTCACGTAAGGCGCGATCACCGCCAAGGCGCTTGGCATGTGGTTTTGCAGACCGGCGATGAAATGCTTGAAGGGTTCAGTCTCTTCCCCGTCGGCATTGGCAAAGATGTTCTCGCCGGTGTTCACGTCGAGCACCGAATGGTGGATATGCATGGCGCTGCCCGGCTCATCCGCAATCGGCTTGGCCATGAAAGTGGCGTAGCACTCATGGCGCATGGCCGCTTCGCGGATCAGCCTCTTGAAGTAAAAGACCTCATCCGCCAGACGCACCGGATCGCCGTGTTGCAAGTTGATCTCAAGCTGGCCTGCACCGCCTTCTTGGGTGATGCCGTCGATTTCAAAACCCTGCGCCTCGGCAAAGTCATAGATGTCGTCGATCACCGGGCCGAATTCATCCACCGCGGTCATCGAATAGGCCTGCCGCGCCGCTGCGGGGCGGCCCGAGCGGCCCATCATCGGCTGAATTTCCTTGGCCGGGTCGATGTTGCGCGCCACAAGGAAGAATTCCATCTCAGGGGCCACCACAGGCTCCCAGCCCTTGTCGCGGTAGAGTTGCACCACGCGTTTCAAGACGTTGCGCGGGGAATAGGGCACCGGCTCATTGTTGCGGTCGAAAGCGTCGTGGATCACCTGAAGCGTCCAATCCCCTGTCCAGGGGGCTGCGGTGGCCGTGGCCATATCCGGGCGCAGGATCATGTCCTTCTCGATAAACCCATCTTCGCCCGCCGCTTCGCCCCATTCGCCGGTGATGGTCTGGTAAAAGATGCTGTCAGGCAGGTGGAAGTAGTCTTGCCGGGCGAATTTCGACGCCGGGACAGCCTTGCCCCGGGCAATGCCGGGCAGGTCGGGGATAATACACTCCACTTCGTCCAGACGGCGCCCCTCAAGATAGGCGCGTGCCGCTTCGGGTAATACCTCTGTCCAATCGTCGGCCATCAGGCCCTCTCTTTCCTGTTGTCTTTAAAGAATGCGGCCATTTGGTCCGCGATTTTATGGTTATCAATGGGGCCGCCCAAGGCAGCGGTCGCCTGTTCAAGCTGGAGGTCTGGCACCACGCCCTTGCCGCGGGTTTTGATCAGACCGTCAATGAAGTCATGCCCGAACTCAGGATGCGGCTGTACCGTCCAGATGCGGTTGTCATAGGCCAGCGCGGCATAGGGGCAGAAGTCAGATGAGGCAACGACCTTGGCGCCTTCGGGCAGTTCCACGACCTGATCCTGATGCCATGCGTTCAACGCCAGTTTCTCGCCACCCATGTCGTATTCTGTGCGGCCAATCGACCAGCCGCCGGTGAACTTTTCAACCTTGCCGCCAAGCGCTTGGGCAATGATCTGATGGCCAAAGCAAACGCCAATCATCGGGCGGCCATCGGCATAGGTCTCGCGGATGAAATCCTCCAGCGGGGGGATCCAGTCGTGATCCTCATAGGCGCCGTGTTTAGAGCCGGTGATGAGCCAGCCATCGGCCTCGCTCACCCCTTCGGGTAGGATGCCATCGACCACATACCAAATCTGAAAATCAAAGTCGTGACCGTCCAGCAGCTTGGTGAACATTTCGCCATAGTCCCCAAGCTCTTTGCGGAAGTCCTCGGGGGAATGGCCGGTTTGCAGAATGCCGATTTTCATGTGTCACCTGTTACACAGTGTCGAGGTAGATCTCGACCTGTTCCTCTGGGGTCAATTCCTGCATGTAATGCAATTCTTGACGTTTCGTCAGCACGAAGTTGCGGATCATTTCGGGGGCAAAAATACGCGCGACATGGGGGCAGCCCTCAAACAGGTCGATCGCGGTTTTCCAATCGCTGGGCATGCGCGGCAGATCGGCGGCATAGGCGTTGCCGGTGATCGGGGCCGGTGGTTCTGCCGCGTCTTCGATCCCGTTAAGCGCCGCGCCCAAGACGGCCGCCAGCATCAGATAAGGGTTCACATCGCCCCCCGACACGCGGTGTTCGATCCGCCGCGCCTTGTGGCTGCCTGAGGGGATGCGGATCGCTGCGGTGCGATTCTCATAGGCCCAGCAGACCCCGGTGGGCGCGTGAGATTCAGGCACCATCCGGTCAAAGCTGTTGGCATGGGGGCAGAAGACCAGCGCCGAGCCCTGCATCGCGTTCAGGCAGCCCGCCACGGCGTGGCGCAGCGTGTCGGTCCCCTTTGGCCCGCCATCGTCGAAGATGTTATCGCCGTTCTCATCCAGCACCGAGAAATGCGTGTGCAGACCGGAGCCTGAGTAATCCTCATAGGGTTTCGCCATGAAGCTCGCGGCAAAGCCGTGCCGCCGGGCCAGCCCTTTGACCAGCATCTTGAACAACCACGCATCGTCAGCGGCGCGCAGGGCGTCGTCGCAATGCATAAGGTTGATCTCGAACTGGCCCAGACCCGCCTCGGAAATGGCGGTGTCGGCGGGGATGTCCATCTCTTCGCAGGCGTCATAAAGATCGGTGAAGAACAGATCGAACTGGTCGAGTGCGCGGATCGACATGGTTTCAGCCGCTTTGCGCCGCTTGCCAGAGCGGGGCGAGATCGGCACCTGAAGGTTGCGGCCCGAGTCGTCGATCAGGAAGAATTCTAACTCCACCGCGCAGACCGGCGTGAGGCCGCGCGCTTTGTAGCGGTCGAGCACGGCACGCAGCGCGTGGCGCGGATCGCCGGGGTAGGGGCGGCCATCTTCGCGGAACATCCAGATCGGCAGCAGGGCCGAGGGCGCGTCGAGCCATGGCATTGGCATGAAGCCCCGCTCGGTCGGTTTCAGCACGCCATCCGCATCGCCGCTTTCAAACACCAGCGGGCTGTCGTCGATATCCTCGCCCCAGATGTCGAGGTTCAGCACCGAGACCGGAAAACGCGTGCCTTCGGTGGTTACTTTATCCGCAAACCGCGACGGGATTCGCTTGCCGCGTGCTTGGCCATTCAGGTCAGCGGCGGCCACACGGATGGTGCGGACTTGGGGGTTTTTACGAAGCCAGTTGTTCATACGTCACCTGCAAGGGCGGTGGGCATGTCACAGAGCGGTTTGCCCGAGGGCAAAAGCGGTCGGCGCCCACGCGCCGCGTAATTTGATCAAATAATGGATACTACCGGATCAAATTAGGACGCAAGCGAATTTTACGGCGTTGGGCCTGTGGGAGGTGCCGGTTGAGGCGGGAATTGATCAAACCGAAGACGCCAATGATGCAAAGCGTCAGCAGGATGAAATAACCGGCAAGAATGGGATAGGGGACGAAGGGGTTGAAGGTTTTGTCGGCAAAATAGCTGGCGTAATAGAGCGCGTCACCACGCTGCTGCCATGCCGGGAAACCACTGAAAAACACCAGTGTCGTGGCGTGAAACAGAAAAATCGCCTCGTTCGTATAGGCGGGCCAAGCGAGCCGCAGCGAGGTGGGCCAGATCACTCGGCGAAAGCGCGACCAACCGGACAGACCATAGGCATCCGCGGCCTCTACATCGCCCTTGGGGATGGATTGCAGCGCGCCGTAAAAAATTTCGCCCGAATAGGCGGCAGTGTTGAGAAAGAGCACGATCAGCGCCCCGAGCCATGCCGCGGTGAAGGGGGCAAAGAAAGCGTATTCGGACTTCAGCGACAGAAACAGGAAGTAGCCAAAGAAGAACTGGATAAAGAGCGGCGAGCCCCGGAAGATGAAGATGAACCACTCCGCCGGTTTGCGAAACCACGGGTTCGGACTGGCCTTGCCGACGCCAAGCGCTGTGGCAAAGAAGAAGCCGGTCAGCAGGGCGATAACGCCAAAGTAGATGTTCCAGAGCATGCCCGAGCCGATCAGCGTGAACTGTTCGCAGAGCGTGAAGTTCTCGCGCGGAAGCAGCCGTTCGCCGATGCCGAGCGAGCGTAGGCCATAGTCTTGGATGGTCTGTAGACAGCTCATGCGCCGGCCCTCCGCTGTGCTTCGCCGCCGGTGGTGGCTTGGCCGCGTGTCAGTCGTTTCATCAGTCGGTCCAAGGCGATTTCGGAGATGCGGGTGAAGAGCAGGTAAAACACCAGAAGCGCGAGGAAATACCACATGCGCCAGTCGGGGTGCGGGTAATCGGTGAAGCGCGGGGTTTTTGTGCCGCCCAGTTCTCGTGCCCAGTAGACGATATCTTCGACACCCAAGAGGAACAGCAACGGCGTGGCCTTGATCAGCACCATCCAAAGGTTGCTAAGGCCGGGCAGGGCATAGACCCACATCTGCGGCACCAGCACGCGCCAGAAGGTCTGGCGGTGGCTCATGCCATAGGCCTCTGCTGTCTCTAGCTGGGCGCGGGGCACGGCGCGCATGGCACCAAAAAGCACATTGGCCGCGAAAGCCCCGAAAACAATGGCAAAGGTAAAGACCGCGAGGCTGAAGCCATAGGTCTCATGTACCCATTGCGCGGCATTGCCGAGGGGCATTTTGGCCGCTTGGCAGACCACGAAGTCATTGCCTTGGCGAACCGGCATGTCCCAGTCGGAACAGAGTACCTTATGGCGCAGATACTCAATGCCCTGATCCAGGGCGATGACGAAAAACAGAAAGAAGGCGATATCGGGCACGCCGCGCACCAGCGCGATATAGCCCTTGCCGACCCAACTGAGCGGCGCAAACCGCGCGCGCGCCATCATGGCTCCGCCAAAGCCGAAGGCCAGCGCCACGGGCGCGGTCACGGCAAGCAGCATCAAGACCTTGAGGAAGGACATGTAGAACGACATATGGACGCCGGTTGTCAGATAACAGGCGGTCCAGAACCAGTCGTCCAGGATCGATGGGTCAGTGCAGAAAGAAAACATGGGCCCCCATGGGCTGATCCGCGCGAGGGTGCCGCGCAGGGAAGGTCAGGCGCGCCGCGAGGGGCGCGCCTGAGGTTGGATCACTCGTAGGTGGTGGTGTCTTCGCCGAACCACTTCTTGAGCATCTCGTTCAGCGAGCCGTCTTCCTTCATCTCGGTAATGACAGCGTCGAATGTGTCGCGCAGTTCAGTGTCGGACTGGCGCAGACCCATGCCGATGCCACCGCCGAGCGGCACATCTTCGCCCACGAACATCAGTTCGCCGCCGGATTCCTCGACGATTGGCACGAGGTAATCTTTGTCGGCGAAGACCGCATCCGCTTCGCCATTACGCACGGCGGCAACGGTCTCTTCGGGTGTCGCGAATTCGATCAGCGTGGCACCGCTTTCGGCGACATAGCCCGCCTGGATGGTCGCGGTCTGGCCGGCAACAACGCCGCCTTCGAGGTTCGCGTCCTCAGAAGCCGCGACATAGGCCGAGGCGGTGGGCGGGTAGTAGTTCTGCGTGAAGGCGATGACTTCTTTGCGCTCGTCGGTGATGCTCATGCCCGCCATGATGGTGTCATAGTTGCTCGACACGAGGTTGGGGATGATGCTGTCCCAGTCGTTCTTGACCCATTCGCAGGTCAGTTCGGCGCGTTTGCACAGCTCGTCGCCCAACTCGCGCTCGAACCCGTCAACTTCGCCAGCGTCGTTGATGAAGTTATAGGGAGGGTAGGCGCCCTCGGTGCCCATGCGGATGGTTTTGCCATGGGCTTCGGCAAAGGCCATGCCGGCGGTGAGGCTTAGTGCGGCTGTCGCAAGTAGGATTTTTTTCATTAGGTGTCTCCCTTTGGTTTTTTATTTACGCAGGCTGGGTTGCCGATAGGAACCCACGCAGACGTTCCGATTTGGGCGCGCCGAAAAGCTCCTCGGGCGTCCCTTGTTCTTCGATCAGACCTTGGTGCAGGAACACGACATGGTCGCTGACGTCAGCGGCCAGTTTCATGTCATGGGTCACGATCACCATCGTGCGCCCCTCTGTGGCGAGGTCTTTGATAACTTTGACAACTTCCTGTTCAAGCTCGGGATCAAGCGCGCTTGTCGGCTCATCAAACAGCAGCGCCTCGGGCTCCATGCAGAGCGCGCGAGCGATGGCCGCGCGCTGTTGCTGGCCGCCGGACAGTTGGGCGGGGTAGGCGTCGCATTTATCGCCGATACCAACTTTTTCGAGATAGCCGCGTGCGGCGCGCTCGACCTCGGCGCGGTCGCGGCCCAAGACGGTCAGCGGCGCTTCCATCACGTTTTGCAGGATCGACATATGTGCCCAGAGGTTAAACTGTTGGAACACCATCGACAGATTCGTGCGGATGCGCAGCACCTGTTTGGCATCTGCCGGGCAGCGATGGTGGCCATCGCCTTTCCAGCGGACCGGCTCACCTTTGAAGATGACTTCGCCCTGCTGGCTGTCTTCCAGCAGATTACAGCAGCGCAACAAGGTCGATTTACCAGAGCCCGAGGATCCGATCAGCGAGATAACATGGCCACGGGGGGCCGTCAGGTCGACCCCTTTGAGAACCTCCAGCGCGCCATAGGCTTTGTGAAGGTTCTTGATCTGGATAACCGGGGTATCTGTCGTCACGGAAACTGTCGCCAATCTGTCATTTCAGTGCGCTATAAAGCGACGAATCGACACAGATTGCAACGCAGACTTTCGCCTCTGTCGCCTCGCTGCGCCGATGATTACGCTAGGTCAACTTTCCTTAGCGACGCGCTGGCGGGCCATGGCGCTGTCGGTGTCGGTCACACCCAGAAGGTTCGACACCAGCCGCAGCAGCGCGTCTTCTTCGTCCGAGCGGCTGCCGTCGGCCAAAACCACCTGCCAAAGCGCTTCGATGACCTCCAAACGACGTTCATAGGGAACGGCATCCTTGATCGCGCGGGTAAAGCGCACGGTGTCGGGGGCTTGGGCCTCAAGCTCTTCGGCCTCATTGCGCAGGGCGGTGGCATCGGCCTCATTGAGGCCATAGCGCTCAGCCGCGATCCGGTCGATCAAGCGCCGCTCGCTCATCGCATAGTCATTGTCGGACCGGGCGATCCGTACCAAAAGCGCGGTCAGCGCGAGGCGGGCGTCATTGTCGGCCAATGGGTCGGGCTCGGGCTGGGTCAGCCGTTTGAGAAAGTCACCAAACATAAGTGCGTTATCATCCTGCTGCGGGGAAGGCTGCTCCGCCTCGGCCCGGGGTGAAAGAGATTGTCAAAGCGTATTCAAAGCGTTGGCGCGGGCCGCGGCCATGTCCTCATCCGAGAGGCCAAGCGCGGTTTCAATGGCGACAAGCTGAATTTCCTCGTCATCGTTGCGCGCCCCGTCCGAGAGAGCCACTTGCCACATCGCCTCCCCCAAAGCTTTGCGGTCGGCATAGTCGACCTCTTCGCGCAGAATGCGGGTGAACTCCGGCGTGCCGGGGGCGTCGCGCTCCAGTGCTTCGCAAGTGGCGCGCAGTTTCGCCGCCTCGATGGGTTTGAGCCCGAAGGTCCGTGCCAAAATCCGGTCAATCTGGCCGATCTCAGAGGCGCGGTAGTTGCGATCAGCGAAGGCCACACGCACCAAAAGCGCGCCCAAAGCCAATTGGGCATTGGGCTGCGGTAAAGGTTTCGGCTGTGCCTTGCGGCGGGGGAACAGTCGGTTCAGCATGGGGCTCACTTATTCAGGTGGAAACGGATTTGCCAAAAGGGAAACTGCGCATGGAAGGCAGTGGTTCCTAGAAACAGCCAGAGGGCTAGCTGTCATAGCCCTCAACGATCACTAAAGACCCATCCGCGACATTTAGGCGGATGTCTTTCGCGCGCTGGTAGCCGGGGCTTTCATAGCAGGCGACCGCATCGGCGTAGCTGTCGAATTCCAAGACCACTGTGCGGGCACGCATTTGACCTTCGCGGACCTGTTGGGTGCCGCCACGCACAAGGAACCGTGCGCCGTAATCTGCGAATGGTTTGGCATTGGCGGCGCGGTATTTGTCATAAATCGCAGTGTCGTGGATATCCATGGTGGCGATCCAATAGCCCTTTGGCATCTGTTATCTCTCCTGTTGGGTCAAAGTGGCGAAACGGGCGGTGAGGTTCTGCGCCTCAGTTTCCATCCCGTAGGGGGGATTGATCACGAACATGCCCGAGCCAACCATGCCATGACCGGGCCGCGCGGGCGGAAAGCGCACCTCGTGGCGCAGCGCATCGGGATGGTTAGCGGTGAGTGTGTCGAGCATCGGTACATGCGCGCGACTGGTCAGGATCGGATACCACAGGGCGATGATCCCGACGTTCCACGCGCGATGTAGCTTGGCGATCTGGCGCGGGATCGTCTCGTAATCGGTTTTGATCTCATAGCTGGGATCGATCAGCAGCATGCCCCGGCGCGGAGTTGGCGGGGTCAGGGCAAAGGCCATCTCGAACCCGTCGCTGAGGTGACATTTGGCCGGGTAGGGCGACATCGCCAGATCAAGCGCGCTGTGTTCTTGGGGGTGCAACTCGGCCAGATGGATGCGGTCATCGGGGCGCAGCAGCTTGGCGGCCAGCAGCGGTGAGCCGGGGTAGGCGCGGGGGCCGTGGGTCTCGCGCAGGTCTTCCAGAACCTGTCTGTAGGGGTGATCGGGGGCGAACCATTTGGCGACCTTGTCGATGCCTTGCCGCGCCTCGCCGGTCTTTTCCGCTGCCGCATCAGACAGGTCATAGAGCGCCCGTCCGGCATGGGTTTCCAGATAGGTGAGCGGTTTGTCCTTGCGGGTGAGGTACGACAGCATCCACGCCAGCAGCGCGTGTTTCTGTACGTCTGCAAGGTTTCCGGCGTGGTAGATGTGTTGATAGCTGAGCATGGCTCAAGGTGTAGCGGAGTGGTTGGCGGGTGCAACGCGAAAGAGTGGGAGCTAAGGGCCAGCGCCTGTCCGCGGGTGGGCGACCCAAACCGCGATCCATGCCACTTTATGGTGCTACCGTGATGTGTTCTCGCAAAAGTATGCGCCCGTCGCGAAATCGCCTACCCAACGCACCGCAGGTGCGCCGAATGAATGATGGCACGCCTACGGCGTGGCGGGCGGGCAGGCGATGGCCCGGCGCCTGCGGCTTGATTCCGAGCCTGATGGTGGGTGCTAGAAAGAGATAAGGCCAGGCGTTTAACGCACGGGCCTTAAAACTTATACCAACCGCGACACATCCTTCGCCGCGCGCACAAAATCCTTGAACAAAGGATGCGGCTCAAAGGGCTTGGACTTCAGCTCAGGGTGAAACTGCACCCCAATAAACCACGGGTGATCCGACCACTCGACGATCTCGGGCAGCTTGCCGTCGGGCGACATGCCCGAGAACTTCAACCCGGCCTTCTCAAGCTGGTCCTTATAGGCGATATCAACCTCATAGCGGTGGCGGTGACGCTCATCAATCGTGGTGGTGCCATAGGCTTCGGCCACGCGCGACCCTTCGACCAGCGTCGCGTCATAGGCCCCCAAACGCATGGTGCCGCCTTTGTCGTCGTCCACTTTACGCGCGACTTTGTGGTTGCCCTGCACCCATTCCTTGAGGTGGTACACAACCGGCTCGAACCGTTTCTTGCCCGCCTCATGGTCGAACTCTTCGGAGCCAGCTGTCTTCAGCCCGGCTACATTGCGCGCTGCTTCGATCACCGCCATCTGCATGCCAAGGCAGATGCCCAGATAGGGCACCTTATGTTCACGCGCATATTGCGCGGCCTTGATCTTGCCTTCGGTGCCACGCTCGCCAAAGCCCCCGGGGACGAGGATCGCGTGGAACCCTTCGAGGTGCGGGCCGGGGTCTTCGCTGTCGAAAATCTCGGCATCGACCCATTCGACTTTGACCTTCACACGGTTGGCCATGCCCCCATGGGTCAGCGCCTCGGCGATGGATTTATAGGCATCTTCAAGCTGAGTGTATTTGCCGACGATGGCGACTTTGACTTCGCCCTCGGGGTTATAAATACGGTCCGCGACATCTTCCCAACGGCGCAGGTTTGGCTTGGGCGCAGGAGTGATCTGGAAGGCATCCAGTACCGCTTGGTCCAGCCCCTCGCGGTGGTAGGCCAAGGGCGCTTCGTAGATCGACTTGAGGTCTTGCGCGGCAATGACTGAGTCCGGACGTACGTTGCAGAACAGGGCCAGCTTTTCACGCTCTTTGGCGGGGATCGGACCCTCGGAACGGCAGACCAGAATGTCAGGCGCGATACCGATGGAGCGCAGTTCTTTGACCGAGTGCTGTGTCGGCTTGGTCTTCAACTCACCGCTGGCCTTAACAAAGGGCAACAGCGTCAGATGCATGAAGATACACTGCCCGCGCGGCTTGTCTTGGCTGAACTGACGGATTGCCTCAAAGAAGGGCAGGCCTTCGATATCGCCCACGGTGCCGCCGATTTCACACAGCATGAAGTCGACTTCATCACCGCCGATGTCGAGGAAGTCTTTGATCTCGTTGGTTACATGGGGGATCACCTGAATGGTCTTGCCCAAGTAATCGCCGCGACGCTCTTTCTCCAACACGTTAGAGTAGACCCGACCAGAGCTGATGCTGTCGGTCTTGCGCGCAGCCACGCCGGTAAAACGCTCGTAGTGACCAAGGTCGAGATCGGTCTCTGCGCCATCGTCGGTGACGAAAACTTCGCCATGCTCGAAAGGCGACATCGTGCCGGGATCGACGTTCAGATATGGGTCTAGCTTGCGCAGACGAACTGAAAAACCGCGTGCCTGAAGCAAGGCGCCCAAGGCCGCCGAGGCCAGACCCTTGCCCAGCGACGAGACCACACCGCCTGTGATGAAGATATAGCGTGCCATGTGATCGGAGACCCCCGTGAATTCAAAGTTTGTTGCAGGCAAAAACCAGCCAAACGCGTTGCGGAAAACCGCAACACCACGGGATTTAAGCCTTACAGGATTCGTGCGTGTGAGGCAAGGCCCGCCGCAACATACAGTTGCGGAACCGGGCCGTGCCTCAAGGTTTTGTGTTCGTTAGGTTAATCGGCCGCAGGGACCAGCGGTGTATTGCCATCCGCAGACGGCGGCAGCAGATCGTCGCCCGCCGGCAGGGCAGGGCTGCCATTCTGGTTTTGGGCGGGCGGTGTCGCGCTCAGCCGGTCAATGACAGACGAGCCTGCGGATTTTTCCGCCGCGATGATGGTCAGTGTGATCGAGGTGGCAATGAAACCGGCTGCAAGGATCCACGTCATCTTGCCTAAAGCAGTCGCAGCAGACCGACCCGAAACAGCGCCGCCGCCGCCACCGATGCCTAGGCCGCCGCCCTCAGACCGTTGCAGCAGCACCACGGCGATCAGGCCAAGGGCCAGAATCAAGTGAATGATCAGAACGACATTTTCCATGGGTACGACAGCTTTCGGTTTTGGTTGGCGGGTATCTATTCGTCTTTGTCCATGGGGGCAAGGGTGGATTGCCGCGCAACGGCGATCGGATTGGACAGGGGACAGCAGGGGTGCCGACAGACAAAGACCGCCGCATGGGGGCGACGGTCTTTTGAAGCGGTACTCAACCACAATATGTAAGAGGGCTATCCTGGAATTAAGGTGGTGCAGACTCGCCTCGTAGGATTATCATAGCATAAAACGCAGGCAAATTCGCATGGATTGTTTTCAGGGAAATGAATGGATTGACAGTTTTCGGCGATGGACAGCCGAGCGTGCCTCGGGCAATCTGCAGTTATGCCCCATGATCATTCAGACCACGACCACCCCCATGCCCTGCTGCCGCCTGAGCCTGCGCTCAGGGTCAAGGCGCTTGAAACGCTGCTGACGCGCAAGGGGCTGATCGACCCCGCAGCACTAGATGAGATCATCGACACCTACGAAAACCGCATCGGCCCGCGCAACGGCGCGGAGGTTGTCGCCCGCGCGTGGAGCGATCCTGACTTTCGCGCGGCACTGCTTGAGGATGCGACCGCCCTGGTGGCCGAGATGGGGTTTTTCGGGCGGCAGGGCGAGCATATGGTCGCGGTCGAAAATACAGACGAGGTGCATAATATCGTCGTCTGCACCCTGTGCAGTTGTTACCCGTGGCCACTGTTGGGCATCCCGCCGGGTTGGTATAAATCCGATGCCTACCGCGCCCGCGTGGTGCGTGAGCCGCGTAAGGTGCTGGCGGAGTTCGGTGTCGAACTGCCCGCCGAGACCGCCGTGCGGGTTTGGGATTCGACGGCCGAAGTGCGCTATCTGGTGATCCCGCAACGCCCGGCGGGCAGCGAGGGGTTGGACGTCGCCGCATTGGCCGATCTTGTCACCCGCGACAGTATGATTGGCACCGGATTGGCCAAAGCCCCATGACCCGCGTTCATGATATGGGCGGACGTTTCGGGGATGGCGCGGTGACGCCAGAGGCCGAGGACGTGATCTTTCACGCCGATTGGCACCGCCGCGCGTTGGCGCTGACCTTGGCCACGGGTGCTTTAGGCAAATGGAACATCGACGTGTCGCGCCATACCCGCGAATGTCTGGCCCCGACTGACTATGCCCGGTTCAGCTATTACGAAAAGTGGATCGCCGGGGTGGCAGATATGCTGGTCGCCCGTGGGGTGGTCAGCCGCGAGGAACTCGCGGGCAGGGCCGATCCTGCGCCCAGCCCGCTGGCGGAAAAAGCGCTAAAGGCGCCGCAGGTGGCTGGGGTGCTGGCCCGTGGCGGCCCGGCGGATCGCCCCTCTGACATCGCGGCAATCTTTGCGCCCGGTGATGCGGTCGTCACCCGCAAGCGGCCTGAAAACACCATCGTCCCCGGCGGCCACACCCGGCTGCCTGCCTATGCCGCTGGCGCGAAGGGCCGGGTGCTGCGGCTGCATGGCGCGCATGTCTTACCCGACAGCAACGCTCATGATCTGGGCGAAGCCCCCGAGCCGCTTTATGCCGTGGCCTTTCCGGCCTCTGAGCTTTGGGCGCATCCCGAACACCCCCGCGATGAGGTCGTGCTCGACCTATGGCAAAGCTATCTGGAGACCCCATGAACGCCCCGGAACCCGTCTTTGAGGCACCATGGCACGCGCAGCTTTTCGCGCTGACGGTGCATCTGAACGAGAGCGGCCTTTTCGACTGGCCCTTTTGGGCTGACCGCTTTGGTGCGACACTCGCCCAACATGGGCTGGCGCGCGAGCTGAACGGTGGAGAAGACTACTTCAACGCATGGCTTGAAACCCTCGAAACCCTGCTGATCGATGCGGGCCACGCCCGTCCCGGTGATCTACGCGTCCTACGCAACGGGTGGGAGACCGCCTATCTCAACACGCCGCATGGCGCGCCGGTGCATTTGAACGATCCACAGACCGGCTAAATCCCCTCGCTGGCGCTAGGCACGTTTTTCGAGTTTCACACGCCTGCCACTGTCGCTATACGGGCGCGGGACATCGCAAAGGAATATATCATGGCCAATGTCGTCGTTGTCGGCGCCCAATGGGGTGACGAGGGAAAAGGCAAGATCGTTGATTGGCTCAGCGAACGTGCCGATGTGATCGCACGCTTTCAAGGCGGGCATAACGCGGGCCATACTCTGGTCATCGACGGCAAGGTTTACAAGCTGCATGCGCTGCCTTCGGGCGTGGTGCGCGGCGGTAAGCTGTCGGTCATCGGCAATGGCGTGGTGCTGGACCCGTGGCACCTGCTGAAAGAGATCGAGACGATCGAAGGTCAGGGCGTCGAGATTAGCCCCGAGAACCTGATGATCGCGGAAAACACGCCGCTGATCCTGCCGTTCCACGGCGAATTGGACCGCGCCCGCGAAGAAGCGGCGAGCAAGGGCACCAAGATCGGCACCACCGGTCGCGGCATTGGCCCCTGCTACGAAGACAAGGTTGGCCGTCGTGCCATCCGCGTTGCCGATCTGGCCGATCCTGCGACGCTGGAAGCCCGCGTCGATCGTGCCCTGCAGCATCACGATCCGCTGCGCAAAGGTTTGGGCGTTGAGGCCATCGACCGCGACGCGCTGATCGCGCAACTGCAAGAGATTGCGCCGAAAATCCTGCCCTTCGCCGCGCCGGTTTGGAAAGTGTTGGCCGAGAAGCGCAAGGCTGGCAAACGCATCCTGTTCGAAGGGGCGCAGGGCGCTCTGCTGGACATCGACTTCGGCACCTATCCTTTTGTCACGTCTTCCAATGTGATTGCAGGGCAGGCGGCGACTGGCGTGGGCCTTGGCCCCACCGCCATCGATTATGTGCTGGGCATCGTCAAAGCCTATACCACACGCGTCGGTGAAGGCCCGTTCCCGACCGAATTGGAAGACGCCGACGGCCAGCGTTTGGGTGAGCGGGGCCATGAATTTGGCACCACCACCGGGCGCAAGCGCCGCTGCGGTTGGTTTGACGCGGCCCTGCTGCGCCAGACCTGTGCCACCTCTGGCATCACCGGCATATGCCTGACCAAGCTCGACGTGCTCGACGGGTTTGAGACGCTGAAGGTCTGCGTGGGCTATGATCTGGATGGCGAACGACTCGACTATCTGCCGACCGCTGCCGAACAGCAGGCGCGCTGCGTGCCAATCTATGAAGAACTGCCGGGCTGGTCCGAATCGACCGAAGGCGCGCGCAGCTGGGCCGACCTGCCTGCCAATGCGATCAAATATGTGCGCCGGGTCGAAGAATTGATTCAATGCCCGGTCGCGCTGGTCTCAACCTCGCCAGAGCGGGAGGACACCATTCTGGTGACCGACCCTTTCGCGGACTGATCTGATGGCGCTGAGCTATAAGGCACGCCGCCGTTGGGCGCTGGTCATCCTACTGATCGGACTGCCGAGCTATATTGCCGTGGCGGTCTGGACGGTGGCCCAGTTCGACCGCCCGCCGGTGCTGCTTGAGCTTGGCATCTATGTCGCCCTTGGCATCGTCTGGGCGCTTCCGTTCAAATTTGTCTTTAAGGGCATCGGACAGGCAGACCCGGATGCGGGCGACGATCAGTAACAGCTAATAAAAAAGCGCCCCTCGGGGCGCTTTTTCGTATCTGCACTATGGCCGGGGCTTAACCCACGGCGCGGTGATCGGGACGGTAGCCGATCTCATCCGAAACGGTGAACCGCCCACCTTTGATCTTCTCGATCTTACCTGCGCGCAGCAGCTGACCGAAAGAGCGCAGCCCGTCTTCGCGGGTGAAGTCCGGCAGTCCGATCGAGCGGACCTTGCCCATCAACTGCGGGCGGGAAAACTGGTCGCGCCCCTCGACAAAGGACATGTAGGACGCCGCTGCTTCAAGCAGTTCGGGCAGTTTGGTGGCACCCATGTCGGCTGCGAAATCTGCAAAGCTCTCTGCATCGGGGTTGGTTTTGACAGGCTCGACCACCGCGGCCACACGGCGCGGACGCACAGGGCCTGCGCTGCGCAGCTTGTCGACGTCGATGCGCTGCTCGGCCACCAGTTTCAGCGGCGCAGGGCGGGCATCGTTGTTGGGACGCTCGGTGCGTGCCGGACCGCTGACGGGGCGGCGCGGGCGGACCACATCGGCCAAATCTTCGCGGTAGGCATCATCCGACGTCGCGGTCGTGGCGCGGCCACCCATCGCTTCGTCAGCTTTTTTCGCAGCGACAGCGGCCCGCAGATGGGCAAAGGCATCGCGGCGTGTGGTGCTTTCGGGCTCGCCCATCTTGCTGTCGGTTTCTGCCATCAGGCGGGACATGTCGGGACCGGTCGCATCATCAATTGTGGGCAGGCTGTGACGCGCGGCTTGTGCAGGCTCAGCGGCCTCATCGGGCAGTTCCGGTGCTTCCTCAGCCTCTGCGGCAGGGGTGAGCTCTTCTTCCTGAGCAGGCTCGGCCTCTTCCTCGGTCATCTCGACCTTCGGTGCAGGCGCTTCTTCCGTCTGCACGGGGGTGGCTCCGCCGAGTTCGGCTTCCAAAGCAGCCAGTTCACGGGCCAGTTCGTCTTCGTCCTCAGGTGAGAGGGACGAGCTGCGTTTCTCTTCCACTTTCGCGGCGGGCGTGTCCTTCGGGGCCTCATCCGAAACTTCTTCCAGATCGCCCCGCGCTACAGCTGCATCGAGATCGGCGCGCTTGACCTTGATCACCCGACCCTTGCGGGGCAGATCGGCGGCGTCAATTTCCGGCGAGGCTTCGGTTTCGGCGTCAAAGAGGCTTTCGTCTGTCTCGGCCTTTTCGGCCTCTTCTTCATCGGCGGTCTCAAGCCGGTTGAGGATGTCGGTCAGATCGTCATCGTCATCTTCAACATCGTCTTGGGCCATTTGAGTGGCTTCGTCGGCCTCCAGCGCGTCTTCGATATCACGACGGGCGGCGGCGATGGCGGCTTGGCTTTCTTCGGCCTCAACGCGGGTCTCAGCGGTTGCGCGGGCCATGATCGGCGCGGCCTCGCCAACCTCTTCCTCATCGTAGCCTGCTGTATCGTCTTCGTCCTGCTGGGCTACAACCGCGCGAATACGCTGCAGTTTCGCGGCAATGCTGTCGGCAGGGGCGGCACCTGCAGCAGGTGTTTCCTCGACGTTGGCTGTCTGTGCTTCATCCTCGTAATGGGTCTGCGGCTGCGGGCTGGCGGCAAAGAACGCCTCTGCGTCGCTGGTGTCTTCTTCTTTCGCCTCGGCAACTGGTGCCTTGGCCACAGGGGCGGCGGCAGGCTCGGCCATCACGGCGGTGTCTGCAATCTCGGCCTTGGGGGAGACGGGTACTTCTGGCGTTGCAACCGCGGCGGTGTCGGCAATCTTAGCCTCGAGCGGGGCTGGTGCCTTTTCTTCAACGGGGGCTTGCTCTGCCGCGCGGGGCGCTGGCGTTGGAGCCTGTGCAGGAGCAGGAGGCGCTTGAGCCGGGGCTTGGGCACCGTGATCTTCCAGCGCGCTCAGCACGATCTTGCCTTCTTGCTCACGGGCCTGAACCCGGCGAGACACTTCGCGCTGTGCGATCCGAGCGAGCATTTCCGCATCCGGCTGTGGGGGTTCGGCACCGAAGTAACGGTCATCCGAGGCCAGGTCGCGGAAATATTCGGCAATGGCCTTCATGGTGCCAAAGGAATCGTCGAAGCCTTCCAGCGTGCACGAAAAAGTGCCATAGGAGACCGTCAAGATTTTGTTGCTGTTCATCATCGGATGCTCGTCCTCTGCGGTGTTGCAGATATTGTTTACCACGATGTCCAAGACCAAAGCGGCTCGAATCTGTGCCATTCAACGTATGATTTCAAGGCAAGATTAAGGCAGATTTCCAAAAGGGGCATTAATTGACCACTACAGACTACATAGTTCGGGACAGCGGTCCAGTCACGCTGATCGGTGGTGGGGAGACCTCTGACGGAGATCTTGAGGCGGCCTTGGCTTTGGCCCCAACCTGTATCGCGGCAGACGGTGGCGCTGCGCTGGCCGTGCGGGCGGGGGTGCCGCTGGCGGCTGTGATCGGCGATTTGGATTCTACTCCAGCAGAGGTGCTGGCGCAGGTCCCGGCAGAGAGATGCCACCGGATCGCCGAACAAGAGAGCACGG
Organism: Sulfitobacter sp. W027; assembly: GCF_025143985.1. Lineage (NCBI taxonomy): Bacteria > Pseudomonadati > Pseudomonadota > Alphaproteobacteria > Rhodobacterales > Roseobacteraceae > Sulfitobacter > Sulfitobacter sp. W027. The sequence continues at coordinate 999,548 of NZ_CP083564.1, forward strand.
ATTTCGACAAGGCGCTGACCCGGATCGACGCGCCATTGATCCTGGGGGTTGGCTTTACCGGGGCACGGTTGGATCACCAGCTTGCGGCCTTCAATACGCTTGCGGCCTATCCACACCGGTCCTGCATCTTGCTGGGCGCGCAGGAGATTGTACTGCTCGCCCCGCCGCACATTACCCTGCCGACCCAGCCGGGGGACGTGGTCTCTCTCATGCCATTGGCGCCGGTGACAGGGCGCAGTCGCGGATTGGAATGGCCGATCGACGGGCTGGACTTCGCCCCCGGCGGACGGATTGGCACGTCGAATCGCGCCTTGGGGCATGTCGCACTTGAAATGACGGGGCCGAATATGCTGCTAATTCTACCGCGCCGCCTTATGGCGCCACTGGCGGCACAGCTGCTGCGGTCAGCGCCCGCGCCGTGGCCCGCTCACGCATGATCACATAAAGGCCCGCAGCGATGGTGATCATAATGCCCAAACCCGCAAGTGGGTTTGGTAGGTCCGAAAAAATGAGCAGACCAAGCAGAGTGGCGAAAGGAATTTCGAGGTATTGCATTGGGGCCAGAGTGGCCGATGGGGCAAAGCGCAGGGACCAAGTCATGAGCAAATGCGCAATGGTGCCAAGAAATCCGATACCAAGCAGCAGGGTCCAGTCGAATGCATCCGGCCGGATGATCTGGAGCGGCGCGATGCCCGTGGCAGAGCCGAGCGCCAGAACAGGCAGAATGATCAAAACGGCCATGACACCACTGACGGCCTGAAGGCTGATCGGGTCGGTTTCTTTGGCGATCTGCCGTGTGACCAGCATGAAGAATGAAAAGACAACCGCCACCACGATCGGAAGCAAGGCAGGCCAGCCCACATTTGCAAAGCTCGGCTGAACGATCAGAAGCGTGCCCAGAAATCCAACGATACTAGCCCCCAGCCGTCTTGCGCCGACTTCCTCTTTCAAGATGAACTTGCCCAGCAGCAGCATGAAAAAGGGCATGACGAAAGCGATGGCGACGGCATCAGCTAAGGGCAGGTATTTTAGCGCCGTGAACATCGCAGCGATCCCTGCCATGTGTAGGATGGTCCGCAACAGGGTGAGCCAAAACACCCGCCCATGCATGTGCCACGTCCGGTCAGAGTGCCAAACGATCGGGATGAGGATAAGTGCTTGAATGGCGAAACGGATCAGAACGACCTGCCCCAAAGGGACCGAAGCTCCCAACAATTTGGCTACCGCATCGCCCACGGGGGCGATGATGCAAAAGCCCATCATGAGGGCTATTCCTACAAGAGGCCGATCCTGCTGCATGGCGTTACGTTAGGGAAGGTTTGCGTAAAGTGCAATCTTTGGTTGCAGCGCGGTTGGTTTTGTCGCGTGCTCTGAGCAGAGCAGAGCAGAGCAGAGCAGAGCAGAGCAGAGCAGAGCAGAGCAGAGCAGAGCAGAGCAGAGCAGAGCAGAGCAGAGCAGAGCAGAGCAGAGCAGAGCAGAGCAGAGCAGAGCAGAGCAGAGGTAACCTCAGCCGTTGCGACTGGGCCTAAGCCGCCGGACGGCTTAAATTCACCCGGTTTCGGCCATGGGATTTTGCAGAGTAAAGCGCTCGATCGGCCTGAGCCATAAGAGCGTCCGATGAAAGCGGACGGCCTTCTTCACCAATCGGCCCGATCGAAAGACCGATGCTGATCGTTACATGGATAGGCAACGGCGTGCCAGGTACGACAAAGCCCCGGTTGCCGATGTCAGCACAAATATCCGCGGCCGTCTTTTCCGCATCGGACAGGTTCGTACCCGGCATGACGATAAGAAACTCCTCTCCCCCAATCCGTGCGACAAGGTCCATACCGCGCAGATTGTTGCGCAAACGCTCTGCCGTTTGCACCAGCACGGAATCCCCCGCTGCATGGCCGTAGCGGTCATTGATACCTTTGAAATGGTCAAGATCAGCGACCATCACAGCAAAGGGCCGAGCGGTTTCAAGGGCGTGTTCTGCGATGCGGTCCAGATGGGGCAGGGCATAGCGGCGATTATGCAGACCTGTCAGCGGGTCGAATACTGCGGCTTTCAGCCCTGAGCGCACCGTATCACGAAGTTGGTCGGTCATCCGTTTGCGCCGCAGAACAGCATGTAAGCGTAGGACCATTTCGGCTGTATTGAACCCTTCGGTCATTAGGTCGTCGGCGCCCAAATCAAGGGCGGTGGCCGCTTGCGCCGTGTCGGGGGCCAATTGCACCACCAACAGCCCGGCATGGCGGGTCTGGGCGTTAGCGCGAAGTGTCGAGATGAGGCGCAGCGCCGCTGTGGCGGTACTCGGGTCTTCGGGCAATACGAGTATGAATGCATCTGGCGGCCCGTTCGTGGCGGCGGCGCGAATGGCCTCTTCGGAATTGGCGAGGGTGAGTTGTGCGCGCAAAAGGGGGCGGAGCTGTTTGGCCCAGTTCACGCTGATCGCGCTGTCGGAATGGATGAGCACGCATTTGCTGCACGCCGTAAACTCCGCCGTCGGTTCAGCCAGTCCAAGCGCGCGGGTGGTATCATCGCGCATTTCCCATTCGTCAACCGCGTTGCGAGCGCGGATGAGGCTGCGCGTGCGACCTAATAATAGGGTGCAATCAAGCGGCTTTAACAATACGTCGCTTACCCCGGCTTCCAACGCGGCAAAACGGTCTACGGCTTGATCGGCGTTGCCGATGCCCAGCACAGGAAGCTCTGCTGTATCGGCAGAAGCGCGCAACGCGCGGCATAGGTCAGCGGCCCCGCCGCCCGGAAGGGTTAAGGCACATATCACAAGGTCCGGCGGATTTTCCCGCGCGGTAGCCAAGGCCTGTTCCATATCTTCGGCCTGAACGACGTGATAGTATGCCGCACAAAGCTTGACCTTGAGGGCGATACGATTGGTCGCAATCGCATCTGCAATAAGGATAGTCCCTTGCACGACAACTCCTTCACCGTACAAATCAGTTTGATGCCACAGTCTTTGACCCCTAATGGTTAACAAAGGGTTTCCAATCTCCTGCAAAAGTCGGTTTCAATGTCCTACACTCAAGATTCCGCCGAGACCTTAGCGCTGCAAGCGCTGGCTTGGCTGGCCGCGAATGACGATCTGTTGCCGGTGTTTCTGGGCAGTACCGGCGCGTCCGAAGCAGAGCTTAAAACTCTGGCCAGTGACCCTGTTTTTCTGGCTGCCGTACTGGATTTTTTGATGATGGATGACGCTTGGGTCATCGGGCTTTGTGACCACTTGGCGATACCCTATGAGCGGATCATGCAAGCCCGCGCGGCCCTGCCCGGCGGGGAGCAGGTGCATTGGACTTAAAGAATATTAAGGGCCTGCTGTTCGACAAGGATGGCACCCTGTTTGACTTTGCCGCAACTTGGGAGCCATGGGCCGAGGCCTTCCTGCTGCGCGCCTGCGACGGAGATCGCAGCTTTGCCACCCGGGTAGGGCAAGACATCGGCTTTGACCTTGCCGCGCGCAGGTTTGCCCCAGATAGCATTGCCATCGCAGGCACACCGCAACAGGTGGTCGACGCCTTAGCACCGCACTTTCCGAACTGGCTGCCCTCAGTTCTGCTTGAAATGATCAACGCGGAGGCAAGCCGCGCCCCGCAGCGTGCGGCGGTGCCGTTGAGGCCGCTTTTGCAACGCCTGCGCGATCAAGGGCTCCGCCTCGGTGTGGCGACCAATGATGCCGAACATCCCGCACGGGCGCATCTTATGGCGGGAGGGGTGATTGATATGTTCGACTTTATCGCGGGGTTCGACAGCGGGCATGGTGGAAAGCCGTCACCCGGTCAGCTGCATGCCTTTGCCTCTCATGTGGACCTACCCGCCTCGGCCATCGCGATGATCGGCGACAGCGTTCATGACCTTGAAGCGGGGCGTGCGGCGGGAATGGTGCGGGTCGCGGTACTTACCGGACCTGCGGCCGAGGAGGAACTTGCCCCCCACGCCGATCTGGTGCTGCCGGACATTGGCTATCTGCTCGATTATCTGAACGGTTAAGGACGCCTCTAGCTCGTGACTGAGCGTGCACCTTCAAGCATCGCGTCATCAAGATCGTCTCCATGCAGGACCGAGATGTCGCCCGTTGTCTCGAGGACGACGGCCCGTACATCAGAGAAGCGCAGCGCGTTGGCCTCCCGCAATTTAGCGATCAAATCTGCACGTGCCACGCGGGTCTCTCGTAGAGCGTCGTCCGAAATCTTGCCGTTGCGCATCAGGATTACCGGCTCGTTCTGTACCGTCTCCTCAATCTGATCAGAAGCCTGCCGCAGTTTCGCGATGACGAATTGCGCGCCGAGCAATGCCGAAATGGCCAAGGTGGGCTGCGCAAACTCTGGCCATGTGGTTGCCTGACAGGCCCCTGCAAGCAGCGAGCCGGTGGCAACTGTGGCGACGAAATCAAAGGCGGTCATCTTGGAGAATGTGCGCAGCCCAATCACGCGCACCACGAAAATTACCCAAACCAGCGCGATGGCGGAAAGCAAGAGCGCACGGGCGAGGATATCCAACGGGACACTGTCAAAAAACATCAAACTTGCCTCTCGTTCAGCGCTTTGCCACGCCGGATGAAGAACCGCCCCAGAAGCACCACCATGGCCATGGCGATCAGACCGAGATAGCGCTCATAAATGCCATCGATCCCGGTCGGGAGAAAAAAGAACGGTGGCGCTGAGATCAGCCATAGGAGCGAGATACCTTTAAGCGCTTTCGCAATTATGGCAGAGAACTCGTTAAAGCCTTTGGACAGCATCCAAGGGACGGTCAGCATGATCAGCCCAAGCGCGTAGACCAGATAGATATGGATCACCACGCCATCGGAATCGCGGTCCCCGTATTCGTTTCTTGCGCCGACCAGAAAGACGATAAGCCCTAAGAGGGCGAGGCCGATCGTGCCGGTGCTCCACCACCCGTCGCCGAAATGCACATGGGCGCAAAGCAGAGCACAGGCAATCAGCGCAGCAGAGAACGCGTAGATGCCGATGTCGACGATAAACTCATACCGGCCCGCGCCCAGATCGCTGATCGTATCGGCGATCCAATCGTGATCCGGCACCACAAAGTCTGCAATCAGGATTGAGACGGCAAACACCACACAGCCAAGGATTGCGACCCAGCCCAGACAAATCATAAACCCCGGCGCGCTGTGCTGCCGGGGTGCTGTGACCTCTTTACTCATTTCGCGAAACCTTTCTTCGCCGCCTCAGTATCTATGTGGCCTGACACCGGGGTCAGACTAAGAGCATCAGTCCGAAAGCCGCGAGCGTTCTTCGGCGTTGGGGCTGCCTGCGGGGGCTTCGTCCAATGTGGCTTCGGGCCGGTGCAGGTCTTTTTGGGGTTTCTTGGGCGGTGTCTTATTGTCGTCTTTTGGGTGCTTGGGATCATCGCTCATGGAAATACTCCTCGCTTGCTGCGCTTGGGATAGGCATTGCGCCATCCTTAGGAATCGAACGCATAGGCAGCGGCGGCGGTTCCGCGCACAAGAGGGGGCGGCACCAAAGGCAATTTCTGAACAACTGGAATCATCAGCCCAATCTTAACCACTGCACCTGCATTCTAGTTGCGGGAAAAATGGGAATGAGGCAGTCATGCACGGGCTTATCAACCGCAGCATTCAAAACTACTTTTGTGCCAACTATGGCCAAGCGCTTTGGGCCGATGTGGTCTGTCGGGCCGGGTTGGACTTTACCGAGTTCGAGGCGATGCTTACCTATCCGGACCACGTCACACCGGCGGTGCTGGATGCGGTATGCGCCGTGCTTGATCGGCCCCGGGCGGAGGTGATGGAGGACGTTGGAACCTTCCTCGTGGCGCAACCGGGCTATGAGGCAGTGCGCCGTTTGCTGCGCTTTGGCGGGGTGAGCTTCAGTGATTTCTTACAATCACTTGATGATTTGCCAGACCGGACACGCCTTGCCCTTTCAGAACTGCATTTGCCATGGATCGAGTTGCGCGAAGACAGCGACGGTCAGTACTCCTTGATCTGCGAAGCCCCGCTTATCGGCTATGGCTATCTTATGATGGGCGTCTTGCGGGCCATGGCGGACGATTATGGCGCGCTGGTGCTGTTAGAGCATGGCGGGCGGTCGGACGGTATCGAGACGCTGAAGATCATTTTGGTCGAAGTCGATTTCTCGGAAGGGCGCCGTTTTGAGCTTGGGGCCCGGGCATGAGTGAGGTGGTCCAAGACACGGCGGTTCTGGACATACTCTGCCCGATGCATCTGCTTGTGTCCGCGACCGGGTTCATTCGCCATGCAGGGCCGACGGTCCAAAAGCTTAGGCCGCAATCTCCGATGGCTGGGCGACAGTTTCTGGATACGGTCGCCGTCAAACGGCCCCGCGGTATCCACGGAATGGAACAGCTGCGCGAGGTCACTGGGGTGAAGCTCCATCTCGCCTTTCGCGATGCCCCCCGGACCGAGCTGAAGGGGCTGCTGGTTCCGCTGGGTGATGGTCGAATGATCGTGAACCTCTCATTCGGAATTTCGATTTTCGACGGAGTTCAGGACTATGCGCTGACGAACGCAGATTTCGCAGCCACCGATCTGGCGATTGAAATGCTCTATCTTATGGAGGCGAAATCAGCCGCCATGGAAGCCTCCCGTCGCCTGAACCTACGCCTTCAAGAGGCGCGCATCGCCGCGGAGGAGCAGGCCTTTACCGATATTCTGACCGGGCTAAAGAACCGCCGTGCCTTGAATACCGTGTTGGAGCGGTTGATCGCGGCGGGAGAGGGGTTTGCCGTCATGCACATCGACCTTGATTACTTCAAGGCGGTTAATGACAGCCTTGGTCATGCCGCTGGCGACCATGTGCTGCAAGTGGTCGCGCGCATCATGGTCCAAGAGACCCGCAGCTCTGACATGGTGGTGCGTTTGGGCGGGGATGAGTTCACCGTGGTTTTGCCGGATGTGCGCAATGAAGGCATGTTGCGACGGATCGGGCAGCGGATCATCGACCGCTTGGAAGAGCCGATCCATTTCAAAGGGGAGGTCTGTAAGGTCTCTGCCAGCATTGGCACGGTCTGGATGCAGCGCGGCGATTGCCGGACGCGCGAGACGGTTTTGGCCAATGCGGATGCCGCGCTCTATGCCTCGAAACACGCAGGCCGCGCGCGCCATACGTTCTATAAAGCCGCCATGGGTGAGGTCGCGAGCATAGATACGCCCGCGTCGGGCCAAGAGGGGGCTTGCGGCAGCTAGTCGCTCGGGGCTGTGCTGCGCGCGGGATTTGGCATGGGGGCAGTAGACCGCACAGATTGGCTGTCGTATCACCGCTGCATGAAATCGCCCCTGCATCTGCTCCGCCGCCTGCGCCAACGCCTGCACGAGGCCCGCCGCCGCGCGCGCTTTGCCGCTTCCTTGCAGCATCTGCACGGGCCCAGCAAACTTGATGTGGCACCGGGTGAGGTGGTGCTGATCGCCTTGGTGCGCGATGGCAGCTATTACCTCGACGCCTTCTTTCGCCATTACCGCGCGATGGGCGTGCAGCATTTCGTCTTTATCGACAACGGCTCGCGCGATGACACCATCGCCCGGATCAAGGCACAAAAGGGCACGGTGATCGACCGTTGCAGCCTGCCGCTTGCCCAATACGAAGACCTGATCCGCCAGCATCCCGCACAGACCTATGGCAAGAACCGCTGGTGCCTCTACGTCGATATGGACGAAATCTTTGACTTCGAAGGACGCAGCCAGATCGGTATCAAGGGACTGACCGCTTATCTTGAGCAACAGGGCTATACGGCTTTGGTGGCGCAGATGCTTGAGATGTTTCCGAAAACCAGCCTCGCCGCAGCGGCGGGCTTGCCCTATAAACAGGCGCTGCAATCCTTCCTTTATTACGACATCAGCGCGGTGCGCAAAGTCGATTACCACAATCCAGACATTCCGTTTTCCGCGCTGCTCGTCGACAATGCGCTCTCCAACGATGCGGTGAAATTCGCCTTTGGCGGCGTGCGCGGCAAAGTGTTTGACGAGGGCTGCTGCTTGACGAAACACCCGCTTATTTTCAATGGGCCCGAGGTAACGCCGGCCCCGCATCCGCATCTGTCCTGCGGGCTGCGCGTGGCGGATATGACGGCGGTAATCAAACATTACAAGTTCGCCAATGACGCCGCCGCGCGGGATGCCGAAACGCTGGGCGCGGGCAATCTGGCGCATGGTGAAGACGCGCGGCGCATGGCGGTGATCGGCCAGAACCCCGATGTCTCGCTCTTCTCATTAGACGCGCGGCGTTGGAACCGGGTCGAGCTTTTGTATCGCGCAGGTTTTCTGGTGCCCTCCGACGCCTATAGCGCCCATGTCGCCGCTTGGCGTGACGAGCATGTCGCATGAGCATCGGTGCCGTCGTGATCGGACGCAATGAGGGTGTCCGGTTGGAGCGGTCCTTGCAGGCCTTGGCGGGGCAGGTGGCGCAAATCGTCTATGTCGACAGCGGCTCAACCGACGGTTCCGTCGCCATGGCGCGCGGGCTGGGGGCGGATGTGGTCGAATTGGACATGCAGCAGCCGTTCACCGCCGCGCGGGCGCGTAACGCGGGCATGGCAGCACTGGGCGAGGGGGTCTCTCTGGTGCAATTCCTCGATGGGGATTGCATCCTGCGGGTCGGCTGGCTGGCAGCGGCGGAGGCGCATTTGAAGGCTCATCCGCAAGTTGCCGTCGTCTGCGGCAGACGGCGCGAGGAGCACCCCCAAGCCTCAATCTATAACGGGTTAATCGACTGCGAATGGGATACGCCCGTCGGCGAGGCGCAAGCCTGTGGCGGTGATGCCCTGATGCGGCTGGACGCGCTGCGCGCTGTCGGCGGCTACCGGGCAGAGATGATCGCCGGGGAGGAGCCAGAGCTCTGCCAAAGACTACGCCGAGCGGGCTGGCAGATATGGCGGCTTGATGCCGAAATGACATGGCACGACGCGCAGATCACGCGCTTTGGTCAGTGGTGGCGGCGCAGCCTGCGCGCTGGCCATGCCTTCGCTGAAGGGGCTGCACTGCATGGTGGTGGCCCCGACCGTCATTGGGTGGCAGAGACCCGGCGTGCGATGCTCTGGGGTGCGCTTTTGCCTGCGGTGATCTTGCTATTTGCACTGCTGATGCCTTGGGCCGCACTTGGGCTGGCGTTGCTCTATCCGCTGCAACTGCTGCGGTTGATGCGGCGCGGCGGGGCGGCTTGGGGGTTCTTCACACTGCTGGGCAAGTTCCCCGAAGCCTTGGGCGCGTTAAAATACCACATGCGCCGCGATGGGCAGATCATCGAATACCGCTGACGCTCAGCGCGCGCGCCACGCGTCAACCGCAAGCCCCGGCAGGATCGCGAAACACCGGGCATAGCGCGGCACCATCCGGGTCGGGTTTTGCAGGGCACGCCACAGCCATTCAAGGGCCAGCATCCGCATCCACTTTGGTGCGCGGCGTTGCCGTCCGGCCAGAAAATCCAACCCCGCCCCGACAGAGGCGAAGCCCACCCCCGGCGCGATCTCGCGCCCGCGCGCGGCGAGAATCTCTTGTTTGGGCGCGCCAAGGGCCAGAAAACACAGGCGCGCACCGCTTGTTGTAATGTCGCGCAAGGCCGCATCAGCGGCGGTGCCTCTGGGGTCAAATCCCATCGGCGGGGCGGCGATATGGCAAATCTCCAACCCCGGCGCACGGGTCCGCAGGGCTTTCGCTGCCCTCTGGAGAGCGTCTTCATCACTGCCAAAAAATGCAATGGGCAGCGAGAGTTCAGCGGCCAGTTCACACAAGGGCACGATCAGATCGGAGCCGGGTATCAGCTCGACCGGCTGTTTGGCCAGTCGCGAAAGCCAGACCACGGGGCGGCCATCGGCCACGATCAAATCCTGCGCGTCATAGGCGGCGGCAAAGGCCGTATCGCGGGGCAGTTTAGTCAGATGATCAAGGTTGAGTGTCGCGAGCGCGAATCCTTCGCCCTTAGCACAACGCGACCGTAGGGCCTGAAACAATGCGGCCCGCGTCGCCACATTAACCACTACAGCGGCGTCGCCTTTGCCATACTTCATTGTGATTAATCCCACTGAGCGCGGCAAAGGGCGGCCAGATCAGGATGAAGCGCGCCTGACAAATGTTTGATATCATGTGTCATCTAACGACCGCGCCTGCATCAAAGTGAACCCGCGACGAAACTAGCGGGATGACAGGGCGCAGGCCAGATGGTATTTTCACACCGCCCCTCAGGGCTGGTCACCTGCCGCGCGTGTCGCCCGGCCCATGCAAGGACATCATGCCAAATCCCATCGCCTATCTGATGCTGCTGATCTGGCCCTTCATCTGTCTGGCCCTGTTCCGCAATCTACCGCTCCAGCGGGCGCTGATCTGGTCGATCCTTGGCGGCTATCTTTTTCTGCCCCCGCTGGCGGAGTTCAACCTGCCGTTGGTGCCGGGGCTCGACAAAGTGTCGATCCCCAACTTGAGTGTTCTGTTGATCATCTGGCTGGGCACGCAGGAAAAACTCCGGCTTTGGCCCACCTCCCGCGTGGCGGGGCTTTTGGTTGTGGGGCTGGTCTTTTCTGCGGTGCCGACGGTGCTGACCAATGGCGATCCGATCCTATTTCAAGCGATCCGTGGGTTTGAGCCGATTCTCTTTCCGGTGGACGCGCTGCCGGGGCAGTCGATCCGTGACATTGGTTCGGTCCTGATCGGCCAGATACTGATGCTGGTGCCCTTTTTGCTTGCGCGTCAGTTCCTTGCGGATGAGGAGGGGCTGCGCGAATTGCTGTTGGCCTTCATGCTGGGCGGGGTTATCTATTCGGTGCCATCCCTGTTTGAAATCCGGTTCTCACCGCAGTTGAACACATGGATTTACGGCTTCTTTCAGCACTCCTTTGACCAGATGATGCGCAATGGCGGTTTCCGCCCGATTGTCTTTTTGCCCCATGCGCTGTGGCTGGCGCTTTTCATGTGTATCGCGCTGCTCTCGGCGGTGGCGCTGGCGCGGCAAACGCCGGTGATCGACCGCTGGAAGATGCTCTTGCTGGCGGGCTATCTCGCCGTAGTCCTACTGCTGTGCAAAAGCCTCGCCTCGCTCGCCTATGCGCTGCTGTTGGTGCCGATGGTGTTGCTGACCCCGGCACGCTGGCAGATCCGTCTGGCCGTTGCCTTTGCGGCAGTGGCGGTGATCTATCCGATGCTACGCAACGCGGGGCTGATCCCGCTTGATGCGATCCTCGCGCAGGCTGAGGCGATCAGCCCCGAGCGGGCACAATCCTTGGGCTACCGGTTTCACAACGAGGAACTCCTGCTTTCCCGCGCCGCCGAAAAGCCGTGGTTCGGTTGGGGCGGATGGGGGCGTAATCTGATCCGCGATGCGGCCAATGGCAATATTCTTTCGATCCCGGACGGGCGCTGGATCATCGTTTTCGGCACCTTCGGCTGGGTCGGCTACCTGTGCGAGATGGGTCTTTTGGCGCTGCCCATCTTTCTGATGGGGATGCACCTCTACCGACGCGGGGACGCGGGCCTGTCCCCTTGGATCGCACCGCTGCTTTTAATACTTGGCATCACCATGATGGACATGTTGCTGAACGCGACCCTGACACCGCTCACTTGGCTCACGGCGGGGGCGATCCTTGGCCATGCTGAGGCGCTCGCAGCGGGGCGCAAAGGTCAAAATTTGTCTAATGATGTCGCGAACCCGGAGCTCACCGCCAAACGGACAGTGTTCTGATCCGCGCAACTTTCACCGCGATATGAAGTGAATTGGACGGAAATTTCCGCTCCGGCACGCTCTCGGCTCATTTTTGACAAAATCGCCTGTTGTATGCTGCACCTAAGGCTTAAACTGAACCTGAGAAGGCTCATCACTGTGACCGAGCGGGCGATGGGACATATGTCGGAATGAATAGTACGGACAACTCTCTTTCGCGCGATGATATCGCGATTGTCGGCATGTCCGTAAACGTGCCGGGAGCCGAAGGTGTCGATGCCTATTGGGCGAACCTGCGCGACGGCGTGAGCGCACTCAAACGGTTGGACGAGACCCAGTTGCGTGCCGCCGGAGAAAGTGCAGAGCGCATGGCCCGGCCAAACTACGTGCCTGTCACCGCCGAGATGCCGGGCTATGACATGTTCGACGCCGAGTTCTTTGGCTTCTCCCCCAAGGATGCCGCGATCCTAGACCCGCAGCACCGCAAGTTTCTTGAGGTCGCTTGGGAGGCGATGGAGCAGGCGGGGCATATGCCCAAAAACCTCTCCGGCCCGGTCGGCGTCTACGCGGGCTGCGGCATGGGCAGCTATTTCTATTTCAACATCTGCTCGAACTCCGATCTGGTCGATGATGTGGGCATGTTCCTGCTGCGGCATACCGGCAACGATAAAGATTTCCTTTCGACGCGCGTCAGCCACGTGTTTGACCTCAAAGGCCCGTCGATCAACCTGCAGACCGCCTGTTCGACCTCTCTGGTGGCGATCCACTACGCGGCACAGGCCCTGCGCGCGGGTGAGATCGACATGGCGCTGGCCGGTGGGGTGACCATTGAGCTGCCGCAGGGCAGGGGATACGAGTTCAAGGAAAATGAGATCCTCTCCCCCGATGGCGAATGCCACGCCTTCGATCACCGCGCACAGGGCACCGTCTTTGGCTCTGGCGCGGGGGCCCTGGCGTTGCGGCGTTTAAAGGATGCCATCGCCGATGGCGATCCCATCTGGGCCGTTATCAAAGGCTCTGCGGTCAACAACGACGGCGCGGCCAAGGCGGGCTATCTGGCCCCTTCGGTCGACGGGCAGACAGCAGCCATCGCCCGCGCGCTCAATGATGCGGGCGTGGCGGCGCAGAGCATCGGCATGGTCGAATGCCACGGCACCGGCACCTATCTGGGCGACCCGATCGAGGTGGCCGCCCTGACACAGGCCTACCGGGCAGAGACGCAGGCCGAGGATTTCTGCCGCATCGGCTCCGTCAAGACCAACATCGGCCATCTCGACACTGCGGCGGGCGTGGCGGGGTTGGCCAAGGCTGCGCTGTCGCTGCACCACCAGCAAATCCCGCCCTCGCTGGGCTATGAAGCGCCGAACCCGGCGATCCCCTTCGAAGGCTCGCCCTTCCGTGTGAATGACCGGCTCTATGACTGGCCTGCGGCGGCCACACCGCGCCGCGCGGCGGTCAACGCGCTCGGCGTCGGCGGGACCAATGCGCATATGATCCTTGAAGAGGCCCCCGCCCGTGCGCCGTCCGAGGAAAGCGATTTTCCTTTCCACGTGCTCTGCCTTTCGGGCCGCAACAAAGCAGCCTTGGACGCCAACAGTGCTGCCCTTGCCGCCCATCTGCGCGCGCATCCCGAGCAACCTTTGGCGGATGTGGCCTTCACCCTCAAAGAGGGCCGTCGCGGTTTCGACAAACGTCGCGTTTTGGTGGCCGAAAGCCATGAGGAGGCCGCAGCACTGTTGGAGGCAGGCGACCGCCGCCGTGTCTTTACCCACGACCATCTCGGCCCCGATCCTGAGGTCGTCTTCATGTTCCCCGGCGGCGGCGCGCAATATGCCGGTATGGCCCGCGACCTTTATGAGACCGAACCGGTCTTTGCCGAGTGGATGGACCGGGGGCTCGACCATCTGGCACCGCAGTTGGATTACGACATCCGCGCGATCTGGCTGCCAAAGCCCGATGACCGCGTGGCGGCTGAGGCCAAGCTGAAACAGCCTTCGGTGCAATTGCCGCTGATCATGATCGTTGAATACGCGCTGGCGCAGCTCTGGCTGTCTTGGGGGGTGAAGCCTGCGGCTATGGTGGGCCATTCCATGGGCGAGAATGTCGCCGCCTGCCTTGCCGGGGTGATGCGCTTTGAGGAATGCATCGACCTTGTCCTGCTGCGCGGACGGCTGTTTGACGAAGTCCCAGCAGGCGGGATGATCAGCATCTCCGCCACGCTAGAGCAGATTACGCCGCTTCTGGGCGATGCGCTGGATATTGCCAGTGTCAACGGCCCGGAACTGATCGCGGTGTCCGGCCCGGATGACGCGCTGGAGGCGCTGCAACAGCGGTTGGACGCAGCAGGTCTCGACCACCAACGCATTGCCATCGACATCGCCGCCCACTCGCGGATGTTGGACCCGATCCTCGACCGTTACCGCGCCTTTCTTGCCAAGCTCGACCTACGTGCGCCAACGATGCCCTTCCTGTCGAACCGCACCGGCAAGAGGATCACGGCGCAGATGGCGACCGACCCCGACTATTGGGTCGCGCAATTGCGCAATACGGTGAATTTCGCCGATTGTATCAGCGCGTTGAGCAGCGATGCGCCTCGGATCTATCTTGAGGTCGGGCCGGGCAAGGCGCTTTCCGCCTTGGCGCAGATGAACGCGGATGTGGCACCGGGGCAGGTGATGTCCTCATTGCGCCATCCTGAGCAAGAGATCGCGGATGATGCCTATTTCCTAGGCGTGATCGGGCGGCTCTGGGCCTGCGGGGTCGAGGCCGACTGGGCGCAAATCTGGGGCGAGGCACGGCGCAACCGCGTCTTGTTGCCGAGCTATCAATTCCAGCGCGCGCGTTACTTCATCGAGCCGGGCAAGACCGCAGCCCGCCCCGCTGAGCAACCGCTGCAACGGTTGGATGACATCAGCGAATGGGGGGCGCTGCCGCATTGGCAACCTCGATATGCCGAAGCGGACATGGGCCTGTCCGGCCCGCTGAACTGGCTCGTCTTTGCCGATATGGCATGGCTGGGGGCTGATGCCGCCGCGCAGTTGCGAGCACAAGGGCACCGCGTGGTGCAGGTCACGGCGGGAGATGCCTTCGCCCGCGTCTCCTGTGATCACTTTACTCTGGCCGCCGAACAGGGGCGCTCGGGCTATGATCAACTGCTCGCCGCACTCCAAACCGAGGGGCTGATGCCCGACCGGATTGCGCATTTCTGGCTGACTGATGATCAGGTCGCCCCACGCCCCGGCTCCAGCAGATTTGATCGCAATATCGAACAGGGCTTCTGGAGCCTTACATGGCTTGCGCAGTCCTTGGCCGAGGCCGAAACTGACGCGCCGCTGCATCTGAGCGTCTTCGCCACCGGTGCAGCGCAGGTCGCGCAGGAGGGGGTGAGCTATCCCGAGAAGGCGCTGATCTCTGGCCCCGTTGGCGTCATGGCGCGCGAGGTGCCAGGGTTGACGGCCAGTCAGATTGACCTGCCCATTGCCGCGCCTGAGCAACCCGCGGGATGGTTTGCGAAACCGGTAGAACCCGCGCCGGTGATTGATGCCGACGATCTGCTCGAAGAGCTTTTGGCCCGGCCCGCCAACCTTCAGGTCGCCCATCGCGCTGGCCGCCGATTTGAACTGGGCTACCGCGCCGCCGCCCTACCGCCAAATGATCTGCCGGGGTGGCAGCCACAGGGAAGCTACCTCATCACCGGTGGTTTTGGCGGGATCGGTCTGACCCTTGCGGCGGACATTCTGGAGACACCGGGCACGCGGGTGATTTTGCTAAGCCGCACTGTCCTACCGATGCGCCATGAATGGGAGGGCTATCTCGCGAGCCACGGCCCTGCGGATCCCACAGCGCGCCGCCTACGCGCCGTCATGCAGCTTGAGACGCAGGCCGCACAGTCGGGCGGGGCCGTTGAAGTCGCCCGCGCAGATGTTGCCAACCTCGCCCAGATGCGCCGCGTGATTGACGATCTGACCACGCGCCATTGCGGTCTGACAGGGGTGATCCATGCCGCAGGTGTGCTGGACGATGCGCCGCTGCTGGCCAAAACCGACGCCGGGATTGACGCGGTGCTAGCGCCCAAAGTGCAGGGGCTGCGGGTCTTGGATCAACTCCTGCCCGACGGCACGCTTGATTTGTTGGTGCTCTTCTCCTCAACCTCTACCGCCACCCGCGCGGCGGGGCAGTTGGACTATGTGGCGGCGAATGCGTGGCTCAACGCCTTTGCGCAATCGCGGCGGGGGGCGAAAACCCGCGTGGTCGCCGTGAATTGGGGCGTTTGGGCTGATGTAGGCATGGCGGCGGAAACCCTTGGCGGGGGCGGTGCTGTGGCGCTGTCTGCCCGGGCAATCAATGCCGCGCTGCTCGAAAGCGCCGGGGCCGGCGATAGCGGCACACTCGAATTCACCACCGAGATCGCAACTTCGCATTGGCTGCTGGACCAGCACCGCACCGGGGATGGCCGCGCGGTGATGCCCGGTACAGGCTATATTGAGCTTTTGGCCGAAGCGGCGCAGGCACAAGGGCTGCAAAAGTTCACGCTGCAAGACCTCTATTTCCTGCGCCCCCTGCCGCTGGCCGATGGGGCGCGGCGCAAGATCAAGATCACCCTGACCCCGGAGGGCGCGGGCTTTGCCGCCGAGTTACGCAGCGCCTGTGTGGTCAACGGAAAGCCCGCATGGCAATTGCATGTGCAAGCGCGGCTGACTGCCGAGGACCGCGCTGCCGAACCGCTCGACCTTGCTGGCATCGCGGGCCGCTGCACAGACGTGGCCGAGGCC
Source organism: Sulfitobacter sp. W027 (assembly GCF_025143985.1). Lineage (NCBI taxonomy): Bacteria > Pseudomonadati > Pseudomonadota > Alphaproteobacteria > Rhodobacterales > Roseobacteraceae > Sulfitobacter > Sulfitobacter sp. W027. The sequence continues at coordinate 1,015,968 of NZ_CP083564.1, forward strand.
GCACCGGGCGGGCGTCTGACCGCCGTCCAAGAGGCGCATCTGAAGTTCGGCCCGCGCTGGCATGTGCTGCAACGTACGGCTCTGGGGCAGGGGGAAGGGATCGCCGCGCTACAGCTGCCCGAAGGCGCGCGGGGGGATCTGGACGCGGGCTATGTGCTGCACCCCGGCCTCATGGACATCGCCACCGGCTGGGCCATATCGCTGATCCCCGGCTATGCGGCGCGGCATCTTTGGGTGCCCTTGTCTTATGGTGAGATCACACTTCACGCGCCCCTGCCTGCCGAGATCCGCTCGCATGTTCGGCTGGTCGACGGGTTGGCGGCTGAGGGCTTGGCCCGGTTCGACGTAACGATCGCCGATACGGAGGGTGTGACCCTCGTCGAGGTGCGCGATTTCGCGATGAAACGGCTCGAAGGTGCCTTTGCCGACATACCCCCCCCCGACGCCCGCGAAGTGATTTTCGAAGGGGCAGACAGTGCCGAGATCCTCAGCCCCGCCGAAGAGCGTCTGGCCCGGTTGGTGCGCCAAGGCATCCGCGCGCAAGAAGGGCCCGAAGCCCTGCGCCGTGCGCTGGCGCTGGATGCGCCGCAAATTATGGTCTCCTCTTTGCCGATACAAACATTGATCGCTCAGGCCGAAGCGCCGGTAAGCGAGGCGGCTCCCCAAGGGCAGAGCTTTGAGCGACCCGATCTCGACGGCTCTTTCGTTGCCCCGCGCAATGCGATTGAAGAAAAGCTGGCCGATATCTGGTCGAACCTCTTGGGCGTCAGCCCGGTAGGGGTCGAGGATAGTTTCTTTGACCTTGGCGGGCATTCATTGATCGCGGTGCGCCTCTTTGCTTCCGTTAAGCGAGAATTCAAGGTCGAGTTCCCGATCTCCGTTCTGTTCGAAGCGCCGACTATCGCCAAATGCGCCGCGCTGATCGCGGCAGAGCGCGGTGATCTGGCGCAGTCCGACGTCGGGGATACGGCACCATCTGCCCCTCAGCAGCGCTTTGACTACCTCGTGCCGCTCAATCAGTCGCGCAGCGCGGCGGCCCCGCTATTCGTGGTTGCGGGGATGTTCGGCAATGTGCTGAACCTGCGCCATCTTGCCATGCCCTTCAGCGACGAGCGCCCGGTCTATGGGGTGCAGGCGCGGGGGCTGATCGGAGACGCCGCGCCCCATGAGGAGGTGCAGACCGCCGCCGCAGATTACATCGCCGAAATCCGCGCGCTTCAGCCCCAAGGCCCCTATTTGCTTGCGGGCTACTCCGGCGGCGGGATCGCGGCCTATGAGATGGCACAGCAATTGAAAGCGGCAGGGCAAGAGGTGGCCGTTTTGGCGATGCTCGACACGCCGCTGCCTGTGCGCGCCGCGCTCAGCAAGATCGACAAGGCGCATATCAAGTTGGCAGAACTGCGCCGCAAGGGACCGGCCTATCTTTTGGAATGGGCGCGCAACCGTTGGGCGTGGGAGCGTGAGCTCCGCCGAGCGCCTCAGGAGGCAGGCGGCGAGGGTGAGGGGGGTGTTTCCTTTAACAGTCTGCGCATTCAGGCGGCCTTCCTAGGGGCTGTAGGGCGCTATGAAACGCCGCGGTGGGACGGGCCTATGACGCTGTTCCGGCCGCCGCTGGATCGGCACTGGGCGGTGTCTTCGGGGCAATTCGTCACCGCAGAAAAGGAATACGTCTATGAGGACAACCAGTGGCGCCAATTTGCGCCGCGCCTGCAGGTGATCGAAGTGCCGGGTGACCATGTGAGCATGGTTCTGGCCCCCAATGTCACCGTGCTTGCGCAAGAATTGGCGGAGGTGATCGCGGCAGCCCTGCCCAGTGACGCCGACCGCGCCCAGCCTTATGCCAGGGCGGCGGAATGATGCAGCAACCGCCCCGTCTTTTGGTCGTGATCCTAAACTATCGCACTGCAGAAATGACCCTGCGCGCGGCTGAGGCGGCTTTGGCCGATATGCCCGCCGCGGGTGCCGAGCTGGTGATCGTGGACAATGACAGTGGCGACGGCTCTGTCGCGCTGCTGGAGCAAGAGATCGCTGCGCGGGGTTGGGACGCGGGCAACCGGGTGCGGCTGATCGCATCGCCCCGCAACGGCGGCTTTGGCGCGGGCAACAACATCGCCATGCGGGCGGGGATGTCGGACGGCGCAGCGCCGGATTTCGTGCATGTGGTGAATTCGGATGCTTTCCTTGATCGGGGCTGTATTCAGATCCTGTTGCGCCATCTTCAAAACCACCCCCGCGCCGGATTGGCCGGAAGCCATGTGCGCGGGGAGGATGATCTGCCCCATACCACAGCCTTTCGCTTCCCCTCCGCCGCAGGCGAGTTGGAAGGGGCCGCACGGTTCGGCCCGCTGACGAGACTGTTATCCTCTGCCGTGGTGGCGCCCCCCTTGCCGCAAGAGGCCGCGCAGGTCGATTGGGTGGCCGGGGCCAGCGTCATGATGCGGTGGGACATGCTGGCCGAGGTCGGTCTCTTCGACGAAGACTATTTCCTCTATTACGAGGAAACTGACCTATGCCTGCGCGCCGCGCGGGCCGGGTGGGACTGCTGGTATGTGCCTCAGGCGCGCTGCGTGCATGTCGGCTCGGTCTCGACCGGGATGAAGGAATGGCGCCGGATGCCGCGCTATTGGTTCGACAGTCGCCGCCGGTATTTTACAAAGAATCACGGGCGCGCCTATGCCACATTGGCGCTGCTTGCGCGGCTCGCCGGGGGCGGGCTGCACCACCTGCGCTGCCTGCTGACCGGACGCCAGCCAGAGGATGCTCCCGGTTTTTACCGTGACCTCGCGGCCCATGCGCTCACTGCCAGACGCGCGGCCCGCCCCGCCCAAGACCCAAGCCGTAGCCCCGCCACGGAGGACCGTTCATGACCGCCAATTTTAAGACAGAGCCGTTTTCCGCCCTATTGATAGGCGACGAATCCCTGACCATCGCCTGCGGGGATATGCTGCTGGCGGGTGGGCACCAGATTGCTGGCGTGATTAGCCGGGATGATACGGTGCGCAGTTGGGCCAAAGCGCAGGGGTTGCCGCTTTGCCGCGACGCGGAAGAACTCCTGACCATGGGGCTGGCCGCTGACTGGCTGCTGAGTATCGCCAATTTACGGCTGATCCCTGAGGCGGTTTTGGCGCTACCAAAACGTGGCGCGATCAATTTTCACGACGGGCCGTTGCCACGCTATGCGGGGCTGAACACGCCTGCATGGGCGATTATCAATGGTGAGGCGCAGCACGGGGTCAGTTGGCACCTGATCGAGACGGGCGTCGATACAGGTGATTTGCTGGCGCAGCGCATGGTGGATATCGCACCAGATGAGACGGCGTTTAGCCTCAACTCCAAATGCTACGCCGCCGGGATGGAGAGTTTTGGCGAGGTTTTGGCTCAGTTGGAAAGCGGCGCGCTGCAAGGCACCGCTCAAGACCTGAGCCAGCGGAGCTATTTCGCAAAGGACAAGCGGCCTGACAATGGTGGCATCCTCGATCTCACCAGAACGGCGCAGGAACTCAGCGCATTGGTCCGAGGGCTGGACTTTGGCGATTATTGGAACCCGCTTACCACCGCGAAAGTGGTGAGTGCCGCGGGGAGCGTGCTGACTGTCTCTGGTATGGAGGTGTTGGGGGCCAGCGGCGGCACAGCAGGCACGGTGGTTGAGGTGGATGAAGCACGCGTCGTTGTGGCTGCTGCTGACGCTCACGTGGCCCTCTATGGCTTGCGCGGAATGGCGGGGGAGGATGTTCTTCTTTCCGAGATTTTCGCACCCGGCGATAAGCTGGCCCGTGACGCAGACACGCCCGCTGTGCCTGTTGAGGAGGCTTACTGGCGGCGCGCTCTGACCGGGTTTGACGCGCTGCCGGTCCCCTTGGCCGCTGCATCGACGGCGACCCCAGATTGGAGCCAGCGACAGATCGTCCTGCCGCAGGGGCTTGATCTGACGCAGCAAATCGCCGCTGCCGCCTTGGTGGCAATGCGCAGCGCAGGTGTTAATGCGGGCGGCATCGCCCTGCGCCGTAAGGGAGAGCCTGCGCCCCTGCTTGCCGATTGGCTTCCGATGACCATCACGGCAGAGGCGGACACTTCAATAGCCGATCTACTGGCGCAACTTGAGCCTCAACTTGCCCGCGCCATGGGCACTGCGAGCCTCGCGCGTGACCTGCCGTTGCGTGATCCGGCAATCGGTTCTCTGGCCACGCCAGATTTTGCCCTCTCTTTCGATGACAAACCCCTTTCCGGATCAGCGCTTACTCTGTGTGTTACACCTGAAAGCACCACCTTGATCGCCGACAGCAAAAGGCTCTCCGACAACGCGATTAGCCTCATTGTAGATCGTCTGGAAACTGCCTTTGCCAAGGTGGCAGAGGCGTCTGACTGCGGCACCGTCTGGGCGCTTCCTGAGGCCGAAGCGCAACTGCTGACACAGGTCAACGCGACCGCGCGCGACTATGACCCCCTCCCCATCCATGTCGCTTTCGAGGCGCAGGTGAAACGCACACCCGACGCGCCTGCGCTGGTGTTTGAGGGCGAGACCCTCAGCTATGGCACGCTAAACGCTCGCGCTAACCAACTGGCCCATCTGCTGCGTGAGATGGGGGCGGGGCCGGGGATGCCAGTGGCGCTCTGTACCGCGCGGGGGGTGGATCTGTTGGTTGGTACACTTGGTATCCTGAAAGCCGAGGCCGCCTATGTGCCGCTTGATCCGGCCTATCCGGCGGACCGGCTGGCGCATTACCTCTCGGACAGTGGCGCTTCGGTCGTGGTCACGCAATCAACCCTCACCGCCAGCCTGCCCGCGCATGACGCGCAGGTGGTGGAGTTGGACCGCGATCCGCGCCTCGCCACCGCGTCGGACACGAACCCCACAGCCAGCGCCGGGGCTGATGACCTCGCATATTTGATCTATACCTCCGGTTCTACCGGGACACCAAAGGGCGTCATGGTCAGCCATGGAAATGTCGCGAATTTCTTTGCCGGGATGGACGATCGGATCGACCATGATGCGGGTGCGGTCTGGCTCGCGGTCACCAGCCTTAGCTTTGATATCTCGGTACTAGAGCTGTTCTGGACCCTCGCGCGGGGCTTCAAACTGGTGCTAGCGGGCGATGACAGCCGGGCGCTCATGTCAAACGGGCCGATTGCCACCAGCGACCGCAGGATCGACTTCAACCTGTTTTATTGGGGCAATGACGACGGTGTTGGTCCCAAGAAATACGAACTGCTGCTCGAAGGGGCCAAATTCGCGGATGCCAATGGCTTCAACGCCGTCTGGACGCCCGAGCGGCATTTCCATGCCTTTGGTGGCCCTTACCCGAACCCCTCCGTCACCGGCGCTGCCGTGGCAGCGGTGACGCAGAACCTCGATGTTCGGGCCGGGTCTTGCGTGGCCCCGCTGCACCATCCCGCGCGGATCGCGGAAGAATGGGCGGTGATCGACAATCTGACCAATGGACGTGTCGGCTTGGCCATCGCCAGCGGCTGGCAGCCCGACGATTTCGTGCTTCGCCCGGAAAACACACCGCCGCAGAACAAGCCCGCGATGTATGATGCCATAGACCAGCTGCGCAAGCTCTGGGCCGGGGAACCAGTAGAGTTCCCGCGCGCCGATGGCACACGCCATGCAGTGGTAACGCAACCGCGCCCCGTGTCGACAGTGCTGCCCATCTGGGTGACCACAGCGGGCAACCCGCAGACGTGGAAAGAGGCGGGGGAAATTAGGGCCAATGTGTTGACCCACCTGCTTGGCCAATCCGTGGAAGAGCTGGCGGATAAGATCAAAATCTACCACGACGCTCTGCGCGGCGCGGGCCATGACCCGGCGGACCATAAAGTCACGGTGATGCTGCACAGCTATCTGGCGGATACGCGCGCCGAGGCCGAAGAGGTGGCGCGCGAACCGATGAAAGACTACCTGCGCTCGGCGGCGGGGCTTATCAAACAATACGCTTGGGCCTTCCCGGCCTTCAAGAAACCGGCGGGCACGACGAACCCGTTTGAGATCGACCTTGAGGGTCTCTCGCCTGAGGAAATGGATGCGATCCTTGAGTTCGCCTTTCAACGCTATTTCAACGACAGCGGCATGTTTGGCACCGTGGCCGACGGTTTGGCGCGGGCCGAGCAACTCAAGCGGATCGGCGTGGATGAGATCGCCTGTCTGATCGACTACGGTATCCCCACCGACAAGGTGATGGCGGGGCTCAAGCCTTTGGCCGAGGTGTTGCGCCGCGCCAATACAGGCGGGCAACCGGCGGCGGATGACCACTCCATCGCCGCTCAGATCATCCGCCACGGGGTGACCCATCTGCAATGCACGCCCTCAATGGCGCAGATGATGGTGATGAACGACGAAGCGCGCGGCGCTCTGGCGCGGGTGAAATCCCTGATGATCGGGGGGGAGGCGTTGCCCGGCACGCTGTCTCGCGCGCTGCGCGAGGCGACGCAGGCGCAGATCCAGAACATGTATGGGCCGACAGAGACGACGATCTGGTCCACCACTCATGTGCTGTCAGATACCGACGCCACTACTGCGCCCATCGGCAGGCCGATCGCCAACACGCAGGTCCATGTCCTCGACGCTGCATGGCAGATGCTGCCCATCGGCGCGGCGGGGGAGCTTTGGATCGGCGGCGAGGGCGTGACGCAGGGCTATTGGGAATGGGCGGAGATGACGGCGGCACGTTTCATCCACGATCCCTTCTCCGGCGCGGGCCGCCTTTACGGCACGGGCGATTTGGTGCGGATGGACGCCGAGGGCGTGTTGCATTTCGAAGGCCGCGCCGATGCGCAGGTCAAGATACGCGGCCACCGGATTGAGCTTGGGGAGGTCGAGGCGCGGTTGGCCGAACTGCCGGGGGTGCGACAGGCCGTGGCCGTGCTGCGCGAAGACGCAGGGCAGGGCGGGGCGCAGCTTGTTGGCTATGTCGTCGCGGATGACACTGTCGATAGCGACGTGGCACGGCGCCAATTGACCGCACATTTGCCAGATATCATGGTGCCGCAGGCCATCGTAACTTTGCCCACCATGCCCCTCACGCCCAACAAGAAAATAGACCGCAAGGCCTTGCCCGCTCCTGTCAAACGCAGTGTGGCCCCAACCACCGAGAAGGCGACCACGCCGGTCAGCGGGAGCCAAGCTGCCATTGCACAGGTCTGGAGCACGCTTTTGGGCCTTGGGGATATCCGCGGCGGCGATAACTTCTTTGCCCTCGGGGGGCATTCGCTGCTTGCGGTACAGGCGCATCGGGACATCAAAGCGGCATTGAACATCAGCGCTCTGTCGATCACCGATATCTTCCGCTTCCCCACCCTCTTCGGATTGGCGGCTCACATCGACGGGCTGAGCGGTCAGACACCGGAGCCTCCCACCAGCGCCTCTGCCACCGACGCGCCTGCACGGGCCGAGACCATGTCCAAACGCCGTCTGATGCGCGCCGGACGTGGCCGCGGGCGGGAATGAGGTGACTCCAGAGGCCGAGATCGCCGCCGCGGTCCGCGGGCTTTTCGACCTGCCCGTTGCTGTGGCGGTAACCCGGCCTGACGCGTCCCATCCGCCTTTGCTGGACGATGAAGCCACCATCATCGCGCGCGCGCGGCCCGTCCGGGTGGCTGAATTTACCGCCGGTCGCAGCGCGGCAAGAAAGGCGATGGAGCTGCTCGGTCATCCACCAGCGCCGGTGCCGGCCAGCGCCGACCGTGCACCGATTTGGCCGCAGGGTTTGACCGGTTCGATCAGCCATTGCGCTGCGTGGTGTGTCGCGGTGCTGGCGCGCGACGGCGATGTGGCAGCGTTAGGGATAGATATCGAAGAAGACAGCCCGCTGCCTAGCGACCTGCTGCACGAGATTTGCACTCCGGCGGAAATTGCGCGTATTGGGTGCGCTGATATGGCTGCCGCCAAACGTATCTTCTGTGCCAAAGAAGCGGCCTATAAGGCGCAATACCCGCTCACAAAAACGCTCTTTGGCTTTGATCGGCTTGACGTCACGCTCCGCGCAAACGGCAGTGCCTTTGACGCGGAATTTACCCAAGACACTGAACGCTTTAGGCGCGGCGATAAGCTGCCGGGGCGGATCGTTTCCGTGGCGGACCATCTTGTCAGCGCGGTGGCGATTGGGCAGATTGATCACAAAGGAGCTTCATCCCATGGTCGCACTCTCACGCCGCCTCTTTCTGGGAGCCGCCGCCCTTGCCAGTCTCAGCGGTGGATCTTGGGTCTTTCGCCGGGCGCAGTTGCAGGACCGCGCGGCGGAACTCTATGCCACGCGGCTGACCCCGCCGACAGCACCGATGCAGGTCTACCATTTGGGGCATTCGTTGGTGGGGGAGGACATGCCCGCGATGCTGTCGCAGATGGCGGGGGCGGGCCACAGCTACCACAGCCAGACGGGTTGGGGCACCTCCCTGCGTGAGCATTGGGAGCCTGAAATGCCGGTGAATGGCTTTGACCGCGCCAACGATCACGCGCGGCACCGTCCGGCCCGTGCGGCCATCGGCTCGGGCGAATATGACGCCGTGGTGCTGACCGAGATGGTCGAGATCGCCGATGCCATCCGCTATCACGACAGCCCTGACTACCTCGCCCGTTGGGCCAATCTGGCACGCGAGGCACGGCCCGATACCCGCGTTTATCTTTACGAGACATGGCATTACACCGACGATGGCACTGGGTGGCTGAACCGCATCGATCGGGATCTGGATAAATATTGGCGGCGGCAGGTGCTCTATCCGGCTTTACAGCAATCAGACCTGCCCATTCATCTGATCCCGGCCGGGCAGGTCATGGCAGCTTTTACCCGCGCGGTCGACGCGGCCGGAGGGGTGGGCGGCATCATCAGCTTGCACGACCTTTTCTCGCGCGACGAGAATGGACGGCCCGATACGATCCATTTCAACGATCAGGGGGCCTATCTCGTGGCGCTGACCCATTACGCGACGCTCTATCACCGTGACCCGTCGGGGTTGCCGCATCAGTTGACCCGCGCGGACGGCACCCCGGCTGACACGCCAAGCGCCGAGGCCGCGGCCCTGATGCAACGCGTGGTCTGGGACGTGGTCCGCGCCCATCCCGACAGCGGGGTTGCAGCATGAGCGGTCTGGGCGGGCTGTTCTCAGTCTTGATGGTGGGCCACAGCCTTTTTGGGGCGGACGGGCCGGACATGTTGCAAGAAGCGCTGCGTGCCGGGCTGGGGCAGGGCGAGGTGCGGGCGCAGATCATCAACGGCGCACCGTTGCGCTATAATTGGGATGAATCGGACAGTGCCGAGGGCGTCGATGCCCGCGGGGTCTTGCCCGAGGGGCAAACCACCCATCTGATCCTGACCGAGGCAATCCCGCTTGCCAACCACACCCGCTGGTCGGATACCGAAGTCTATGCGCAGGCGTTCTTTGGCCTCGCGGCAGCGGCCAATCCGAGCGTGAAGGTCTATCTGCAAGAGACATGGCACTCGTTGAAAAGCGGCAGCGGCGTTGCCGTGGAATATGACGACAATGCCCATATCCCGTGGCGTGAGCGGTTGGACAGCGATCTGCCTGTTTGGGAGGGGATCGCAGCGGCAGTGAGTGACGGGCGTAGCTCTGACAGCGCGACGATTGAGGTGATCCCGGCAGGGCAGGCGATGGCGCGGCTCTATGATGAGATCGCCGCCGAACGGGTGCCGGGGCTAAGCGAGATCGACGCGCTTTTTGCCGATGACATCCACCTGAACGACCTGGGCCACTACTTTGTTGCCATGGTGCAATATGCCACCCTGACGGGCAAAGAGCCGCTTGGGCTGCCGACGGACTTCAACAACCGGTGGGGCAAGGCGTTCGATACGCCAGAGCCCGACCTCGCGCGGGCATTGCAGCGCGTGGCTTGGGATGCGGTGCGCGACTATAAGGGCGATGCCGTGGTGCCGGTGCCCCCTGCAACACGGCCTGCCGCCGCAGACAATGCGCAGACCGCGCCGATCTCCCCCACTGGCCCGCCTGCGGAGCCTGAGCCTACGCCTGCGCGCGTTGCACCTGAGGTGTCTGCCACGCCGGTGGCCGACGCCCCATTCGAGATCACAGCGTCTGAAGGGGCTGTCGCAGGCACCCGCGACATGGGCATCGGCCTTGCCGCCATCGCCGACTGGAGCGTGCAGGCCCCCTTCCTTGATCTGATGAAAACCGCGCGCCCGTGGCTCGGTCATATGGCCGGACGCTTTGGCGGGATGGAATATGCGCAACTGGTTGCGGGCGGCTATCTAGATGCCCAAGGCTGGCCTATTGAGATGCCGCGTGAGCTGGGTAGCATCGGCACGCTGATCCTGACTGACATGCCAGAACAGGCGACATCGCTGAAAGGGCGCTATCTGCTTCGGTTCGACGGCAAGGGAGTGATTGAGGTCACGGGCCGGGCGCAGAATGTGCGCTATGGCACGAATGAGGTGCGGTTTGATTACGCGCCGGGGCCGGGCAGTGTGGACATTCGCGTTCAGCGGATGCACCGCAGCGACCCGCCGCGCAACATCACTGTCGTGCGTGAAGACCGGGCCGCCGATTACGATGCCGGCGCGCGGTTTAATCCCGATTGGACTCAGCATCTGACCGGGATGAAGGTCCTGCGCTTCATGGATTGGATGGGCACGAACGACAGCCCCATCGCGCAGTGGGAAGACCGCCCGCGCCCGAAGGATGTCACCTATGCCCTGCGCGGCGTCCCGGTGGAGGTCATGGTCGCATTGGCAAATGAGTTAGAGGTCGACCCGTGGTTCAACATGCCGCATCTGGCCGATGACGCCTATGTCACAGGTTTTGCGACCTATGTTGAAGAGGCACTTGATGAAGATCGCACGGCCTATGTTGAGTTCTCCAATGAGGTCTGGAACTGGCAATTCTCCCAGACCCAATGGGCCGATGAGATGGCGCAGGCCCGCTGGGGCGAGGCCGAGAAGGGCATGCAGTTCTACAGCCTGCGTGCCGCTGAAGTGGCACGGATTTGGACGGATGTCTTCGGCGGCGAAGCCGAGGCACGGTTGCGCAATGTAATCGCCAGCCAGACCGGATGGCTGGGGCTTGAGCGCGAAGCCTTGGATGCGCCGCTCTATGTTGCCGAGAAAGCGGGAAACAGCGCGCCTGCGACGGCCTTTGATGCCTATGCAATCACCGGGTATTTCGGCGGGGTGCTGGGGCTGGCGGATAATGCCGAACGGGTCGATGGCTGGCTGTCCGACAGCCTTGCCAAGGCCCGCGCAGAGGGAGAGGCACAGGGGTTGAGAGGCGCGGATTTGGCGGATTACATCGCGGCGCACCGTTATGACGTGGCCTCGACGCTTGCTGCGCAAGACCTGCGCAATGGCGGGACCAGTGGCCTTGAGAACGATACGTTGGCCGATCTGATGGACCGTGTCTGGCCCTATCACGCCGCCGTGGCGCGGGCGCATGACCTTGATCTGGTGATGTACGAAGGCGGCAGCCATGTAGTCGGTCTTGGGGCGCAGGTGGATGACGAAGCGCTTACCGAATTCTTTCACCATTTTAACTACACCCCTGAGATGGGCGCGCTTTACGCCGATCTGATGGCCGGGTGGGAAGCTGTCGGTGGGCAGCTTTTCACCCATTATTTAGACGTCTACACGCCGACGAAATGGGGCTCTTGGGGGGCGCTGCGCTTTCTGGCGGACGACAACCCGCGATGGGAAGCCTTGACCGCATGGCAGTAAACGACGGCGCTTTTAAGGGGCTGAGCGTGTTGATCCCCGCCCATGATGAAGCGGACTGGCTGCCGGCCTGCCTCGACGCGCTCTGCGCCTCGGAGCCAGTCGCGGGGCCGGTCGAGGTGATCGTCGTCGCCAATGGCTGCTCGGATAATACCGCAGAACTGGCCCGCGGGGAGACTTCGGCCTTTGAGGCGCGAGGCTGGTCGCTGCGGGTGCTGGAATTGGCCAAGGGCGGCAAGCTCGGCGCGTGGAACGCGGGTGAGGCGGCAGCCCTTGGGAATGTTCTCGTCTATCTCGATGCCGATGTTCTGGTTTCGCCGCCTCTGCTGGCGCAGCTAGCCGAGGCGCTGGCAGGGGGCGCGCCGCGCTATGCCAGCGGGGTGCCACAGGTGACCACCTCGGGCAATTGGGTAACGCGGCACTACACGCGGTTCTGGCAGACCACTGGCTTCATGACCCATGGCGTGCCGGGGTTTGGTGTTTTCGCGATGAACCGCGCCGGGCGGGCGCGTTGGTGCGTCTGGCCGGATATCATCTCGGACGATACTTTCGCGCGGCTGAATTTCCGCCCCGAAGAACGCATCTCGGTGCCTGCTACTTACGCCTGGCCGATGATCGAAGGCTTTGCCCCGCTGGTGCGTGTGCGGCGGCGGCAGGACGTGGGCGTGGCAGAGGTAGAGCAGCTTTTCCCGCATCTGATGCGGAACGATGACTTACATGATCAGATGCGCCCCTTTTGGCGCCGTGCGCTGGCGGATCCTTTGGGCGCGCTGGTCTTTGTCGCCGTGCGGCTGACGATCCACGCCCCGGTCTTGCGCAGCGCAAACCGCTGGGTGCGGGGGCGCTAGCGGGCAGCCAGTTGGATGAACTCCCCCAGTTTGGCGGCCTCTCGGGCCACATCATGACGCGCGAAGACCCGCTCGCGGGCCCGCGCCCCCATTTCTTCTAACGTCGCGGGCGGCGCGTCATGCAGCGCGGTCAGCGCCTCGGCCAAGGCCGCCACATCGCCGGCGGGCACCAGCCATCCGGTTTTGCCGGGCTGCACCAATTCCGGCGTGCCAGCAATATAGGTGGCGATCACCGGGCGGGCGGCGGCCATCGCCTCCATCACCACCATGGGCAGGCCTTCGGCAAAGCTGGGCATGACCAGCGCATGGGCCTCGGCAAGTTCGGAGGTGACGCGCGCCTCATCGACCCAGCCGGTCAGGGTCATGCGGTCTTGGAGCCTGTGGCGGGTAATTTCCGCTTCGATCGCGCCGCGCATTGGGCCGTCGCCGATCAGGGTAAGATGCAGGTCGGGGTGGCTGTCGCGCAGCCGTGCCATGGCGTCGATGAGGGCAAGCTGGCCCTTCTGCTCCACGAAACGACCGATGGAGACCATGCGGCGCGGGCCGCTCGGGAGGGGCGCGGGGGTAGGGAATTTGGCGGGCTCAATGCCGCAGTGCACGACCTTGATGCGGGGCCAATCGGCAGGATCGGCCCAGCGACAAAGCTGGCTGCGCCCGAACTGGCTGATCGCAACGGCAAACGCCGAATGATGGATCTTTGGGCCGAGGGAAAGCGCGCGGGGGCTGTCGAACTCCTCAGGCCCATGGGTGGTGAAACTATAGCCCGGACCGCCCAGCAGGTGGCTGAGCATCGCGACCATGGTGGCATTGGTGCCGAAATGCGCGTGTAGATGTTGGGTGCCGCTGTCCTCAAGCTGTGCGCGCAGATAGCAAGCCTCGGCCAGATAGATCAGATGGCGCGCCATTCCCGTCTCGGCCCGGCGGGCGGCGTCCCAGACTTCTCGGAGCGCTTTGCCGAACCGACTGGGGGAGCGTAGCAAGATGCGCAGGCTGGCACGGGCGAGGGCGGCCCCGCCCGTGGCCAGAACATAATGCGTTCGCGCCGCCTCGGCCTTGTCCTGCGCATCGACCAGCGACACGTCGGGGCCGCGCATGGCAAAGCGCATGACCTCATGACCCGCCGCCTCCAAAGCCGCAATCTCGCGCCGGATGAAGGAATGCGAGGGCTGTGGGTAGGTATTGAGGATATAGGCGATCTTCACAGGGGCGCAGGCCTTAGACTGGGGGCGATAAACCTTGTTACCCGCCTGCTTGCCACTGGCACAAGGGCGGGCATGCCATTAGTCTCTCGCAAAGAATTGGCAAAGGCGCAGGATCAAGTGTTTTCAAAGGTTTCCCAAGCGGTGACGGGCAATCGCCTGATGGCACGGGCGCTGCGGTCAACCTCGTGGATTGTGCTGGGCTATGGCGGCGCGCAGGCGATCCGGCTGGCGTCGAACCTAATTTTGACGCGCCTGCTTTTCCCCGAGGCCTTTGGCCTGATGGCGTTGATACAGGTGGTGATCGTCGGGCTGACCTTGTTTTCAGACGTGGGCATCGCACCGTCGATCGCACAGAGCAAACGCGGCGATGATCGAGACTTCTTAGACACCGCTTGGACGATTCAAGCGATCCGGGGGCTTTGCCTCTGGCTTGCGGCCTGTGCGCTGACGTGGCCGGTGGCGGCTTTCTATGATGAGCCTTCGCTGCTGACCTATTTGCCCATCGCGGCGCTGAGCCTTGTGGTTGCGGGATTCAATCCCACACGGATTGAGACATCGCATCGGCATTTGCAAATGGGGCGGCTGACGCTGCTGGACCTCACCTCGCAGGTGATCGGTATTGTGGTGATGATTCTGGGCGCGTTGCTGTATCAGTCCGTCGCCGCATTGGTGGTTGGCGGTGTGGTGGGGGCGCTAGCGAAACTGGCGCTGACCCATGCCTTCCTGCCCGGACCGAGCAACCGCTTTCGTTGGGAGCAGCCGGCGGTGCAGGAATTGGTGCATTTCGGCAAATGGATTTTCCTGTCGACCATGTTTTGGTTCTTCGCCAGCCAAGGGGATAAGGCGATTTTGGGCAAGTTCCTCTCTCTCGAAGGGCTGGGGATTTACAACATTGGCTATTTCCTTGCCAGTTTTCCGCTGCTTCTGGGGCAGAATGTCACCGGGCGGGTGATGATCCCGATCTACCGCGAGGCGGGGGGCGGGGATCACCCGAAGTTACGGCGGATGCGCTATGGGCTGAGTGGCGGGCTGCTGGCGCTGCTGGCGGTGATGGCCCTGGCGGGGCCATGGCTGGTCTCGGTGCTCTATGACCCGCGCTATCTGCAAAGTGGCGCGATACTGGTGATGCTGGCATTGGCGCTGATGCCGCAGGTGATCGGGATGACCTATGATCAAGCCGCATTGGCAGCGGGAGATTCGCAGCGGTTTTTCATCTCATCCGCCTCGCGCGCGACCTTACAGATTGGAATGCTGCTGGTGGGCGTGATCTATGCCGGGCTGCCCGGTGCGTTGTTTGGGCTTGGGCTGGCGATGATCTTGTCGCATCTGGTGTTGATCTGGCTGGCACGAGCGCACGGCGTCTGGGACGCGCGCCATGATCTGACCTTCGCTCTGCTCGGGCTGGCGCTTGGCGCGCTGGCGCTTTGGCTGCATTGGGATCGGGTGCTGGGTCTCAGCGCCACGGTTTGAGTGGGTCAGCTCTTTTGCTTGCGGGCCATCCGCGCGGCGCGCCCCTGTTTGCCTGCATTGAGGCGCTCCTGCCAGACCTTGCCCAGGGTGCGACGTCTCTCACGCGGGCTGAGATCGGGGATCGACACGACGGGGATCAGCCCCGTCTCGCGTGTCATTTGCCGGGCCGAGCGGATCACCGGGCGGCGCAATTCGAGCAGGAAGGCGACGATCAGCGCAAGGGCAAAGCTGCCCATGCCGCCCACAGCCGCGCGCTTTTTGCGGCTGAGCGAGACGGGGTAATCCGGCAGTTCAGCCTGTTCCAGCGTGATCAGTTTCTCGCCCCGCTGATCGGATTCGAGTGAGAACCCCACCTCTGCCTCATTGCGGCGCGCGGTGATCACCTCCAACTGGTCCTGCAACTGTGTCAGGCGACGGTCAAACCGGGCCAGTTCACGCTCGACCTCAGGCGAGGTTTGCAGGCTGGTGGTGAGGGTCTCGCGCTGCTCTTGCAGCAGGTCGCGCTGCGTTGTGAGGCTTTCCAGCGTGGCGTCCAGTTCCGCCCGTTCGCGGGCAATGGTGGCGGCGCGGGCATCAGGGTTGGTGCGGTCGCGCGCCAGCCGCGTGGCGATGATCTCACGGTCAAGCTCAAGGATGGCGTCATTCAGGCTGCTGATCTCGCCCCGGCGAAACTCAAGGCTGCCTTCGAGAGAGAGGTCGTTTTCGGCCCGGTAGTCTGCCAGTTCCGCCTCAAGCGCTGAGATGTCGCGGATCAGGTTCTGCTCTTGGCGTTGGAAAAACTCTAAAGTCTCAAGTGTCTGGCTTTGCCGTTGAGCTGCGGACATCTGACGGGTGCGATCGGCGAATTCGCGGGCCACGGCCTGCGCATCGGCGGGGTTGTCCATCTCAGCGGTGAAGGTCATGACAGAAATCGTGCCGTCGTCGGCAAAGCCTTCGCGCGGGGCGGCGACCCCGGTGATCGTGACCGAACGGCGCAGCAGATCGACCTTTTCCGACATCCGCAGCGCGGTCAGATCTTCATAGAGACCAAAGCGTTGGATGATGTCGACCAGCGTGCCGCGCGCCATCAACTGCTGTTCGATCAATTGCAAACGCCGGGCTGAGGACCCTTCGACGGTCGAGGGGGCCAGATCATTTGCGATCTTGGGTTGCTCAATCTGAATGACCTCGGAAGACTGGTAGACATGCGCGATTGAGAGCGCCCAATAGACCGATGCGATGCAGCCTAGAAGCGTAATCAGAATGATCACGCCCGCGCGACGGCGCAGCATGTCGATGACGTCATCGAATGTATAGATCGGTCCCATGTGCCTCTTTCCAACCTGCCTAAAGCCCCCAGACCGTTGCCCGGCGGGGTTTCCCTGCCTAGACCAGAAGACTTGGGCGATAATAGGGCGCTAAGGGGCGCAAAGACAGGGGGTGTCAGGCATATTTCGGCAGGCTAGAGGTCCGCGCACGGTTCAGCACGATGCCCAAGAGTGGCACCTGACCTTCGAGCATCCGTTCGCATTCACGCAGATGGCGCGCCATGGTCTGGCTGCCGTCAGAAATCAGCAAAACGCCGTCTAATTGGGGTAAGAAGGCTGAAAGATCGTCGTGCTCCAACATGGGCGGCATGTCATAGAGGACGATTTCGGGCTGAAGTGCTGCACGCATGCGCAGTAGCGTTTCGGCGGTGGCGCTGTCTTGCAGGATCTCGGCTGCGTTCACCTCGGCTTGGTCATTCAAGCCAAGCGCCAGAGTATCGCTGACACGCAGCATCTGTTGGCCCAGATCGACACGACCGCCGAGCAGATCACTCATCGCACCGGGGGATTCCAGATCAAAAGCGCGGGCCAGACCGGGGCTGCGCATGTTCATGTCCATCAGGACGGTGCGCGATCCCGGCACCCGCGACAGGCTCAGCGCCAGATTGGTAGCGGAAAAAGTGTTGCCGCAGCCAGACGTGGGGGCGGTTATCGCGATATTGACCCAACCATGCTCAAACGTGGTTTGACGCAGGCGCGTACGCAAAAGATCAAAGGCCCGTGCGGCAGCGCTGTTGCGGTGATCGTCGACCAAAGGCATGTCCCCACCTGGGCCGGGTGTGGCCACGGGCAGGTCTTGCCAACGGGGCACGCGGTCATCGCTTACGTAAGGCGCAGCGGCGGCGGAGGCGGAGGAGATGGGCAGGCTTTCCTCGAAAGGCAGATCGCTATCAATCTCATCCTCATGGTCTATCACCGTGCGGCGCGGGCGGATGCTGTGCCGCATGCCCGGAGCGCCAAAGGACGCCATAACATCACTGTTGTCCGCGCCAAGGGCGTCAGATGCGTAAAGATCTTTCATCTTTGTCCCTTTCGATTTTCTAAACATGAGGCGAACAATTTCTGGTCGTTAATGGGCGCGGCAAACATCGCTCAGCACCCGGTCCGACGCAAGACGACACCGACGGTTTTGAGAAGAATGGTCAGATCCATCGGCAGCGACAGATTACGCCGATAGGCGCCGTCCACTTCATTACGGTAGGTAAACCGGCTGTTGTTGCGGGCAGAGACCTGCCACAGGCCAGTGATGCCGGGGCGAAGGGCAAAGTAGGCTTTCGCATCGCCATACATCTCAAGCTGGTCGGGCATCATCGGACGCGGGCCAATCAAGCTCATGTCTCCGATCAACACGTTCCATAGCTGTGGCAGCTCATCAAGTGACGTAGCTCGCAGGAAACTGCCCACCCGTGTGATGCGCGGATCGTTCTTAAGCTTTTGCATCTCATCCCATTCCGCGCGCATCGCCGGGTTCGCGGCAAGATAGCTTTCCAGCACCGCATCGGCATCGCGCACCATGGTCCGCAGTTTCAGGATAGAGAAGCGCTTTCCACCTCGGCCAAGGCGCTGCTGAGTATAGAAGGGCTGACCGCTTTCGATCCACAGCGCCAGCGCGCAGAGCGCGATAATCGGCAGCGCGATGGGCAGGGCGGCAAGGATCAACAACTTGTCGATAATTGGCTTGGCGTAGCGGCCATAAAGTCCGGTGGGGCGCAGGCAAAAGGAAGCCAAAGCGCGCGGCGCTTGCAGCATAGCACCGCGCGCAACGGCAGGCTGCGCACCACTCAGGGCGCGGCCCATAGAGCCGCCCAATATCGGAGCTCCTGCGGTGACCTCCGTCAAGCCATAAGCATGGCCGTCGACGTTAACGTACTTCATTTAAACCCCCCAGGGTTTTATCCTGTGTAATTGGACCAGCACGATCCACAGCGCATTCACACCGCTGCGTCTTGAAGGTCTATCTGACCTATCCAGACAGGTAGGATATGTATCCTTTCATACCACCTTTTCGCCTTATTTGATCCATTTTCTTAGAAACAGACTGTTTCAAGGTAGAGTGGGTTGGCGGAAGTTGACCAATGAAATGGTGGGGTAGAGGAATTACTCTAGGTCGGATGACAGGATTCACGAGCAGTTTGTCAGCGCATCTAAGTGCTTGGCCCAAAAACCGGGTGAAGTCTATAATATGTTGATCTATATAAATAAATCTTCTTAACCAATGGATGTGTGAGGGGGCTGGCCTGATGCATGTTTCGCTATTGCCAGAATGTCCCGGACCCTTCGGTCAAGACTGTCGGTGTGAACCTTCCGTACCGCTTGAAGCGCCGTAGCTCAGAGTTCTCACAGCAATGTCAGGGCGATAAATGGGCGACAGTTGGGCGAGAGGCACGGGGATGTAGAGATAAGTCGAGCTAAATCGTGTGCAAAACCCCAAAGGGATTCTCTGATGCGGCCCAGGGTCTGTTTTAGCTATTTGTGAAGGAGAAAAGTGGCAGCCCGTAGGGTTGTACCAGTTTCCAGTCAATTCAACGGTCTAGCTTGTCCAACAGGCGGTGCGACCCCCATTGATAACAAAGCGAAAAAATGCGCTTTGTCCAACCCGAAAAAGCGCTCCAACCTAGGACGCCACATCGCTCCCGATCATAAGCGCATGTCGCGGATGATCGGCTACTGTCTCACATTGCAGACCTCAGATGCGTGGCTTGGTTTCTCGAAAGTCGCATCTGCAAAGCTAGACGCGACCGAGCGGGCCTCCTTGGCCTGGGCTGCTCTTATGGCGCTCAAACCAGAGCATGTAGAGCTGACAGCCGCTGCGGTCCTCAAAGCCGCAGGTTCTCCGCTACCCGCTTTCCTCGGTGGACTTGATGAGGCCCGGTTTTGGGCATCCTGCGCCACTCGATCGGAACTTAAGGCATATGCTCTGGCTGCTCATGACGCCATGAGTGCGCAGGACCAGGCCGCATTCTTTCAGCACATCAGTGAAGTGGAGATTGCAGCATGAAGATGTTTGTAGACCGCCTCAGCTTGCCGACCGAATTGCCTGTTGATTTGACTGCGGTGAAGCAACACTTGCGGGTTGATGGCTCTGACCAGGATCAGGCAATCACCACTATGGCACACACAGCGGCCCTCGATGTGATGGGTTTCGCTGGGATTGCACTTCTGACGCAAACTATCCGAGTTGTCGTCCTGGATCCTTCCCCCGCGTCATACTTCGTTCTTCCGATCGGCCCAGTGCTGGACGGCGAGGTTCCGACCGTTGCTGTCGACGGTTCTCCGGTTACAAGGTTCACCCTGCTTCCCGGCCACATTCCGACGATCATCTGGGATGATGACGTCGCAGCGGACAGGCTGACACGGCTGGAAATTACCTACCAGGCGGGGTTTGGCAGTAGTCCCTCTGACATCCCACACGACTTGGCTCAAGCGATCATGGATCAGACTGCGCTGCATTATGATGGCCGATCGCCCATGAGCCAGCGCGAGTTGACGATGTCGCCCCACATGACGCGCGTGGCAGCACGGTATCGCGGGTTGCGGCTATGACCAGCCGCGAGCTTGATGAAATCCTCCACTACCGCTGGCCGCTGGTCCTGCGCGCCGCAATGGCGGGCAGTGATGAATGGTTGAAAGGGTTCGCCCGCTCGATCGCAAAGCACGGCAAGCGGGCTTCGTGGCGTCCCACCCACAAGCAAGAGCAGATCATGCGGCGGCTCGTGTCCGAACTGGGCACGGCACCGTCATCTGAAGGGGAAGTGATCGAGAGATAAAAGAAAGCCCGCCGGGACAAACGGCGGGCCTATGCGGCAGGTGGCTTTTACGGGTTAGCCGGGCCTGACGCATCACAGTGCTACCGGGAAACGGGCCACAGCACAAGGGCAGCTATTCCGCGTCACGCGGTCACTCCACGCCCTAAGGCCCCACTGCCACCCTCCTAGGCGGTGAACATGGGAGTGCGGATCGAGCCGAGGGGAAGGCGAGGTCTGACCTAAGCGGCGGCCCGGCTCCGGTGAGCAGGCAAGATCGTAGCGGTCAGGGCGGGAGGCGGGTTTTCAACCCCGCTGCAGTAACCCGCTTTCTGACCGTCACAGCAACCCTCACCAGTGAGCAGAGGGCCACGACAGTAGAGTAACGCGCGAGAGGCAAGACGATGACAGAGACGAAGAAGAGAGAGAGGACGTGGCGCAAGGCGGATGGCTCGAAGCTGCCCACCGCGCCCAAGCTGTCTTTGTCTGAGCAACGCCAAGATGACCTCTTCGGCAATGGTCCCAATGCCGCGACTTTGGCACCCGCGCGGGACCGGGGAGGAGAGTTATCAATTTTCGCGCCCGGCTCAGATTGGGAAAATCAGGCCCCAGCGGAAAGAGCTATGCAGTTCATGCATGGACTTAACATTCCTGAGGGTCCGAACGCTGGCAAGCCGGTTCAGCTCGCGCCCTTTCAGCGGCAATTTATCGAAGGCGCTTTGGCAGCCGATACCGTCAACGCTGTTCTGAGCATCGGTCGCGGCAACGGGAAATCCGCTATAACGGCGGGCCTCGCCCTCGGAGGTCTGCTCGGCATCTGGGATCGCCAGCCTCGGCGGGAGATCATCGCCGCTGCGCGTACCCGCGATCAGGGCCGGATCATCTGGGACTTTGTAGCGGGCTTCATCGAAAGCCTGCCTTTAGAAATCCGCCGACACTTCATTTTCCGCCGCGCGCCTAGGCTCGAAATTGAGTATGGCGGCGATGGCGGTGGGCATGTTCTTCGCGTGATCGCAGCTGACGGCAAATCAGCACTCGGCGGCGCGCCGACGATGGCAATTCTAGATGAGCGCGGCCATTGGGCGCTCGATCGAGGCGATGAGCTGGAACATGCGCTACTATCCGGCCTGGGTAAGCGGGAAGGCCGGGCATTTCTGATCAGCACCAGCGCCAGCGACGACACGCATCCTTTCTCTCGATGGATCGATGACCCGACATCGGGTTCCTATGTCCAAGAGCATCGTCCTGCGCCGGGCCTTCCTGCCGATGATACGGAAAGCCTTTTGATCGCTAATCCTGGTGCGCCACATGGTATCGGCGGTTCACTGGGCTGGCTTGAGGCGCAAGCCAAACGCGCTATTGCCAGAGGTGGGTCCAGCCTAACGAGCTTCCGGCTCTATAACCGCAACGAGCGAGTGTCCGGCGAGACGCGCGATCTTCTGATCACGCTAGACGAATGGCTGGAATGTGAAGCCGATGTACTGCCCCCGCGTGAAGGCGGCGTGGTGATCGGGATCGACCTCGGCGGCTCTGCCTCAATGACAGCGGCGGCATTCTACTGGCCAGAAACAGGCCGTCTTGAATGCAAAGGTACATTCCCATCCATGCCCAGCCTGTTGGATCGTGGTCAATCTGATGGCGTCGCCGATCGCTACGTCGAAATGCATGATCGAGGTGAACTGTCTGTCCTCGGCGATAAGACAGTTCCGGTCGCGCCCTGGCTGGTCGAGGTGGTGCGCCATGTCGAGGGAGAGCCCATCACCGCGATCACTATGGACCGCTACAAACAGGCGGAACTCGGCGAGGCAATTGCCAGGGCCGGTATTCGTGCGCCCTTGGTTTGGCGCGGGCAAGGTTTCCGCGATGGCGGCGAAGATGCAGAAAGGTTCCGCCGGGCCGCCTTTGATGGGCAAATCAAGGCCAAGCCCTCCCTACTTTTGCGCTCTGCCTTCGGTGACACCGTCTGCCTGCGCGATCCCGCCAATAACATCAAAATTGCGAAAGCCCGTTCCACAGGTCGCATCGACGCGGCGGCGGCGTCCGTCCTTGCGGTGGCCCAGGGCGCGCGGATCGCAGCTCAACCCAAAGCGAAGGCGAAAATGCAATGGTTTTGAACGCAGGGAATCTGGACAGGCGGGTTCAATTCCGCCGCTTCATCCTGGTCGATGACGGTTTCGGCAAGGTCGAGGAGTGGAGCGATCACGGCACACCTGTCGCCGCTGCAAAACGTGACGTGAGCGATGCGGAACGGTGGAGCGCGGATCAAGTCCAAGCCTCGATCACAACGCGTTTTACGGTCCGGTGGAGTAGCTTCACTGCCGACCTCGATCCTAAAGATCGGCTGACTTGTGAAGGCCGTGAATACGACATCACCGGCATCAAGGAAACGCCAGATCGGCGGCGGCGCATGTTGGAGCTGACCTGTTCGGCGAGGGCCGATCAATGAGCATTCGCCGAGATCACCACCGCTATTCAAAACGCGTCACACGCACCAAACGCTGGCAAGTCTTGCGCGCGGAAATCCTCGAACGCGATCGCTATCGCTGCCGTTCCTGCGGCTGCGGTGGGCGTTTGGAAGTGGATCACATCAAGCCGGTCCGGACGCATCCCGAGCTGTCCTATGAACCCGGCAACCTGCAAGCGCTCTGTCCGAGCTGCCACACCAGGAAAACAAGGATCGAGTGCGGGCATCCCCCGCCCCGAGAAGACCGCCAAAACTGGCGGCAAGCTGTCGAGGCGCTATCGCGCCCCGACGAACGCGGCATCAATCAAAAGGAAGTCAAAGATGCTTAAATCAGTCGAAATCGCCCGGCGTCAGTCGGAAATCCGTCAGAACCTCTCCGAACTGGCAAATAAGGAAACACCGTCCGAGGATGAAGTCCGGAAAATGGGCGAACTCGATACCGAATATCGATCGAACGAAACGCGCTATCGTGCTGCCCTCATCGCCGAGGATACCGAACGTCGTGAGGCGGGAGAGGAACTTGAGACGCGCTCCGATCGTGAATGGGTCGAAATCATGGGGCGGTTCGAGTTGCGCCAGGTTGCTTTCGCTCTTGATGAAGGGCGCGCACTGGATGGCGCAACGAAAGAGATCATTGACGAGATGCGCAGTCTCGGCGGTTATCAGGGCATCCCGGTCCCCTATGCCGCGCTGGAAACTCGCGCGGGTGAAACCGTCGCCGCGGATAATATTGATCCCAAGGCGATCCGCCCGGTCATCGACCGCATCTTCCCCGGCTCTGTGGCCGAGAAAATCGGTGTTCAGCGGATCAGCATCGCGCAAGGTTCACTGGCATTTCCTGTGGCGACCTCTGGCGCAATCTTTGGCTGGCAAACGACCGAGCTGGGCGATGTTGGGGCGCAGAAGAAATATGCCACGACCGAGCGCAGCCTGTCGCCCGACCACACCGGCGGCGCGCAGATGGTTATCAGCCGCAAGGCGATGAAGCAAAGCGGCGAAGGGCTTGAGGCAGCCATTCGGCGGGATTTGAATGCGGTGATCGGGGCCGAGCTGGACCGCGTGGTGATCAATGGCAGTGGCGCAACTGGCGAACCTCTTGGGATCATTCCCGGCGCGACGACCTACGGTATCCAAAGCACTCCTGTTGGAGCAGAAGCCACCTGGGCGGCGTTCCGGGCTGAGGTTGTCGCCTTCATGCAAGCGAACGCCATTTCTAGCGCCAGCCAGGTCAACCTTGCCTTTGATCCGGCAATCTGGGCCGATTTGGATGAGGCCCTGATTGCAGGCACCGCTGTTTCGGAATGGGATCGCCTGACCAAGCATGTAGGCACACCTGCAATCAGCAATGTAATCCCTGCTGCATCGTCAATTATGACTGCCAACGTCCAAGGTATCGCCCCTGGCTATTTGGGTCTCTACGGCGGCGTCGACTTGATCCGGGATCCCTACACCAAAGCGGGTTCTGGTGCGTTGGTCCTGACTGGTCTGGTGACCGCTGACTTCACCGTGCCACGTGGGCTGCAAACTCGCATTCTGACTGGACTGGCGGGCGTATAATGCTTTGGGGTGCTCACACCGGCAGCCTTGAGCTGCGCACCGAGGGGCGGAGAAATCCGCCTTCGGGCAACCTTTCCATATGGCCGGGAAACCGTGCTGGCCGAGCGCATGGGCGCGGGGCGTGAGCGTCGAGAGATGATTGCAGCTCGCGCCTTTGCCGATCGGCTGGACCGGGGCGAGGACGTGCATTTCCTTTCCGGCCATGACTTTAACAAGCCGCTGGCATCACGTTCCGCTGGCAGCCTTACTTTGACGGAAACTGACGATGCTTTGATTATCGAAGCCCGGATCAGCGCGGACATGGGGCAGGTTTCTTATGTTCGCGACTTCCTGTCTGCCCATGCGGCCGGGCTAGTGCGCGGTCTGTCGCCAGGCTTTCGGGTTCGGCCAGGTGGCGAAACGGTTGAAGCGCGCGGCGGAGCGATCCTGCGCACGATCCGCGCCGCCGACCTGATTGAAATCAGCGCGGTAACCAAACCAGCTTATCCGCAAGCTCAGATCGAGGCGCGGAATTGGCAGCCTGTGGCGGAAGCTGCGCAACGCGTGGTGAGCGTTCATCCCGCAATCCGATGGAGGTGAATATGCTCGGATGGTTTAAGAACAAGCTGCGCCCGATCGAGGCGCGGTCGGGCGGATCAAGCTACACTACGCAGGTGATGACAGCGCGTGAGGGCTACATCAGCGGGCGGCGCGGGGTCGCCGAGCTGACGGCGACCGTTCAGAGCTGCGTGTCGCTATGGGAAGGCGGGTTCGCAATGGCGGATGTGACTGGCACCGATTTGCTAACGCGACAGCACATGGCAATGACCGCCCGTTCTATCGCGTTAAATGGCGAGGCCGTCTTTCTTCTCACTGAAATGGGGCTGGTCCCGGCGACTGATTGGGATGTAACGACGCGCAATGGACGCCCGCGCGCATATCGTGTGACGCTTCCTGAGGCGACCGGCGGGCGATCGCAAACGGTACTTGCTGAAGAAGTGCTACATCTGCGGATCGGATCAGAAAGTATAGCGCCTTGGAGTGGTAGCGCACCCTTGCGCCGATCGAGCCTTACAGGCGGGATGCTACATGCTGTAGAAGCTGCGCTTGCTGAAACGTTCGAGAGCGCACCACTCGGCTCCCAGATCGTGCCATTGCCCGACACCGGCACCGACGATATGGAAACCATGCGAGCGGCGTTCAAAGGGAGGCGCGGCTCGACGCTAGTGATCGAGGGCGTGGCTCAGGCCACGGCGGCGGGCATGAACCCGACGATCGGCCAGAAGCCAGATCAGCTTTCACCCGACCTGTCAAAGAGCATGACGGACGAAACGCTGGCAGCGGCACGTGAGGGCATTCTAATGGCGTACGGCGTCCTGCCCTCTCTAGCCAACCGTGCGGTCACTGGGCCAGCGGTGCGAGAGGCGCAGCGACAGCTTGCCATTTGGACCTTGCAGCCGATCGCTGCGCTGCTGGCCGATGAGGCGTCGGACAAGCTGGGTGTGAAGGTGGAAATTGACACGATCCGGCCTTTGCAAGCCTTCGACGCGGGAGGCCGTGCCAGGGCGCTATCCGCGATCATCAAAACGCTGGCCGAAGCGAAGGCGGCTGACATCGATCCGGCTGCCGTTTCCGGCGCGATGCGCATGGTGGATTGGGAGAGATAAGGCGATCACCCTTGGCTGTCTTTCGCCACGTGATCCGGTTTAGTCGGCGAGTACCGCAACAACCCCGACGGCGCGCGGCCCGTTCTCTAAACTCTCGGGCGCGGCGCGCATCAACCGTCGTCCGAATGTATGGTTTTGCCAAAATAGAAGCCAAGTATCAGAAGGAAGCCGCTCGAGAGGAATTCCGGTATCTCAGGAATACTCCCGTAATAAATTGATGTTCCCTGATGGATGCAAATCAACAGGGTAATGGAGATAGCGATCATCGAAGTGACGGCCCGTGGGCTCTTGATGAAATTAGTGATGCCTCTGCCGTGAGTGGCGCCAACTATCGCAAGTAATTGTTCATCGAAGCCATAGACATCGACAGACTTACCATGGACATATACCCGGTTAATAACACTAGTTGTTACGCCCTGTTGTTCCCAATCAAAACCGACAGTATAGAGTGATCCGTCTAAAAAACGGTTCTGCACTGAAACGATTTTGAGGTTCTCTGCAGTGGGGCTTCGCCGCTTTACCGCAGAAAATACTTTCTCCAAGTTAGTATCTGACATTCTATGACTTTCTCAATCTGACGCCCACACCGCGATCATTCGCCGGGATAAAATCAATTCCCACTTTCTCGAGCGTTTCTTGCAACTTTGCTTGTGCCTTAATCGAAACAACCCGACGTTCTTTTTCAAAATCAACAATGGTTGAAAGACCAACGCCCGCTGCTTTCGCTAATTCTGGCTGAGTTAGTCCGATTAAGGCGCGGGCTGCCCGGCATTGTGCTGGAGTCATTATCAATATTTAATGTTGACGCTTTGGGCGTCTATCCTTATCAACATAAACTATTGCTACCCCAGTTGAGAGATCGTGACAATGACCAATAAACGCGTTTGCGCGAACAGCCCAGTTATGTCTCGCCGCACTCTGTTGAGTGTATTTCCTGCAACTGTTGCTTTTGCGGTTCCAGTAACGGCCAGTGTTGAGGACCCCGTTTTGCCAATCTACCACAATTGGTGCTCTGCCCGTGCAGACTGGGAACGCGCCGCTGCAATTCCCGGAAACGGCGATGCTGACAGCCCTGAAACTTTAGCCGCTGATAGAGCAGAGTTTGTGGCACTTGATGCTTTGGGAAACTTAACGCCAACCAGTTCGGAGGGAATCGCGGCGATAGCCCATGTTCTATGGGTCTATGAGGGTCCATCGGCGGCGCCAGGTAGCGACTTGTACAAAGAGCAATCTGAGTGGGAAGGAAACAGGCTAATCCAAGCGATTTGGCGGGGCGCGGCCAGAGTTAATACACTTCCGGAATAGCAAAGTCCAGTTCGAATATTCGCTATAGACCGACCCGGCAGGGTCCTTCTATTCGTTTAGATATTGGGTAAAGAGGCAAGGAGACGAAAGATGAGTTTGGATATACTGCCAACATCAGCGGCGTGCGATGTGATGGGGCTGGATCGTCAGCGCCTGAATGAAGACATTGCAGCAGGTATTTACCAATGCGCCCCCGAGGCGCAAAAATCGACGGGTCGCTTTTGGGACAAGCCGGACTTGTGCGGACTTTTCCTCTACGCGTTTCTTCTCCGCGTTTATGGCGCGCAGGGCGAAACTGCCACAAAGCCCCGCGAACGAAAGCCTGCCATCAGTAAAAAGGTAGCGGGGATGTACGCTTGTAAGGTCGCAGAAGCCCTGCGTTCGGACCGTCCTGAAGGCTCCGACCGGATCGACTTGCCGTTGAGTGGGTTCAACGATGACTGGATTGCAAACAAGTATGACCAGCCCCCAGCGTTTTTCGCAGGCGAAGTTGGCTCGGAGATTGCCACCATCTGCTTCAGCTTGACCGGCATTCAGGCTGCGACGGATGCCAAGCTCGCCGATTGGTCTGGCGAAAGCGCCTGAGGAGATATTCATGTCTGGTCGCCCCGCAGTTCTGAAGCAATCTGAGCTCACCCGCTACGCTAAGGCGTTGCAGGCGGCAGGGGTGAAGCAATGGCGTGTCGTGGTCCGCGTTGACGGTTCTCATGAGATTGTTGCAGGGGCAACTGACGTCGATCAAGTAGGCCCCGATCCCGACGAGTTGCTGCGATGACCAGACGCAAGAACCCATACCCAGGCGTTCGCAAGAATGTCGTCAAAGGTCGCATCTACTGGAAGTTTGAGCGCGGTGACTTCCGTATCAATCTGCCCGGCCCCTATGGCTCAGCGGACTTTCTGGCGGCATACGAGGCCGCGCTTGCCGGTTCCAAGCCCTCAAGCGCATCGACTGCACTTGCAGGCACGCTTGCATGGCTGATCGAGCAATACCTGCGTAGCCTGCGGTTTCAGAACCTTTCCGACAGCCGCAAGCGCACGATCCGCCTTGAGTTGGATTGGCTGCGGAAAGAGGCGGGGAGGTATCAGTTTGAGCGGCTGGAAGTCCGGCACGTCGAAGCCCTCATGTCTAAGAAAAAAGGACCGACCGCCGCCAACACAGTTAAAAAGAACCTGTCCATGCTGTTCAATTTTGCGGCTAAGAAACTTGGCTATACTGGCCCGAACCCGGCGCGCCATGCCGAACGCATGAAAACGAACCCGGACGGTTTCCATACATGGACTGACGCCGAGGTGAGCCGCTTCCTCGAACAGCACGGCCCGACCACAAAAGCGCGGCTGGTGATGCTCCTGGCGCTCAATACCGGCATGGCACGGCAAGACCTTGCGCGTGTCGGTCGCCAGCACGTCAAGGAGGGCCGGATCGCCTATCGCAGGCATAAGACCGCCGTAGCGGCTGACATGCCAATCCTGCCTGAGTTGGCCGAAGAACTGCGCCACGTTCCCAAGGATCGGCTACTGTTCGTCACCCAGGAAAAAAGCGACAAGCCATATGCTGTCGCATCGCTCGGCAACTGGTTCCGTGACAGATGCGCCGAGGCCAATGTTCCAGGTTCGCTGCACGGACTGCGGAAGGCCGGGGCCACCAGGCTTGCAAACGCCGGAGCGTCGGAATGGGAGATCGCATCTTACCTTGCGCACTCCGACACGACACAGGCGGCGGTCTACACCAAGAAAGCCAACCGGGCGCGCTTAGCGGACAGCGGTTTTGCGAAGCTGAATGCGGGAAAAGTGTCCAACCCATCCGACCAGTTGGACAAGAAGGAAGGAAAAGCTAATGATTAACAACGGCTTATGTGTGGAAGTGGCAGCCCGTAGGGGAATCGAACCCCTCTTTCCAGGTTGAAAACCTGGCGTCCTAACCGATAGACGAACGGGCCACTCTGTGTCAGTGCAGCGTTTGAAGTGTTGCTGCTCTGTCTGTGAGCGGACGTTTAAGTAATCCTGCGGAGGGCTGCAAGCAGAAAAATGAACTTTTTCTAGAAAAA
This sequence comes from Sulfitobacter sp. W027, assembly GCF_025143985.1. Classification (NCBI taxonomy): domain Bacteria; kingdom Pseudomonadati; phylum Pseudomonadota; class Alphaproteobacteria; order Rhodobacterales; family Roseobacteraceae; genus Sulfitobacter; species Sulfitobacter sp. W027. The sequence goes on from NZ_CP083564.1 coordinate 1,045,224, forward strand.
GTTTTCAGGCTCGTGCGGCGTCTTCCAAACGCAGTTGAACGCTGCGCCGACCACGGAAATTGTTGATGTCGAGACGCCCTGCGAGGTGGAAACGCGCGCCGCCGTGGTTCTCAAGCGCGGGGCCGAGGGGGCCGTCGTAGGCGCCAAAGGAAATGGCTTCCAGATTCGCGCCCAGTCCGTCTCCGAAACTCACTTTGAGATGGTTCTCGCCCACGCGTTTGGCAAAGCGGATTTGCATATCGGCGAAGGCATAGCGCGGCGCGGGGGCGCCTGCGCCGAAGGGGCCGGCTTGGTCAACCATCTCGGCCAGTTCTACCGTGGCCGCACCGGGCATCATCATGCCGCAGAGGTTGAGATCTGCAGGGCCTGCCAAATGCGCGCCCTGTTTGGTGAGCAATTCGCCCAAGCGTTCCATGGCCGCATCGATCTTGTCTTCCGCCACCGTGAGGCCCGCCGCCATCTTGTGACCGCCGCCTTTGATCAGCAGCCCTTCAGCTGCAAGGCGTTGGATCGGCGCGCCGAGGTCGATACCGCTGATCGAGCGGCCCGAGCCTTTGCCGATGCCGTCTTCGACGCCGATGACAATTGAGGGGCGGTTCGACGCTTCCTTAAGCCGTGAGGCGACGATGCCCACCACGCCGGGGTGCCAGCCGGGGCCAGCGGCCCATGCCAGTGGTCCGTCAAAGCCGCGATCCTCAGCCTGTGCCATGGCGCTGGCGCGCACGGCGGCCTCAACCTCTCGGCGGTCGGTGTTCAGTTGGTCCAGCCGTTCGGCGAGGGCCGCGGCCTCATGCGGGTCGGCTGTGGCCAGAAGCCGCGCACCTAAGTCTGCTTGGCCAATGCGTCCGCCCGCGTTGATGCGGGGGCCAAGCAGGAAACCGAGGTGGTAGGCTGTGGGCGCCGTGTCCATCCGTGCGACATCGGCCAGCGCTGCGAGGCCGGGCCGCGCGCGGCGGGCCATGACCTTCAGGCCCTGTCGTACGAAGGCGCGGTTCACGCCGATGAGGGGGGCCACATCTGCCACGGTGGCCAGCCCCACAAGATCCAGCATCGACATCGAGTCCGGTCCTTTGCGGCCCGCTTCGCGCAACTGACGCCCCGCTTCGACGAGCATCAAAAAGACCACCGCAGCGGCGCAGAGATGCGCTAGTGTGCCATCTTCATCTTGGCGGTTGGGGTTCACCACGGCCAGCGCATCAGGCAGCGTTTCGCCGCCCAGGTGGTGGTCGAGCACGATGACATCTGCGCCTTTGGCCGCCTCGATTGGTCCGTGAGAGAGTGTGCCGCAGTCGACGCAGACGATCAGGTCATGCTCCGCCGCCAGTGCCGACATGGCCTCGTCATTGGGGCCATAGCCCTCGTCGATACGGTCGGGGATATAGAGCGTCGCGCGGTGGCCCATGTCGCGCAGCCAGACCAGCAGCAGCGCAGCCGATGAGCCGCCGTCCACGTCGTAGTCGGCAAAGATGGCAATGCGTTCTTGGGCCTGAAGCGCCGCAAGGAACCGCGTCGCCGCTGCCTCCATATCCCGCAAGGAACGCGGGTCGGGCAAGAGATCGCGCAGGGCGGGGGCCAAGAAGCCCGCGGCTTGGGTATCGACCACCCCGCGGCGCGCCAGCACTTGGCACACCGGGTCGGGCAGGCCCGCGCGCTGCACCAGCAGTTCTGCCGCGCGGGTCAGTTCCACGTCAGGGCCGATCCAGCGCCGCCCGGTCAAAGATGTTTCGACACCGAGAAAGCTCATTCGGACCTCATCTGGCCGTTATGGGAGGGGGTGGTGAAGGCCAGTCTGGCCCTCACTCTGTCGGGGTGCGGTAGTTGATCCGACGGACCGACCCGGTGCGCGAGCGCATGATCAGCGTCTCGGTGGTCAGCCAGCCCGGCTCGCGTTTCACACCCGGAAGGATGTTGCCGCCAGTGACGCCTGTTGCGGCAAAGATCACATCTTGGGTGACCATTTCATCGCGGGTATAAACACGGTCGAAGTCGGTGATCCCCGCCTTGGCCGCGCGGCCTTTTTCGTCGTCGTTGCGGAACAGGAGGCGGCCATACATCTGCCCGCCCATGCATTTCAGCGCTGCTGCAGCCAGCACGCCTTCGGGCGCGCCACCTGCACCCATGTACATGTCGATCCCGGTCGCCGGGTCGGCGCAATGCATCACACCAGCCACATCACCGTCGGTGATGAGGCGAATGGCAGCGCCGGTTGCGCGCACTTCGGCGATCATGTCGGCGTGGCGGGGACGCTCAAGAATACAAACGGTAATGTCAGAGGCGGCGCAGCCCTTGGCACGGGCCAAGGCTTCGACCCGCTCACCCGGGGTCATGTCGAGTGTGACCACGTCAGCATCATAGCCCGGACCGATCGCCAGCTTGTCCATATAGGTATCCGGCGCGTGCAGCATGGAGCCGCGCGGGCCCATGGCGATCACGGTCAACGCGTTGGGCATGTCTTTGGCGGTCAGGGTGGTGCCTTCGAGCGGGTCAAGCGCGATGTCCACGCCGGGGCCATTGCCGGTGCCGACTTCCTCGCCGATGTAAAGCATCGGGGCCTCATCCCGCTCGCCTTCGCCGATGACTACGACGCCCGCGATGTCGAGCATGTTGAGCTGCTCGCGCATAGCGTTGACGGCGGCTTGGTCGGCGGCTTTCTCGTCACCTTTGCCGATCAGCTTGGCCGAGGCCAGCGCGGCGGCTTCGGAAACGCGGGCGAGGCCGAGCGAGAGCATGCGGTCTTGAAATTCGGCGGAAGCGGTCATGGAATATCCTTGGGATCAGATGGGTTTTCTGTCCTGTACCCTCGCGCGGGCCTCGGGGCAAGTTTTGGGTTGTGCGCAGGTAGCACTTGGCCCGGAAAGAAGCCGCAGGCGGCGGGCCGTCACGCCAAAGGCGTGCCGTATTATAAGGGCGCACCTTTGGTGCGACTGGGTAGGCGCTTTGGTGATGCTAGGTGCGCCCTCGCGAAACGCAGATCACGGACGCACTATAAAGTGGCGCGAAGCACCGTCTCATCGCCGACCCGCGGGCAGGCGATGACCCTCAGACCTCTTCGATCCGCAGCGCCACGGGCTCGCCCGCGAGCACGCCCGTCTTGTCCATATTCGCCAGCGCCTCGATCAGCGCATCGCGGCTGGTCTTATGCGTGACGATCAACACCGGGGCAGAGGTATCGGCGTGCTCATACTGCCGCATCCGGTAAATGCTTACGCCCGCTTCGCCCAATACAGTTGCGATCTTGGCCAGGGCACCCGGCTTGTCGACGAGCGCCATGCGCAGATAATAGGGGGCAGGGCGCTGGCTGCTGGCGGGGGTGGTTTCTTCAAGCGTGTCGGCAGGCTGGCCAAAGACCGGCCCGCGCAGCCCGCGTGCGATGTCGCAGACATCGGCCATCACCGCGCTCGCCGTCGGACCTTCGCCTGCGCCTGCGCCGCGCAGCACGATCTGACCCACCGCGTCGCCTTCGATCACCACCATATTGGTCCCGCCGTCCAGCTGACCCAAGGGCGAGGTCTGCGGCACAAGGCAAGGCATCATCCGCTGCTCAAGCCCGCGCCCGGTCTTTTGGGTCACGCCCAAGAGTTTGATCTTATAGCCCATATCGGCAGCGGCGCGGATGTCTTCAATTGCGACCCGCTCGATCCCCTCAAGCTGGATGCCATCAAAGTCGATTTTGGTGCCGAAAGCGATGGACGACAATATCGCCAGCTTATGCGCCGCGTCGATGCCGCCTACGTCCAATTGCGGATCGGCCTCGAGATAGCCCAGCCCATCAGCCTCGGCAAAAATCTCCTGATAAGTTTTGCCAGAGTCTTCCATCCGCGTGAGGATGTAATTGCACGAGCCGTTCATCACGCCCATGATCCGGGTGATCTCGTTGCCAGCAAGCCCTTCCATCAGCGTCTTGATAACCGGGATGCCGCCCGCCACAGCGGCCTCATAGCGCAGCGCCACGCCTGCGCCTTCGGCCTGTTCGGCCAGCGCTTGGCCGTGTATCGCCAGCATGGCTTTGTTCGCGGTGACCACATGCTTGCCCGCTGCCAGGGCGGCTTCGGTCGCGGCTTTGGCTGGGCCATCCGCGCCGCCCATCAGTTCGACGAAAACATCCACGTCATCGCGGGTCGCCAGTTTGACGGGATCATCTTCCCAGTCATAAGACGCCAGCGACAGCCCGCGGTCCTTGTTGCGGGTGCGGGCCGACACCGCAGAAACCGTCATCGCGCAGCCGGTACGGGCCTCTAGCAGGGCGGCCTGCTGGCGCAGAATGCGCAGGACACCCACGCCCACGGTTCCCAATCCGGCAATCCCGAGGCGAAGCGGCTTAGACATGGCGGTGGTCCTTCTGGTCTGATCCGAAAGGCCCGGCAGATGGGGCCGGGCATAGCCGCGATGTATCGGGTTCAGCGCGCACGTGCAACGCGCATACGCATCTCAGACATGCCTGTTTATTCAGCTTCTGCACTGGTTTCGACGGCCTGACGTGCGCGCCGCAACTCAGCGGCCTTTGCCCGCAGTCGCGTCACCCGCGTCGCGGTCGTGGCGTCAGTGCCTGTTGTGCCGATCCGCCCGGCGCGGGCGTCAAGCTGGGCGGCGCGCCCCGAAAGTTCGGCTTCGGTCCGAACGGGGTCGATGCGCCCGGCGGTGGCCTTGGCCAAAAGCGGTTCGATCGGCACCAGATCGGGGTAGGGCGCTGCCTCAAGCTCTGGGGTGATCGTGCGGTCAAGTTCGGGAAACTGCGTGCAGCTCGCAATCAGCGAGACGCCCAGAAACATGGCGGTGATCGAGAGGGGGCGGGGCGTGCACATGAGGGTCATGCCTCGTTCTGCCCCAGCGGTGATCTTCGCGCAAGCGGGGTTTGCTTTTGAACGCTTGTTCATTAAATTGCGGCTATGGCAAGAACCACAGGCTCACACTCCGATATCACTGGCCCGCGCGTCCGCGCGGCTGCGCTGCGGCTTTTTGCGCGGGGCGGCTATGCTGCCGTGTCGATGCGCGCGATCGCCGCCGAAGTCGGCGTGCAGGCCGGGGCGCTTTATAACTACACGCCCGATAAACAGAGCCTGCTGTTTGACCTAATGCAGGCCCATATGACCGACCTGCTGGCCGAAACGCCCAGCGATGCAGACCGCTCTGCCATGCAACAGTTGCAGGATTTTGTGGCCTTCCACATCCGTTTTCACGCGGATCGGCCTGATGAGGTTTTCATCGCCTATATGGAATTGCGTAATCTAACGGAGGAGAATTTTGCCGTGATCGAGCGCCTGCGCCGTGACTATGAGGACCGGTTGGAGACGATCCTGCGCGCCGGGGTGGCCAGCGGCGATTTCTCCGTCGCCGATACCAAGATCGTGACGCTGGCGATTATTGCCATGTTGACGGGTGTAAACACCTGGTACCGCGCGGGCGGGCGGCTGTCGCTGGATGAGGTCGTTGCGCAATATTGGGATATGGTGCGCAAGGCCGTGACCGCCTGAGCGGCCACGGCCCTTCATTCAATGTGCAGGGCGGATGAACGTCCCGTTGTTCAGATCGCGCATCGCCTGCTGCAATTCGGCGCGGGTGTTCATCACGATCGGCCCATGCCAGGCCACCGGCTCTTCAATCGGCGCGCCCGAGATCAAGAGGAAGCGCACACCTTCCGGCCCGGCCTGAACCGTCACCTCATCCCCGGTGCCGAAACGGATCAGCGTCCGGTCGCCCGACATGTCGCGGATGTTGACCTCTTCGCCGCCGACTTCTTTTTCCAGCAGCACACCCGAGGGGGCAGAGGCATCCGCGAACGCACCCGCGCCTTCAAAGACATAGGCGAAGGCCCGGCGGTAGGTGTCGATCCGAAAGGTCTTCTTCACGCCTGCGGGCACGAACACATCCAGATATTGCGGATCGGCGGCGATGCCATCGACGGGGCCACGTTTGCCCCAGAACTCGCCCGTGATGATCTTCACCCGTGTGCCGTCGTCATCGGTCACCACCGGAATATCGGCGGATTTCATATCCTGATAGCGCGGCGCGGTCATCTTTTGGGCCGAGGGGAGGTTCCCCCAAAGCTGGAAACCATGCATCTGTCCCTTGTCGTTCCCGCGCGGCATTTCTTGGTGCAGAATGCCCGAACCGGCGGTCATCCACTGCACATCGCCTGCGTTCAGATCGCCGGTGTTACCCAGCGAATCCGCATGTTCCACGGTCCCTTCAAGCACATAGGTGATCGTCTCGATCCCGCGGTGCGGGTGCCAAGGGAAGCCCTTTTCAAAGTCTTGGGGGCGGTCGTTGCGGAAGTCGTCGAACAGCAGGAAGGGGTCCAGCTCTGACGGGTCGTGGAAGCCGAAGGCGCGGTGCAGTTTGACGCCTGCGCCCTCCATCGTGGGCGTGGCGCGGCGGGTTTCCAATGTGGGTCTAAGGGACATGATGCTCTCCTTTGCAGTTGCTTAGAAGATAGGGGGCGGCGGTGCCCCCAACAATTGGCCCCGGCGAACGGAGGCTGTGCAAATTTGCGCAGCTTCAGCAATTTGGCACGTTCACCGCCAGCCCGCCGAGCGAGGTTTCCTTGTACTTCTCGCTCATGTCCGCGCCCGTCTGGCGCATGGTCTCAATACAGGCATCAAGCGGCACCAGATGCGTGCCGTCGCCGCGCAGCGCCAGAGAGGCCGCCGACACCGCCTTGATCGCGCCCAAGCCGTTGCGCTCGATACAAGGCACCTGCACCAGCCCTTTGACCGGGTCGCAGGTCATGCCGAGATGATGCTCAAGCGCGATCTCGGCGGCATTCTCGATCTGTTCCGGCGTGCCACCCATTACGGCGCAAAGCCCGGCGGCGGACATCGCGGCGGCGCTGCCGACTTCGGCCTGGCAGCCAGCTTCGGCCCCCGAAATCGAGGCGTTGTATTTCACCAGCCCACCAATCGCGGCGGCGGTGAGCAGGAAGTCTTCGATATGCGCCTCAGACGCGCCGGGCACGTGGTCGAGGTAATAGCGCAGGGTTGCGGGCATCACGCCCGCAGCGCCATTGGTCGGAGCGGTAACGACCTGCCCGCCAGCCGCGTTTTCCTCGTTCACCGCCATGGCATAGACACTCATCCAATCGTTGATCGTATGTGGTGCGGATTGGTTCTGCCCGCGCTCGGCCATCAGCGCGTCATAGATACCCTTGGCGCGGCGTTTCACCTGAAGACCCCCCGGCAAGATGCCATCGGTGGTCAGCCCCCGGTCGATACAATCGCGCATCACCTGCCAGAGCCGTTTGCTGCCCTCGCGCAGGTTGTCAGCGCCGCCGCGCGCTTCTTCGTTGGCGCGTTTCATGCCCGCGATAGACTTGCCAGATTTCTTCGCCATCTCAAGCATTTCTGCGGCGGACTTGAAGGGGAACGGCACTGGCGCGCCTTCATCCGTGTCCTTGCCTGCGGCCAATTCCTTCTCGGTCATGACAAATCCGCCACCGATCGAATAATAGGTCTCGCGCAGGGTCACATCGCCTTGGGCATCGGTGGCCATCAGCATCATGCCATTGGCGTGGCCCGCAAGCTTGGTGTCGTAATCGAAAATCATGTCCTGCGCGGGATCAAAGCGCAGTTCGGGCAGACCATCGACGGTAATGCGGTGGGTCTGCTTTATCTCTTCCAACGTCTTTTCTGCAGCCTCGGCGTCATAGTCCTGCGGCGTGAAACCAGCGAGGCCAAGGATCGTCGCGCGGTCGGTCGCGTGGCCAACACCTGTGAAGGCAAGACTGCCATGCAACGACGCGCGCAGCCCGGCAAATTGGAACGGCGAGGCACGCATTTGATCAAGGAACCGGCCCGCGGCCACCATCGGCCCCATGGTGTGCGAAGACGACGGGCCGATGCCCACTTTGAACATATCGAAGACGGAGAGAAACATCAGGTGGCGGACCCTTCTGGAGGTTGGGGGTAGCTCGGTGCGGTGAAAGGGGTATCGCCCAGACCTTCGGCGTTTTGCAAGGCGACTGTCGCGGGCAGCGCCTCAACAGCGGCGGCGAGCCGGGCGAGGGCGGGGTGGGTGGCAAGGTCAAACCAATCGCGCGACGCAGTGGCGGGGTAGAGTTTTGGCCAACGCAGCAGGGCGGCAGCGTAGAAATCTAGCGCAGTTGGTGCTGGGCCGCCCAATAACCAGCCGCGCACGGCCTGCGCCTCTAGCGTTGCGTAGTGCTGGGCGAGGTCAGTTTGCGTGCCCGCGCGCATTGCATCAATATGTGCGAGGGCGATGTATTTCTCAGGATAGAACAGCCTCCTGAGAGCAGGGTGGATGGTATTAGACAAGAAGAACAGCCACTTGAGGAAATCGCCGCGGGTCGGGGCATCCGGGCCGGGGCCAAGGCCGCCATGTCGATCCGCGAGATAGAGCAGGATCGCCCCGGTCTCAAAAAGCGGCCCTTCGGGTGTTTCCAGAACCGGGATCAGCCCATTAGGGTTCAGCTTGCGAAAACCCGTCGTTTCCTGCGCCTTGGCAGCACGGTCCACCAGCGCCGCCCGGTAGGGCAGGCCGCGATGCTCCAGCGCCAAGCGAACGATCAAAGAGGCATTGTCGGGGGCGTAATGCAGCACATAGGTCATGGCGCAGTGATAGCCGATCTGCGCTGCCGCGCCGCGATAAAAGCGACCCCTTTCGCGTCAGAGCGGTCAATAGGGCAGACGCAGCGCCAAAAACCGCTGACTTGCCCCTCGCACCCTATGCCAATTCGCCCTATAACGCGGCAAACGCCTGTAGGGAGCTGCCCCATGTCCGGAGAACTATCACCCATCGACAAGGCTAAATTCGTGGCCGCGAAACGGGCGTGTGATTTTGTGGAAGATGGGATGCGGGTCGGGCTTGGCACCGGGTCCACTGCCGCGTGGCTGGTGCGCTGTCTGGGCGAAATGGTCCGCGACGATGGGCTGCGGATAAAAGGCGTGCCGACCTCTTCGCGCACTGCGCAGCTGGCGCGGGATGTGGGGATCGAGGTGATCTCGCTAGATGAGGCGAAATGGCTCGACCTGACGATTGACGGGGCGGATGAATTTGACGGCGATTTGAACCTCATCAAAGGCGGCGGTGGTGCGCTGTTGCAAGAAAAGATCGTTGCGACCGCGAGCGACCAGATGGTGGTGATCGCCGATGTCGGCAAAGAGGTGCAGCATCTCGGTGCCTTCCCCCTGCCCATCGAAGTGATTCCCTTTGGTTGGCAAACCACGCAGGCGCTGGTCGAAGAGACACTGATCTCGATGGATGTGCTGGGCCGCAACTCGACCCTGCGGATGAACGGTGAAGTGCCCTTCATTACCGACGAGGGGAACTACATACTTGATCTGCGGCTGAACCGCATCGGCAATGCGCGTCAACTGGCGCTGGTGCTCAACCAAATGCCCGGCGTGGTGGAAAATGGCCTGTTTATCGATATTTGTGACGCGGTTGTGATCGGCTACGGGGATGGCAGGGTTGAGGTGCGCGACATAAATGAAGGCACTGTGGCGACCGACCGGTTGGAATTTGTCGAGACTGACAACCTGTTTTCCGACCTGAGCGACTGACGCCCCAAGCGAACACGCGCGATCCCGCGCAAGACCAACAAACGACTGAGAGAGGCGCCCCAATGGCCAAGAATGAATTCGACTACGACCTGTTTGTCATCGGTGGCGGCTCGGGCGGTGTGCGCGCGGCGCGTGTCGCGGCGGGCGAGCATAAAGCCAAGGTCGGACTGGCCGAGGAAGACCGCTATGGCGGCACCTGCGTGATCCGCGGCTGTGTACCAAAAAAGCTGATGGTTTTCGCCTCGGGCTATGCAGATGTGGTGGATGAGGCCCAGTGTTTCGGCTGGGATTTGAAAGCTGGGCCATTTGACTGGCACGCTTTTAGCACCCGGTTGAATGGCGAGCTTGACCGTCTTGAAGGCGTTTACCGCAAGCTGCTGAAGAACTCTGGCGTAGAGACCTTTGACGCCCGTGCCCGGATCAAGGATGCCCATACCGTGGCGCTTTCCGATGGTACCGAAAAGACCGCAAAACACATTCTGATCGCGAGCGGTGGCCGCCCCGTGCGGCCCGACCTTGAGAACGCGGAACTGGGGCTGGTTTCTGACGACCTGTTCCATTTGGAGAAGCTGCCCAAGTCCATCCTGATCATTGGCGGTGGTTATATCGCCTGCGAATTCGCTTGTATCCTCAACGGTTTGGGTGTGGAGGTGACGCAGTATTACCGCGGCGCGCAGATCCTGCGCGGCTTTGACGACGAAGCGCGCGGCATGGTGGCTGAAATGATGCAGGAAAAGGGCATCGATCTACATGTTGGCACCAACATACTCGAGATGACGCCCAGCCATGAGGACGGCAGCGGTCCGATGAAGGTCAAGCCGACCAATGGCACCGAGAAAATGTTCGACCAAGTGCTCTTTGCCACGGGTCGTCGCCCCAACAGCGACGACATGGGGCTGGAAGAGGTCGGCGTGAAACTCGGCCGTGGCGGAGAGATCGAGGTCGACGAATACAGCCAGACTGCTGTGCCGTCGATCTACGCCATCGGCGATGTGACCAACCGGATCAACCTGACACCGGTGGCGATCCGCGAAGGCATGGCCTTTGTCGAGACCGTCTTTGGCGGCAATCCGACCCCGGTGGACCATGACCTTGTGCCCTCGGCGATCTTTACCCAACCCGAAATGGGAACGGTGGGGCTGAGCGAGGAAGACGCCCGTGAGAAGGGGCCGATTGAGGTCTATGCGACTTCTTTCAAGCCGATGCAGGGTGCCTTTGCCGGAAAGGCGGATCGGGTGTTGATGAAGCTGATCGTGGATGCGGAAAATCGCACCGTTCTGGGCTGTCATATCGTCGCACCTAACGCGGGCGAATTGATCCAGATGGTGGGCATCGCGGTCAAGATGGGTGCTACGAAAGAACAGTTTGATGCCACCTGCGCGGTACACCCGACCATGTCCGAAGAACTGGTCACCATGCGCAATCCGGTGCGAACTGCTTGAATTCCACGCGATTGCGTACAATTTTTAGAACGATAGGCCGCATGGGCGGCCAAGAGGGGAACATAACAATGGCAGGAAATTCGCAAGGCCCTTGGGGGGGCGGCGGAGGCGGCAACCGGGGTAACGGCGGAGACCGTGACACCGGTGGAGACCGCGGCAACGGAGGACGCAAAGAAGGTCCACGCGGGCAGGGCGGTGACCGTCCGCAAATGCCGGAGATCGACGATCTGGTCCGCAAGGGTCAAGAGCAGCTTCGCGTCCTGATGGGCGGCCGTGGCGGTGACCGGGGCAATGGCACCGGTGGCGGTGGCCGTGGCCCGGGTGGGCCGGGTGTGACCCGCTCGACCGTTGGCATCGCGCTGTTGGCGGGTGTGGCGCTCTGGGGTTTTGCGAGCTTTTATACTGTGCGTCCCGAACAGCAGTCGATTGAACTGTTCTTGGGCGAGTTCTCGGGCATTGGCACCGAAGGTCTGAACTTTGCCCCATGGCCGCTGGTCACGGCAGAGGTCTTTGACGTTACCACCAACCGCACCGAGGAACTCGGCGTGCGGCGCGGCGGCGGCGGCAATGACGGGCTGATGCTGACGACCGACGAAAACATCGTCGACATCGATTTTCAGGTGGTCTGGAACATTAAGAACGCGCGCGACTTCAAATTCTCGCTGCGTGATCCCGAAGCTTCTGTTCGTGCGATTTCCGAATCCGCGATGCGTGAGGTTATCGCTCAGTCTGAACTCGCGCCGATCCTGAACCGGGATCGTGGTGCTGTGGCTGACCGGGTCAAGGAATTGATCCAAACTACGCTCGACAACCGCAACACCGGCATCAACGTGCTGCGCGTGAACGTGAACAAGGTCGACCCGCCCAGCCAGACCGTGCAGGTTACTGATCCGAATGGTAACACCACCACGCAATCGGTCGTCGATGCCTTCCGCGACGTGCAGGCCGCCGAGCAGGAGCGTGACCGGGTGGAGCGTCAGGCGGATGCCTATGCCAACCGTCGCACGGCTGAGGCGCGCGGTGAATCCGCGCAGCTTTTGGAAGCCGCCGAAGGTTACCGCGCCCGTGTGGTGAACGACGCTGTGGGTGAAGCCAGCCGCTTTGAAGCTGTGCTGGAAGAATACCGCAACGCGCCCGAAGTAACGCGCAAACGTCTGTATCTTGAGACCATGGAAAAGGTGCTGGGCGACGTGGATAAAATCATCCTCGAAAACGGCAGCGGCCAAGACGGTCAGGGCGTTGTCCCCTATCTGCCACTCAACGAGCTGCGACGCAGCGGAGGGTCGAACTGATGCGGAAAACAAGTTTTATCATTCCCATCTTGGTGATCGCCATCGTGGGTGTCCTCTCGGCTGTATTCGTCGTGGACGAGCGTGAAAAAGCGCTGGTGCTGCGTTTCGGCCAGATCAAACAGGTGCGCAACGAGCCGGGCATTGGCTTTAAAGTCCCTTTCTTGGACGAGGTCGTGCGCTACGAAGACCGCATCTTGTCGCTGGAAACCCCGGTGATCGAAGTCACCCCCGCCGATGACCGCCGTTTGGAAATCGACGCCTTCGTGCTCTACCGGATCGACGACATGGTCCAGTACCGGCAGGCTTTGGGTGCAGGCGGTGAACGTCAGGCCGAGAGCGAAATGGGCGGCATCATGGAAAGCCAAATCCGTGCCGTGCTCGGTTCGCAAGGTGTGACCTCCAACACGATCCTTTCGCCTGAGCGGTCTGACCTGATGGAGCAAATCCGTGTGCGTGCCGATGCCCGTGCGCAGGCACTTGGCCTCAAGGTTGTCGATGTGCGGCTGCGTCAAACCAACCTGCCTGAGCAGAACTTTGATGCGACGTTGCAGCGGATGATCGCCGAGCGTGAGCGTGAAGCCACCGACGAACGCGCCCGTGGCCGCGAAGCCGCGCAGCGTGTGACTGCCCTTGCAGACCGGACCTATGAAGAGATCCTCTCGGAGGCGCGCCGTGATGCGCGGATCATCGAAGGTGAGGCCGACGCCCAGCGAAACAACATCTTCGCACAGGCTTATGGCAAGGATCAGGAGTTCTTTGAATTCTACCGGTCGTTGACGGCCTATGAGCAGGCCTTGCAGGGCGACAACTCGACGATGGTGATGTCACCGGACAGCGAGTTCTTTAACTACCTGCGCTCTGATCAGGGCAGCCGCTCTGTCGAGGGCGAACGCGAGTGAGCCTTGTTTTACTGGCTCTCGGGTCGGTTCTGATATTCGAGGGGCTGGTGTACGCACTGGCCCCTTCGTTTTTGGAGCAGATGCTTGAGATATTGCGCCGCATTCCCGAGGCTGCTCTGCGCCAACTCGGCGCGTTGGCGGTGGTGGCGGGGCTGATGCTGGTCTGGCTCGCGTTCCAGCTTGGCGTATAGGGACGCGTGAAGGCGCCGAGATACCAAGTGGTTTCCGCTTGGGCTTCCACAATGGTCACATGACGCCGCACAAATTCGTCATGCGCTTGGCAGTTGAAATGACTGTGATCGGCCCCATCTTTCATGTTGCAGCGCGTCCGTTCGGAATGCACTCTGCCCACGTTGGCAACAACAGGAACAATCAGGAGACGATGAATGCAGGCCAAGGCGGTTTCCCTGTCCAAAACAGCACAACACACCCAATGGATGCGAGCGATGGCAATGGGGGTGATGGCGCTGACCCTCTTGATCCTGCAAGCCAGCATGGCGCTGGCCAAACCCGAAAGCCTCGCCCCGCTCGCGGAAAAGATCAGCCCCTCGGTGGTGAATATCACCACATCGACCACAGTTGAGGGCCGCACCGGGCCTCAGGGCATCGTTCCCGAAGGCTCTCCTTTCGAGGATTTCTTCCGCGAGTTTCAGGACCGCAACAACGATGGCGAGGGCAACCGTCCGCGTCGGTCTTCGGCGCTTGGCTCAGGCTTTGTGATCTCCGAAGACGGCTATGTCGTGACCAACAACCACGTCATCGAAAGCGCTGATGAGATTACGATCGAATTCTTCTCGGGCGAGGAACTGGTTGCCAAAGTGATCGGTACCGACCCCAAGACCGACATTGCCTTGCTGAAGGTCGAAGCCAAACAGCCGCTGCCCTTCGTCTCTTTCGGGGACAGCAACGCTGCGCGTGTTGGCGATTGGGTCATCGCCATGGGCAATCCGTTAGGGCAGGGCTTTTCTGTTTCTGCGGGCATCGTCTCTGCGCGGAACCGGGCGCTGTCGGGCACCTATGACGATTACATCCAGACCGACGCCGCGATCAACCGGGGCAACTCCGGTGGGCCGTTGTTCAACATGGATGGCGAAGTGATCGGCGTGAACACCGCAATCCTGTCGCCCAATGGCGGCTCCATCGGCATCGGTTTTTCGATGGCCTCCAACGTGGTGACACGGGTGATCGATCAGTTGAAAGAGTTCGGTGAGACCCGCCGCGGTTGGCTGGGCGTGCGCATTCAGGACGTGACCGATGATGTGGCCGATGCCATGGGTCTTAAGAAAGCCGTTGGCGCGTTGATCACCGATGTGCCGGAAGGCCCGGCTCGGGATGCAGGGCTTAAAACCGGCGACGTGATCAAATCCTTTGACGGTGTTGAAGTGATCGATACCCGTGGTCTGGTGCGTCAGGTGGGCAATAGCCCTGTGGGCGCGACCGTGCGCGTGACTGTGTTGCGCGATGGCAAGACCCAGACCATCAAGGTTGTGCTTGGCCGCCGCGAAGATGCGGATAGCGCGGTGCCTGCTGCAATGGATGAAAACGCCGATGACGGCACCGGGGCTGAGCCGCAGTCGACACTGCTGATGGGCCTGACACTGACACCGCTCACGGACGCGCTCCGCGCCGAGCTTGGGGCGGATGACGGTACGACCGGCCTTGCAGTGACGGATGTCGATCAGACTTCGGAGGCTTTCGAGAAGGGCCTGCGGATGGGCGATATCATTACCGAAGCCGGTCAGGAGAAGGTGACCAGCATTTCCGACCTAGAGGCGCGGATCGCCGCTGCGAAGGACGCTGGCCGCAAGTCGCTACTGCTGTTGGTACGTCGGGGCGGCGACCCCCGCTTTGTGGCGCTGTCGCTGGCAGAGTAATTCGCTGAGATAAAAGTTAAAAAGGGCGCCCTCGGGCGCCCTTTTGCGTTTCGGGATCAGCCGCCTTGCCGGGGCACCGCGACCAATCCAAGCGCGCGGGCGGTGGTAAGCGACAGCACTTCACTATTCGGCCCCTGCCGCGCCTGATAGCGCCGCACCGCCTGCCGTGTGGCGGCGTCCATTTCGCCCGTGATCGGCCCGCTGTAATAACCACGCGCCTGTAGCGCGCGTTGCAACGTGCTGTTGAACTCCACCGTGAGCACATCGGGGCAGGGGGTCTCAAACCAGTTGTCGACCCGCGCGCGTACAATCTCTTGCCGTGTCTCGGTTTTGTAGACCGGCGGCTTGGCAATGCTGCCATCGGGGTTCATCTTGGCGGGGGTGACTTCGACCTGTTCGGTCACCGTTTCAATTACCGCAGGGCTGACCGTGCGGCCCCAGCAACTGCCCTCAGCCGCGCCTGCTGGGCCGTTGCGCGTTGCCTCCAATACCCCCGGCTCCGGGCGCGGCGTGGCCGGGGTCGTGCTGTCACACCCCGCTATCCCGGCCACCGCCAAGAGCAGCGCCCCGCGCAGGGTGGCGGATCGGAATGTGATGGGCTGTTTCATGCCGGTTCTTTCGGGGCTTGCCTGTCGTTCGCGGTGCAGACTAGCGGGATGCGCAGACCTTGCCCACCGCAATGTCGTGCAAAGCCTGACTGCATAAAAAGGGGGCTGGAACCGCGTGCCATAGCCCGCTAAACAAAGCCGAACTTCTTGGACGAAAGGGCTTCATCATGGCCAAAATCACCTATGTCGAACACTCCGGCACCGAACATGTGGTCGAGGTGGCCAATGGTCTCACGGTCATGGAAGGCGCCCGCGACAATAACATTCCCGGCATCGAGGCCGACTGTGGCGGTGCCTGCGCTTGCTCAACCTGCCATGTCTATGTTGACCCGGCTTGGGCAGAGAAGCTGCCGCCTATGGACGACATGGAAGAAGACATGCTCGACTTCGCGTTTGAGCCTGACCCCGCGCGCTCGCGTCTGACCTGCCAGATCAAGGTCACGGATGCGCTGGACGGTCTGCGCGTGCAGATGCCGGAAAAGCAAATCTGATGCGGGCGATCGGCGCGGCACTGTTTGCGCTGATCGCGACCAGCGCCGCGGCGGAGACGATCACCGCCGCGCGCTATATCTCGCCCACCGGGCGCTACGCCCATGGCATTCTCGGCGACGCGCTGGAATGGGGCGGGTTGCAGTTGTCCTTGGCGGACGGAAGCGCACGGCGTTTCGATTTGCCCCGTGACCATGTATTCGAAGATATCGCCCCTCGGCTGGTCGATGTGACCGGCGACGGCGCGCCCGAAGTCATGGTGATTGAGACCGACATGAACCGAGGTGCGGCGCTGGCGATCTATGGCCCTGATGGTAAAATCACCGAAACCCCGCATATCGGCCAGAGCAACCGTTGGTTGGCACCCATAGGCGCCGCCGATCTCGACGGTGACGGTGCGGTTGAGATTGCCTATGTCGACCGCCCCCATCTGGCGCGGGTGCTGCGGGTCTGGCGCTTTGCCGATGGCGGACTCAGCGAAGTGGCCCAAATGCCGGGGCTGACCAATCATCGAATCGGCGAGTCCCATATCTCAGGCGGCCTCCGCGATTGCGGTGCCGGGCCGGAAATGGTGCTGGCGGATGCGGATTGGCAGCGCGTGGTGGGGGTCACCCTGAAGGGTGGGGAGCTTGCGCCGCGCGACATCGGCCCTTTTGAGGGGGCCGAAAGCTTTGCCACGGCACTTGCCTGTGAATAGGGGCGTCGCGGCGGCCTAAGCGGCTGACTAAGCCGCCGCCGATTAGCTCAGCGCGCGCCAGCCGATGTCGCGGCGGCAGAAGCCTTCGGGCCAATCGATCCCGTCGACCATCGCATAGGCACGCTCTTGCGCTTCGGCCAATGTATCCCCGCGCGCGGTGACGTTCAGCACGCGGCCGCCGTTGGCCAAGATTGCCCCGTCCTGTGCCACAGTGCCCGCGTGGAACACCATATTGGCGCTGTCTTCGGGCAGGTCTTTCAGCCCTTTGATCTCGCTACCCTTGGCATAGGCACCGGGATAGCCATTCGCCGCCATCACCACGGTCAGCGCGTGGTCTTCAGCCCAGTTGACCTGCATATCGGCCAGCGAGCCCTTGGCCGTCGCCTGCATCAGATCAAAAGCCTGTGCGCCGAGGCGCATCATCAAAACTTGGCATTCCGGGTCACCAAAGCGCACGTTATATTCCACCAAACGCGGCGCACCGTCTTTGATCATCAACCCGGCATAAAGCACGCCCTGATAGGGCATCCCGCGCTTGGCCATCTCGGCCATACAGGGGCGGATGATCTCGTCGAGGGCGCGTTCGGCGATCTCGTCGCTCAGCACCGGAGCGGGGGAGTAGGCACCCATGCCGCCGGTATTGGGGCCGCTGTCACCTTCGCCGACGCGCTTGTGGTCTTGGGCCGTTCCGATGGGCAGCACCGTCTCCCCGTCGCAGAGCACGAAAAAGGACGCCTCTTCGCCTTCCATGAACTCTTCGATCACCACTTCCGCGCCCGCCTCGCCAAAGGCACCGTCAAACATCTCATCCACGGCGGCCAGCGCTTCGGCGTCGGTCATGGCGATAATGACCCCTTTGCCCGCCGCCAGACCGTCGGCCTTGATCACAATCGGCGCGCCTTGCTTTTCGACATAGGCGCGGGCGCTGGCGGCATCGGTGAAATGGCCATACCCTGCCGTGGGCGCATCGCAGGCGTCGCAGATTTCCTTGGTAAAGGCTTTGGAAGCCTCCAGCGCCGCCGCCGCTTTGGAGGGGCCGAAAACGTCAAACCCCGCCGCGCGCAGATCGTCACCCACGCCCGCGGCCAAGGGCGCTTCGGGGCCGATGATGACGAAGTCGATGTTGTTGCCTTCGCAGAAAGCCACCACCGCCGCACCATCCATGATGTCGAGCTTGGCGCATTGCGCGATGGCCGTGATGCCCGCATTGCCCGGTGCCACGATCAGCTTGTCGCATTTGGGGTTCTGCATGACCGCCCAAGCAAGTGAATGTTCGCGGCCACCGCTGCCGAGGATCAGGATATTCATGCCGCGCACTCCCTTGGACTTCTTTGCCCCGCGTTCTAAGCTGGGGTGCCCACAGACACAAGGTGCCCAGATGGATCTGTTCGACGACCCCGCCCCCGGTGCAAACAGCCCCGAATTTACCGTCACCGAGCTTTCTGGTGCGATCAAGCGGGTGATTGAGGGTGAGTTTGCCCATGTCCGGATTCGGGGTGAAGTGGGGCGCGTCAGCCGACCGCGTTCGGGGCATGTCTATCTTGACCTCAAGGACGACCGTTCGGTGATCTCCGGCGTGATCTGGAAGGGTGTGACCGCACGGCTTGAGACCCAGCCCGAAGAGGGGATGGAGGTCGTCGCCACCGGGCGCATCACCACCTTCGGCGGACAGTCGAAATACCAGATCGTCATCGAGGATATCAAACCGGCGGGCATGGGCGCGCTGATGGCGCTGCTGGAAAAACGCAAGGCGGCACTGGCGGCGGAGGGGCTTTTCGCCCCCGAGCGCAAACGCCCGCTGCCCTATTTGCCCGAGATCATCGGCGTGGTGACATCGCCCTCGGGGGCCGTGATCCGCGACATCCTTCACCGGCTGCGGGACCGTTTCCCGCGCAAGGTGCTGATCTGGCCGGTTGCCGTACAGGGCGCGAAATGCGCGCCCGAAGTGGTGCGCGCCATTGAAGGGTTCAACCGCCTTACCCCCGGCGGCGCGCTGCCCAGGCCTGAGTTGCTCATCGTGGCCCGTGGGGGCGGGTCGGTCGAAGACCTTTGGGGCTTTAACGAAGAGAGTGTCGCCCGCGCGGCGGCGGCTTCGGACATCCCGCTGATCTCTGCCGTGGGGCATGAGACCGACACGACGCTGATCGACTTTGTCTCAGACAAACGCGCGCCGACGCCTACCGCTGCGGCAGAACTCGCCGTGCCGGTGCGGCATGAATTGGCGGCGTGGCTTGAGGGGCAAGGCGCAAGGATGCGTCAGGCTTTGAGCCAAGGGTTGACCCGGCGCGGCCAGCGGATGCGCGATGTGGCGCGGGCACTGCCGCGGGCCGATACATTGCTGGAAGGTCCGCGTCAGCGCCTTGATCGCGGTGGGGAGAAGCTGGCACCCGCCCTTATCGCAGGTGTCCAAGGCCGCCGCGTGAAACTGGCGGATATGTCCGGTGCGCTGCGCCCCGTGACCCTGCGCCGCCATCTGGATGCCGATCGGCAGCGTCTGGCGCAGCTTTCGGCAAGGCTTGGTCCCGCATGGCAGCGCAACCTTACGGGCCAACGCGAGCGGCTTGGCGCAAGGATCGACCGTTTTCACCCCGAGGTGTTGCAGCGCCAAATCCTGCGCCGTCGTGAACGGCTGCTAGACCGCACGCAGACTTTCCGCCCTGAGGTGCTGCTCCGCGACCTCTCCCGCCAAGACCAGCGGTTGAAGGAAGTGCTTGCCCGGCTGGCACGCGCAGGACAAGCGGCACAGGACCGCCGCCGTCGTCAGATCGAGGCGCTCAGCCGAACCCTTGGCACCCTCGGCTACCGCGAAACCCTCGCGCGCGGCTTTGCCGTGGTGCGCGGCGATGGTGATGTGGTGACTAGCGCCGAGGCCGCGAAAAATGCCTCCCGGTTGGAGATTGAATTTGCCGATGGTCGGTTGGCAGTCAAAGGCGATAGCTAGAGTCGCTTAGACACCAGTTTCGGGCCCGAGGCAGAGCAGAGGATCATTCAACTCCTGCGCCTCGTAAAGGTCGGTCTGGGTCGGGTCATTTTCGAACCGCGCAATTAGTCCGGTCGGGCTTTCGGTAAAACTCCAGCATTGCGGCGCGGGGTCGTCTTCGTAAACGAAACAGATCAGCCCCTCGCCCTCATACCAGTGTCCTTCCTTGCAACGGCCATCAAGGAAAGACCACTGCACGCGCCGATCCTCGTGATAGACCTCGGCCCCATAGGGCGCGCCGGACAGGCCGTAATAGAGCGTCTTGCCTTTGGTATAGGCCTCAAACTCCGCCGCCGACATTTCGGCCAAGGCGGACAGGGGCAGCAGCGTGCAGATGAGGGTGATCGCGTATCTCATCGCAGCAGCCTGCCAGAAGCCCGTGCGGCGCGCTAGTGCGATCAGTGTTGGCTCCACCGGGCAAGGCGCCGGTCCATCACCCGCCGCCAGAGCGGGGGGACAAGGGCGATCACCGCCATGATGGGCAGGGAATAGGGCAGTTTCGGCATCTCATGTGTCACTTCCAGCGCCGGAAAAGCGCGGGCGGGGCGCATGTGATGGTCCGAATGGCGCGGCGCGTTCAACATCATCGCCGCAGAATACCACTTCGGCGCGTTCCAACTATGCTGCGGGCCGATCGGCTCGAACCGGCCATCGGGGCGTTGCTGCCGCCGCAGCCCGTAATGCTGGACATAGTCCGATAGCAGCAGTTGCATTTGCGCATAGGCGGCAAGGCCAAGATAGGCAAGCAGCCCGGTAATGCCGCCCAAATGCAGCGCAGTGAGCAGGACCAGCGCCGCACCGCCTAGGTAGAGCGTATAGGGGTGCAGCCCCTTCGCCCCCGTCTTGCGCGCCCGCTGCGCGTTGTCGGCCTGCCATCCGGCGCGGAACTCGGCCCAGCTTGCGCGGAATAGAAATCGCCAGAAGCCCATGCCCTTTGGCGCGGAATTGGGATCGGCGGGGGTGGCGGCGGCGGGATGATGCACCCGCAAATGGGCCGAGACGTGATGCCCGTGCAGTAGGGAGACATAGATCGCTGTGCCGATCCGCCGGGGCAGGCGGCTGGACGCATGGATCAACTCATGGGCGTTGGAATTGCTGATCTGCCCCAGAAACAGACCGAGGGCGGCGAAGATCAGCGCGCGGTCCAGCCCCTCCAAATGCGGCGCTACGCCAATCGCCCAGACCCCCAGCGGCAGCAGTAGGAAATGCACGGCGGCCAAGGTAAAGGTGAGCGCCCGACCGGACCTGTCGGAGACGGTCAGCGCGCGGCCCAATCGGTCCATAAAGGCCACATGCACCGTGATCGACAAAAGCGCCAGCGCAGGCCAGACTCCACCCCAGAGGGCGGCAACAGCGATAAGTGCCGCTGGCGTCAAACTTGCGATCACATACCAATGCATGCGCTCTCCTTTTTCAGTGGTCCGCCAGAAGCTGATCTGCGCCATTCTGCCCGCCGCGCGCCGCCCGCACAACGCAAACACCCGCGCGATTGTCGCTTTTTGATCGCCGTAGGGTGCTATGATTTGGTACCAATGCGGAAAGCAAGGCGGGGGGAGCGGCATGGCGCTGGACGAGCACGGCAAGACTAAGGGGAAAGAACCGCAGAAAGGCGTCTGGAAATCCGGCAAGGGCAAGGGGCGACACCATCCCAAAGGGCGCCAGTTGCAAGATGCGCCGTGGGAGGAGGTCCGCGCGCTTTTGGGCGACCGTCCGCGCCGCCGTGATCTGCTGATCGAATATCTGCATCTGATCCAAGACCGCTTTGGCCACCTCTCTGCCGCACATCTGCGCGCCTTAGCCGAAGAGATGCGCCTGTCGATGGCCGAAGTCTATGAGGTCGCCAGCTTCTATGCCCATTTCGATGTGGTGAAAGAAGGCGAGACCCCGCCGCCCGCGCTGACCATCCGCGTCTGCGATTCGCTGTCTTGTGAACTGGGAGGGGCGCAGGCGTTGAAATCGGCGTTGGAGGAGGGGCTGGACCCCACTCAGGTCCGCGTGCTGCGCGCGCCCTGCATGGGGCGCTGCGACACCGCGCCGGTGCTGGAACTGGGACACAATCACATCGACCATGCGACGCCGGAAAAGGTTCAGGCGGCGATTGCAGTACAGGACACGCATGTCCAACTGCCGGACTATGAGGATTACCAAACCTACGCGAATTCAGGTGGTTACGAGGCGCTGTTGAACCTACGTGCGGATGGCGACTGGGAGGCGGTGCAAGAACAACTGCTGGAGGCTGGTCTGCGCGGGCTGGGCGGGGCGGGCTTCCCCTCGGGCAAAAAATGGGGCTTTGTACGCGCAAATCCGGGGCCGCGCTATCTGGCGGTCAATGGTGACGAGGGCGAGCCGGGTACCTTTAAGGACCGCTGGTATCTTGAGCGCACACCACATTTTTTCCTCGAAGGCATGTTGATTGCCGCTTGGGCGGTGGAGGCGGAGAAAGTCTTTCTCTACATGCGCGACGAATACCCGGCGGTGCTGGAAATTCTGCGGCGTGAGATTGCGGCGTTGGAGGATGCCGGCGTCATCACCCCCGGCTATGTCGATCTGCGCCGCGGGGCGGGCGCCTATATCTGCGGCGAAGAAAGCGCGATGATCGAAAGCATCGAAGGCAAACGCGGGTTGCCGCGCCACCGCCCGCCCTATGTGGCGCAGGTCGGAGTCTTTGGCCATCCGACATTGGTGCATAACGTGGAAACCCTGCATTGGATCGCCCGCATCTGCCGCGAAGGGCCGCAGGTGTTGAACGCCACCGAAAAGAATGGCCGCAAGGGGCTGCGCAGCTACTCGGTCTCGGGGCGGGTGGCGCAGCCGGGAATGTATGTGCTGCCTGCTGGGTCGACCATCACCGATATCATCGCGGCGGCAGGCGGCATGGCCGAGGGGCATGTGCTGAAGGCGTATCAGCCGGGCGGGCCGTCCTCTGGCCTGTTGCCTGCTTCGATGGATGACGTGCCGCTCGATTTCGACACGCTGCAACCGCATGGGTCCTTTATTGGCTCGGCGGCGGTGGTTGTTCTCTCTGAACATGACAGCGCCCGCGCGGCCGCGCTCAATATGCTGCGGTTTTTCGAGGATGAAAGCTGTGGCCAATGCACGCCTTGTCGGGTGGGCTGCGAAAAGGCGGTCAAGCTGATGCAAGAGGACCGCTGGGATCAAGGGCTGCTAGAGGAGCTTTCGACCGCGATGGTCGATGCCTCAATCTGTGGGCTGGGGCAGGCGGCGCCGAACCCGATCCGGCTGGTGATGAAGCATTTTCCTGACGAAATCTAAACGCGACCCCTCCCGGCGGTGTTGATCTGGTCGGGCACCCTTCCATCTGGGGGGGCAAGCCTATAGATCATGACAAAATTGCATGGGAGACGCCAATGGCCTTCTTCACGAAGCTCAAGGACCGCTTGTTCAAATCCTCGTCCAAGATCGACGAGGGGCTGGAGGCGATCGTCAGCGATGGCGGCGAGACGGAGGCTGAAGCGGCCCCCGTGGATGCGGTGATGGACCAGCCCGGCGCGGCCTCTGATGTGATGCCCGACGGGCAGGAGGACAGCGGCCCGATGCTGGCTGCAGAGCGGGATGATGCGGAAGAACCCGAGCCTGCCCCCACGCCCGAGCCGACCCCGGAACCGGTGGCCATTCCCGACCCCGAACCGCGGCCTGCGCCTCCCGCTGAGCCGGAACCGCAGCCCGTGCCGCCGCTATCGGACCCTGAGCCCACGCCCGAACCGGAGCAGGTGCCCCCCGCAGTTGACCCCGAACCCGCACCCGCCCCCGACGAAGTGCCCCCCGCCGTGGATCTGCGCCAAGCGATGACCCCGGTCGCGCCTGCGTTGGACGAAACCGAGGCCGCCCCGGCCAAGCCGGGCCTGTTGGGACGTCTGATGGGCCGCAGCACGGCGCAGCCTGTGGTGCGCCGCGCGCTGGACGATGAGATGCTCGAACAGCTCGAGGAACTGCTGATCAGTGCCGACATGGGCGTTGACACCGCGCTGCGGGTCACCGCCAATATGGCCGAAGGGCGCTTTGGCAAGAAACTCTCGGTGGCGGAGATCAAACAACTGCTCGCCAGCGAAGTCAGCCGCATCATGGAGCCTGTGGCGCGGCCCTTGCCGATCTATTCCAAGACCCCGCAGGTGGTGCTGGTGGTCGGCGTGAACGGCTCTGGCAAGACGACAACCATCGGCAAACTGGCCTCGCAGTTTCGTGCGGCGGGCAAAAAGGTCGTGATCGCCGCTGGCGACACCTTCCGCGCCGCCGCGGTGGAGCAATTGCAGGTCTGGGGCGAACGCGCAGGCGTGCCTGTGCTGACTGCAGCGCAGGGCAGCGACCCCGCCAGCCTTGCCTTCGACGCCATGGGCCGCGCGCAAGAGGAAGGCGCCGACCTGCTGCTGATCGACACCGCAGGCCGTTTGCAAAACCGGGGCGACCTGATGGAAGAATTGGCCAAGATCGTCCGCGTCATCCGCAAGAAGGATGAGACCGCGCCGCATAACACCCTATTGGTGCTGGACGCGACGACCGGGCAGAACGCACTGAACCAAGTGAAGGTTTTTCAAGAGATTTCCGACGTCAGCGGTCTGGTTATGACCAAGTTGGATGGCACCGCCAAGGGCGGCGTTCTGGTGGCGCTGGCGGATCGTTTCGGCCTGCCGATCCATGCCGTGGGCGTGGGGGAGCAGATCGATGATCTGTCGCCCTTTGACCCGGATGAATTTGCCGCCGCTTTGGTGGGCACGGATGGCTAACGCACTCTTGGCCGCCGCGCTCGGCGGCACGGCTCAATCATGGGTGCCGAGCAGTTTTTCGATCTGGCGCAACACGGTGAGCACGGCAACGACGATCCCCGCCGTGAGGCAGGCCAGCAGGATTTGCCCCGCGCCGCAGGACAGCCCAATCGCCCCAGCCAACCACATCGACGCGCCGGTGGTGATGTTGCGCACTTCGCCGTTGGAGGTGAAAATGATCCCCGCGGCGAGGAAGGCCACGCCCGCCGTGACCGCTTCGATCAAACGCAGCGGATCAAAGCGCATCTGGTCGCCCTCTCCGAACTCCAGACTGCCCAGCTCTTGCCCGATGATGATGAACAGGCAGGCCGCGATGGCCACCATGATATGGGTGCGCAGCCCCGCGGGCTTGTCCCGCCGCTCGCGCTCAAACCCCACAACACCCGCCAGAAACGCGGCCATCAGCAGCCGCGCGGCAGCAACCGTGACGGGCACTTTGGAAAAGCTGTTGGTCAGATCGGCGAGCAGGCTTTCAAACATGGAATTTCCGTTGGTGATAAAGGCTTTGAGGAATAAACCTCTCGCCGCTGTGGTGGTTCCGTGATGACCGAATGGATCCTGTCGATCGAAGGTACGCCCGCGGGCCATACTGCGGCGCTTTGGTTGGCGCTTTCGGCGGCCTTTTTGCATGCCGTTTTTGGCGCGCTGCAAAAGGGGCGGCATGATCCGTGGCTCACGCGCGGGGCGATTGATGTCTCCTATGGTGTGATGGCCGCGCCCTTTGCGCTGTTCGTCGTGCCATGGCCCGAGCCGCATATGTGGCTGATTTTCCTCGGCGCTTTCGTAATCCATGTGATTTATAAATTGTTGCAGGCTTGGGCCTATACCAAGGGTGCTTATACGGTGGTCTACCCGGTGGTGCGTGGCACGGG
Source organism: Sulfitobacter sp. W027 (assembly GCF_025143985.1). Lineage (NCBI taxonomy): Bacteria > Pseudomonadati > Pseudomonadota > Alphaproteobacteria > Rhodobacterales > Roseobacteraceae > Sulfitobacter > Sulfitobacter sp. W027. Next base: position 1,070,673 of record NZ_CP083564.1, read on the forward strand.
GCCGCTGTTTGCCGTGGTGGGGGCCTATCTGATCTTTGGCGAGCGGTTCAACGCGGTGCAATGGCTGGGTGTAGCGGTGCTCTTGAGCGGTATCTTCGGCCTTGCCCTCTATAACCTGCGCAATCTGGTCGCGGCCCGCGATACGCTGCACGCGGCCTTGGGGCTTGCGGTGCTCACGGGCTTGTTCGTGGCGCTTTACACCACATATGACGCCTATGGCATTCGCGCCACGGCGGATCCTTTCACCTTTCTCGCGTGGTTTTTCATGATCGACGGGTTGGTGATGCCGGTGATTGCATGGCGGCGCTGGCACCGGATGGAGAACCCACCCGAGGTCGCGCCGCTGATGCTGCGCGGCGTGATCGGCGGATTTATCGCTTTTGCGAGCTTTGGGTCGGTCATGCTGGCCACGCGGCTCGATAAGGTGGGCGAGGCGGCGGTGCTGCGCGAGACATCGACCGTCTTTGCCGCGCTGATCGGGGTGCTGGTGCTGAAAGAAACCGTCGGCCCGCGCCGCATCGCGCTGATGGCGTTGATCGCGGCCGGGGCGGTGATTGTTGAAATGGGCGGCTGAAGGAACAGGCATGTCAGAACCAAGAGAGATCAACCCAATGCTGCGTGCAGGTTTGGAATACGGGCCGGTGCTGGCCTTCCTCGTCGCTTATCTGTGGCTCAAGGATAACACCTACACCTTCGCCGGGACCGAATACGACGGCTTTATCGTTGTTACCGCGATGTTCGTGCCCTTGCTGGTCCTGTCGACCGGCGCGCTCTGGGCGCTGACGGGCAAGCTCAGCCGGATGCAGGTCGCCACCGTGGTGCTGGTGGTGATCTTTGGCGGGCTGTCGGTCTGGCTGAACGACGACCGCTTTTTCAAGATGAAGCCGACGTTGATCTATGTGCTCTTTGGCGGCCTTTTGGCCGTGGGCCTGCTGCGCGGGCAGTCCTACCTGAAATACGTCATGGAAGAGATGATGCCGCTGCGCGATGAGGGGTGGATGCTGCTGACCAAACGGTTGATGTTCTTCTTCTTTGGTCTGGCGCTGGCGAATGAGCTGATCTGGCGGTTCTTTTCGACCGACACATGGGTCTACTTCAAAACCTTCGGCCTGACGGCGGCGATTTTCGTTTTCTTCATGGCGCAGGGCAAGTTGTTCGAAGCCTATGGCGAGAAGAAAGACCAAAGCTGACCCGAATTTAAACCATGCCCCGCGCGAAACTGTTGACCTGCAACGTCGCGCGGCGTAATCCACCCCGCGTGGCGATTTGTTACCGGATTGTGGGCCACGTTAAACATGCCGCTAAAAGGTCAGGATGAAAGACCCCCTTTCGCTTGGCCGCGTCTGGGGTTTTTTTTGCCCGCAAGGTCGGGCCAGAAGGATGAGATAGATGAGCAACGACCGTCACCCGCGCACTCAAGCGATCCACGCAGGCACCCGCCGCAGCCAGTATGGCGAGGTGAGCGAGGCGATCTACCTCACCCAAGGTTTCGTTTACGACAGCGCCGAACAGGCGGAGGCGCGGTTTGAAGAGATCGGACCGGATGAGTTCATCTACGCCCGCTACGGCAACCCGACGGTCGCGATGTTCGAGGACCGCATTGCCACCTTGGAAGGGGCCGAAGATGCCTTTGCCACGGCCAGCGGCATGGCGGCGGTGTCGGGCGCGCTGATCTCGATGCTGAAGGCGGGCGATCATGTGGTCTCGGCCCGGGCGCTTTTCGGCTCCTGTATCTATGTGCTCGAAGAAATCCTTGGCCGCTATGGGGTTGAGGTGACCTTTGTCGACGGCAGCGATCTGGGCGCATGGGAGGCCGCGATCCGCGAGGACACCCGCGCGGTGTTCTTTGAATCCGTCGCCAACCCCACGCTTGAAGTGATCGACATCGAAGCCGTCGCCAAACTGGCCCATGCCAAGGGCGCGCTGGTGGTGGTCGACAATGTCTTCGCCACGCCGGTCTTTTCCCGCGCGATCTCGCAGGGGGCGGATGTGGTGGTCTATTCGGCCACCAAACATATCGACGGGCAGGGCCGCGCGCTTGGCGGTGTGGTGCTCGGCAGCCGTGATTTCATTCGCGGCACGCTTGAGCCTTACATGAAGCACACCGGCGGCTCGATGAGCCCGTTCACCGCGTGGATCATGCTCAAGGGGTTGGAAACCATTGACCTGCGCGTGAGGGCACAGGCGGCCAGCGCGCAGGAATTGGCTGAGGCGCTCGAAGGTCACGCGGCATTGGCGCGGGTGCTTTACCCCGGCCTATCCGCCCATCCGCAAAACGCGCTGGCGATGCAGCAGATGGGGGCAGGGGGCACCGTGCTCTCGATTGACCTCAAGGGCGGCAAGGCGGCGGCCTTCGCTTTCCTGAATGCGCTAAAGGTGGGGGTGATCTCTAACAACCTCGGCGATGCGAAGACCATCGTGACCCACCCGGCCACCACGACGCACCAGCGTTTGCCGCAGGAAACCAAAGACCTTTTGGGCATAACGCCGGGGCTGGTCCGCATCAGCGTGGGGCTGGAATATACTGGCGATCTCAAGGCTGATCTGCTGCAAGCGCTGGCGGCGGCGACGCAAGCCTGACCTGATGTGTCGCAGGCGCGGTGGCATTTTTGCCCCGCGCATCATACATTAAGGACGACAGACCGGAGGGCCGCGCAATGAACATCGTGACTGAGATGTCCGAAACACCGGATCGAAGCGCGGCGGAGGCTGCGCTCGCCACACTGCGCGCTTGGGCCGATACGGCCACCCCGGCAGAGATCGCAGCCCTTGACCCGGTGATGGCGCGGATGCTCGCGCCCGCGGACTACCCGGCACTGAGCCGTGCCTACCCCGAGGACTTCACCGCCGGTGCCAACTACCGCGCCAGCCTGCCGGATCTGCAAAATGGTCCCTCCAGCCTGATCCGGGGCGCGCAGCAGTTGATTCAGCATGTGGGCATATCGAATTTTCGCCTGCCGATCCGTTACCGCAGCCGTGAGGGCGGGGATATGCGGCTGGAAACATCTGTGACCGGTTCGGTGTCGCTTGATGCGGAAAAGAAGGGCATCAACATGTCCCGCATCATGCGCAGCTTTTACCGCCATGCAGAGGCCACCTTTAGCTTTGAGGTGATCGAAGCGGCGCTGGATGATTATAAGACCGATCTCGAAAGCGTGGATGCGCGGATCCAGATGCGATTCTCTTTTCCAATGAAGATCGGCAGTTTGCGCTCGGGGCTGACGGGCTATCAGTATTACGACATCGCACTGGAACTGGTTGAGCAGAACGGAGAGCGCAAAAAGATCGTGCATCTCGACTATGTCTATTCCAGCACCTGCCCCTGTTCGCTGGAACTCAGTGAACACGCGCGCGAGACGCGGGGGCAGTTGGCCACACCGCATTCGCAGCGTTCCGTGGCGCGCATTTCGGTCGAGACACATGACGAGGGCGATTGCCTGTGGTTCGAAGACCTCATTGAGATCTGCCGCCGCGCTGTGCCGACCGAGACGCAGGTGATGGTCAAGCGGGAAGACGAACAGGCTTTCGCCGAACTTAACGCCGCCAATCCGATCTTTGTTGAGGATGCCGCGCGGCTGTTTTGTGAACAGCTTTTGGCCGATGGACGGGTGGGGGATTTCCGCATTGTCGCCAGCCATCAAGAAAGCCTGCACAGCCACGATGCGATCAGCGTGCTGACGCAAGGGGAGACCTTCGCGGCGCAGAGCATTGACCCCAAGCTGTTTAACACCCTCTTTCACGTCGGTTGATCCCGCGCGGCGCGGCAATCGCGCATGGGTTGTCCGCAGCCCGCGCCGCGCCCCTTTGCGGGGCATTTCGCGTGCATTAGGACAAAAATGCCGAATGTCGCCCCGTCAGCCCTGCAACTCCCGACCAGCGGCTATGCGAAAACGTCGGTTCTGCTGCGGCGCAGCATTGCCTATCTAGCGGTCATCGAAATACTGCAAATTGCGAAGGCAATCAGATGACCTACCAGAGCACCGCTCATCCCGCCCACTCCGTCTCACCCCTTGAAGGGCTACGGCGCGCCGGCGCTGGTCTGCGCCGCTTTTTCGCGGGGATCGGCCATGGCATCATGATGGGCTCCACCGCCCAACGCCGTTTTGAACAGGTCCAAGGCCTGCAAGCGAAAAGCGACGAAGAACTGGCCGCCATGGGCATCAAGCGTGACGACATCGTTCACCACGTTTTCAAAGACCTCTACTACATCTAAGACGACACGGACCGGGGCCAAATCGCGCCCCGGTCCCGTCTCGGCTTGACAGCGACGAGCGGCCAAGCCAACGCTGCGCCCATGTTGGATATACGACCTGTCGGATATGTCGTGGGCCTTTTGGTGGCCGTGCTTGGCCTTGCCATGATCATCCCGATCTTGGTCGATCTGGCCGAAGGCCGGGGCCAATGGTGGGTCTTCGTCGAAAGCGCACTGATCACGACGCTTGGCGGCGGTATGATCGCCCTTGCCAGCGCCAATGGGGTCCGCGAAGGGCTCACCATCCAGCAGACATTCATGCTTACCACCGGCGTCTGGTTGATGCTTCCACTGTTCGGAGCCCTGCCGTTTGTTTTGGGCGCGACCGACGCCAGTGTCACCGACGCGATATTTGAAGCCATGTCAGGTTTGACAACCACGGGGGCGACAGTGCTTACGGGGCTGGAAGAACTGCCCAAGGGGCTGCTGATCTGGCGCGGTATCCTGCAATGGTTGGGCGGCATCGGTATTGTCGTGGTCGCCATGGTCTTCCTGCCCGAACTGCGGGTCGGGGGTATGCAGATCTTTAAATCCGAGTCCTTTGACACCTTCGGGAAGATTCTGCCGCGCGCAGGGCAGATCGCGACGCAAATCTCGGTGATCTACCTCTGGCTGACGCTGGCCTGTATGCTGAGCTATCTTGCCCTTGGCATGACCACCTTTGATGCCACGGTCCATGCGCTGACCACGGTGTCGACCGGAGGGTTCTCCAACTATGACGCGTCGTTCAGCACCTTCTCTGGCCCGGCTGAATATGTCGCTGCAATCTTTATGATCCTCGCGGCGCTGCCTTTCGTGCGTTACGTGCAATTGATTAACGGCAACCCCGTGGCGTTGCACCGCGACCCGCAGGTGCGCGGCTTTCTAATGACCGTGACTTTTCTGGTAGTGATCGTTTTTTTCGTTCTGCGCAGCGGCACGACCTATGATTCCGAGCAGGTCTTGCGGGAGGCGATCTTTAACATCACCTCGATCATCTCGGGCACCGGCTATGCCTCGGCGGATTATATGCAATGGGGCAGTTTTGCTGTGGCGCTGTTTTTCTTCATTGGCTTGATCGGCGGCTGTGCGGGGTCCACCACCTGCTCGATAAAAGTCTTTCGCTATCAACTGCTCTTTGCCTCGATCCGCGCGCAGCTGCGGCGGATCCGTTCACCGCACGGCATTTTTACCCCACGCTACGATGGCCGCCCCGTGGGGGCGGACGTGCTGAGTTCGGTCATGTCGTTCTTCATGTTTTTCGTCGTGTCGCTGGGGTTGATCTCGGTCGCGCTCAGTCTCACAGGGCTGGATTTCGTCACCTCAGTCTCAGGCGCTGCGGCTGCGCTGGCGAACATCGGGCCGGGCTTGGGGCCCATCATTGGCCCGGCAGGGAATTTCAGCAGCCTGAACGACACGGCGAAATGGATACTCATCATCGCCATGTTAATCGGGCGGCTGGAGCTCATGGCGGTCTACGTCATGTTCACCTCTAAATTCTGGCGCGCCTGAAACGCGAAAGGGCGGCACCCGTGGCGCCGCCCTTTGCATGAGGTCAGTGAACGGGCGCAAAGCTGCCCGCCCGCATCTACTCCCAGCAGCTTACCAATACGGTCATGCCCTGCGCGCGCAGCGTGAGGTCACGTGGGGCGATAGGGCCGGCGGCCCCCTGCGCCATCTGGCCGCCCAGACCGGCGCTCTCCGCCGCTTTCAGGATCACACCACCGTCGAGGGCAAAGCTCACGTCTTCGGGCAACTTGCGGTCCCCGTCGGTGCGGGGGAGCAGCATGCCGACGACATGGCCCCTCTCGTCAAACACCGGCCCACCGGCATCTCCGGGCTGGGCCTTCACGGAGAGGCGCTTGAGAGTTGCATCGCCGTTCAGCCCCTTTAGGTCCGAAAGCGCGCCGAAGGTAAGCGTCGCCGCGCTCAGCACCCCTTCGTAAGAGTAACCCGCGACAGAGATTTCCGATTGTAGGCGCGGCGCGGCGTTGCCGAATTCGGCCACGGCGAGAGGGGCTAGACGGCTTTCAGGTTTGAGCAACGCAAGGCCGCGCGCCTCATCCGTGGCGACCACGGTCGCATCCGTATCAGCGTCCAGCGTCACACGGGAACAGGAGGCGACCACTTCGCTTGTGGTCACGACCGAGCCATTATCATCGATGAAAAAGCCACTGCGGGCGATCTTGGGTTGGCGGATTTGCAGACCCGCGACCAGATCGATCGCCTGTGCATCGCTATTGCCTGCGGCGGCGTCCAAGACGTTGGGAAGGCGTGTCAGGCTTTTGGACATTTCCGCTAATACGCGGCGACGGCGGTCTTCGTCTCCCGCGGGCCAAATCAGGGTAAAGCCTTTGATCTCCCCATTTTCAAGCGAGACCTGCGTCTGGCTGATGATGCTGCCGTTTTCACCGATCAATTCAAAAGAATTGCGCTTGCGCTCGCGTGGGCCATCCAGCGGGACGATCTCAAGCGTCTGCATGATGTCATAAAGGCCGTAGAGCGTGTCTTGGTTGCCCGACTGGCTGATCAGCAGGACCCGCGCGCCGAGATTGCCGCTGGTGTCGTAATGCGCAAAGGGCGGCTCGTAGCGGGCGAATTCAACCTCGGCGGTGGGCATCATAATCTCGATCCCGGCCTTCTCATCACGCACCATTTGCAGTCCCAAACCGTCAAGCACCGCGTTATACTGCGCAATCAGCGCGGCACGCTGCCGGGTGGTCAGCACGCCGGTCTGGTCGTAGCCGTTTGCCGCCTGCCATGCCCCCATCGAGGCGCGGGTGCCGCGGCCAAATGCGCCATCAATCGAGGCGTCGTAAAAACCGGCCCATTGCAGGGCGATCTGGAGGTCTTTGCGCTCTTGAGCCGTAAGCGCGCGTTCGGTGCGACGGGCCTCTGCCGGGGTCTCATCCGGTTCTGGCGGCTCGGGCGCGGCGGCGGTTTCGGGCTCGGCCTCAGCGACCTCTGTTTCAACTTCACCTTCGGCCTCAGCCTCAGCCGGGGTGGTGGGGTCCAGCGGGGTTGTGGTGACTTCGGGTGTGGTGGTCTCGGAGGCTGTTTCGGTCTCGTCGCCAGTCTCGACACCTGCGGGCGCGTCGATTACCCCAGTTTCAAGCACATTGGCACCCACGGGCCAGAACTGCTGACGAAAGCGATCTGACTGCTGGATGAAACTGTCACGCGGCACCAGACCGTCGCGCACATAGCTGCGCAACACCAGTTCCGCATCCGCGCGGCGGTAGGGGCCAACGGCGATGCCATACCAGCCGCCACCCAAGGAGAAACCGTTCACGTCATCCAACAGGGTTTCATAGGCGCGCGCACGATCTGTGGCCTCTGCCAATGACGGTTGCGCTTCGATCTGTACCCAAACGACATCCTCTGCCGATTGCGCCCGTGCAAGCCCGGCCCAAGACAGGCTCAGGGCCAAAAACATCGCCACGGGGGCAAAAAGAAATCGCTTCATCGTCACTCAACTCTCGCAAAACCAAATCCGAGCCAGATTACGCCGGAAAGCGGCGCAAATGCCATGGCAAAGGCGGCGAATTTCTCACAAAGCTGCGATTGACCCCCATGGATTGCAGACGTAGGAAAGGCGCGCATCATTAAGGGGCAATCACCATGTCTGACGCGGCGCAGAAACCACGCTCTTTTCAAGAGATCATCCTTGCATTGCAGAGCTATTGGGCGCGGCAGGGCTGCGCGATCCTGCAACCCTATGACATGGAAGTGGGCGCTGGCACCTTTCACCCGGCCACCACGCTGCGCAGCCTTGGTACACAGCCCTGGGCCGCGGCCTATGTGCAGCCTTCGCGCCGCCCTACTGATGGGCGCTATGGTGAGAACCCCAACCGCTTGCAGCACTACTATCAGTATCAAGTGCTCATCAAACCGAGCCCGCCCAACCTGCAAGAGCTGTACCTCGGTTCGCTTGAGGCCATCGGCATCGACATGGCGCTGCATGACATCCGCTTTGTCGAGGATGACTGGGAAAGCCCGACGCTGGGCGCGTGGGGGCTGGGCTGGGAGGTCTGGTGCGACGGTATGGAAGTCAGCCAGTTCACCTATTTTCAGCAGGTCGGCGGCCACGACTGCCACCCCGTCTCGGGTGAGCTGACCTATGGGTTGGAGCGTTTGGCCATGTATGTGCTGGGGGTCGATCACGTGATGGACATGCCCTTCAACAGCCCCGACGCGCCGATCCCGCTGACCTATGGCGATGTGTTCAAACAGACCGAAGAGGAATTCGCGCGCTGGAACTTTGACACCGCTAATACCGAAGTGCTGCTGGATCAGTTCAATGAGGCCGAGGCACATTGCCAGTTCATCCTCGAACAGCCCGTCGAAGATCCAAAAACCGGCAAGCGCATTGTCATGGCGCATCCGGCCTATGACCAATGCATCAAGGCCAGCCATATCTTCAACCTGCTCGACGCGCGCGGCGTGATCTCGGTCACCGAGCGGCAGGCCTATATCGGGCGGGTGCGGGCCTTGGCCAAACAATGCGCCGATGCCTTCGTGCAGACCCGCGCAGGCGGTTGGACGCCTGAAGCGGAAAGCGCGGCATGAGCGGCAAGGTTGTCGGTATTGTGATCCTTGTTTCTGCGCTGGTCGCCGGGGCTGCCCTTTATTATTTGCAGGTCTACGGCTTTTATCACGAGGTGCCCGGGGCCAAGGTCGAACTGGTCTCGCTGACCTCGCAGGAGGCGGAAGAGATCGCCGCGAGCAACCTGCGGGCCATCGACGCTGACAGCTCTCCGATCCGGTTCCGCGCTTGTTTTGAGCATGACATCAGCCTTGCCATGGCAACCGAGACCTATGAGATGACCAATCACACCGATCCGCGTAACGCGCCGGGCTGGTTCGATTGTTTCGACGCTCCGGCCATCGGGGCCGAGATTGAGGCTGGCACCGCGCTGACCTTCCTTGGCGGCAAGAACGTGCATTACGGCGTCGACCGGATCGTGGCACTGACCGACGACGGGCGCGGCTATGTCTGGCACGAGCTTAACGACTGCGGTGAGAAGTCATATGATGGCACCGTGGTGGGCGAAGCCTGCCCGGAGCAGCCTGCGAACTAAGCTAAGAATGGTTCCGCGCAGAAAATAGCGCGGAACCTTTTGCCCGCGCCGAACGCTTATTCTCCATTAGAATGGGGGCACGGGTGACAGACAAATCACATGAAGGACTGAAGTGGGTAATGCGAGCGGGCTACGGCGCGCGGGGCGTGATCTACTCAATCGTCGGCGGGCTGGCCTTTTTGGCGGCCTTCAAATCAACCCAAGCCTCAGGCACCAAAGACGCGCTGGCGGCCCTTCGTGATGAGCCCTATGGCGTGCCCGCCCTATTCGCTATCGGACTGGGACTGTTGGCATATCTGGTTTGGCGCGTGGCAGCCGGTGTGAAAGATGTCGAAGACCATGGGACCGACCTGAAAGGCATTGTCGCGCGGTTGGGGCAGATCACAACCGGCCTGATTCACGGCGGCATCGGTATCGCTGTCTTCGCATTGGCACTCAGTGGCAAGAATTCGGGGGGGGACACCACGCAGGACTGGACGCAAAAGTTGATGGCAATGCCGGCTGGGCGCTATATCGTCGCTGCTGGCGCTCTCATTTTGCTCGGCGCGGGGGTCTATTACGCCTATAAGGGCTGGAGCGGCAAGTATAAGGGCCATCTGGCGCGCACCCAATTCACCGAAAGCATTGATCCAATCGTGACCGTGGGCCTTGTGATCTATGGCATCATGCTCGCCCTTGTGGCCTTTTCGCTGGGCTATGCAGCACTGACCGCCAACCCCGAACAGGCGGGCGGTTTGGGCAAGGCGCTGCAGGACCTGCGCGGTATGGCCTTTGGGCGATTCCTCCTAGGCGGGGCAGGGCTGGGGCTGATCGGCTTTGCGGTTTATAACTTTGTCGAAGCGGGTTACCGCGTGGTGCCGAAATTCTCCGATCCCGATATCCGCACCTTGTTGGATTAAACGCTAGGCGGGGGGCTAGACCCTCCGCCTAGCACTCGTTATCCAAGCCCCCGATGAGACGCCGCCGTCGCGGCAAGAATTGGGGGCCGCCCGTGCCAGATCTGCTGATTGAACTTTTCTCCGAAGAAATTCCTGCGCGGATGCAGAAACGTGCTGGTGAAGACCTGCAAAAGCTGGTGACAAACGGTTTGGTCGAGGCCGGTCTGACCTATGGCTCCGCCGCCGTATTCACCACCCCGCGCCGGTTGACGCTAGCACTTGGCGACATGCTTGCCGCCAGCCCGCGGCAGGTCGAAGAGCGTAAAGGCCCGAAAGCCGACGCGCCCGAAAAAGCCATCGAAGGGTTTTTACGCGGTGCCGGTCTGACCCGCGATCAGCTCGAGGAACGCGACACGCCCAAAGGCAAGATCCTCTTTGCCAAGATCGAAAAGCCGGGTCGCCCGGCGGCTGAGATCGTGGCAGAGGTGCTGGAACAGACCATCCGCAATTTCCCGTGGCCGAAATCGATGCGGTGGGGCACGGGCAGCCTCAAATGGGTCCGCCCGCTGCATTCGATCCTCTGTATCATCAGCGATGAGGCCGGGGCCGAGGTCGTGCCACTGACAGTAGACGGCATTGAGGCTGGCAACACCACACGCGGCCACCGGTTCCTTGCACCGGACGAGATCGAAGTCTCGGGATTTGAGGACTACCAAACCAAACTCGCCCGCGCCCATGTCGTGCTCGACCCCGCCGCGCGGGCCGATACGATCTGGCATGACGCCACCAACATGGCCTTCGCCGCCGGATTGGAAGTAGTCGAAGACGCAGGGCTTCTGGCCGAGGTCGCCGGATTGGTGGAATACCCCGTCGTGCTGATGGGCCGCATCGGCGAAGATTTCTTGGGCCTGCCGCCCGAGGTGCTGCAGACATCGATGAAAGAACACCAGAAGTTCTTCTCGGTTCGCAATCCGAAGTCTGGCCAGATTGAACGCTTCGTCACCGTCGCCAACCGCACCACCACCGATGATGGCGCGACGATCCTTGCGGGCAACGAAAAAGTGCTCGGCGCACGGCTGTCGGATGCGAAGTTCTTTTGGGACAACGACCTGCGCACCGTGACCGCTGAGGGCGCCATGGAGACTTGGGTCAAGGCGCTGGAAAACGTCACCTTCCACAACAAGTTGGGCACACAGGCCGAGTTGATCGACCGGATGGCGACCCTGTCACGTGAGCTTGCGCCTTTGGTCGGGGCTGACGCCGAGGAGGCCGAGAAGGCAGCGCGCGTCGCCAAGGCAGACCTCAGCTCCGAGATGGTCTACGAGTTCCCCGAATTGCAGGGCCTTATGGGCAGCTACTACGCGCGCAAGGCTGGACTGTCAGACGCCGTCGCCGATGCGGCCAAGGATCACTACGCGCCGCTGGGACCGTCTGATGATGTGCCGACAGCGCCGGTTTCCATTGCCGTGGCGCTGGCTGAGAAGATCGACAAGCTGACTGGGTTCTGGGCGATTGATGAGAAGCCCACCGGGAGCAAGGACCCCTTTGCGCTGCGGCGTGCGGCTTTGGGTGTGATCCGGATTTTGGTGGAGAACGATGTTTCTTCAAGCTTGATTCCGGTTTTGCGCCACGGTGTTGGCCAATACCCAATTGCGAAGACCGACGAGGTTTTGGACGCCTTTGCAAATCTTTTCCGCGAGATATCAAAGACTGAAGACTTTTGCGGCCAAGATGCACGCGCCGCCCTCTATCAGGCAAAGTATCAACTGGAGAAAGATATAAGCCCCAAGATTATCGATGAGAGTACCTCAGAGCTGATAGATGAGTTGATCGAACATTACTCGAGCTTTCCACTATCTCATGCTTCCGACATCGCGGAGTACGATGGTGAGACTGCTCAAGACGATATTGCGAACGAGATTTTCCCCAAGGGCAATAAGCGGAAGAAGGCAAGCAAGGGGCGTAAGGCGGTTCGCGCAACTAATCAGTTGCATCACGGTATCCTCTCCTTCATTCACGACCGTCTCAAAGTCTACCTCCGCGACCAAGGCATCCGCCACGACGTCATCGACGCCTGTATCGCCATGGACGGCAGTGACGACCTGACCCTCTTGGTCAAGCGCGCCCGCGCCCTGTCGGAGACGTTGAAAACCGACGACGGCGAGAACCTGATCCAAGGCTTCAAACGCGCCAACAACATCCTCAGCCAAGCCGAAGAGGCCGACGGCGTGGAGTACTCCTTCGGCGCTGATCCGAAGTTTGCCGAGACGGAGGCCGAGAAAGACCTCTTCGCCGCGCTCGACAAGGCCGAGGCCAAGATCACCCCGGCGATGGCAGAGCAGGATTTCTCCACCGCGATGGCGGCGATGGCCGAATTGCGCGGACCGATCGATGCGTTTTTTGAGGCGGTGCAGGTCAATGCCGAGAACCCCACGGTGCGGCGCAACCGGCTTAATCTGCTGAGCCGCATTCGCACGATCTGTAGTGCCGTGGCGGACTTGACTAAACTGGACGGCTGACCGCTGAGGGGGCGAGATCACTTGCCCCTTCTGCCTCAACCCCTATGCTGCACCGGAACGATTAAGGTGCCGCAGTGCAGAATGATCCCCATACCACGCTGGTGACCCCCACCGCGCCGATTGCCAATACCACCCACGGCGGGCGGGCCAAATGCCTGCAACGTCTAGTGCGGCTCGACCTGCCGGTGCCACGGACCATTGCGCTGTCCTTTGACGCGGTGCAGCAGATCGCGCGGGGGCAGATGCCTGATGTGCAGGGAGTGGTCGATCAGTTCCCCAAAGGGGCGCTTCTTTGTGTGCGGCCCTCCAGCCAAGACCCTGATTGGGGCGGGCCGGGGGCGGTGTTGAACATCGGGATCAACGATGCGCTCTTTGAAAGCTACGCGGGCACCATCGGTGAAGGCCCGGCAGCGGCGCTTTATTCGCGGTTCGTGCAGTCCTATGCGGTCAATGTCGCGCGGCTGGATCCGGATATGTTCGACGATGTGAACGGCGATGGCCGCGCGGCGCTGATGGCGTCCTTGCGCGCTTACGAGGCCGAGACGGAAGAGCGTTTCCCCCAAGACCCGGCGACCCAGCTTGCCGCTGTGCTGCGCTCCATGGCGCGGGCGTGGAACGGCACCTCCGCGCGGCTGCTCCGGCAGGCTAAGGGCGCGCCTGCGGATGCGGGGCTGGGGCTGGTGGTTCAGGAAATGGCCTTTGGCGTGGGGCAGGGTCAGTGCGGCTCGGGTGTGTTGCAACTGGTCGATAGCGATACCGGCCTGCCACAGATCACCGGGCGATACCTCAGCCAAAGCCAAGGCCGCGATGCGTTGGAGGGTGATGCCGCAGCGATGTATCTCACCCGCGATCCGCGCGGTCCGTCGTTGGAAGAACTGGTGCCTGAGGCTTTTGCTGAGCTAAAAGAGCACGCGGCGCTGATGCGCAGACGTCTCCGAGCCGAGATGCAGGTCGAGTTTGTGATCGATCAAGGCAAGCTGCATATTCTGGATGGGGTGAAAGTGGTGCGCTCCTCTCGCGCGGCGGTACGGATCGCCGTGGCGCTGGCGGATGAGGGGATCATTAGCCGCGAAGAAGCCCTGATGCGGGTGCAGCCGCGCACGCTGTCGGAACTACTCCACCGTCAGGTTGACCCAAGCGCCAAACGTGACGTGATCGGGCGCGGCATCGCCGCCAGCCCGGGTGCCGCGACGGGGCGGATCGTCTTTTCGGCCAGCGACGCGCAGGCCAGCGCCGCGCGGGGGGAGCCTTGCATCCTTGTCCGGCGCGAGACGTCGCCTGAGGATATTCGCGGCATGCATGCCGCTGCCGCCGTGCTGACCGAACGCGGCGGGATCACCAGCCATGCGGCGGTGATCGGGCGCGGCATGGGGTTGCCCTGCGTCGTCGGTGCGTCGAACATGCGCTTTGTCGTGACCCAGCGGCAGATCATCGCCCCTGACGGGCGGGTCTTTGTCGAAGGGGATCAGATCACCGTCGACGGCTCGACCGGGCAAGTCTTGGCCGGGGCGGCCAAGATGCAGGAAGCCGCACTTGATGATACTTTCACACGGTTGATGGGCTGGGCCGAGGATGTGGCCGACATCGGCATTCGCGCCAATGCCGACACGCCAGCCGATGCGCAGACCGCGCGCAATTTCAACGCCCATGGCATCGGCCTGTGCCGGACCGAGCATATGTTTTTTGAGCCCGGTCGCCTGACGGTGATGCGCGAGATGATCTTTGCCGAAAGCGGCGAAGACCGCCGCGCGGTGTTGGAGCGTCTGCTGCCCATGCAGCGCGATGATTTCACTCAGCTTTTCCGCATCATGCAGGGCCAACCCGTCTGCATTCGCCTGTTCGATCCACCGTTGCATGAATTTCTGCCCTCTGACAAAGCCGGACAACGCGAACTGGCCGAAGCCCTTGGGCTGCAGATGTCGGATGTGACGCGGCGCGTGGCGGCGATGACGGAATACAACCCGATGCTGGGCCTGCGCGGCGTACGTCTCGGGGTCACGGTGCCGGAGATCTACGAAATGCAGGCCCGTGCGATCTTTGAAGCGACCATTGAGGCCAGCCGGGATGGGGAGCCTGTGGTGCCGGAGATCATGATCCCACTGGTCAGCGCCCGGCGTGAGGTGGAACTGGTCAAGGCGTCGGTCGATGCGATCGCCGCTGCTGTGCGCAGTGAGCGCGACGCGAGCTTCACTTATCGTCTCGGCGTGATGGTCGAGACCCCGCGCGCCTGTTTGCGTGCCGAGGAAATCGCGCCGCATTGTGCCTTTCTCAGTTTTGGGACCAACGACCTCACGCAGATGACCTATGGATTGTCACGCGACGATGCGGGGCGTTTCATGTCGAATTACGTCCAGCAGGGGGTCTACCCCGAGGATCCGTTCCACGTTTTGGACACCGATGGGGTGGGGGAATTGCTGCAACTTGGCGCGGCGCGGGGCCGTAAAGCGCAGCCCGGGATCACTCTTTCGATCTGTGGCGAGCATGGCGGCAACCCCGAATCCATCGCATTTTGCCGCGAATCGGGCTTCGATTACGTTTCCTGCTCGCCGTTTCGCGTACCGGTTGCACGTTTGGCCGCCGCCCAGCTCGCCATCGCCCACAAGATCGGGTAGGAACGGCGGGCTCTGGCCCAACTTATACCATAATTCGGCGGGTTTCTGCACATAATGTCCGGTTGGGTTTACCACCGGGAACCTTTTGGCTATCCGCCCCGCAGCCCTAACAATGATGCGAGGCGCATAATGCGTTTTATCCGGTCGATCTCTTTTGCGCTTTCCGTTGCTCTTTGCAGCGCTCCCTTCGCCGTTCAGGCCAGTTCTGAAAGCGCAAGCGATCTTGCGCAGATCGAAATTCAAGGTCTGAAGTCTGCAGGCGCTGCCCGTCTTCAAGAAATGGTCGCACAGCCCGCTTCGGCCAGCGAGACGGATGTGAAATTCTCCAAAGCTTGGATCGACAGCCAGCCGAAAGCCGAAGGCAGCGCCGAGTTGCAGTGCCTTGCCGAAGCGCTTTACTTTGAAGCGCGCGGTGAGACGGTCAAAGGCCAGTTCGCCGTGGCCGAAGTGATCATGAACCGTGTCAAATCCGCCCGCTTCCCCGGCACGCTCTGCGGCGTGATCAACCAAGGTACGGGCCGTAAGTATCAGTGTCAGTTTACCTATACCTGCGATGGCAACAAAGAAGTCATCAACGAGCCGCGCGCCTTTGCCCGTGTCTCTAAAGTAGCCCGTGCGATCATCGAGGGTACCGCGCCCAAGCTGACCGATGGCGCGACCCACTACCACACCACCGCCGTGAACCCCAATTGGGCGCGGGTCTATACCAAGACCGCACGGATCGGGCAGCATCTCTTCTACCGCCACACGTGGAAAACCGCCTCAAACTGAGGGCAGGGTACGCAAATGCTTTCGGGTGCTGGCCTGCCGTCGGTGGGCCTGCTAGATGTGCACCAAAGCGCCCCCGGAGGGGCCAGTTACCCTGATCCGATAGGCGCTGCCGATGTCCGACGAAATCCGACTTGCCTTTGCCCACCCCTCTGAGCGGGCCGAGACCATGGCCGGCCCCGAGCCGCGCGACCGTATTTCCCTGCGTGATCATATCATTGAGGTCGAAATCGGCGCTTTTCAGGCCGAGCGGGATGTGACGCAGCGGGTCTGTTTTAATGTGGTCGTCGAGGTGGCCCCCCTCACGGGGGCCGTTGACGATGACGTGGACCGCATCCTTTCCTATGACCGCGTGACCGAGGCGATTGCGGCGGAACTTGCTGCCGAGCGGCTCAATCTGTTGGAAACGCTGGCCGAACGGGTGGCTGATCGAATCCTGATCGAGCCGCAGGCGATGCGGGTCTTCGTGCGGATCGAGAAACTGGACCGTGGCCCGGGTGCTCTTGGGGTTGAGATCGTACGCGCGCGGGGCGGCGATAGCGCGGCGCAGGAGCCCGCCATTGAGACACCGCAGCCGCGCGTGGTTTACCTTTCCAATGCGGCGATTACGTCCCCTTGGCTGCCCGCATGGTTGGACCAGTTGGAAGCCGCAGCAGAGCCCGTGATCCTCTGCGTCGGTCCGCCTGCCACTGCCGCGCCGCAGGCCGGTCAAGCGAAAGCGCAGCACCATATCGACCTTTTGGCGATTGAACAGAATGCGTGGATGCTTTCCGCCCGTGATCCCCGTTGCGTAGTCGTTGGCAGTCGGACTGAGTTGGACTGGGCGATGAAGAACGGGCAGCTAAGCATCTGGGCCCCTTCGCGCATCGTCCTTGATGCCGTCGACGGCCCCGCCGCCGCGCCGAGTGACGCACCTGCCTTAGCGGCATGGTTCGCGGTGAGCTCTGGAGCGACGGAACTGGTGTTGATCGGCGCAGAGTTGCCCGAGAGTGTAGAATTGCCCACGCGGGTTCTTTCCGTCGACAGCGCGGAGACCGTTTGATGACGGACTATTATCGACCACTCGTTCAAATCGGCCCTGCGCGGCCTCAGGAGGCTCAAACCCTTGCCGGGGGTTGGGGTTGGTTCACCCATGTTGAGGTGCTGGCGCGCGCGCGCGCACCGCAGGTGATAACGGCTAAGGACTTGCCCATTGAGGCGCTAGAAGCGTTGACCGCAGCGCGCAGACCCATCGCCGGGCTCACTCTCGACCGCCCGCGTGTTATGGGCATCCTTAACGCCACGCCTGACAGCTTCTCTGATGGTGGCCGCCACGCCGATCCGCAGGTCGCGGTAGCGGCAGGCGTGGCGATGCGCGCGGCTGGGGTCGATATGCTCGACGTCGGCGGGGAATCAACCCGCCCCGGCGCTGAGACGGTCCCCGAAGACAAGGAAATCGCGCGTATTGTGCCGGTCATCGAAGGGCTGCGCGCTGCCGGGGCGGGGGCGATCAGCATCGACACCCGCAAGGCCGCTGTGGCCGAGGCTGCGGTGACGGCTGGGGCGGATTTAATCAATGACGTGGCTGCCTTGACCTTTGATCCGGCCCTTGCGCCCTTCTGCGCCGCGCGGGGTCTCCCGGTCTGTGTGATGCACGCCCAAGGTGACCCGGCCACGATGCAGCGCGACCCGCGCTATGATGACGTGCTGCTGGATGTCTATGATTATCTGGCCGAGCGGATCACAGCGCTGGAGGCGCAGGGCATCGCGCGCCATAACATCCTCGCCGACCCCGGCATCGGTTTTGGCAAGACGTTGGAGCACAACCTCGCGCTGCTCTCCCGTTTGAGCCTATTTCACAGTCTGGGCGTGCCGGTCTTGCTGGGCGCCTCGCGCAAACGGTTCATTGGCACGATTGGCGGCGGTGCGGCGGGGGAAGACCGCGCTCCGGGGTCTATCGCCGTGGCGTTGGCAGCATTGAATCACGGAATCCAGTTCTTACGCGTCCATGATGTGGCGCAAACCATTCAGGCAATTGCGCTTTACCGTGCAGCACTAGCAGGAAAACAATTATGACAAAACTTTTTGGTACAGACGGCGTGCGTGGCACGGCCAATATCCACCCGATGACTGCGGATATGGCGCTGCATATTGGTGCTGCAGTGGGGCGCTATTTCCGCCGCGAGAAAGACGCAGTCCACCGCGTGGTCATCGGAAAAGACACCCGGCTTTCCGGCTATATGTTTGAAAACGCGCTGACTGCAGGGCTGACCAGCACGGGGATGAATGTGCTGCTGCTGGGCCCGGTCCCGACGCCTGCGGTTGGGCTTTTGACCCGCTCCATGCGGGCCGATTTGGGGGTCATGATTTCGGCCAGCCACAATCCGGCCAATGACAATGGCATCAAATTCTTCGGGCCGGATGGGTTCAAGCTCTCCGATCAAGTCGAGCAGGAGATCGAGGCATTGGTCGCCGAAGGGGTGGAGCCTACGGCCCCCGCGAAAATCGGGCGCGCCAAGCGGATCGACGACAGCCGTTACCGTTATATCGAACGGGTTAAATCCTCATTCCCGCGCCAGATGCGTCTTGATGGGCTGAAGGTTGTAATCGATTGCGCCCATGGGGCCGCCTATCACGTGGCGCCCATGGCCCTGTGGGAATTGGGCGCGACCGTGATCCCCGTGGGCGTGGCGCCCAATGGTCTGAATATTAACGACGGCTGTGGCTCGACCCAGCCCCAGTCTGCAGCCGAGGCGGTGGTGGCCCATGGGGCGGACCTGGGGATTTGCCTTGATGGCGATGCGGATCGGGTGATCTTGATCGACCAGAACGGCCGCATCGGTGACGGCGATCAGTTCATGGCACTGATGGCGGCGCGATGGGCCGAGGAAGACCGGCTTGCCGGCAAGGCGCTTGTGGCCACGGTGATGAGCAACCTCGGGTTGGAGCGGTTTTTGGATGATCGCGGTCTGCGGTTGGAACGGACCGCTGTAGGCGACCGCTATGTGGTGGAACGGATGCGCGAAGGGGGCTTTAACCTTGGTGGGGAGCAGTCTGGCCATATCGTCATGACTGATCATGCGACCACGGGCGATGGCCTTATGGCCGGGATGCAGTTTCTGGCTGAGATGGTCCGTTCGGGCAAACCTGCTTCGGAACTGCTCTATCAATTCGACCCTGTGCCACAATTGCTTAAGAACGTGCGTTTCTCGTCGGGTCAGACCCCGCTGGAGGACACACAGGTCAAGGCCGCCATCGCACAGGCTGAGGCCGAGCTGGCCCAGAGCGGGCGGCTGTTGATCCGCAAGTCAGGCACCGAGCCCTTGGTCCGTGTCATGGCAGAGCACGAAGATGCGACGCTGATGGAGCGTGCCGTGGACAGTGTGGTCGATGCGGTGAACGTGGCGGTGGGCAGCTAGGCTGCCTCAGGCGCGTCGGAACAGCCGTGTCAGCGCGCCATATTGGCTGAGCCCTACCCCGGCGAGAATCAGAACCATCGCATAGAGCAGCGACATCGGGAGCGGCTCTGACAGTACCAGCGCACCCAGAAGGACCGACCAAACCGGAACTTGGTAATTCACCAGGGACATGAAGACCGGCCCAGCGGTGCGCACCACATAGACCCGCAGGAAAGCTGCGCCTGCTGTAGGGACGAGGCCAAGAAAGGCCAACACACCCAATATTTCAGGCGCGGGCAGGGGCGGCGGGCCTTCGCTCAGAAAAGCGGCGGGCAGCATGATACTGGCGCCGATCAGCATCAGGATTGTGGCCAATCCGATCGGGTCTACCGACGGCAGGCGGCGCATGAGGATCGAGCTGATGGCATAGCACGATGCCGCGCCGACGCAGGCGATACGCCCCGCAGTCTCCATCGCGGCACCCGTGCTTTCAAAGGCCTGGCCGCCGATCAGCACCACCACGCCGACAAAGCCGATGACAAACCCGCCAATTTTGCGCGGGGTCATCCGTTCGCCCGGTAATAAGAAATGTGCCATCGGCAGAACGATCAGCGCGACCGAAGCCATGGTCACCCCGGCAAAACCAGAGGTCACATATTGCTGACCCCAAGCCAGCAGTGAGAATGGCAGGGCCGAGCTGATAATGCCGATAGTGATCAGGGTCGCGATGTTCCCGTGGGTGGGGCGCTCGGTAAAAAGCGCAAAACCTCGCACGGCCCATAGCGCAAGCATCACCACCGAGGCAAACCCGATCCGAGAGGCGGCGAGCCAGAAGGGCGTGATGCCGGTAAGGGCAATTTCGATGGCCAGAAAGGTGCCACCCCAGACAAAGCCCAGAATGGCGATCAACAGCCAGCTGGTGCGGTTGATCTGAGGCGTGGTGTTCATCGGGGCTCCGTCGTAAAGGCAAAGACCCCGGCGCGAGGCCGGGGTCGATGTCGTCTTCTCTATAGGTGGAAATGGCTCAGTTCTTGGCCTTGTCCACCATCTTGCCTGCGGAAATCCACGGCATCATCTCACGCAGCTTGGCGCCGACCTGTTCGATGCGGTGCTCGTCGTTGATGCGACGGGTCGCTTTGAACGAGGGCTGGCCCACGGCGTTTTCTTGCATGAAGTCGCGCACGAACTTGCCGTTCTGGATGTCCGTCAGCACGTCTTTCATGCGCTTCTTGGTCTCGTCGTAAGGCAAGATGCGGGGGCCTGAGACATATTCGCCATATTCCGCCGTGTTCGAGATCGAGTAGTTCATGTTGGCGATGCCGCCTTCATAGATCAGGTCGACGATCAGCTTCACTTCGTGCAGGCACTCGAAATAGGCCATCTCAGGGGCGTAGCCCGCTTCGACCAGTGTCTCAAAGCCCATGCGGATCAACTCAACCAGACCGCCGCAGAGCACGGCCTGCTCACCGAAGAGATCGGTTTCGCATTCTTCGCGGAAGTTGGTCTCGATGATGCCCGAACGGCCGCCACCGATGGCGGAACAATAGGACAGGCCGATTTCCAGCGCCTTGCCGGAGGCGTCTTTGTCCACGGCCACGAGGCAGGGAACGCCGCCGCCTTTGGTGTATTCGCCGCGCACGGTGTGGCCGGGGCCTTTGGGGGCCATCATGATCACGTCGACGCCTTCTTTCGGCTCGATCAGGCCGAAGTGAACGTTCAGGCCGTGGGCGAATGCAATGGCGGCACCCTCACGGATATTGTCATGCACGTATTTCTTGTAGGTTTCAGCCTGAAGTTCATCGGGCATGGTGAACATGATCAGGTCGGCCCAAGCGGCAGCCTCGGCGATGCCCATGACCTTGAGCCCTTCGCCTTCGGCCTTTGCGGCGGATTTAGAGCCTTCGCGCAGAGCGACGACGAGGTTCTTGGCACCGGAATCGCGCAGGTTCAGCGCATGGGCGTGGCCTTGGGAGCCGTAGCCGAGGATCGCTACTTTCTTGTCTTTGATGAGGTTCACATCGCAGTCACGGTCATAATAAACGCGCATGATATTGTCCTTTGGTTGATCTCTATCTGGGGTTCACCATAGCGATGTCGCGTCTAGGAACCATTGTCATCGCAGAGGTATTTGTGAAAGAATGAAGATAGTTATTCGCCTGACGACGCAAAAATGGAAAAATCATGCTTGATGATCTGGATCGCCGTATTTTGCGCTATTGGCAGGCGGAGCCTAGCCTCAGCCCCGGCGAGTTGGCGGAGCGGTGTAACATCACGGCAGGCAAGGCCGCGCGGCGGATTGCGCGGTTGCAGGATCAGGGGATCGTGCAGGGCAGCGGGGTGGTGATCGATTGGGCGGCGCTTGGCTATGCCTTGGAGGTGTCCTTGCGGGTAACGCTGGACAAGACGCAGGCCAATGCCTTCGACATATTCATGGCAGAGGCGCGACAGGTGCCTGAGGTGATCGAGCTTCAAACGTTTCTGGGCCGGGTCGATCTGCGGTTGTCGATTATCGCGCGGGACATGACACATTATCAGCAGATATACCGCAGCCGTATCCTCACCCTGCCACATATCGCCGAGATTGAGGCCTTGATGCATGTAGCGCGGATCAAGACGCAGGAGGGGCTGCCGCTGTGATTGAACTTGATGAGATTGACCGATCGTTGCTGCGCGCCTTGGCACGCGATGCGACGCAGAGTGCGAGTGCCTTGGGGCGGCGGTTTGGTCTGTCGCAGCCTGCAACGTGGCGGCGCATCAGGCGGTTGGAGGGGGGTGGCGCAATCGTCGGGCGGCGGTTGCGGCTGAATGCCGAGGCTTTGGGATTTGGTGTGACCGTTTTCCTGGGCATCAAACTGGCCACGCGGGGGCGGGTGAGTTTGGAGGATTTCGAGCGGGCGGTGAGTGCTATTCCCGAAGTGCAAACGGTTGAACATGTATTAGGGCTTTTCGACTATCGGTTAAGAGTCGTGGCGCGCGACCTGCCGGATTTTGAACGTGTGCTCAGGCGGCGCATCATGACCCTGCCCGGCGCGGGGGAGGTGGAGGCCAATGTGCTTTTGAGCGAAGAACGTTTGCCGGGGCCGCTTTAGCCGTCAATTGCCTTTTGTGGCGGCGGGCCATATGCCTTTGATCGAAAGATGGAGGAAGAACGATGGCATTGCTCGACACGGTAGACCCTACAGGGCTTGATGAATTCAGCGTGGTTTTCACCGACCGTTCGCTCAACCACATGTCAGCAGAGTTTCAGCAGGTCATGCGCGACCTCTCGGACTGGCTGGGCGAGGTTTATAACGCCGATGCCGTGGCGCTGGTGCCCGGTGGCGGCACCTATGCGATGGAAGCCGTGGCGCGGCAGTTTGCGCGGGGCCAAGACGTGTTGGTCGTGCGCAACGGGTGGTTTTCCTATCGTTGGAGCCAGATCATCGAAAGCGCCGATCTGACCAAGAGCGCCGAGGTGATGAAGGCACGGATGCAGGGCAATGCCAGCCCCGCCCCCTTTGCGCCTGCGCCGATCGACGAGGTCACTGCCGCGATCCGCGAACAGAAGCCGCAGGTGGTCTTCGCGCCGCATGTCGAGACCAGCTCGGGCATGATCCTGCCTGATGACTATATCGAAGCGATGGCCGCGGCGGCGCATGAGGTCGGCGCGCTGATGGTGCTCGATTGCATCGCCTCGGGCTGTGTCTGGGTGGATATGAAGGCGCTTGGCGTCGATGTGCTGATCTCGGCACCGCAGAAGGGGTGGAGCGCGTCGCCTTCCGCTGGGCTGGTGATGATGTCCGCGCGGGCGGAGGCGCGGTTGAACGAGACCACATCGGATAGTTTCGCCATCGACCTGCGCAAGTGGCGTGACATCATGAAAGCCTATGAGGCGGGGGGGCATGCCTATCATGCGACCATGCCGACGGATGCGCTGCGGCTGTTCCGTGATACAGTGAAAGAGACCCGCGATTATGGGTTTGACCGGTTGAAAGAAGCGCAGTGGCGATTGGGTGAAGCGGTGCGGCAGGCTCTGGCGGCGCGCGGGGTGACTTCGGTCGCGGCAGACGGGTTTGCCGCACCGGGCGTGGTGGTTGGCTATACCGCCGATCCGGATGTGCAAAACGGCAAGGCTTTTGCCGCCAAGGGAATGCAGATCGCAGCAGGCGTGCCGTTGCAGGTGGGAGAGCCGGATGATTTCCGTACATTCCGTCTGGGGCTGTTCGGGTTGGATAAGCTTTATGATGTTGACGCGACCGTGGCGCGGCTAACGGCTGTGCTCGACGAGGTTTTGTAAGACAGGCTGCGCCGCGCGTTAGCGGCGCAGGCCCAGCCCCATTTGCATCAGCATTTTGCGCACTTGGGGCAGGGCGTAGAGCGCATTAAGCGCCGCCGCCCGTGCATCGCGGGCAAGTGGGCTGCTGGCTTGGCTAGCCCGGTTCAGCAGGTCAATGCCCCGAACGCGCAGGCTGATGTCTGCGTGGCGGGCCTTGTGGTAGGCCTCCAACATGTCAGCGTCGCCGAACGTTCTGGGCGATTTGCGGGCCAAATCTAGCAGCGTCGCCAGATCGGTCAGCGACATGTTCAACCCCTGCGCGCCGATGGGGGGCAGCACATGTGCCGCTTCGGCCACCAATGCCAGTCGTTCGCCGGAGAGGCGCTTGGCCTCTTGGCTGATGATCGGCCAGAGCGCGCGGGGGCTGGCGAGGGTGAGTGGTCCGAATAGATTGGCCGAGCGTGCCGTTGCCTCGGCCTCAAATGCGGCGGTATCCAGCGTTGCGCGGGCTTGGGTCGCGGGGCCGTCGTCCATCCACACCACGGCAGAGCAGGGCATGCCATCGCGGTCAGGCAGCGGGACAAGGGTGAAGGGCCCGCCAGAACGGTGGACTTCGGTCGAGACATTCTCATGCGGGATCGGGTGAGTGACGCAGAAGGCCAGCGCCTTTTGACCGTAGCGCCGGGTGGTAACCTCGATCCCGGCCGCTTCGCGCATCGGGCTGTTGCGCCCATCGGCGGCGATCACCAAGCGTGTTCTGATCCGGCTGCCGTCGCTCAGGCCCACGCGGGCCTCGCTTTGCCGGGTGAAGAGTGTCGTGGTGCCGGTGCCGGGGCGAAAATCGACCTTGGGAAGCTCATTAAGGCGGGTGAGTAACTCACGACGCAGCAGCCAATTTGGGAAGTTCCAGCCGAAGGGGGCATCAGAGATATCGGCGGCGTCGAACTCGCGTGTGACGCGGGGGCTCGGATCTTCGCCCCCTGCATCGACAATTCGCATGATCTGCAAAGCGGCGGCATGGGGGGCGAGGCGGTCCCACAGCCCGGCGTCTTCCAGCAGCAGACGGGCCGGCTGCAGCAGCGCGGTGGAGCGCATGTCTGCCCCTTTGGCAGCACCATCGGTGACGGGCGGCGTCGGGTCGACGCAGATCACGTCAAAGCCCGCCGCACCGAAGGCGGCCGCTGCAGTCAGTCCGGCGATGCCGCCGCCGGAAATCAGGATATCACAATCAAAAGTCATCAGCCCGCCACCCGTGTCAGGAATTCGCAAAGGTCTTGCGTATGGTAGTGGATGTGATCGCCTTCGCCCCGAGTGGGTGCCACATGCACTGTGCGCATTCCCAACGCGTGGGGGGCGGCAAGGTTGCGCGGGTCATCCTCAAACATCGCGGCGGCAGCGGTTTGGAAACCGTCGATGGCAAAGACTTTATCATAAGCGGCGGCTTCGGGTTTGGGCAGGAAATCCGCATGTTCGACGCCGTAGACCGCATCGAATAGACCGGTGAGACCGCGCGCCTCCAGCACCCGTTCAGCGTAGGGAGCGCAGCCATTGGTATAGACGATGCGCCGCCCCGGCAAGACGCGGATCGCTTGGGCAAGCAGCGGGTCGGGGGTCAGCCGGTCCATCGGGATGTCATGCACATCCGTGAGGTAGGGGCCGGGATCGACGCCATGTTCACGCATCAGCCCCGCCAGCGTGGTGCCATAGGTCTGCCAATAGTGCTGGCGCAGGTGATTGGCCTCGGCCCGATCCACCTTGATCGCACGCATAACCCAGTCAACCATGCGCGCCTCGATCAGATCGAAAAGCCGCGCCTCGGGCGGGTAGAGCGTTTGGTCCAGATCGAAGACCCAGGTGGTGACATGAGAGAAAGCATCGCGCGGCATGGCGCAGAGGTAGGCCGAGACGGGCAGCCGCGCAAGCCCTCCCGGGTTGCGCATATGGTCGCGGTGGGTAAGGTGGCGCAACTTTCAAGGACTGATACCCATGCCTGACGCCAAAACCGGCCCGACCGACGCCTATTCGATGATACTTGAGGCCATCGACATCGGCACCTATCGCCCCGGCGATCGGTTGGTGGAAAGCGAATTGGCCGAGCGTTTTGGCGTGTCGCGCACACCGATCCGTGAGGCATTACAACGGCTTGAGACGCAGTCTCTTTTGATGCGCGATGGGCGCAGCCTAATCGTTGCCTCTCTGGATCACAACCAGATGGCCGAGCTATATGTCGTGCGTGGTGAGTTGGAAGGGCTGGCCGCGCGCCTTGCCGCCCGCCATGCCACCGCCGAAGAAGTGCGTGTGCTGCGCGAAATGGTGGACGCCGATAACACGCTTGCGGGCAACCCTAATGCATTGGCGCGGGCGAATAAACGCTTTCATAAGCAAATTCATCTGGCGTCGCACAACCGCTATCTGGTGCAGCAGCTTGACCTTGTGCACCGCTCCATGGCCCTGATGGCGACCTCATCACTTGCGGTTGAGGGCCGGGGGGAGATTGCGCAGGCCGAACATGACCGCATCGTCCAGATGATCGAAGCCCGTGACGAGGACGGTGCCGATGAGGCGCTGCGCACCCATATCTCCGTCGCCTTCATGACCCGGTTGAAGCAGGAAGCGGCCCGCCGCGAGGAAGATTTTTAGTTCTGACTTTTCTACGCGTCTTTGAAAGAGGCATGGCGCTGCCATGGGCGGTTTTGTCCCAATAATGCGGGCTGCGATAGAGCTCATAAAGTGCCTTGAGGGCGGCGATAGCCCCCAAAGTAAAATAGAGCGGCAGAGTGATGACCCAAGGCAGTAAATGCCGATGCCCGCGCTTTGATACTGCGATAGCTGAGGTGCAAAGGTTGAGCAGTTCCGACAGAATGAAGAGCGTGAAGATCGCTGTCATCAACGGGGGTGTCAGGCAATCGGTGACCGGGTGATGCAGCCCAAAGAAGCTCAACCAAAGCGACCAGAGAAGCGGGGCGAGGGCGAATTGCGAGAATGTGGCGAGGAAGATCGCCTGGACGCCGATGAACCGCATCAGCCCTAGGTCTTTTGCCAGGGTGCGCGGTCTGCGCATATGGACGCACCATGTAATGAGATACCCTTTGAGCCAACGCGACCTTTGCCGAACCCATGGCCAGAGGCGGCAGTTGGCCTCTTCATAGGTGGCGGTGGGCATAAGCTCGGTGACATAGCCGCGTCGCGCCAGTCTGAGGCCCAGATCAGCATCCTCGGTCACATTATGCGCGTCCCATGCGCCGAGGCGCTCAAGGATATCCCGCCGAAAAAACAGGGTCGTCCCACCCAAGGGGACGACCAGCCCCAGCCGGGCCACACCGGGCAGGACCATCCGCCACCAGGTGGCATATTCAATGGCGAAACAACGGGCTATCCAATTGCTGCGGCTGTTGTAGAAATCCAAAACCCCCTGCAGACAGGCGACGTTGTCGGGGGCGTCATGGAAGCGGGTCACGATCTGCTCGATTTGGTCCGGCTCCGGCGCATCCTCCGCATCCCAGACGCCGATGATACTGCCGCGGCAGAAGTCGAGCGCGTAGTTAAGGGCGCGGGGTTTGGTCTTCAGCGTCCCTGTATCAGGCACTTCGATAACGCTGATCCACGGCGGCAGAGGGGTGCGCGCAATCGTGTCGCGCGTGAGACTGTCGTTCGCCTCCAACACCAGAACCACTTCCAAAAGCGACTTTGGGTAGGTCAGCCGTGAAAGCCGGGCGATGAGCGCCTGCGCGATCTCTTTCTCACGCAGCAGGGGCACAAGTACAGAAACGCGGGGCAGGCGAAAACCTTTTAGATCTTTGATACTTGGTCGCGTCGGCGATGGGCGCGGACAGGTCAGAGACGCCCAAAGCGCCGCCGCCTTCAGGCCACTGGTTAAAAGCAAGGTGAGCGCAGCCCAGATCAGGGCGAGCGCAAGGAACATTGATGGATAGAGAACCAGCAGCGTCGTGAGAGCCATCAAAATACCGCCCGGCAGATACTGATGTTTTCCGCTGCCTGCGCCCCAGTTGCGACAGCTCTCGGCATCAGGCACGCGGCTTACTGCTTGATGCGCAAGGTCGGCCGCATAGAGCCTGCCGATCTGGGCCTGCACCTGTTGCGGGTCGGCGATGACAAGCATCAAGGTTTCCCCCCTCTCGCCCAAAGCATCGCAAAGCTGGGTAAAATCGCCCGGTCGCCCTGTGGCCACCAGCAGTCGGTCGCCAAGTTCCAACCAAGGAACCGCGCCGAACCTCAGGCAAAGGGCGAGGGGGATCTTTACTGAAAGGCGCGGGTCAGAGGGGCTGCGGATCAGATCCACAGGCTGCGCGCCATATTGCCGTGCGAGGGCCCTGACGATGTCTTCGGATGAGACCAACCCCTCGGCGGCCAGAACCTCACCCAAAGGGGTGTCGATCCGGCGTTGCAATTCGAGCCCATGCAGCAGATCAGCGGGCCCAATCGCACCTGCCGCAATCAGATGCTGACCCAGCCGCATCCGACCGGCGGGGGCAGCGGCCATACGCGGTGCTGGGAGTTTCAGACGAAGGTTGCTCATTCCGTGCCCCGTCGAGGTTCCGGAAGGAGACTGGCAGGCGACCGTTAATCGAGAGTTAACAGTCGCCTATGCAATCAAAGCATGTAGAAAATTTTAAGCGCTGCGGGCCGCCATGGCGTCACTGAACCGCTCGAACAAGTAGTAGCTGTCCTGCGGGCCGGGGCTGGCCTCGGGGTGGTGTTGCACCGACCAGACGGGGCGGCCATCGACGCGGATACCGCAGTTCGACCCGTCAAAAAGCGACACATGGGTCTCACGCACGCCCTCGGGGAGGGACTGACCGTCGACCGCGAAACCGTGGTTCATTGAGGTGATCTCAACCTTGCCAGTGTCATAGTCTTTAACCGGGTGGTTCGCGCCGTGGTGGCCGTGGCTCATCTTGACGGTGGTGGCACCAAGCGCCAGCGCCAGCATCTGGTGGCCAAGGCAGATGCCAAAGACCGGCAGGTCTGTCTTTTCGAGTACGTCACGGATCATCGGCACGGCGTAGGCCCCTGTCGCTGCCGGATCGCCGGGACCATTGGAGAGGAACACGCCATCCGGCTCATGTGCCATGATATCGTCGTAGGTTGCGGTCGCGGGCAGAACGGTCACATCGCAGCCCGCAGAGGCGAGGCAGCGCAGGATATTACGTTTCGCACCGTAGTCCACGGCGACGACCTTGTGCTTGGCCTCGGTCTGGGGGGCGTAGCCGTCGGGCCATGCCCACCGCATCTCATTCCAGCGGTAGGTCTGCGCGCAGGTTACGTCTTTGGCCAAATCCATGCCTTCAAGACCGGCAAAACCGCGCGCGGCAGCGACCAGTGCTTCGATGTCAAAGTTGCCATCTGGGTCATGGGCGAGGGCGGCATGCGGCGCGCCCTGCTGGCGGATCGCACGGGTCAGGCGACGGGTGTCGATACCGCCGATGGCGATGCGGCCACGCGCGGCCAACCAGTCCGAGAGCGGCTGGATGTTGCGCCAGCTGCTGGGCGTGGTGGGCATCCATTTGACGACCATCCCCGCCGCGACCGGATCGCCGGTCTCATCATCTTCGGGGTTGGTGCCGACATTGCCGATATGCGGGAAGGTGAAGGTCACGATCTGGCCCGCATAAGACGGGTCGGTCATGATCTCTTGGTATCCAGTCATCGCGGTGTTGAAGCACAACTCCGCCACGGTTTGGCCAGTCGCGCCAAACCCCATACCGTAGAAAATCGATCCATCCGCGAGGGCAAGGCAGGCGGTTGGGCGGGGGCGAGCGGGCGCGGACATGGGGCAGTCTCCGGGCAGAAGGGGGGCGGGTAAACGGGTGGCAACCTAATCCCGCGCGGGCGCGGGGTCAATAGCCGGAGGGAAATGAGATATCGTTTAATATCAACAACTTACCTACCACCGCCCCCCATTGCTCCGCGCGAAGAGAGCAGGTAAGCTGCGACACTTGGATTTAGCGAAACACAGGAAACCACCATGTCATTGCGGATGCGCATCTCGGATGCATTGAAACAGGCCATGAAAGACAAGGCGGCGGACCGGCTTTCGACGCTGCGGCTTATCAATGCCGCGATCAAGGATAAAGACATCGCCGCCCGGGCCACAGGCAAGGACGACGGCGTGTCGGATGCCGAAGTGCTGGGCATCCTTAGCAAGATGGCCAAACAGCGCCAAGAATCAGCACGCGCCTATGAAGAGGGCGGGCGTTTGGACCTTGCAGAGCGCGAACGTGCGGAAGTCGAGGTGATCGAAGAATTTCTGCCGCGCCAGCTTAGCGTCACCGAAACCTCCGCCGCCGTGGATGAAGCCGTGGCCGAAATCGGCGCGACCTCGATCCGCGACATGGGCAAGGTCATGGGGCTGTTGAAAGAGCGCTACACCGGCCAGATGGATTTCGGCGCGGTTGGGCCAGTGATCAAAGACCGGCTGAGCTAAGCAGTAGATAAAGTTTGAGATTGGGGGGCGGGGCCGTGGGGGCTGGCCCCCTATCGGTTGTGTTATACCCAGACTGTAAGTCACAGCATTGGTGAATTGCCCCCATGTGTGCGCTCTTGCAAGTACTTTGGGAGTGCACTTCGGCCGTGCGGGCGTTGTTGCTATTCACCGCACTTAATTGTTCCCGCTTTGACTAACCCTGATAGCGGCACCGGGACAGAATGGATCATCCGTTTCGATAGTTGAGAAGTCCTATTTGGCATCTTGTCAAAAGTATTTAGGGCGGGTCTCAGGCAACCTCTTGCAGAACCGCAGGGTCTGCGTCGATCTCGAGTCCAATTGGCAGGATGAAGTAGAAAACACTTCCCTTACCAATTGAACTTTTAACCCCAATCTCACCATCGTGAGCGTTCACGATCTCCTTCGAGATGGCCAAGCCAAGGCCCGTACCGTTGTGTTTTCGGGTATTTGACGAATCTACCTGCGTGAACTTTTCAAAAATACGATCTTGGTCCTCCTCAGAAATACCGCATCCCGCATCCTTAACCTCGACCCGGACCAATCCGTTATGCTCTTGAACAGAGACTTCGACTTTCGCACCCTCGGGCGAAAACTTTGCGGCGTTTGACACCAAATTGCGGACGACCTGGGCGATCCTGTCGGGATCAACGTGGGCAAGCAACGCGCTGTCATCCCCGTTGAAGTGATATTTGATATCCTGACCGGTCCCATAGCTCTCAATGGTCTCAAGTTCATCCCGCACAAGCATTGCCAAATCAGTTGGGCGCTTGTTCATCTCCAAGTTGCCGGTGTCCAGCTTCTCGAAATCCAACAGGTCATTGACGAGCAAATTGAGGATGCTTGCGTTCTTAGTTGCCATGGCCACAAGGCGCTGCGCTGGTCCGGTCAGTTCAGTGACCTTTCCCGAGTTCAGCATGTCAAGAGAGCCCTTGATTGATGTCAGGGGGGTTCTCAATTCATGGCTGACGGTAGAGATGAATTCGCTTTTGGCCTTGTCAGAAGCCTGGGCCCGGGTTTGCGACTTTTTCAACTCGACATTATTCGATCTGAGGCGGCGAAACATGACCCAAAGGCCGATTGAAGGTAACAAGAGTGCCAGGCCGATCATACCCACCATTGCCGCCCCGACAAAGGCGTATTCCACACTGACGGCTGCCGTTTTGTTTGTTTGATCCATATAGGTTTCGGCAATTGCCACCATTCGCCCGTTGTCGAAGACGGGCAGGTAGGTCTCGCTGTATAGATCAGGGCGGTTGGGCTTGTCCCGTCCATCTTCGACGGTTGTATAGGGCTGACCTGACCTTACGACAGTAGAGGCCAGATAGTTATGCTTCCCGAGGTTTTCACCTGCGGCTTTGGGATCATCGGATTCGAAGCGAAGCACGCCGTCAGGGCTGAAGATTTTAAACCGGAAGACGCCCGAGAAGTTGGCTAACTTTTCAAACGCTTGCCAGTCTTCGGCTTCCATAGGCAGGCCTTCGGCTAGATTTGCAATTTGCGGGGCTTGGCTGATTGCGAATTCAGCCCATTCAAGAGATCGACGGGAAGCATCGCGCTCTACTGCCTGATCAACTAATGCTGCAGCGATCCGTATGGTCGCGAAGGTCAGCAAAGCGAAGAATGCGAGAGACCCAACAGTCATGAACGCCGATCTTGCGCTCACGGATCTCACCGTGGAAGTAATGGCGCTGATACTCTTTCGAGCGCCCCCCGATGTTATTTCCGACATGTTTAGCTTCCCTAATGAGTTGCACTCTCGGATGGGATCGAGAACAGGTGACCGGCCTGTTTTTGGAAGAATTTAAGTGGATTTGACTCAAATACAGACCTTACCCGTGGACTGTAGATATCGATCTGGCCAAAAATAAGGTCGAAGTTAGACTGCGGCGCGCCAAGTGATTAAGCATTCGGTGTTCAGCCAGTCGTCTATGGAGCGTTCGCCACACAGCCTCGTATTCGCGATTATCATGCCAATCGGTGACCCGGGTCTCAACATTGGGTGAGGATGGCTACAGGGTTTCAGTCGGCCAAAGACGCCTCTGCTCGCAGCAACTCGATATACGTGCAGTGGGCCCGACGCGCCCAAGGCGGTGTCGTTGTATTTTAATCTGCAACCGAAAATGTGCAGAACTAAAGGGTATAGCCCATTCTCAACTCTGCAGATGACGTGACAGATCGTCGTAAAGTGCGATGCGTTCCTCTTCGCTCAGGAAGGCGCCGATCTCGACCTCACGGCCCTCGCCGCGCAGGGTGACGTAATGCGGCACCGGGCCGTCATCGTCGTATTTCTTCACTTGGGTCCAATAGCGGTTGCAGTCCCAATTCTTCACCTCGCCCTTGGCGGTGGTATGAACCAGCCGCGCCGTGGTGTCGTCGAGGGTGAGCACCTCTTCGATTTGCCGGGCGCGGTGGTTGTGCTGCAAGGCCCAGTACACAGCACCCAAGGCCAATAGCACAAAAGGCAACAGACCCCAGAGGAGGGCCGTGCCGAGCATGGCGAAAATTGGGATCATGGCCAGTGTAAAAGTCGCCAACATAAAGGCCGCAAAGCCGCGCGCGGGCAGGGATTGATGGGGCCAAAGGCGCATCTGTTGCGGATTGGCGCGGGGCGGGGTTGTCCATTCGTAAGGCATGGGATCGCTCAGGCTCACTGAACCATCAAGATAGCCGAGAGGCGGGCGATGACAATGCGGCGCGGGGACGCGGGCGGCTAGTCGCCCAGCAGATCCCAACGGTTGCCAAAGGGGTCGCGGAACACGGCCACTTTGCCATAGGGCTCATGCCGCGGTTCTTCCTCAAAGGTGACACCTGCAGCTGTCAGACGGTCAAACTCTGCACCGAAATCATCGGCTCTTAAAAACAGCCAGACCCGCCCCGCGCCCTGATTGCCAATCGCGGCCCTTTGCTGGTCGTCATCGGCACGGGCGAGGATGAACCCCGTCTGCGCGCCGGGCGGGGCGACGCGGACCCATCGCTTGCGGCCCTGATCGACGTCTTCGATCAGATCAAACCCCATCACGCCGCAGTAAAAGGCGATTGCTGGGTCATACTCAGGGATGAGGAGGGTGATCGCAGAAAGATGCATTGCCCGCTCCTGTTCTCGGGCGCGGGGGTGCCGCGCCCGAGGGTCAGTTACTCTAATTCAACCAACAGGTCCTTAGCGTCGATCTGCCCGCCTGCCTGCACGTGCACGGCCTTTACGACCGCATCACGCTCCGCATGCAGACCGGTTTCCATCTTCATCGCTTCGATGGTCAAAAGCAGGTCGCCCGCCTTGATCTTCTGCCCTTCCTTAACCCCGACAGAGGCCACAACCCCCGGCATCGGCGCGCCGATGTGGTTGGCGTTCCCGACCTCTGCCTTAGGGCGCTGCACCGTGGCGTCTTTGACCAAACGGTTCGCCACACGGATCACCCGCGGCTGGCCGTTCAGTTCGAAGAAGACCTTCACCTCGCCATCCTCACCGGCCTCGGATTCGGCCTGCAGGCGGATCTCCAAGGTCTTGCCGGGGTCGATCTCGGCCGAAATCTCCGCCCCCGGCTCCATGCCATAGAAGAACGTATGCGTGGGCAGGGTGCGCACCGGGCCATAGACGCGGTGGCGGCCCATGTAGTCGAGGAAGACCTTGGGATACATAAGGTAGCCGCAGAGGTCTTCGTCGTCGATTTGCATGCCGTCGAGCTGCTCTGACAGTTCCTTGCGTACCGCCTCAATGTCGACAGGCTCCAGATGTTTGCCGGGGCGTTCGGTGTTCGGCGTCTCGCCTTTCAGCACCTTTTTGACGATGCCCGCCGGAAAGCCATTCGGCGGCTGGCCAAGGTTCCCGCGCATCATGTCGATGACACTGTCGGGGAAGGAGACATCGACCTCGGGGTCTTCGACCTGCGCGCGGGTGAGACCTTGGGAGACCATCATCAGGGCCATATCGCCGACGACCTTGGAGGAGGGCGTGACTTTGACGATATCGCCGAACATCTGGTTCACATCCGCATAGGTGCGCGCCACTTCGGGCCAACGGTCGTCGAGCCCCATGGAGGCGGCCTGCGCCTTGAGGTTGGTGAATTGTCCGCCGGGCATTTCGTGCAGGTAAACTTCGGAGGATGGGGCCTGCATCCCGGTCTCGAAGGCGGCATAGTGACCGCGAACTTCTTCCCAATAATCTGAGATTTCGCGCACGGCTTTCATGTCGATCCCGGTGTCGCGGTCGGTGTGCTGCAGGGCCGAAACCACGGTGCCCAGCGTCGCCTGCGAGGTGTTGCCCGACAGCGCGTCCATGGCGCAGTCGACGGCATCGACGCCCGCTTCGGAGGCGGCGAGGATGGTGGCGGTGGCACTGCCTGCGGTGTCATGGGTGTGGAAGTGGATCGGCAGGCCGACTTCGGATTTCAGCGCCTTGACCAGCACGCGGGCCTGGGCGGGTTTGAGCAATCCGGCCATGTCTTTCAGGCCCAGCACATGAGCGCCAGCGGCTTTCAAATCCTTGCCCATCGTGACGTAATACTGAAGGTCGTATTTCGCACGATCCGGGTCAAAGATGTCGCCCGTGTAGCAGATCGTGCCTTCGCAGACCTTGCCGGAGGAGACCACCGCATCCATCGCCACGCGCATGTTCTCAACCCAGTTCAGGCTGTCGAAAACGCGGAAGACATCGACGCCGGTATTCGCCGCCGTGGCCACGAATTTCTGCACAACGTTGTCGGGATAGTTGGTATAGCCCACGCCGTTGGAGGCGCGCAGCAGCATCTGGGTCATCACATTGGGCAGGGCCGCGCGCAGATCGCGCAGGCGTTGCCACGGGCATTCCTGCAAAAAGCGGTAGGCCACATCAAAGGTCGCGCCGCCCCAGCATTCGACAGAGAAAAGTTGCGGCAGATTGGCGGCATAGGCGGGGGCCACCTTGATCATATCCAAGCTACGCATCCGGGTCGCCAGAAGCGACTGATGCGCGTCGCGCATGGTGGTGTCGGTGATCAG